>JAQWCW010000014.1 GCA_028705775.1 Eubacteriales bacterium
GGTGCACAGCTAGCTGTGCACCAAAGTCGTAGCAACAACATGCCGATGCGCCCTCTCCACTGGGCTTCCCCTAGGGAGTTCCTTCGTGAATACTTCACTGTCCAAGATGTTTGACAAACCTACACGCGGGAAATTTTACTTTGCCAAAGGGAATCGCCCCGCAGCAGTGCCGCTTACTTAATCGCTATGCCCGTTACAACATCGTCCATAAGCGCCATAACGCAGGGTCTGCCCTTATCGGAGCGCGAGCAGAGCGCGACCTCGTCTGAGCCTATCGGGGTTTTCGTGCCGTGCGCCTGCGTTACGACAAGGGTGCAGGCGGCTTCGATATAGACGGCGGCGGCAAGCTCGTTTCCGTTGACGGCGTTTTTGTTAATCGGGAATACCCTCGCGCCCTTTCCGCCCCTGTTCTGCGCCTCAAAATCAAGCGGCATAAGGCGCTTTGCATAGCCCTTATCCGTCATCAGCAGCACTGAGCCGCCGTTTGAGAGCATTATAACGGACATTACCTCGTCCCCGGCATCAAGGCTCATTCCCTTTACGCCGGCAGCCGTTCTGCCCATTACGGGGACAAGCCCGCTTTCAAAGCGAATCGCAAAGCCCTTGCGCGAGATTATAAGCACATCCCTGTCAAGCTCGACAGTGCGAACCGCCGCAAGCTCGTCGCCCTTTTTTAGCGAGAGCGCCGTAAAGCGCTTCTGACGGCGCAGGTCATAGTCAGGCGCAGCACTGCGCTTTACCAAGCCGTTCTTTGTAAAGAACAGCAAGTCGTTCATATTCTGAAGCTCTCCCGGACGCACGGACAGATAGGCGACAACCGTTTCGTTTGCCTCCAGCTCTTTTACAAGGCCGGCAAGCGTTACGCCCCTCTCCTTCGCGCGGGAAACCTCGGGCAGCTGCGACGCCGAAAGCGGATAGCAGAAGCCGAGATTCGTTATCAGGTACAGCGTTGCGTCATCCTTCGTGCGCGAGATGAACAGCGGCTCGGCATCGTCGCCCTCCGGCTCCTGCTCGCGCAATTTGTCGTAAGTTTTCGGCGCAAGGCGCTTGAACTGACCGGCGCGGTTCACGAGTAGCACGGCGTCCTCCGGCTCGCGAATTTCCTCGGGCAGCTCGATTTTAGCCGCGGTTTCCTTGATTATTTCCGTGCGGCGCTTCTGCGAGCCATAGCTTTCGAGGATTTCGGCAAGCTCGTCGGAAATCAGCTTGAGCAGCTTCTTTTCGCTCTTGAGAATCCCCTCCAGCTTGTCAATCAGCTTGAGCACCTCGGCATACTCCTTGCGGAGCGCGAGAATTTCAAGCCCCGTCAGGCGCTGCAGGCGCAAATCCAGAATCGCCTGAGCCTGAATATCGGAAAGCGCGAAGGTTTTCATCAAGCCTTCCTTCGCTTCCTTGACGGACTTGCTGGCGCGGATAAGCTTGATAACCTCGTCGAGATTATCGACGGCTATCATCAAGCCCTCCAGTATATGCCTGCGCGCCTTTGCCTGGTCAAGCTCATAAGCGGTGCGGCGGCGGATAACGTTCTCCTGATGCTTGATGAAATAGGCTATCATGGTCTTGAGACCCATCTGAATAGGCTTTCCGTCCGCGATGGCAACCATGTTAACGCCGAAAGTAACCTGCAAATCACTGTATTTATAAAGGTAATTGAGCACCTTCTGCGCGTCCGTATCACGCTTCAGCTCGATAACGGCGCGAAGCCCCGTTCTGTCCGACTCGTCGCGGATGTCATAGATTCCGCCGAGAATGTTCTTTCTTTCCTCGCTGAGCTTGAGAATCTTTTCGAGCATTGCCGCTTTCGGAACCTGATACGGCACTTCCGTTATAACAAGCAGCTTTCTGCCTGCCGGTCCGTCCTCAATATGCACCTTTGAGCGCAGAGTAATCTTTGCCCGTCCGGTTTCATAGCCGAGGCGGATGTCGGGAGTGTCAATCAGCACGCCGCCCGTCGGGAAATCCGGAGCGGGAATGTACTTCATCAATTCGTCAAGAGTTATGTCGGGGTTTTCAATCTGCGCCATAACCGCGTGGATGCTCTCCGAAAAATTGTGCGGAGGTATGTTAGTTGCAAGCCCGACCGCGATTCCGGACGCGCCGTTTACAAGAAGGTTCGGAAACCTTGCGGGAAGCAAATCCGGCTCCTTTAAGGTATCGTCGAAATTGAGATGGAAAGGAACAGTGTCCTTATCCAAATCGCGGAGCATCTGCATTGCCAGCGGCGTCATTCTCGCCTCTGTATAACGCATTGCAGCGGCGCTGTCGCCGTCAATCGAGCCGAAGTTGCCATGCCCGTCGACAAGCGTTTCGCTCATGGAATAAGGCTGCGCAAGGCGAACCATTGCGTCGTAAACCGAGCTGTCGCCGTGCGGATGATATTTACCCAAGCAGTCTCCGACGATACGCGCGCTCTTTCTGTGCGGCTTATCGGGCGCAAGCCCAAGCTCCTGCATTGTGAAAAGGATTCGGCGTTGAACGGGCTTCAAGCCGTCCTCAACGCTGGGAAGCGCGCGCTCCAGAATAACGTGCTCCGCATACGGGAGCATACTCATGTGCATTACGTCGCCAAGGTCTGCCGTGATAATCTCGTCATGCGGCTTAACCGGAACCGGCGTCGGCTTTTTAGGCATTCAAATCGCCTCCCTTAACGGCGTGCTGCTCAAAATCATCCTTGCGGTTGAAATCCGCGTGAGCCGCGATATAATCGCGCCTCGGGTCAACCTTGTCGCCCATCAGGACGGTAATCATCTTTTCAGCCTGAGCCGCGTCCTCGCAAGTAACCTGCATAAGCTTTCTGTTTTCAGGGTTCATCGTGGTTTCCCAGAGCTGCTCGGGATTCATCTCGCCAAGACCCTTATAGCGCTGGAGCGTGTAGCCCTTGCCCTGCCCTTTCAGGATTTCCTTCAGCTCCTTATCGTCATACGCGTACCGGAGCTTATCGCCGCGCTGAACGCGGTAGAGCGGAGGCATTCCGATATAAACATGACCGGACGAAACAAGCTCGCGCATATAGCGGTAGAAGAAGGTCAGAAGGATTGCGCGGATATGAGCGCCGTCCTGGTCGGCATCCGAAAGGATTATAACCTTGTAGTATTTAAGGCTCGAAAGCGTGAAATCCTCGCTGATTCCCGTGCCCAGAGCGGTTATGACGGAGCGGAATTCGTCGTTTGCAAGCACCTGGTCAATCCGCTTCTTCTCTACGTTGAGCGGCTTCCCGCGCAGAGGAAGGATTGCCTGAAAGCGCCTGTCGCGCCCCTGCTTTGCGCTGCCGCCTGCCGAATCGCCCTCAACTATGAACAGCTCGTTATCCTGCGGGCGCTTGCCCGTGCTTGCGGAAAGCTTTCCGACAAGCGGAGCGGTTTCAAGCTCGTTCTTTTTCCGCGCCGTATCGCGCGCGCTGCGCGCCGCCTCGCGCACTTTAGCCGCCTTGACCGCCTTTTCGACTATAAGCGTTCCGACATCCTGATTCTTGAGATCCTCAAGATAACGGTAAAGGCATTCCGAAACGATGCTTTCAACGATGGGTCTTACCTCGGTATTGCCGAGCCGCCCCTTCGTCTGCCCTTCAAACTGCGGGTTCTTCACCATCGTTATCAGAACGCAGGTCATGCCCTCGCGGAAATCCTCGCCGGAGAGGTTCACATCCTTCTCCTTGAGCGCGCCGACCTTTCGGGCATAATCGTTCATCGCCTTTGTGTACGCCGCCTTGAAGCCCGTTTCGTGCGTTCCGCCTTCGGCTGTCGGAATGTTGTTTACGTATGAAAACACGTTGTCCGAATAATCGTCGGTATACTGGATTGCAGCCCTGACGATTGTTCCGTTCTGCTCGCCCTCAAGATATATGGGGTTATCATGCAAAACGGTTTTGTCCTGATTCATATATTTTACGTAGTCGATAATCCCGCCCTCGTAATAAAAATCCTGCTCGCGCTTTTCGGGGTCGGAAATTCTCTCGTCCATAAAGGAAATGTGCAGACCCTTGTTGAGATAAGCAAGCTCGCGCAGGCGGCGCGCAACCTGCTCGCCGTTGAAGCTTTTTTCCTCAAAAACCCTGTCGTCCGGCAGGAAGCGCACAGTCGTGCCCTTCTTGCGCGAGTTGCCGATTTTGGTAAGAGGATCCTTCACCCTGCCCGAAATAATCTTGCCGGTTTTTTCGTCAAGAACACTTTCAAAGGATATTCGCCAATGCGCCCAGCCGACGTAGGAATCGACGATGACCCAGCGGCTGAGAGCGTTTACGACGGAAGCGCCCACTCCGTGCAGACCGCCGGAATAGTTATAATTCTTGTTGTTGAACTTTCCGCCCGCGTGAAGCTTTGTATATATGACCTCAACGCCCGAAACGTGCAGTGTCGGATGCTCGTCCACGGGAAGCCCGCGACCGTTATCCCGAACTTCCGCGCTTCCGTCCTGATAAAGCGTTACGGCAACCTCGCTCGCATAGCCGTTGCTCGCCTCGTCGATGGCGTTGTCTACAATCTCCCACAGCAAATGATGCAGACCTCTGCTGCCCGTTGAGCCGATATACATTCCGGGTCGCATTCTGACAGCGTCCAGCCCTTCCAGTACCTGTATGCTTTGTGCGGTGTAATCCTGCGCCATATATACACTCCATTCCGAATATACAATAAAGCCAAGCGTGCGCGCGCAAATAAACGCCTGCGCGCAAACATACGATATATTGTACCATATTTGGCTTTCATACGCAATCCGCCCCGCGCTCAAAGAAGCAGACGGCGGGAAAAATACTGAGCGCCAAGCATTCAGGGCAGGATAACGAAACCTCAAATTCGTATATCAATGTATACAAAAGCAATACGGCTTTGCAGGCAGCCACGACGCGGGAAGGAGAAAACAATGAGCAAGAACGAAACGAAAAACGACATAACGGAAATCGAGCCGGTTACGGACGAAGCGGCATCGGGCGCATCGGGAGGTGGAGACACAACCGTCTACGTCTGTTTGTCCTGCGACAAGCATTTCTCGCCAAGGGAGTTCAGGTTAAACAGCATGACCTACGGGAACCTCTGCCCGCACTGCGGCGGCGAAATTAAAAGCTTTTGCTGATTGCTGCCGTTATTCCGGCAAAATATACAAGCGTATTGCAGGCAGACGCAGTCGGGACATACAAAAGCTGATAACTAATAAAACAGCCGCGCTTCGGAAAAATCCAAAGCACGGCTGCTTTTTCAGCTGGCGTCCCCGGCGCGATTCGAACGCGCGGCCTTTCGCTTAGGAGGCGAACGCTCTATCCTGCTGAGCTACGGAGACAAAAATCAGGCGCCGATTAAGCGCTTATGAAGTATATCACACGATTCAGTTATTCGCAAGACCGATTTTGGATGCAATACGCAAGCGGCGCACAGAATCTGTCATTTGTGCTTACAGAAGCAATGCGCGTTTTCGCAAGCTGAGCGGCATAAGCAAATTGCGAGCGGGCAGCCAAAACGCGATACTTGCAAATAGGGAGTTGAAACAAAAGTAAAACGTTATATAATGAGTAAAGACAGATATTTGAGCGTTTTACGGAGGGGCTAAAATGAAACTGCTTATTCTTGGCGGAAGCGGATTTGTAAGCGGGCGCGCGAGCGTAATCGCTATGGAAAAAGGGCATGAGGTATGGACTGTCACACGCGGGCTGCGCCCGATTCCCGACGGCGCGCACCCGATTACCGCGGACAGGACGGACGAAAACGCGCTAAGGGCAGCGCTTGCAGCGGTGGGCGAGCATTGGGACGCTGTAATCGACTGTACCTGCCGGACGGAAAACGACGCGGCAATAGATTTGAAGGTGCTGCCGCCGTTCGTCAGGCGCGCCGTGATTATTTCAACCGACTCGGTATATAATCCCGCGCATAAAACTAATCCTCAGGCAGAGGAAGCGGATGAATACATGAGCGACGGCGGCTACGGCGACCACAAGAGGCGGATGGAGCTTGAATTCATAAACAGCGCGGGCAGCGGGCTTTCGTGGACGATTTTCCGCCCGGGACACATTTTCGGTCCCGGCTCGCAGGTTGGCTGCTATCCAGAGCATTCCAGACAGAAGGACTTAATTGAGCATATCAGGGCGGGGAAACCGCTCAGGCTTGTCGGCGGCGGCAAATTCCTGATACACCCGATTTATATGGACGATTTGGTGCTTGATATGCTTGCCGCGGCAGATGAAAGCCGAGCAGTAAATCAAATCTTCTGCATAGGCGGCCCTGACATCGTCACAAACGCAGAGTATTTCCGCATTCTCGGCAGCATAATCGGAACGCCCGTTTCGATTGAGGAAATCCCGCTTGACGGCTACCTTGAAAAGCATCCCGAATACAGCGGTCATCTCTGCGAGCGCGCCTATTCGCTCGAAAAGCTGAAAAGCGCGCGCCTTCCGCTTCCTGCAACGCATTTACGCGACGGCTTAAAGAGGCAGGTTGAATGGCTGGAGGCGCAGGGAAAATAAACTGATTTCCTAATTGGTAAAACAAAAAAGTCCGCTTACGCGGGCTTTTTTGATAACCATATATCGCAATTTTTCAGGCGCGCCGAAGGCTCAGCCGATATACTCCTTGCCGCCCATATACATCCTGAGCGGCTTCGGAATGCGGACGCGCCCATCCTTTTCGAGATTGTTTTCAAGGAAGGCGATGAGCATACGCGGGGGCGCAACGCAGGTGTTATTGAGCGTATGCGCAAAATACTTCGAGCCGTCGTCGCGCTTAACGCGGATTTGCAGCCTGCGAGCCTGCGCGTCGCCGAGGTTCGAGCAGGAGCCGACCTCGAAATACTTCTTCTGGCGGGGCGACCACGCCTCAACGTCGAGCGACTTGACCTTCAAATCCGCCAAATCGCCGCTGCAGCACTCAAGCGTGCGAACGGGAACATCCAGCGAGCGGAAGAAATCAACCGTATTCATGTACAGCTTTTCAAACCACGCCATGCTGTCCTCCGGCTTGCAGACGACAATCATTTCCTGCTTTTCAAACTGATGAATTCTGTATACTCCGCGCTCCTCGATTCCATGCGCTCCGACTTCCTTGCGGAAGCAGGGCGAATAGCTTGTAAGGGTTTTGGGCAAATCGTTTTCATCAATAATCGTGTCGATGAACTTGCCAATCATGCTGTGCTCGCTCGTGCCGATAAGATAAAGATCCTCGCCCTCAATCTTATACATCATGTTTTCCATTTCTGCAAAGCTCATAACGCCGGTAACAACGTCGCCGTGAATCATGAAAGGCGGAATGCAGTAGGTAAAGCCTCTGTCAATCATGAAATCCCTGCCGTAGGAAAGGATTGCGGACTGAAGGCGCGCGATATCGCCCATAAGATAATAGAAGCCGTTTCCGCTGACGCGGCGTGCGCTGTCAAGGTCGATTCCGTTAAGGCGCTCCATGATTTCCACATGATACGGGATTTCAAAATCGGGAACAAACGGCTCGCCGAAGCGCTCAACCTCGACATTCTCGCTGTCGTCCTTGCCGACAGGAACGGAATCGTCGATGATATTCGGGATAACGAGCATACGCTTTCTGATTTCCTGCGTATACTCCTCCTCGTTCTTTTCAAGCTCCTCAAGCTTTTCGGCAATCTCCGCAACCTCAAGCTTGACCTTTTCCGCTGCTTCCTTCTCGCCCTTTGCGAGCAGGGCGCCAATCTGCTTGGAAATCACCTTGCGCTTGTTTCTGAGCGTATCGCCCTGCATTTTCGCGTCGCGGTTCTTCTTGTCAAGCTCGATAACCTCGTCCACGAGCGGCAGTTTTTCCATCTGGAATTTCTTTTTGATGTTCTCCTTGACCTTGTCAGGCTCAGTACGCAAAAGATTGATGTCAAGCATATAATCCACTCCTATATTCTATCCGTTATGCGCGGCGTTTTGATATTGTAAGCCTGTTCCTGCCGTCAATATTGCGGTAAACAACGCTGTCCATTGACTTTTTGACCATAAAGATTCCAAGACCGCCCACATCCCTTTCCTCCGCCGCGAGCGAAACATCAGGGTCGGGTCTTGCGAGCGGGTCGTAGGGAATTCCCTCGTCCACAAAGGTAACGTGCGCATAGTCGCCGCCGGTTGCGCGGAAAATAACCCACGCTTTTCGGCTGCCGGCATTTTTTCCCTTGTAGGCGTAATGAGCGATATTGACGAAGATTTCCTCGGCGGCTATTGAAAACGCCATTGCCGCCTTCATCGGGAACTCCATTCCTTCAAGCTTTTCCTCGATAAACGAGATAACGCCGTCAAGCTCGCTGAGTTCCGCGGGGACGCAAAGCACCTGAGGCTCGTCCTCCTGCGCAAGTGACAAAAGCTTCAAATCGTCAAACCTAAGTATGCTACTCAAGGAGCAGTCCTGCAACGTTATCCCTCCTTCGTTCAGAAAGCAATCAAGGGGTAGTCGGCTTCAGCGGACGGCTCCGCAACATACAGATAATATCATACTTAAACGCAAACAACAAGCAGAGGCGCCGCAAATTCAGACGACTCCTCTGCTTATTATACCAAACGAATCTTTGCGTATGCCGCTTTGACATAGCATAAAGCCTTCGGCGTTACTTAATCGTCAGAATATCGGTAAAGCCGGTAATCTCGAACACTTCCATTATGGTATCGTTAACATTCTCGACAACCATAGTGCCCTTGCGCTCGTTCATCTTCTTCTGGGAGGCGAGAAGCACGCGGAGTCCGGCGGAAGAAAGATAGGTGAGCTGGGAAAAATCAAGCTCAAGCTCTTTATGGTCAGCAAGAGAGATTCCAAGCTCATCCTCAAGCTGAGACGCGGTGCCTGTATCAAGGCGGCCCTCCAAGGAAAGCTTCAATACTCCGCCCTCATCAACCTTGGTAATCGTCATTGTCATAACCTCCATATACGCGCGCACAGCAATAAGGCGCGCTGTCGAATAAGGATATTTTCTATATTCACAAGAAAAATCCTTTTATATTTTCATCCTTTCAGAAATTTTCTCCTTATCCAAAAGAAAAATTAACTTGCTTTTCCATGCCCTACAATTTAGAATAGTAGCAGGCGTTCAAGTGCCGGAGCAGATACCGGCAAAAACAAAACGCATTCGAAAGGAAATAACGTGAAAAAAGCGCTCATAATCATGATGGCTCTGGTGCTTCTGCTTCCCTCAGCCGCGCTCGCGGACAAATCGCTGAATTTCAATTTTGTGGGCGACTGCACGCTCGCCTGCAATGAGGATATGAAGGGCTATCCCGAATCCTTCATGTCATATATTACTAACAACGGCTATGAATATCCGTTCAAGAATGTAAAGGCGCTGCTCGAAAAGGACGATTTGACCATTGCGAACGTTGAATGCGTTCTTTCGGACGTTCGCACAGGCAAGCGCAAAAAAACCTACAACTTCCGCGCGCCCGCAGAATACGCGCAGATACTGACAAACGGAAGCATCGAGCTGGCTAACCTTGCCAACAACCACACCTACGATTACGGCGACGGCGGTCTTACCCGCACAAAAGAGGCGCTGGACGCCGTCGGAATCAACTATTTTGAGGAATCAAACGTATACTACTACGAAAAGGACGGCATCAAGATTGCCTTTTACGGGCTTGCCTCCGATTATTTTGACGTCAACAAAAGGGCGATGCGCGAATCCATCGCCGAATTCAAGGCAAACGGCGGAAACGCGGTTGTCGTTTCAATCCACATGGGCTCGGAATACGCGTCCATTCGCACGACGCGCCAGACGCGCTCGGCAGAGTATGCGATTGACGCCGGCGCGGACTTGGTAATAATGCATCATGCCCACGTGGTTCTCGGCGCAGATATTTACAAGAACCGCTATATATTCTACGGTCTGGGCAACTTCTGCTTCGGCGGCAATTTCTATCTCAAGCGCCGCACCTATGATAACGAAAGAACCTCTCTGGAGTCCATGGTTTTGGGCGTAAGGCTCGATTTTGCGGACGACGGCGAGTACATGGGACAGCAGGTGACCATCTATCCCGCATATACAAGCAGCATTTCCCCCGTCAACGATTACTCGCCGATTCTGGTTACGGGCGAGCAGGCGGACAGCGTTATCGCCTATATGCAGGAGGACAGCAGCATAACCCTCAGCCCGTTTGATTCGGAAAAGGGCTGCGCCGAGCAGCCGTATCTGCTTGCGCATTAAGGGCTTTGCGCGAAAACGGCGACTTAACGAGCTTTATCACGCAGGCATTGACGCTTAATGCGCAGGGCTTGCGATACGCCTCATGGACATATTAAACCGGCGCGGCTCATATTAGGCTGCGCCGGTTTTATGCTTATATTAGCTTTGGTTTGCCGCTTGCCGCAGCAAATGATATATGCTATCATCTGAAGCAGCTTATAAAGTAGAATTTTCGGAGGCAGAGAATGCTTATTGATTTCAACGAATCAAGGGAAATAACGATACCCGGAATGAACAACGGAACAGGCGCAATGACAGCAAAAATGTATATGGATGAGCAAGGAAAGATTATTCCCTGCACCATCCATGCAGGCGGTTCTATCGGCTTGCACAGACACGAAACCAGCGATGATATAAACTATGTCCTGTCCGGAAACGGAAAAGCCGTCTGCGACGGTCAGGAAGAAAAGCTTGCTCCCGACACTTGTCACATCTGCAAAAAAGGTTCCGAACACAGCATTGCAAACACAGGCAACGATGATTTAATTCTGCTTACCGTTGTTGTAGAAAGATGACTTTACATAAATAGAGCAACGCGTTGACTCCTATGCTTGCTCAAAGGGCAGTCTGCCATGATGACAGGCTGCCTTTTTTGCGTAAGGACAAAGTCATTTCAATATTCACACAGCAACGGATTCCTATATATTATCATGTATTTTGCTTTCTCCTGTTGTATACGCCCGATTGAAATGCACGATGTCGTCGGCGCGATAGGCGGTTTCAGCAGTAAAAAGGCGCCGCCGGTTTTATCCGTCAGCGCCCTTGTGTGGTATTTACTTTGCTCAGTAAGCTTCGTGGATTTCGATGTCGCGATAGCGGCGCATACCGGTACCGGCAGGAATCAGCTTACCGATAAGCACGTTCTCCTTGAGTCCGACCAGCGGGTCAACCTTGCCCTTGATAGCGGCGTCGGTGAGCACGCGGGTGGTTTCCTGGAAGGACGCGGCGGAAAGGAAGCTGTCAGTCGCAAGGGACGCCTTGGTGATACCAAGAAGAATACGCTTGCCTACCGCAGGACGACCGCCAGCCATAATCGTTTTCGCGTTCGCTTCATCAAAGCGGAAGATGTCGACAAGACCGCCGGGCAGAAGCTCGGTATCTCCGTTATCCTCAACGCGGACGTTGCGGAGCATCTGACGGACGATAACCTCGATATGCTTATCGGTTATCGCAACGCCCTGCATACGGTAGACGGAAACGACTTCCTTGACGAGGTAGTCCTGAACAGCCTTGAGTCCGAGAATGCGGAGCAAGTCATGAGGATTGATTGAGCCTTCGGTAAGCTCGTCGCCCGCCTTCACCATCTGACCCGCCTCAACCTTGAGGCGCGCGCCGTAGGTGATGGGATAGCTGCGAGTCTGTCCGCCCTCTTCCTCATCGGTAATCACAAGCTCGCGCTTGCGCTTGCTTTCCGTTATGGAAACGCGTCCGTTGATTTCAGCAAGAGTCGCGTCGCGCTTGGGCTTACGCGCCTCGAACAGCTCCTGTACGCGGGGAAGACCCTGCGTGATATCCTCCGCGCTCGCGATACCGCCGGTATGGAAGGTACGCATTGTGAGCTGAGTGCCCGGCTCGCCGATAGCCTGAGCAGCTACGATACCGACCGCTTCGCCGATATCAACGGCTCCGCCGGTTGCAAGGTTCGTGCCGTAGCACTTTGCGCAGACGCCCTTTTCATTGCGGCAGGTAAGAATGGAGCGAACCATAGCCTGCTTGACGCCCGCTTTCGCGATTGCCTTAGCCTTGATATGGTTGATGTTTTCATTGAGATGGACGATGATTTCGCCGGTATTCGGGTCGCAGATATCCTCAGCCGCAGTGCGTCCGACAACGCGATCCTCGATGGACTCGATGACCTGCTTGCCGTTCACGATGTCGCTGACGACGATTCCGCGAACCTTCTCGTTCCTGTTGGCGAAGCAGTCGGTTTCGCAAACGATAACCTCCTGCGCAACGTCGACAAGGCGGCGGGTAAGGTAACCTGAGTCAGCGGTACGAAGCGCGGTATCAGCCAGCGATTTGCGGCTGCCGTGCGATGAAAGGAAGAACTCAAGAACCGACAGACCCTCGCGGAAGTTTGCGCGTATAGGCAGCTCGATGGTTTTTCCGGAAGGAGAAGCCATGAGTCCGCGCATACCTGCAAGCTGGGAAACCTGACTGATAGAACCGCGCGCGCCGGAGGTCGTCATCATGTAGACAGGATTGAATCTGCCAAAGCCCGGAAGAATAAGCTTCTTGAGAGCGTCGGTGGTTTCGTTCCATAGCTTGATAACGCGCTCATAGCGCTCATTTTCGGAAAGAACGCCGCGGCGGAACATTTTTTCAATCTGCTTGACCTGCTTATCGGCAGCTTCGAGCATTTCCGGTTTTTCGGGAGGAACTATGATATCGCTTACGGATACCGTTATAGCGCCTCTGGTGGAATACTTGAAGCCGATCGACTTGATTCGGTCGAGCATCTGGGCGGTAATAAGCCCCTGATGGACGCGGTAGCAGGTATCGACTATCTGACCGATTTCCTTCTTGCCGACAGGCTTGCTGATTTCAAGCTTGAACTGGTCGTCAAGCGTGTTGCGCTCGACAAAGCCCATATCCTGCGGAATCGCGTCGTTGAAGATGAGCAGACCCAAGGTGCAGTCAATCACGCGGCGGTAGGTTTTGCCCTCATACTCGCGGGCTATGCGCACCTTGATGGGCGACTGAAGCGCAAGCTCTCCACACTGGTAAGCCATCATAGCTTCCTCAGGCGAGGAGAAAATCTTGCCCGAGCCCTTGCCGTCGGGACGGTCGAGGGTCAGATAATAGCAGCCGATAACCATATCCTGCGTGGGGCAGATAACCGGCTTGCCGTCCTGAGGCTTGAGAATGTTGTTCGCGGCGAGCATAAGGAAGCGCGCCTCAGCCTGCGCCCACATGGAGAGCGGGACGTGAACAGCCATCTGGTCGCCGTCAAAGTCGGCGTTGAAAGGCGTACATACGAGAGGATGGAGCTTGATTGCCTTGCCCTCTACGAGAATAGGCTCGAACGCCTGAATGCCCAAGCGGTGAAGGGTAGGAGCGCGGTTAAGAAGCACAGGATGCTCCTTGATTACGCCTTCAAGAATATCCCACACCTCGGGGCGCATACGCTCAACCATGCGCTTGGCGCTCTTTACGTTATGCGCAATCTTGAGGGTTACAAGCCTCTCCATGACAAAGGGCTTGAACAGCTCAAGCGCCATCGCCTTGGGCAGACCGCACTGGTACAGCTTTAGCTCAGGGCCAACTACGATAACGCTACGACCGGAATAGTCGACGCGCTTGCCGAGCAGGTTCTGACGGAAGCGTCCCTGCTTGCCGCGCAGAAGATCCGAAAGGCTCTTGAGGGCGCGGTTGCCGGGGCCGGTAACAGGGCGTCCGCGGCGGCCGTTATCAATAAGGGCGTCAACGGCTTCCTGAAGCATACGCTTTTCGTTGCGGACGATGATATCAGGCGCGCCAAGCTCGAGCAGCCTCTTGAGGCGGTTGTTGCGGTTGATTACCCTGCGGTAAAGGTCGTTCAAATCGCTGGTGGCAAAGCGGCCGCCGTCGAGCTGAACCATAGGGCGCAAATCCGGCGGAATAACCGGAACGACGGTCATAATCATCCATTCAGGCTTGTTATTGCTCTGACGGAAGGATTCGACAACCTCAAGGCGCTTAATCGCGCGGGCGCGCTTCTGACCTTCAACCTCGCGGTCGCGCTCCTTTTCGATGAGAACGGCGATTTCGGCCTTAAGCTCGGCGGAAATCTTCTCAAGGTCAAGCGCGCGGAGCATTTCCAGCACAGCCTCAGCGCCCATTCCGGCGCGGAAGGAATCGTTGCCGTACTTAGCCTGAGTGTCGCGGTAGCGCTGGTCGGTAATCAGCTCATGCAGCTTAAGGTCGGTGTCGCCGGGGTCAAGAACGATGAAATTAGCGAAATACAGCACCTTTTCAAGCGCTCTGGGCGAAATGTCGAGCAGCATTCCCATTCTGCTGGGGATGCCCTTGAAGTACCAGATATGGCTTACGGGAGCGGCAAGGGTTATATGACCCATGCGCTCGCGGCGAACCTTGCTCTTGGTGACTTCAACGCCGCACTTATCGCAGATTACGCCCTTGTAGTGCATACGCTTGTACTTGCCGCAGTTGCACTCCCAGTCCTTCGTAGGTCCGAAAATGCGCTCGCAGAAAAGTCCGTCTCTTTCGGGTTTCAGCGTGCGATAGTTAATAGTTTCGGGCTTCAGCACCTCGCCGTAAGACCACTCCAGTATCTTTTCAGGAGACGCCATGCCGATTTGAATGGAATCAAGGTTGCTTAGTTCAAACAAAAGGGTACACTCCCTTCGCAATCCATGAATTACTATTTCGTCAGTTCCGGATAATGCTTACGAGATAAGCCTTACAGGTCGTTATCGTCGTCGGTATCCAGAGATATCTCATCGAGAGCATCGTCCATATCGAAGTCGTCGAAGTCTTCCTCATCAAGAGTATCATCGACAGGCACGTCGGCGCCGACCATGATTTCTTCAGTTTCCTGAATAGCGTCGGCGGTATGCTTTTCATGCTCGATAGGCTCGATATCCTCATCCTCAAGCTCGCGGATGATGATTTCCTGCTTATTCTCGTCAAGCACCCTGATGTCAAGCGCAAGCGCCTGAAGCTCCTTGATGAGAACCTTGAACGCCTCGGGAGCGCCCGCCTGCGGAATGTTCTGCCCCTTCACGATGGCTTCGTAGGTCTTTACGCGCCCTACAACGTCATCGGACTTGACGGTCAGGATTTCCTGCAGGGTATTAGCCGCGCCGTAAGCCTCAAGCGCCCAAACTTCCATTTCTCCGAAACGCTGACCGCCGAACTGAGCTTTGCCGCCCAGAGGCTGCTGCGTTACGAGGGAGTAAGGACCGGTAGAACGGGCGTGCATCTTATCGTCAACCATGTGACCGAGCTTTAAGAAGTACATATAGCCGACCGTTACGGGATTCTCAAACTGCTCGCCGGTACGACCGTCAAACAGAATGGTTTTACCGTCGCGGCGGCGTCCCGCCTGCTCAAGACAATCTTCGATTTCTTCCTCGGTAGCTCCGTCGAAAACCGGCGTAGCGACATGCCAGCCAAGGGACTTGGCGGCGATTCCGAGATGAACCTCAAGAACCTGACCCAAATTCATACGGGAAGGAACGCCCAGAGGATTCAGAACGATTTCAAGCGGAGTGCCATCCGGAAGGAAAGGCATATCCTCCTCGCGCAGAATCCTCGAAATGCAGCCCTTGTTTCCGTGACGGCCTGCCATTTTATCGCCGACGCTTATCTTGCGCTTCTGGGCGATATAGACTCGAACCATCATATTGACTCCGGGAGAAAGCTCATCCTTGTTTTCACGGGTGAAGAGCTTTACGTCAACAACAACGCCGCCCTCGCCGTGGGGAACGCGCAGGGAGGTATCGCGAACCTCGCGCGCCTTCTCGCCGAAAATAGCGCGCAGGAGACGCTCCTCTGCGGTAAGCTCGGTTTCGCCCTTGGGCGTTACCTTGCCGACAAGGATATCGCCCGCATGAACCTCAGCGCCGATACGGATAATTCCGTCCTCGTCAAGATCCTTAATCGCGTCGTCGCCGACGTTGGGAATATCGCGGGTCATTTCCTCCGGCCCGAGCTTGGTATCGCGCGCTTCGGACTCGAATTCCTCAATATGGATGGAGGTGTACTTGTCCTCCTTGACGAGCTTCTCGCTGATGAGAACGGCGTCCTCGTAGTTATAGCCTTCCCAAGTCATGAAGCCAATCAGAACGTTTTTGCCAAGACCGATTTCGCCCTTATCAGTGCTGGGGCCGTCGGCAAGCAAATCGCCCTTTTCAATGCGCTGCCCTGCGTCTACGACAGGACGCTGATTGATGCAGGTGCCCTGATTGGAGCGGATGAACTTCTGAAGCTTGTAGTTATGGGTTTCGCCGTCGTCGCCCTTGATTTCGATGTTGCTCGCGCTTACCTTGGAAACATAGCCGTCTTCCTTGGCAAGAATTACAACGCCGCTGTCATGACCCGCCTTGAACTCCATGCCCGTGCCGATAATAGGCGCTTCGGGGCGAAGAAGCGGAACCGCCTGACGCTGCATATTGGAGCCCATCAGAGCGCGGGTAGCGTCATCGTTTTCAAGGAAGGGAATCATTGCGGTAGCGACGGAAACCACCTGACGGGGGCTTACGTCGATATAATCGACATCCTTTTTATCAACCTGAATAATTTCAGCCTTATCGCGGACGGTTACGCGGTCGTTGACGAAGGAACCATCGCTCTCAAGAGGCTCGTTAGCCTGAGCGACTTTATAGAAATCTTCCTCGTCGGCGGTCATGTAAACGATGTCCTCGCTGACCTTGCCGGTGGTTTTATCAACGCGGCGG
Source organism: Eubacteriales bacterium (assembly GCA_028705775.1). GTDB lineage: Bacteria > Bacillota > Clostridia > Christensenellales > Aristaeellaceae > STF2-37. The sequence continues at coordinate 16,557 of JAQWCW010000014.1, forward strand.
TAAGGCGCTTCGATAAAGCCATACTCGTTGATACGCGCATAGCTTGCAAGCGAGCCGATAAGACCGATGTTCGGGCCTTCAGGCGTTTCAATCGGGCATATGCGGGCATAATGCGAATAGTGAACGTCGCGAACCTCGAAGGTTGCGCGGTCACGATTGAGGCCGCCGGGGCCCAACGCCGACAGACGGCGCTTATGGGTAAGCTCGGCAAGCGGGTTAGGCTGATCCATGAACTGGCTGAGCTGCGAGGAGCCGAAAAACTCCTTGATTGCAGCCGAAACCGGACGGATATTTATAAGGTCGCCCGGGCGCACATCGTTGGAATCCTGAACAGCCATACGCTCGCGGACAACGCGCTCAAGACGGGTAAGACCGATGCGAATCTGGTTCTGCAGCAGCTCGCCCACGGAGCGCAGGCGGCGGTTGCCCAGATGGTCGATATCATCGGTAAAGCCAATCTCATAGCTGAGACCGAGCAGGTAGCTGATGGAGGCAACGATATCATCAATGATGATATGCTTAGGCACAAGGCGGGAAACATTCTCGCGCAGGGTGCGCTTAAGCTCCGACTCCTCGGTGGAGTTGAGGATTTCAACAAGAGTGGGCAGATGCACCATCTCGTTGATTCCGACTTCCTTGGGGTCAAAGGGCAGATACTCGGCGGCGTTGACGAAATCGTTGCCGACTACGCGGACAACCGTTTCATCGACAAGCAAATCAACAGAGTTGATGCCGGCGTTCTGAATAGCCCAAGCTTTTTCGTGCGAAATGGTTTCGCCCTTTACGGCGATAACTTCGCCGCTGCGCGGGTCGATAATATCGCCCGCAGGAATTTTGTTCTGAATGCGGGTAGCTATTGCAAGCTTCTTATTGAACTTGTAACGGCCTACGCGCAGAAGGTCATAGCGCTTGGGGTCAAAGAACAGGCTGCGCAGAAGCGTGCGGGCGCTCTCCTCCGTGGGAGGCTCGCCGGGGCGCAGCTTCTTGTAAATTTCAAGCAGACCTTCGCGCTCGCTGGTCGCGTCGTCGGCGCGCTTGATGGTTTCGCTCAAAAGCTCGTTCTCGCCGAGCAGACTGAAAATCTGCTCGTTCGTTCCGTATCCCAAAGCGCGCAGGAAAACGGTCATCGGCAGCTTGCGCGCACGGTCGATACGAACCCATAAAACATCATTGCTGTCTGTTTCGTACTCAAGCCAAGCGCCACGGTTGGGGATGACAGTGGTCGAATAAAGTGACTTGCCCGCCTTATCAATGGTGCGTACATAGTACACGCCCGGCGAACGGACAAGCTGGCTGACTATGACGCGCTCCGCGCCATTGATGATAAAGGCTCCGTTGTCGGTCATGAGCGGGAAATCGCCCATGAATACTTCGGATTCCTTAATTTCTCCGGTTTCACGGTTCTTCAGGCGAACAAACACCTTCAAAGGCGCTGAATACGTCATGTCGCGCTCTTTGCAGCGGTCAACAGAGTTTTTCGGGGCCTCGTCTAGCGAATAGTCCACAAACTCTAGCACCAAGTTTTCGCTGAAGTCGGTGATGGGACTGACATCGTTGAGCACCTCGCGCAGGTCCTCATCCAAAAAGCGTTTATATGAATTCTTCTGCACTTCGATAAGGTCGGGCATTTCCAAAACCTCGTCGATGCGGGAAAAGCTCATGCGCTTGCGCAGCTTACCCATCTGCACCTCATGCACCATAAATGCTATCACCCCTTATGTTGCTTGGCGTCAGTACGCTAAAGCCCTTGCCCTGCCCCGCGCAAGCCGCATCCCACAAATTTACCATTGCCTTTTCAGGCGGTTTCGTGTAGAATACGGGAAACACGGTGCATTCGTTCGGCATTGTAACGCTACTAATGCAATTATCAATATTAGCACTTGTCAATACCTTTGTCAAGCAAAAGGCGTAATAAATATGTAAAAATCATTTTATGCTTATTTCCTTGCTTAGTCAAGCGGTGATATATAAAAACAACGGGCTTTCATTAATGCCGAAAGCCCGCTGCTTTTGCCTTTTGAGAGTTATATATTGCTCATTCGCCGCGTCTTTTTGCGGATATTCTGCGTATTGTCCTCAACGTCAATCGAGCTTCTGTTATTGACAACGTTGAGCACAAGCCCGATTCCCGCCATGTTCGTCATGTAGTTCGAGCCTCCGTAGCTGACGAACGGCAGCGGGATTCCCGTTATCGGCAGAAGCCCTATGTTCATGCCGATATTTTCCAAAACATGGAACAGCAGTATGCTTGCAACGCCAATTATAACAAGCTGCCCGAACTTATCCGGCGTATAGCGCGCGAGATACACAAGCCTGATTATAACGAGAAGATACATTATTATAAGCCCTGCCGAGCCGACGAAGCCGAACGCCTCGCCGATGCTTGAGAAGATGAAGTCCGTCCAGTCCTCAGGCACGAAGTCAAGCTGGCTGTAAGAGCCTTCGATGAACTGCCCTATTCCGAAAAGCCCGCCCGCGCCGATTGCGCGCTTTGCGTTTGTCTGCTGATACGCCGTATCGAGCGCGCCCGACGCAGGGTCAAGGAAGGACATTATGCGCTGAACGCGGTAGCTGTCCGAGCCGGAAAGACTTGCCGTAAGGAACAACAGACCCGCAAACAGCGCCGCGGCAAGCACAATTCCGACGATTACCTTCCAATCAACTCCCGCGAACCAGAGCATTACAAAGAACATGAACACGAAAACGAGGAACGTTCCTACGTCCGGCTGCAAAATTATCAACACGGCGGGGACGCCGAAAAGGAGCATGAGCTTCCAGAACGAGCGCATATTGCCCATCGGCTTTTCATTGCCCGAAAGCAGCTTTGCGAACGTTACAATCATCGCAATCTTCGCAACCTCGGACGGCTGGAAGGAGCGGCCCGCGCCGACCCTGAACCACGCGCTGATTCCGTTAATCTGCTTTGTTCCAAGAACGAACGCAAGAACAGGAATTGTGACGAAATAAATCATCATTGCGTTGCGCTTAAGCACATGATACGGAATTGATTTTGTAATAATTACAAGCACAATAGGCGAGGCAAGCACAAAGATTGCCTGCCACATACTGTTCGTGGAGCTTATGATATAGTTGAGAAGCGTACTCTCCATATCGGTGTCCGGCGAATAGGTTGCAATGGCTATCGAATATATCCCGAAAATGGATATAGCGTAAACCATTGCAATCAGAATCCAGTCGATATGCTTTTTGCTTCGCCTGTCCAGCGTGGTTGTGGACATTGATTAGCCTCCAATGAAAAATTCAGCTTCGCTGTATCAGTCGTCGCCGATTCCGAAAAGGCGCATAAGGAAGCGCATGAACGCTCCATGGCGTTTTTTCGGCTTATATTCGGCGGGCAGAATCGTTTCGGCGGCGCTTTCCTCGTAAGTATCGCCGCTGCCTGCGGGGCGCTCAAGCGGATGCCCGGGCGCATACTCGATTTTCTCGTGGCTTTCCGTATCGACGGAATAGGGCGCTTCGCTTTTCGGCGCGTCCGTCTGCGATGGCTCAATCGGGATTGAGTTTTCAAACCCGCCAAGAGGCGCGGCGGCAGAAACATACTCCTGCGTAAATTCGGTCAGCTCCGCGTTTGCGCAAGGTTCGGCTTCCGTTCCGGATGCAGTTGCGGGTTCGGGTTCGGGGGCTGAATCCGTTTCGTGTGCAGATTCCGCTTCGGGGCTTGATTCCGTCTCGGGTTCGGACTCGATTTCAGGGGCAGATTCCGCATCGGGTACCGACAAAGGAGCGGCGATTCCGGCGCTGTCCGCATTCAAGCATATTTCCGCTTCGCCCGCATTTTCGTCTGCCGCAGGAACATCTTCCTCGGCGGGCGCTTCTTCGATATCCGATTCAATTGGCGCGGGCGTTACCATGAACGCCTGCTCAGCCGCAGGATACCCGCCTGAAGATGAAACGGGATATGCCTCCGCGATTCCGCCGGAAAGGCACAGAGCGGATATTTCCTCGACGGAAACGGGATTGAGAATGTTAAGGGTCTTAATTGGCAGGCACGGCGGGTATTCCTCGCCCTGCTGAACCGCAATCGCCTCCGCGCTGCCGCCGTCCGGCGCAATCGCGCGCTTTTTGTCAGCGGCAAACGGCACAAGAACAGCTTTGGGGCACTCCAAGGCGGTATACGCGGGATAGCCCTCGCCTTCTTGAACGGAAAGCGCATTTACCTCGCCGAAGCCGCCAAGAGTTATGGCGCGTTTTCTGTCCGCAATAAACGGCACAAGAACAGCCTTCGGGCGCTCCAAGGCGGTATACGCGGGATAGCCCTCGCCTTCTTGAACGGAAAGCGCATTTACCTCGCCGAAGCCGCCAAGAGTTATGGCGCGTTTTCTGTTAGCGATGAACGGAACAAGCACAGCCTTCGGGCGCTCTACTACGGTGTATGCCGGATAGCCATCCCCGGGCTGAACGGAAAGCGCCTTCACTTCCCCTGAGCCGTCAAGCAGAGCCGCGCGCTTTCTGTCCGCAATGAACGGAACAAGCTTTGGCGGTTCGGGCTGTTTTTCAATATCGGGCGCGTCCTGCATATTCCCGTCCGGCTGCGCCGTTTCGGGCGCGGCAGATGAAAGCGGAGCGGCGATTGTTTCAGTTTGCCCATCAACCGCCTTAATATCGGCAGGCGCTTTGTTTTCATTTTCGTCAGCGGAAATATCATATACAGAAACGTTTGACGAGTCCGCTTCGGGTTCGGCTGTTTCCGCGACGCTGTCGATTTCGGGAATCTTGGGCATTTCAGGCGCTGACTCCAAAGCGGATTCGGCAGGCTTTTCGGCTGCCTTGGATAATTCCGCCTTGGCAGCGGCGGTCTGCGCCTCCAGCTCGCGCAGGGCGGCAAGCAAATCCGGATGGATTGGCAGCTCGCTTTCGGTATGCGGCTCAGAATCGTCAAGCGGGCTTACCGCCAGCGAGCGCTTTTCACCGCAAAGCCTTGCAGCCATATCAACGGCAGACGAAAGCAGAACAGACGAAGCCGCCGTCGGGTTTTCGCCGCGAACGCTCGCCCTGTAAATCATATCGTCCTCGGGAATTCCGCCAAGCAGCGGAAGGCGCATTTTAACAGCGATATCGCGGGCAGAGAGCATACTTCCGTCCCGAATCCACTCCTCGCGCAGGCGGTTTACCACAAGCAGAGGTCTGTCATAGCCGCGCTTTTCCAGATAATCGGCGCAGTTAATGCAATCGCTCATGGAAGGCCCGTCGGGGGTAGTTACGACGATAGCGTTCATCGCAATGCGAAGCGCCGCCTTGAAGCTTTTCTCAACTCCGGATGGCGCGTCGATGATAATAACGTCAAATTCCTTCTTGACGCGCTCGGTAAAGCGCTTCAGCTCATCCTTTTCAATATCCTTGATGCTTTCAAGGTTGGCAGCCGGAAGCAGATACAGCCCCGGATTTTCGGGAACGGCGACAAGCGCCATCTGTATCGAGCAGAGCTTTTTTACCGCATCGTACAGGTTAAAGCGCACGCTTTTTCGCACGCCAAGCACAATATCCATATTGCGCATACCCATATCCATATCAATAATAAGCACGCGCTTGCCACGCTTCGCGAAAGCCGCGCCGAGCGCCGCGCTGAGCGTCGATTTTCCGACGCCGCCTTTTCCTGATGCTATAAGATAGGACTTAGACATCAAAGGCACCACCTTTTTTCAGTCGATGCGAATAAAGAAGCCGATTATGGAGCTATCGCGTTAGGCGCGGGAAGCTCGCCCTCATCGTAGGAAGCATAATAGGTATCAAGGAAATAGCCCATAAACTCCTTGACGGCGTAATACGAGCGCGCGCCCGAATAGCCGTTAGGAATGTAAGCCACCATTGCAACCGCGGGGGTTTCATACGGCCCGAAAGCAACGAACCAAGAGTTGTTTTCAAGGTCGATATCACTGTTTTCAGCCGAACCTGTTTTAGCGCATATGTCCTCAACATATTTCCAGCCTTTGAAGTTGTTCCTCGCGGTACCTTCGTCAACCACGCCTCGCATTCCTGACTTTATATAGGGAAGGAACTCCTCCGCGCCGTCTATATGCGTCAAAATGGAAGCGTTTCTGGTTGACACTATTTCGCCCTCGGCGGTCGTAATCGAATCGACGATATTCAGGTTATAAACCGTTCCGCCGTTGGCAAGCGCCGCTATATAGCGAACGACTGCAACAGGCGTAAGCAGCGTGATTGCCTGCCCAATCGCGGTCATTATCGTCAGCTGACCGCCCCACTTGACATCGTTCAGAATTCGGAATATGTCAGTACCGAAGGCGGCGAGGGAGGCGAGGGAATAAGGCATTCCGAGCTCCTCCATCGCGATTGACTGAGCGTTCCTTATCCATGTTCTGCCCTGCTCGCCCTGCTCGCTGTTGACCGCCATATCCATAAGGCGCTTAACGCAGCGGTCAAGGCGTTCATCGTCATAGGTAAGTCCGCGGATTGCGGCAAAATTGACGATGTGCTGCCTGAGCTTGTTGAAAACCAGCTGCGGTATCGAGGTATCCTGAACATACTCGGAAACCGCCTTGGTCGTATCGTAAAGGGATTCCTGCGAGCCGACTATCGAGCGAATTTCGCCGGGAAGGTCGATGCCCGTTTTACTTGTAAGCCCGAACATCGACGAATACTTGTACAGCACATCGCCGTCCGCTCCGAGGCGCGAGGCGACGGTATAGAAGAAGTAGTTGCAGCTGTTCGATATTCCGGTGACAATCGTCAAATCGGCGTGCTGGGACTTGAGTTTCGGGGAAATCCAGCATTTTGGCGCGGTTGACTGATCCTGATTGTAAAGGGTGAAATAGCCGCCGTCGCTGATGGTGTCAGTAGTGGTCAGAGCGCCGGTCAGAAGCCCCGCCATGCCGGTACACATTTTGAAAATAGAGCCGGGAGCGCCGCGCGACTGAATCGCGTAATTCATCAGCGGCGAGCGGGTGTCGAGAAGAATGTTCGCCGCCGCTTCGCCCGCGTCCGTAAGCGCGTTCAAATCATAGGTCGGCCAGCTTGCCATCGCAAGAACGTTGCCGCTCATATCGACGGCGACAAGCGCGCCTTTTTCGGCAAGCTTGAGCTTTCCGTTATCGGTCGAAAAATCGCGGGTTGCGAGCGTATCCTTGTTGTTTTCAAGCCACGTTGAATCAACGAGCTTCTGCTCCTCATAGGTGCGCGTCATGTCGATGTTTTCGGCAAGCACGCGCTCCGCAACCTGCTGCAAATCGGAGTTTATCGTAAGCTTTACGTTATAGCCGTCCTCCGGCTCCTTGGTTTCAATGGTTCTGGTTATTGCGCCGGTAGAATCGCGCTCGGTAAGGCGATAGCCCTGCCTTGCGGAGCTGTTTGCCGTAAGCCACGATTCCATTGATTTTTCGATTCCGTCCTTGCCGATAAAATCGCTGAGGGCATATCCCTGCGGTCGGTAGGTCTGGTAGAACGCCGTTTCGCTGTCGATAGCGCCGGTATACCCTATAACCTGCGCGGCAAGGCTTCCGCGCGGATAAACGCGCTTCGAGGTTACAGAGACGCCGACTCCGGAAAGCACGGCGGAACGCGTTTCGATTTCGATAACGGTTTCCCACGCGACATCCTTCGCAATAAGAATCGGCTCGGAATTGAAAAGATTCTGCTGCATTTCGGAGTAAACCGCGATTACCTTGAGCATCATTTCTTCCGAAATCCCGTTTTTAAGCGGCTTCGGCTCGTTTACATACCAGTCGCCCGTCCAGCCTTCGGGCTTCTGCTGAATCATCTGATAGCGAGCTTTGAGCTGCTCAACGGTTTCATACGCGCTGTCATAAAGCGCCTTTGTGAGATAGTGATTCCTGCGCCACATTGTCTGGCGGGCAAGGGAGGCGGACTCGGAAACATTGCCGAAAAAGTACTCCCACTCGCCCGTTTCCGCGTTGCGCCTTAGCGGGCTTGTAACGGAGAGCGTTCCGCCATTGTTTTCGATGATTCCGATGGCTTCGATGATGGAATCGGTGAAAGCCTGATAGCTTTTTGCGGAGTTCTGGCTGCTCTTGCGGTAGAAGGTAACGTTATACACCTGCTTATTTTTAGCCAGAATCGTGCTTTCGGAATCCGTTATAAAGCCGCGGCTTCCCTTGAGGACAATTTTCTTTGTAGTGTTGGACGAAAGAGCGGTGGCATACTGCTCGCCATCCCGAATCTGCAAATTGTAAAGCTGATACAGCATTAAGGCGAACACGGCAAAAATTGCGATGACAAAGACCCACAAACGGACAGACGCCTGCGTTTTACTCATATCTTCCGCCCTCCCTTCTTAGTCATTTGCGCAAATACTTATGGATATAACGCGCCATGCGAGGAAAATCATTCAATAGTGTCCTGTATGCCCGATTCCGCGCCGTTTTCGGTTTCGCTTGCCGGCGTTTCATCTATGGTTTTTTCCGTTTCCGGCGCTTCGCTTTCCCCTGCTTCCGTATCGTTTTCGGCGCTCAAGGCGGGAGCGTCAAAGCCGCTTCCCGAATTTTCCTGTGCGCTTTCGCTTTCCGCCTTTTCGGTATCGGGCGCATTGCTTTCGCCCTGCGCTTCCGTATCCGTCTTTACTTCGGGCAGAGTTTCAGCGTCCTCCGCAGGCGAATCGGGCTTATCCTTTGCCTCGGCGGCTGCATCGCCCGACTTTTCCTCGGCATTTTCAACGTACTCGTCCATAAAGCGCGGCTTGCGCACCTTTTCGTCCCCGCCTCTGCGGCTCTTGCGGGAATACCTTCCGGCGGGAATATCGCTCTGCGCGCGCTTTCTTCCGCCCTCCGCAGTATTCCTTTCGCGGCTGTAACGGGTAAAGCGCGCCGCCTTCGCCGCTTCCTCGTTTTCATCGTTCTTGGGCTTGCGCTTGAACAGCTCCGACATCGTGCCGCCCTCGGCTATTCTTGAGAGGAAGCCGCGGTTGCCGGCAAAGCCGAGAAGCCGCCAGAGGATGAAATAAACGATTACCGTGCAGAAAACCGTGTAAACAACCGCTCCCAGCGCGTTCATGATATGCGTAAAGGAGATTGGAATTCCGCTGAGGAAGTAGAAAACGATGAAGATAATTTCGTAAAGCAGCGTCATGAACGCCGCGCCGATAAGCACGCGCACGAACGGCGTATAGAGCCTTTGCAGCTTTTCGCCGCGCGCGGTTTTTGCCGGCTTCATCGCCCGCTCGGGCTTATAGGCAAGGAACTGCGCCGCCGCGAAAGCGAGCGCGGGATAGGCAATCGCGTTGACAACCGGAAGCGCCGCAAGCATCGTTTCAACAAGCAGCCCCGCAAAAACGCCCGTCGCTACGCTGTACCAGCTGCCGTAAAGAACCGTGATTACGGCGATATAGCTGAAAATGATATTCGGCAGAACGCCGAAAACCTTGAGATACGGCATAAGGCACGCCTGAAGGAGGTAGGCAAGCAGCAGGAAAAACATCGTGCTTACTACACGAAAAACCGTTTTCCACATTGCTAACGCCTCCTTTCAAGCCGCGAGCTGCTTATCAGTCCGGCTCGTCAATTATGTTATCGGGATTAAAGGTTTCCGCAGGTTTTGGCGTATTCGTCGGCGCGGGGGTATCCGTTCCGCGAATTCCCGGCGTTTCCGTTACCGTGCTTACCGTATGGAACTGAATATTCTGAGTCGTCTGGGTCGGCTGCGGGGAATTCGTCGGCGCGGGAGTATTCCTAGCCTCCGGCGTAACTGTGGGCGTTCCGACGGGGAATCTCTCGTCCTGAATTATGACCGAGCCGATATTGGTCGGGTACGGCCTTGCGGTTGCGATAATGTCATAGGCGTACTCATCGGTTTCGGAGCGCGAGGTGATTCCCTCCGGATTCGGGCGGTAGCGCAGAACCATTACGTACTCCAGATGCTGAAAATCAACATACGGCTCGACGACGATATAGCTCTTGTTATCCTCCATCTGCCTAGTCGAGGAGATAACCGTTCCGATAGGAATTCCCTTCGGGATTTCCATTCCGACGCCGCTTGTTGCTACGGTATCACCGGGGCGCGGAAGGGAATCCGCGTCAAGATAGAACATACGGCATTTCGGAACATCGTCTATTCCGTATGTTCCGCTGATAGTTCCCTGGTCGCGCGAGGATTCAATAAGCGCGGCGATTGACGCCTCGGAGTCGATTATTCCGCGAACCATCGCGCTGGTTGCGTTTGTATTGTATGTATAGCCAATCAGCCCCGAGCTGTTTATGACCGCCATGTAATCCTCTACGCCGTCGTTCGTTCCCTTGTTTATCTGGAAAACGGCGAAGTAATTGCTCGTGTCGCGCCCGATAATCGTGGAAACAAGCCCGTTCATATCGCGGTTGGCGTCCATTATGCCGAGCATTTCCTCATACGATTGCAGGCGCTTTTCATATTCGTTGTTAAGCATTGCCTGATATGTAAGCTGCTCGTTTTCAAGGCGCAGCTGATTGTACTCGTATTCGATATTGGAGCGGAGCTTGAGCTTATAAAGATACTCGACAACTCCGTCAACACCTGACGAAAACGCGCTCTGAATCGGCTCGATAATTCCGGACAGCCATCTTCTGGGCGCATCAAGAATGCTCAAATCGCTGAACTGCGCGAGCACGGACATACCGACAATCGCCGCAAGCACAATCGCAATAGCGACCTTAGCGGTAGTTTTCAGATTGAACAGCTCTTTTTTGGGAGCTTCAGGCTGACCCTTCCTCCACTTAGCCATTCTTACTCCTCCCTGAAGAAGCCGCGCTTGCTTTCGCGCTCAAGCATCTCATAATGGTCGGCGAGATAGCCAAGACCGGAAATAACGCAGTCCATGGGATTTTTTGCAAGCAGAACGGGTATTCCAAGCTCCTCGGCGATATACCTGTCAAGCCCAAGAAGCAGCGCTCCGCCGCCGGTAAGGTGAATTCCGTTGCGCATGATATCGCCGCCAAGCTCGGGCGGAGTATGCTCCATTACCCATTGGATAAGCCCGAGAATGCTCATGCAGGGGTCCTTCAGAGCGTCATAAACCTGCGTTGAAGAAATTTCGGATGTCTGCGGAAGATTGGTGACGATATCGCGCCCCCTGACAAGCACCCTGCGCTCCGTTTCAAGCGGAAGCGCCGCGCCGAGGTCAAGCTTTACGTCCTCAGCCGTGCGCTCGCCTATCAGGATATTATGCTCGCGCTTGATATAGTTCATAATCGCGTCGTCCATCTTTTTTCCGCCTATTCGGGCGGCTTTGGAAACGACGGAGCCTGTAAGCGATATAACGGCAACCTCGGTCATTCCGCCGCCGATATCGACAACCATGTTCCCCTCCGGCTCGTACACCGGAAGCCCCGTGCCTTTCGCCGCCGCGAACACCTGCGGAATGAGGCGGACGGTCTTTGCGCCCGCAGAGCGAAGCGCCTGGCGGATAACGCGCTTCTCAACCTGCGAAATATTGGACGGTATGCCGATGATAACGCGCGGCCCGACAAGATTATGCTTGCCGATAGCCTTGCGGATAAAGTAGGTGAGCATTGAAACGGCAATATCGAAATCCTCGATGACGCCGTCCTGAACGGGAGATATAATCTTCCATTCTTCCTTTGCCCTTCCGACCATCATGCTTGCGTCCTCACCGATATAATGGACGAAGTTTTCCTGCCCGTTGGTTTCAACGAGCGCGATTGTCGGTTCGCTTAAAACAAGCCCCTTTCCGCGCAGATAAACGCGCGTGAAGGAAGTACCCATATCTATCGCAATATCCTGCTGGATTAAGCCCATATCTGCAAACTCCTTACGAACTTATAATCAAACCGCGTTATGCTCCCTGAGCATTCTCGAAACAAGCTCAAGCGGCAGACCGACAACGCAGGAAAAGCTTCCGCTGATTCGCGGAATGAACTTGCCCGCGCGCCCCTGAATGGCGTACGCGCCCGCTTTGCCCATGCACTCGCCGCACGCGATGTAATCGTCAATTTCTTTTTCGGACATTTCCGAAAACCATACCCTGCATTCATCGACTCTTACGTCGATAAATGTGTTTTCGACGTCCCGAAGGCATACGCCGGTAAACACGGAATGCTCCCTGCCGCTGAGAAGGGAAAGCATACGGCGCGCGTCGGAAGCGTCCTGAGGCTTTCCGAGGCACTCGCCGTTTGCGAAAACGACAGTATCAGCGCCGAGAATAAAGCCGTCCGAAGCATTCACGCTTGCGCCGAGAGCCTTGCGGCGGGCGTTTTCGGAAGCGATTTCGGAAGGGTTTCCATCCTTAATCTCCTCCGCAAACGAAGGGGCAACGGAAAACTCAATTCCCGCAGAGCTTAAAAGCTCCTTCCTTCTTGGGCTTGACGACGCCAGATACAGCATATCAATCCTCCGCCGCGGCGCATTTCGCCAGTACAGCACCCTATTATAGCACAACTTTAGCGGCGATGAAAAGCGCCGTGAAAAAAGCATGAAAAATACCGCAGGAACAAATAAGAAGCGCTGCTCCTTATTGAAATAATCTATGTCCCGAAGCGTCTTTTCAAGGAATTCGCAAGAGAACTTTTTATCGCCTTTCTTCGCGAGACAGCGCTGCCCGTCAAGCTCCGAAGTATACTCCGAAAGCAGGCAAACCGGTATACGTTCTCCTGCTTATCTTGCGTTCCGGCGACCGTTACTTCCGAAAACGCCCGCCGGTACGAAAGCGTTTCATTATCCGTCCTCCATAAACAAATTCCAGAGAATTGTACCATGACAAAGGATAAAAATAAAGTGCGGGAATACATAAAAGAACGTCGGGGCATTGCCCCGACGCCTGAAAAGCGAAGTTTGAATTACTTGAGCATTTCCTTTACCGCTTCCGCGCCCTTTTCCATAGCCGCGCGGTTAATCGGCAGAAGATTTGCCTTTTTGGGCCCGAAGGTCTGCGAAAGAGCTTCCATCGCGCTGTCAATCGTTACAACCTTTGTAAGCTCGATATAAGCGCCGAGCATTACCATGTTCGCAGTCTTGACATTGCCAAGCTCCTCGGCAAGCTCGTTGCAGCGGATTCCGAAAAGCTTTACATCGCCGCGCTCGGGAACCGGAGAGATGAGCGAAGCGTTATAAAGCGCGGAGCCGTTTACTGTAACGGTCGGGAGGAATTTGGTCATGCTGGGCAGGTTCATGAAGATTGCAACGGGCGGCTCGGTTACGAGCGGAGAGCCAATCGGCTCATCGCTGACAACGACGGAGCAGTTTGCCTCGCCGCCGCGCATTTCCGGCCCGTATGCTGGCATCCACGAAACCTCATAGCCCTCGTGCAGCGCCGCTTTTGCGACAAGCTGACCGATTAGCAGAACGCCCTGACCGCCGAAGCCGGCGACGAATAATTGCTGTTCCATATTATTCGCCCTCCTTTTCGGTGCCGATATCTTTCATTACGCCAAGAGGATAGTAGGGAATCATGTTGTCAACAAGCCACTTGAGCGCGTCCTGAGGCGTCATTCCCCAGTTAGTGGGGCAGGTGGAAAGAACCTCTACCATTGAGAAGCCCTTACCGGCGAGCTGATACTCGAACGCCTTCTTGATTGCCTTCTTAGCCTGAATGATATGCGGAACGTCATGCACGGAAACGCGCGCGATGTACGCAGGGCCGTTCAGGGTGGCAAGCATTTCGCTCATGCGGATGGGATAGCCGGCGGAATTGACATCCCTGCCGTAAGGCGAAGTCGTCGTAACCTGCCCGGGCAGCGAGGTGGGCGCCATCTGACCGCCCGTCATTCCGTAAATTGCGTTATTGATGAACACCGCCGTTATCTTTTCGCCGCGGGTTGCAGCGTGGGTGATTTCAGCGCAGCCGATGGACGCAAGGTCGCCGTCGCCCTGATAGGTGAAAACGAGGTTTTCGGGGTGAACGCGCTTGCAGCCCGTTGCAACGGCGGGCGCGCGGCCGTGAGCCGCCTCCATCATATCGCAGTTGAAATAGTTATAGGCAAATACAGCGCAGCCTACCGGCGCAACGCCGACGCACTGATTCTGCATTCCAAGCTCCTCAACGCATTCCGCAACGAGCCTGTGAATGATTCCGTGAGTGCAGCCCGGGCAATAATGGAAGGGCGTATCGGTAAGCATCTTGGTTTTTTCAAATACAACTGCCATCTTACTTGCCCTCCTTCATTGCCTTGATTTTATTGAGAACCTCGCGAACCGTGGGAACGACGCCGCCAAAGCGGCCGTAGAACTCGACCGGCTTCTTGCCGTTGACGGCAAGGCGGACATCCTCAACCATCTGACCCAAGCTCATTTCAACCGTCAGGAATTTATCGGCGGTATCGGCAAGCCTTGAGAGCGCGTCATAAGGGAACGGCCAAAGGGTTATCGGGCGGAGAAGTCCGACCTTGATTCCCTCTGCCCTTGCCATGCGCATTGCGGAGCGGCAGACGCGGGCGGTGGTGCCGTAAGCGGCGATAACGATTTCCGCGTCCTCCGTCATTTCCTCCTGCCAGCGGCACTCCTCGGCGCGAATCCTGTTCCACTTCTCGTCGAGGTGGTGAAGATGCTTTTCAAGGCGGTCAGGCTCAATGATAAGGCTGTTGATAATCGCGCGCTCGCGCTTTCCGTCCCAGCCGGTGGCAGCCCATGTTTTTTCGGGCAGCTTCTTGTACGGCTTGTAATCGGGCATTTCAACCGGCTCCATCATCTGACCGATAAGCCCGTCGCCCAGAAGCATTGCGGGAGTGCGGTACATATCGGCAAGGTCAAGCGCCAGCTGAGTCAGCTCAACCGCCTCCTGAACGGAAGCGGGCGCGAGAACGGGCATATAGTAGTCGCCGTGTCCGCCGCCGCGGGTAGCCTGAAAATAGTCGCCCTGAGAGGGCTGAATTCCGCCGAGACCGGGGCCTGAGCGAACCATGTTGACAATAAGGCAGGGCAGCTCAGCGCAGGCAATATAACTTATGCCCTCCTGCTTGAGCGAAACTCCGGGGCTTGAGGAGCTGGTCATAGAGCGCGCTCCGCTTCCCGCCGCGCCATAAATCATATTGATTGCGGCAACTTCGCTTTCCGCCTGCAGGAACGTTCCGCCGACCTGCGGCAGACGCTTGGACATATATTCCGGCACTTGGCTCTGAGGGGTGATAGGATAGCCGAAGAAATAATGGCAGCCAGCCTGTATTGCCGCTTCCGCTATCGCCTCATTGCCCTTCATAAGCATTTTCTTTCCCATGCGTATCTTCCTCCAGTACTGTTACTTTTCCACAGTGATGACTACATCGGGGCACATACGCGCGCAGGAAGCGCAGCCGATGCACTTATCCATTTCCTTAACCCCAGCAACGTGATAGCCCTTCGCGTTGAAGGCGGAGGTATCGAGCGATATTATCTGCTTGGGGCAGACAGGAATACAGAGCCCGCAGCCTTTGCAGCGCTCGGTGTTAAAGGTTACCTTTGCCATCCTAAAGCCTCCTCCATAGATAGTTTCGGAGTATTCTATAAATTATAGCTGTTGCGGCGGAAATGTCAAACAAGCTCGCGCATAAAAGCGGCAAACCGAAGCCAAAGAACACGAAAAATGCAGAATCAGTCGGGCATGGCGCAAAAGCAAGCTCGATTTTGCAGGAATCGCTGCCCCTGTATGTTCTTTAAGGCGGCGCAGGCGAGCGGCAAGGCGCTTTCGCGCCATAGCGTGAGCGCCCTGCCGATATACGAGGAAAAAAGCCAAAGCGTCAGCCGCCGGAACTCAGCAGATGAGCAAAAGCTTATCCGCCGCAGTTTCCCCTTTTGCAGAGCCGGTCGAGCCGCCGTATGCAAGCCCGAATAATCACGCGCCGCAAGCAAGTGAATTATTGACTAAATGGCAAAGCAATGTTAAAATAGCAAAGTATACAAAACGAATAAAGGAGTCTTGAAGCATGAACATTTGGGGAATTCTCGTCAGCTTGGCTATCGGCGCCCTTTGCGGCTGGCTTGCAGGCAAAATCATGAACACGAAGCAGACAATGCTTATGAATATTATTCTGGGCGTTGTCGGCGGCTTTGTCTTCTCGCTTATCGCGGGATTGATTGGCATCTCCGCCTCGAACATCATCGGAGAGGTCATCTTCGGCACTGTCGGCGCCTGCCTCTGCATCTGGGGCTACGGAAAGCTCAAGAAGTAAGCTTTATCTCCGCGCAGCAAAAGCGCCTCGGTTACAAGCATTGATTGCTTGAGCGGGGCGCTTTTTATATATAGATAAGCGTTTCTATTCCCTTGGCTTTGACAAATCCTCAATGGTGATTCCGTCAAAGTACTTGTTTGTCATGTCGAAAAAACCGCTCCACATCGGGAGCGTAGCGCAGTACGCGCTTCGCGGACAAGGCTCCGCGCATTTAGAAAGACACGATACGGGAGCAAGGTCGCCCTCGGTAAGCCGCAGGATTTCGCCCGCAGTATACTCCTTCGGGCTTCTTACGAGGCGATAGCCGCCGCCCTTGCCCTGCACACCCTCGACAAGCCCGTTCTTTACAAGAATCGGAAGGATTCTTTCAAGATATTTCAGGGATATTTCCTGCCGCAGCGCGACTTCCTTCATCGGGATATAGCCGCTTTCAGTATGCTGCGCAAGGTCTATCATAACCCGCAAAGCATACCTGCCCCTTGTGGATATCATCATTGTCATCTCCTCCGAAAAGCGGGAAGCTCCCTAATCAATCCGCGAAAAGCGGAGTTGAAAGATAGCGGTCGCCTGTATCGGGAAGAAGCGCGACAATGGTTTTCCCCTCAGATTCCGCGCGCTTTGCGATTTCAATCGCGGCATAAAGCGCAGCGCCGGAGGATATGCCGACAAGCACTCCCTCGCTTTTGCCAATCAGCCTTCCGGCTGAGAATGCGTCTTTATCGGATACGGCGATGATTTCGTCATAGATTTCCGTGTTCAAAACCTCCGGAACAAAGCCCGCGCCGATTCCCTGAATTCCATGCGCGCCCGCAACGCCCGTTGAAAGCACAGCCGAGGTCAGCGGCTCTACAGCGGCAATCTTCACTTCGGGATTTTTCGCCTTCAGGTATTCGCCTACGCCCGTTATCGTTCCGCCCGTGCCGACTCCCGCTACGAAAACGTCAACCTTCCCATCCGTATCCTCCCAGATTTCAGGGCCGGTCGTTTCAAAATGCGCTTTGGGGTTCGCGGGATTGACGAACTGCCCCGGAATAAAGCTGTCCGGAATGCCCGCCGCAAGTTCCTCTGCCTTGGCGATTGCGCCCTTCATTCCCTTTTTGCCGTCCGTAAGCACAAGCTCCGCGCCGTACGCCTTCATAAGCTGGCGGCGCTCGACGGACATCGTTTCGGGCATTACGATGATTATGCGATAACCCCTCACGGCTGCCATAAGGGCAAGCCCGATTCCCGTGTTTCCGCTTGTCGGCTCGATGATTACCGAGCCGGATTTAAGCTTTCCGCTCTTCTCCGCGTCCTCAATCATCGCCTTTGCGACCCTGTCCTTTACCGAACCGGCGGGATTGAAATACTCAAGCTTTGCAAGCAGCCGCGCCTTCAGCCCGAACTTTTTCTCAATATTCGTAAGCTCCAGAAGCGGGGTTTTTCCAATCAGCTCATCCGCGGTTTTGTATACCTTGCCCATACTCATTTCTCCTTATTTCACCAATTCAAAGCCGCGCTTCAAATCGGAGATAATGTCGTCAATATGCTCCGTTCCGATGGAAAGACGAACGGTTGTCGGTCTGATTCCGCTTGAAAGCAGCTCGCTCTCGCTCATCTGCGAATGCGTTGTGGACGCAGGATGGATTACAAGGCTCTTTACATCCGCCACATTCGCAAGCAGGGAGAACAGCTCAAGGCTTTCCGTGAACCTTTTCGCCTTTTCAGCGCCGCCCTTTATATCAAAGGTGAAGATTGACGCCGCCCCGTTCGGGAAATAGCGGGAGTAAAGCTCCTTCTGCCTTCCGGAGGAAAGCGAGGGATGATTGACCCTTTCGACCTGCGGATGGTTTTTCAGAAAATCCACAACACGCAAGGCGTTCTCGGTATGCCTTTCCATGCGCAGGGAAAGCGTTTCAAGCCCCTGAAGCAGCAGGAAGGAATTGAAAGGGGATATCGTCGCGCCCTGGTCCCTCATCAGCGTCGTGCGCAGCTTCATTATATAGGCGGCGCTGCCGCACGCCTTGCTGAAAATTATTCCGTGATACGAGGGATTCGGCTTTGTGATTCCGGCAAACTTATCATTCTGCTCATAGTCGAACCTGCCCGAATCAACAACGACGCCGCCCATTACCGTTCCGTGACCGCCGATAAACTTGGTTGCGGAATGCACCACAATATCCGCTCCGTGTTCAATCGGGCGCAGAAGATACGGGGTCGCAAACGTATTATCCACAACAAGCGGGATTCCGTTTCTGTGAGCGATTTCGGCAACGGCTTCAATATCCAGAATATCAGAGTTCGGGTTTCCCAGAGTTTCTGCGTAAAGCAGCTTGGTTTCGGGGCGTATCGCCCTTTCAAAGTTTTCCGGCTCGGCAGGGTCGACGAAGGTTACGTCTATCCCCTGTTCCCTGAGCGTATTTGCAAACAGGTTATACGTTCCGCCATACACATTCCCTGACGACACGATATGGTCGCCCGCGCGCGCGATATTCTGAACCGCATAGGTGATTGCCGCAGAGCCGGAGGCGGTCGCAAGCGCCCCGATTCCGCCCTCAAGCGCGGCGATTCGCTTTTCAAACACGTCGGAGGTCGGGTTCATCAGCCGCGTATAAATATTTCCGCCCTCTGTAAGCCCGAAGCGGCTTGCAGCCTGCTCCGAATTCTTGAACACATAGGAGGTCGTTGCGTAAATCGGTACTGCGCGCGCGTCCGTAGCGGAATCGGGCGTTTCCTGACCCGCGTGAACCTGCAGGGTTTCAAACCTGTAATCAGCCATATAAATCAATCCCTTTCGGTCGTTTTATATAATGAGCGTCCTGCATTTTGGCGCAGCCGCATTCGACCGAAACGGGAATTTGCCCTCACAAGGCTTTCAAAATAGTCCTTCATCTGCTCACCTCAGCCCATCGGGGATATTACCTACCGAATAGGTTGGTGATATAATAGCACTCAATACCTACCATGTCAATAGGTATTTTGGAAAACATGAGAAATACATATTCGGGGCGCGCCGCGCTTTCTTCCTATTATAATTAAAATGCCGCCCCTTTCTATAGGAACGGCGCAAGGATTAGCGACTGCGATTCGCGGAAAATTTCGCTTCCTATTACTTCTGCTTCTTGCTGTTCTTCAAACGGGTCAGGCTAAAAAGATTGGACAGCACTATGCTTGCAAGCGCAATTGCAAGATAGGTCGTATTCTTAGGCTCGGTGAATATGGAAAGGCAGAGAAATATGATTCCCGCAATTCCGAAGCCTACGCTCGCAATGATGTACTGTGTATTTCCGTCGCTCTTATTAATATCAATTCCTCCAAAGCTTATAGTTCGTCCCCAACGCCCGACAGAAGCGCAATCAGGCGCTTCAAATCCTCGCGCTGCAAGCGGTATTCCTCGCCGCTCTGATAAAGAATGCTGCCGCCCACGCCGAAGGCAAGCAGGTTTACCGCAACATCCGTTGAAAGGTCGGTTTTTGCGATAATCCCCTTTTCAAGATAGTTGTCAAGAATCTGCCGAATGTATTTTTTCATTACAAGCATCGTGTGCTCGCGGATTGCCGAAAGCACGCTCCAGTGCAGCTTTTTCAGGTACTGCGCCCGAAACTCCTGCGCTGCTTTGTCTATATAATCAATAAACTTCGTAAGCTCGGGCTCGGGATTGCTTTTTCCGTTTTCGACGATTTCCTTCATCGGCTTTTCATAGGAAACGAAGAATAAATCTATCGCCGCCTCAAAAACCGCGTCCTTGGAATCGAAATAATAATAGAAAAGCCCCGCTTCCTTGCCGACCTTCCGCTGTATCATGCGAATCGAAGTTCCGTCATAGCCACGCTCGAAAAACAGTTCAAGCGCCGCCGCCGCAATTTCGGCTTTTTTAGCCTCGGTTCGCTCCTCATTTTTGACCATGCCGCGTCTCCTTTTCGGTTTGACTTTTGTTCAAAAATGATTATAGCATACGCGCCGTATATGTCAATATGGTTTTGAATATTGTTCAAATATCGCTTGCAACGCGAAAGCCCGATTTCAGACGCGCAGGCAAAAAGCCTCCGCGAACGCTTATACAGCTCCCCCGAACAAGCAGCGCCTTTCGGAGCTTATTCCTCAAAAGCCCCGCGCAGAAACGCGACGCGCTCGCTGACGCATTTTCTTACGATGGGGCTTTTAAACACGATGTCAAAGCCGTGCATAGTCCCCTTCGTGTTTGTAAGCAGGGCAGAAACGCCCTCGTCCCGAAGGCGCTTTGCATAAAGAATTCCGCCGTCACGAAGCGGGTCAAACTCAGCCGTTTCAATGTATGCGGGCGGGAGGTCTGCTAGCGAGGGCGCATGAATCGGCGAGGAATATTCGGGCTTTCCCGCGCTTTTGTCCTGCAAATAAAAGCGGCTGTACTTTTCCATATCCTTGCTGCTGCACATCGGCGTATCGGTGAATTCCCTGTACGATTTGGTTTCGGGCAAAGAGCCTACCGCCGGATACATGAGCATCTGCGCGCACGGAATAGCCCGACCGCGCTCCTTTGCCATAAGGCAGACAACGATTGCAAGCTGCGCTCCCGCGCTGTCGCCCGAAACCGCAATTTTTGACGGATTGATTGAAAGCCGTTCGGCGTTATCAAGCGCCCACCGGTATGCAGCAAAGCAGTCCTCCGGCGTTGCCGGGAAGGGGTGCTTGGGCGCAAGACGGTAATCCACAAAAAGCACCTTGCAGCGCGCCGAAAGCGCGTACTCCCGCGCAAGGCTGAAATGATACGGCGCGGCAGGCAGAACGAAGCCGCCGCCGTGATAAACGACAAGGCACGGCGCGTTTTCGCCTATTCCGACAGGCGAATACAAAAGCGCCCTTATCTCGCTTCCGTCCGCAGAGCGGATACTCTCCCTTGTAACGCGCAGCTCCGCCGTCGTTCTTTCCCTCAGCCATAACAGCTCCATCAGCCGCTGCATAACGGGAAGCATGAAGCGGTTTATTGGCGGTCTCATCCTCGACCACATCTTGAAATCCGGATGAATGGGATACTCGTTTTTCTTCATAACGCTCGCCTTCATATTTAATAGGATTTCATCATTGCCTGTTCATCAGCATGACTATGCTTTCTGCTCTTCTGATTGCCGAAATAATATCCTTGCCGAATTTGCGATAGGTTATATTCTCGTCCGCGGCCGTGCTGATGTCGGTAACGCCTTCGGCGCAGGAGGATGTTATCAGATACCTTTTCCTTCCACACCTGTTCAAAACCGACGGATTTAAGTATTTCCATATAGCGCTTGTATTTTTCAGCCCATCCGTTTTTCAGATACTCTAGTGCTTGGTATACATAAGCCGCTTTGAATTCGCCCATGGTCTTTTTCCTGAGGGCGCAATCGACTTTATCAAAATCGGAGAACGCGTCATACAAATCATCAAGCGTCACGGAGGACAAATCCGAAAAAGCTGGGAAATGATGAGACTCATAGTTGAATAGCTCAGACCGCCATCTTTGAAAGCGCCGTTTGTTCGCGCCTTCAAAATCTCCAGCACCTCGTTCTGAGCAATCTTGTTCTCGCTGCCGTGGTCACAGATGAGATTACAGGCGAATATCGCGTCGAGCGCCATCGAACAGGATATTTAAGCTTCATTAACTATTCCCCCGCTTGAATTTTCACCGTGCCAATCATTTTATGCAGCACGTCTGTTTCCTCAGCCGCCGGCGCTTCAAATAGCGATTCGCATTTTTCCAGAAGCGAAACGTCGGCATAGTAAGCGCCGGATATTCCAGAGGATTAGCTTTGCCGCTCCGCTTCCTCCCACTCGTCAATAAACTGCCTTACAGACTGCTGCCTTTCACTTCGATTATCGCTCACGGCTTTCGTTGCGACGCTGCAGAGCCTGTCGCAGAGGCTCCACGCCTCGCGGGTACGGTCACAATCGGCAAAGAGCGCAAAGGCAAGCGCGCCTATTGTGTATACATTTGTAATTTCATCAAAGGGCGCGCCGAGGGTGAATTCCTCCGGCGACATGAAGCGCGAGCTGCCCCACATACGCCCCATATCGTTCACGCACGGCGTTTTGCGGAAGAAATCAACATCGCAGACGGTCGTGCGCTTTTTGTCAAAGTCATACATAATGCTGCCGTCGTAAAAGTCTACTGCGATATATCCTTCCGCCGCAGAGTATTCTAGAAACGAAAGCACATCGCGGAATACCGCGAGCTTGGTTTCAATCGGCATAGCCATAAACTTCTTGCGGGAAGCGGGATACATCTTGCCCATGCATTCTCCGTCCGCCCACTTAAAAACCATCGCAAAGCCTCCGCCGATTTCCTCCGAGCCGATATATTCTATCAGGCTCTCATGCCGGAGCGCTTCATATACGGGGACTGTCGCTTTAAGGCGCGAAACGGCGTCCGAGGGATTCCCCGTATACTGCTCCGTCGGCGCGCCTGCGAACTTGATAAAATAACGCTCGCCGTTCTTTTCCGTGCCAAAGCAGATATTGCCTGAATCCTGGTCGTCGAAAATCTTGGAAACCGTACCGTATTTATTTATGAAATCAAAATCAAATTCGCTTTTCAGCTTATACGGAATTCCGCCTGCGTATTGCAGATAATAGCCCTTGAAATACCATGTCGGAACGGGATTTTTCATATTGTCATACCACGAAAGCACTTCCTTTGCCTGATTCAGCATGACGTCAATTTCGCCCTGCCCGAACGAAATCGCCCACGGGAGGCTTGAAAGCGTATTGCTCGATATGTAAAGGGCAAGCAAGCGCCAGAATTCGTCGGGAACGTCGCCGTCAAAATAGCCGTTCACCATTCCGGACGCAAACAGCGGCGTTTTCTGCGCGCACCAGACTATGCGGTTGAACTCCTCCCACGGGTCGCCGAAATCGTCGCGGTCAAAGTCAATAATATATAGCTTGCCGTCCTTGCCAATCATCATGTTTCCGATATGATAGTCGCCGTGCTGATAGCATTGCGGGCGGTTTTTCAGAAGGTGACGGTTTTCGCCGATATAGTCGATGAACGCCTGCCCGTTTTCGTATATCATTGGGCATTCGCTGTACATTTCAAGCTTTCTGTCGATTTTGCGGTTAAAACGAGTTTCCCAATCCTCCAAATCTTCAGGCGCAGGGATTGAATGAATCGTTTTCAGAATCCGACCGGCGTCGAGCCCGTAAGCATACTGCTCCGTGTCGGAAAGGGTCGGGATTGTTTCCTCCGCGTCGCTGCCGTCAATCCATTTTTGCAGGGAATACACGCCCTCGTCGCAGCTTCCGATTTCCACAGGATGGCACATCGAAATCCCCAGCGCCGATACGCGAAGCATCATTATAAATTCATTTTTCTTCTTGTCCGATTGCTCCTGCGGCGAAACCCTGAGCAGATATTTTGTGCCGTTTGCCGCTTCCGCGCAGTATTTCCTGTCGCCAGACCAGCCCTTGGTGATAGGCTCTCGGTTGATTAGCCCGCCGTATATCGTACTTGCCATTCTGTAATCCGCCTGCTTTGTTATTTGATTCAATGGTCGTCGTTATCAGCGCGATTCGAGCTGACATGGTTTCTTTAATGGATTGTGCTTATCATACCATAGCCGAATTTGCACCGCAAGGCGGATGAATGGCGGGAAGTAAAAACGCGTGTAGCGCTACAATACATCTTGGACAAATGAAAAAAAGAATGAAGGATAAGGCAGAATCGGTTATAGTTGAATTGCAGCCAACAAAAGCCGAAAGGAGCCTTACCCTTCATCAATAGCATAACACAAGACATGAGGTACAAGCAATCCCTGATGAACTATTCCCTCAAGCACGGTTGTCCATTCTCAGTTCATAATGCATTTTAATCATTTTAATAAAAAATCACCGCAGCTTTACATCAAAACTGCGGTGATTTTCATGGTGCGAGTGGTGTTATAGGATTTAGACGCAAAACCAATAAACGCAATGGTTTCAGGACATCAAAAAGCAGTATTTACTCGAAAAAAGTGCAGAATCAATATCAAAATGAGGCGTTCCGCAAAACAGTGGGACGCTTTCTATATAAAAACAAAGGCGATTAAACGTGGTTTCAACAAAACAATTCAACAATTCATACTATTAAGGTTTGCATTGACAAAACTGATGCCTTATGGTAATAATAAATTGTAAAAACGCCATTTTGGTGTACAACCAATTATAACTATGATCCTATCATAATGTCTTTCTCAGCGGGTGACAGAAGGCTTGATAGCAAGAACAGCGACGCAGCTCCCGCGCCATTGATACATATGGCAGAACCACTGTACACCCGACGCGTCGATATCGTGTACGCAAGAGGAGGAAACACAATGAGATATTTTACCAGCATCGGAAAGGCATTAAAGTTGATTTCCGTTCTCCTGCTTGCATCGCTGCTCCTGCTCGCGCTGCCATTTAGCTCAGCCCGTGCCGTCGGGCTGGACGACGCGCTGGCTTCTATGATCTGGGACATCGTAGACCCCTCCATAGGCTCCCCTTGGGAGCAGGAGCTCAAGCAAGTCTTTGTTGACGCCACGGGCATCACATCGTCCACCGCCACTGATGGCATCAAATGGTTTCCCGACAACCAAATGACCGATGTGGTAAGGTCGTGGGGCGGCAGCGCCCTTAATGTGACCAGCACGCTGCCCGACACGCACACGCCGGGACAGGCAGAGCTTGTGGCGACCACAGTCTCCACCTCCGCCACTTCAGAAACGACCTATACCAGCTACACCGCCTCCAATGTGCCCACCGTCGAGCTTGTTGTGAAGCGATCGACGGTTCTACCGCTCAACCCCGCCACCGACGAATACCACGTCTACACGGGCGAGGCGCTGCGCTATGTCATGAATTGTTTTAACGCCAATGTGAAAGGCAACCTGTATCTCGAAAAAAGCATCGACCTTAACGGACGATTTTACGATTGGGGCACTGCCAGGCTGGTGCAGGGGCAGGGCTTTTATGGGCAGGGTCATACCATTTACAATCTGCGCGCGGCAGAGTTCGAGCCGAGCACATCGCGCGTGGGCTTTATCACGACGGGGGACAGCGGAATCACGGTTAACAACGTGGCGTTTCAAACGGGTTATCTGTGCAACCGCTCGCCGTCGACCAACACGGTAGCACGCACGGGACTCATTGCAGTTCTTGGCACAGGCGCTTTCGACATCCGCGACATGCGCGCGACCAATATGACCGTAGTGAGCGGAACCGAAAACGCCGCCGTTTTGATTGGCAGGAGCAACGACGGTACCGTGACGACCGCGCGTGACGTCACGCGCTGTTTTGTGACCAATAGCAAGGTGTTTGGCACGAACCATGTTGCTTCCCTGTCAAGCTGCATGTTCAAGGTCGATTATGACCGCTGCTTTTCCACAGGCTGTACGGTCATATCCACTGGTACGCACTCTGGCGGGCTGGTTTCCTGCGGAAATACTGTGGACTTCACCAATTGCTTTACCGATGTTTCCCTGTATGGCTCTGTAGACACAGGCGTGTTTATCGGTCTTGTGGACGGCGATGAAAACAGCTTCACCGGATGCTACGCAACAGGCTTCATCGACGGTTCAAACAGCATAGGCGGCTTTATCGGCACCATTTCGGACGGCTCCTGCCCCATCGCTTTCAACCAATGCTACTCCACCGCGCTGGTCGGTCTGCGCAAGGGCGGTCGGTCGATGGGCGGCTTTGTGGGTAGGTTCAAAAGCCGCAGCAATCCAACCGTCACCTTGAACGAATGCTATGCTGCAGGCGAGGTGGGCAGCACGGACACTGACCTTTCAGGCGATCCCGCCACGGACGAGCAATCGCAGCTCTGCGGCGGCTTCATCGGCGATTGCAATTTGAACGCGCCTCCGGCTCAGCCGTCCCTTACGCTCACCGAATGCTATTACGACAAGCAGACCACCGCCATGCGCGAATGGAGTACAGGTCGCAGGCAGAATACAGCCGGTTTGGTCGGCGCGCCCGTGGGCGTTTTAACAACCGATACGGTCAAGGCAGGCAATGGGCTGCTATCCACCTCTTTTGCGTTCGGACACGGTTTTCAGCGCTTTTCTACCGCTTCCGCATGGGATTACTCCGTCCCTGAGCACTATCCTGAGTTGTCGGTGTTCAAAAACGCGCAGACGGCGGACTGGGGCAGCCAAAGGATTGCCAACCACGTAATCGCCTATTCGCTGGCATCCACCTGCGGCGTGCAGCTGGATACATGGGAGCATGGTCTGGACGTCGCCACAGGCAAGATTGGTACATCGGGCGAGGCGCTTGATCCCAAGGTATATTGCACCGTGCGCGACCTTACCAGCGGCTTTAATCTCACGGACTATGAGGTCGTTCTATGGGAGCGGGTCGGCAACGAGGAGAGCAATGTAGCATTACCAAGCAAGGTAACCATTCTGGGCGAGGTGTACGACGTACTCTCGCTGAAAAACCAGAACGGCTCGTGGATGTGCGACAGCTTGGTTCCGGGCATCGAGTGGCTGCGCGTGACCTGTGAGGCGGGAACGGGATCGGATAAAATGACAGCCACTAGTCGCCTGCGCGTGATTCCTACAGCCAGCATCGAGGCCGGCAAGAGCGCGGTGGTGGTGTACAAGTACGACCATGCCGACGATGTGGAGCTGCTGTTTTCCAACGCAGCGAGGCTGGCAGTAAACATGGCCGACATCACGACAGGACCCTATCCTGACGTCGAGGGTCAAGCCAACCCGCTTACCACACGGCAGAACACGCTGATTGCCAACAGGCGCATGCCGCCATACACAAGCTTTAACGCGGGCAACGATCAATACGCCTATGTGGACACGAACTATATGAGCACGAGCCCATCCGACAACGCGCAGGACAGTGAGCTGTATGTTTACGCCTACGAGATCACAGGCTTCGGGCCTGACAACGAGATTCTTTACGATGATAACAGCTTTATCCCGCTGGTGACGCCGCTCTCCAAAAGCGGCACACCCACGGCCTTTGGTATGCAGCTCAACGGCTACGATGCCTTTGGCGATTATAACCAGCGTTATCTGATTATCTACTATTGGCGGCTGAGTGACAAGCGGGTGTTACAGGACTCCAAGATTATCCGCCGCGCCTCGGTTCCCTTTCATTTGGATTTGAACCTGTACTACAACGTCATCGCGGCTGCAAACCTGTACCCCACAGGCGGCTATCTGTATACGGGCGTGGATCGGACGTCCACCCCCATCCTGAGCGATTTTTCCGCCTTTGAAACGGCGGCGCAGCAAGCCGCCACGGTGAGCGGACTGGCAGACTACAAGCAGCACGCTCAGGCTGCGTGGAAGATTAAAGACTCCACCGAGACCATCACAAGCGTAACGCTAACGGTTCTGGTCAGCGATACGGAAAGCTACAGCGCCACCGTCGCAAACCCTGTGCCCGGCACACTCATCACCGTACCATGCGTCGAATACCGCATCGTTTACAGAAACGGCAAGTTTTACACCATTCCGGAAGCCCTCAACAGGGTATATCGAATAAATCAGGACGCGGTTACCGGTGCATGGTATGTGAATTTCACCAAGACAGACGAGCTTGGACAGTTTTATTTGCTCAACGATGTGGAATCCGATCTACGGGTGGATGTGGTGGTGCAGTCAAGAACCATGGGAGGGCTCGAACTATCCAAAACGGTAACAGGGCCTCAGGCTGATCTTACCCGTGAGTTCACTTTTCAGGTCACCTTCAGCGATGGTGGCACGTACTCCTATTATGGCAGTAGGAGCGGAACGCTGCAAAGCGGCGGGAAATTGACGCTAAGCCACGGTCAAAGCGTGACCTTTAGCGGCATTCCTATGGGGGTCTCGTATTCGGTACGGGAATTGGAAGCGAATAAGAACGGTTATGTTACCACCGCTACCCGTGCTGTGGGAACTATAAGTGCGGGCACGACAGTCACAGCCGCTTTTGAAAATCGGTTGACGCCGCCGCCTCCAAAGACCGGAGATTCCATGCCGATATGGGTCTTGACGCTGCTGGTACTCCTATGCGGCGGAAGTCTTGTATGGCTGTACAGAAAAGCACGCAGAACGTGAAGCGGTAGCAATCATATGCATAAATAGAATAATCCATCCCTCCAATTCTTTTTATGAGGTGTCTATGTGCCGCACTTTCATTGTGAAAGCCGATGAGGTGACCTCTTCGGCTTTTTATACGCACACGGAGCGCCGAGCTTTTCGAATAGCTACCTTCGACCCACAGTTTATGCTCATAGTCAAGGTGCATGTCACGCTTCGCCGCGCCCATGTTTCGGCAGGTGGGCTTCGCTCATCATGCATGGCGACGTGTTTTTGAACACCACCGACGGCACGCTTCCCGATTAAGGCTAAGGAGAAAGAACTAAGCCGATGCGTAACGAAAAACGTGTTCGAGGGTATTGACGAAGAGCTAAAAAAACGAGTAAGAAAAAACCCTGTAACCGTTGAGCTACAAGGCTTTTCTTGTTGGTCGAGGTGACAGGATTTGAACCTGCGACCTTTTGGTCCCGAACCAAACGCGCTACCAAACTGCGCTACACCTCGATACGCTGGAGCCAATGAAGGGACTCGAACCCTTGACCTGCGGTTTACGAAACCGCTGCTCTACCAACTGAGCCACATTGGCATTTCCAGAACGGATGTTAGTATAGCACAGAGAAAGTATTTTGTCTAGCACAAGATTACGGCTGTAAGGCAAATTTCGTCGAACATTTTACAAGCTGCCCGTCAGAACAGCAGCCGAATACCGGCAAAGCAGGATAAAGAAGGTAAGCCGTTTCGGCATTGCAGGCGGAAATGCCGGAACGAAAGCATTGAGCGCTTGAAAATGTGCGTTTACACGCATATAATATAGACGGATAAACGATTAAGGACGGACAAAATGAAATATATATCGACGAAGGAAGCTGCCGAAAAATGGGGCGTTTCAATACGCAACGTGCAAAGACTGCTTAGCGAAAGCCGAATCGAGGGCGCAAAACGGTACGGCAATTACTGGATGATTCCTGAAGGCAGCGAGAAGCCGCTCGACCCAAGGCACGCGCAGAAGGAGCATTGCGGCGAAACGCCGTTTTTCACCCTGCCGCGCAAATGTCCCGTGCTGATGAAAACAACCATATACTGTCATGCCGGTGAGGGCGACTTTACGGCGAAAGCGCTGGAAAGCGATACGGAGGCGCAAGCCCTCTTTGCATCTGAACTTGCGTATTTTCGCGGCGAAACCGAAAAAGCGGAGGCGCTTGCGGATGAGCTGCTGCAAAGCTGCCGCCGCAGAGATATGCAAATCGGCTGCGGCTTCATACTATGCCTTTGCGCGATGTACGAGGGAAGCGCCGCAAAATGGAGCAGGGCGCGCAAAGCGATAGCCGAAACAAAGTGCGACAACGAAGGCGAGGCGGCGATTCGTGATTTTGTTATCGCTGCGGCGGACAGCGGGCTGTACGACAAAAGCAGCTTCCCCGAATGGCTGCGCGACGGATGCTTCGACCCCCTGCCGTTCGACTGCTATCCATTCGCGCAGGTTGTTTACCTGAAATACCTCCTGCTCGAAAAAGGCGACCCCGACATATCGTTCATCTGCGGGCCGCTCATTTCTCAATGCCGCGCAGAGGGCGCAGTGCTTGCTGAAATCTACTGCCGGCTTATAACCGCCGTCGGCTTCCATGACAGGGGAGAAAGCAGGCGCGCCGCCGAGCAAATCGACGCCGCAATCGCCCTCGCCCTTCCGGACAGGCTGTACGCGCCGCTTGCCGAGGAGCGCAGCGAGCTTGGAATAATGCTTGACGAGCGCTTATCGCTTGCGGATAAAAATGCCGCGAAAGCCGTTGTGAGGCTGCACAAAAGGCTTATGCAGGGCTGGACTGTGGTTTGCAAGCTGGTTCGGGGAATCAAATACGCATCGGAGCTGACGCAGCGGGAGCATCACGCGGCAAAGCTTGCCGCAAAGGGCTTAAGCAACGCCGAAATTGCCGAGCGAATGGGCGTATCGCTAAACACGGTCAAGAGATACATCGGCGGCGCGATAAGCAAAACCGGAGCGGCAGACCGAAGGGAGCTTTCAGCATTCATAGCCCTTGAGGGCGAAACGCTCCCCTGACTCGTTATCCTTTTTTGCCCCTTTTAGGGTGAATACAAAGCCGAAAAAATACCCTATACTGTTAATAAGCAAAGGTATAGAGGTTCTTTTATCGTACCGGTGCAGCAATACGCTTACCGCAGACGGCAAATATCTTTATATCCGTGAGATAAACCTGATATGCGAAGCCCGATACGCGCTTCCGCAAGTTTAAGCAAACATTTGAAAGGAGCAATGAAAATGAGGAAGATTATTTCTAGGGTTCTCAGCGTCGCGGCGGCAGCCGTTCTGCTGCTGACAGCAATGCCAGCCCTGTCGGACAATGCCGAGAAAGCACCGGAGATTCCCGGAATCAACGACGCGTTGATGGAAATCAATCCGTCACCTTACATCGGATTAGGTTCTATAACAGACAATCCGTTTTCCGACTCCGACGATTCGCTTAACGAAAGCTTAAGGTTTAATATTCAGCTGCACAGCGGCAATCCGAATTTAAGCGAAAGCATTCCCTTAACGATATCGCGAAACAGAGACAGCGAGGTAAGCCTTTATGAAGGTCAAGCTTGATAGCTATTATCTCAATGTTCTGATAAAGGGCTTATACACACAGCGAACCAATTATGACGAAGAAACCAACAGCAATATTGATACGCTTCTTCTTCGGTTGGTAGATGAAAGCGACAAGCTGAAACTTAGCCGAAAAAAGAAGATTGTCTTTCAGCCGGACGAAATCAAGCTTATTCGCACCTGTCTGTCCGATTGGAGGAATGAG
This sequence comes from Eubacteriales bacterium, assembly GCA_028705775.1. Lineage (GTDB taxonomy): Bacteria > Bacillota > Clostridia > Christensenellales > Aristaeellaceae > STF2-37. Next base: position 47,412 of record JAQWCW010000014.1, read on the forward strand.
CAGATACAAGCCGAAAAGGAAGATGCTGTTGAGGTTATCAGCGAGCTTCTTGAAAAGTTCATATAGCAAACCGAGAAACTGCTGTCAGCCGATAGCAGTTTTCTTTTTTCAGGTAGAGTTCAAGAAGTCAAGAAATTGGCAGTATAGTCGAAGTGGGCTTTTTTGTGAAACCCATTGCGGAAACGCTATAATTGTGCTATAATACAGGCAATGGCACTTTATACTGGAGGTCTTATGATGTCTTTTTCGGATAAAATTACCATATTGAGGAAGAAATCGTTCCTTACACAAACAGAATTTGCAAAAGAATTGAATGTTTCATTTACAACCGTTAATCGTTGGGAAAACGGAAAAGCGATGCCTAATCTTGGAGCAATGAAACGAACTAAAGCTTTTTGCGAAGAGACCTCTTTTCCATATGAGGAAATAGAAAATGAATGGATAACTCATTCTTCCAAAGAATAGAATAGTTGGAGAGATAATATATGCGCTACCTTGGCAACAAAGAGTCTATTGTCCCAGAAATTCAGGCATTATTAGAAGATAAGGGTATTTTTCAAAATGGTCTTTCTCTCTTTGATGCTTTTTGCGGTTCTGGCTCCGTATCAGACTGTTTCAAAGAAAAATATAACATCATAATCAATGATAATTTATCGTGGTCTGTCATATATACGCACGGCAGAATTTGTGCATCGTCTTGCTCTTTTTCTTTGCTTGGGTTTGACCCATTCGAATATCTAAATGGCAATGATTGTCGGATGGAAAGATTTATATACAAAACTTATGCACCAACAGAAACGCAAAGAATGTATTTCACTCCCGAAAATGCTGGGCGAATTGATTATTTCCGTTGGCAGATTGAGGAATGGAAACAAAGCGACAAACTCACTGACGATGAATACTGCTATTTACTGGCTTGCCTAATCGAATCCGTTTCTGATGTTTCTAATACCGCAGGCGTATATGGAGCGTTTTTGAAAAAATGGGATTCAAGAGCACTGAAACCCATTTTATTTAACAAGGTTGATTTTCTCAATGTGCCACATAGGTCGCTGAAAAGCTATAATGCTAAAATTGAGAATATCATCGCAGATGTCGAGTGCGACATTCTATATTTAGACCCGCCCTACACTCAAAATCAATATGGAACCCAGTATCATCTGCTGGAAACATTGGTCTTGGACGACAATCCACCTGTTAGCAAAGTCACAGGGTCGAGAAGCACCTCCCCTATGAGATCTGATTGGTCGAAGGAATACAAAGCTAACATATTATTTGATTTACTGGTGGCAAAAACACAGGCTAAATATATTATTCTCAGCTACAACAACGATGGGTTAATGTCGAAAAAATATATTGAGGCGACACTAAAGCGTTATGGAAAGCCTGAGACTTATGTATGTCGAAAGATTTCCTATAAGAAATATCAGAACTGGAAATCTCAAAATGAAAAGCCACATTTTGAATATTTGTTTTTTGTTGAAAAGAAACCAGCATCTGAGGTTTATTACGAAGCACCACTGAACTATATCGGAAACAAATCCAAGGTTATATCAAATATCATACGCTATCAGCCGGTTGATTTCGACAGATTTATTGATACATTCGGGGGCGGTTTTAATGTGGGCATCAATATTTCTGCACCAAATGTAGTTTATAATGATATAAATCATATTGTAATGGGGATAATTCGGTCACTAAAAGAATGTAATACCTATGAATATCTCTTATACATGAACCGAGTTATTAAGAAGTTTGGTTTAGAAAAATCTAATGCCGAGGCCTACAACTCAGCGAGGAATTATTACAACTCGTTGCCCACAGAAAAGCGTGACCCAAGGTTGCTGCTGACGATCATCCTTTATGGCTTTCAACAACAAATTAGATTTAATGGCCAACACGATTTCAATAATCCGGTTGGCATGAGATGGTTTAATGACAAGGTTCTTGAAAAGATGATTAGCTTTTCAAGAAAAATAAAAGAAGGAAAACATGAATTTCTTAGTTGCGATTATTCAGAGCTTCGTGATGAGATTACTCCATCGACATTTGTCTACTTCGATCCTCCGTACACCTTAACAACGGGGGCATATAATGATGGCAAACGAGGCTTTAACGGTTGGAATGACAAGTTAGAATCTGATCTGTTTGCATTTGCCGATGAATTAAATAACAAGGGGATTCATTTTATGCTTTCCTATGTTGTTGAACACAAGGGAAAAACAAACAAAAACCTATTGGACTGGATTCAAAAACAAGGATATACACTTATTCATTTAGATGACATTGTTGGGATTTCAGGAAGCCGAAGGAAGGAGGTTTTGATAATAAACTATGCAATACAGAAATAAGCCGTGTTTCATTATCAAAAAGAATTTGCAAAAGTCTGGCACCACTGGTGTTTACTTTAGCGATGTCATAACTCAAGATGTGCTTCTTGATGTTTGCCGTAGAATAACTGGTTTGTCGGATTATGACTTCTTATTTGTGGACAACGATTACGAAGATGAGTTTTTAGAACGTTCCTATAATAAGGGGCGAATGGCTATTATGGAATATAAGGATGAAGTGAGCTATATCACCTTCTCGGACTTGGAAATTGGTGGGCGCAATTCAAGTGTCCAGAGCGTTCCCACCGCATTTAATATGTTCTATAGTAATCCATACGCAAAGAAACGCTTGTATTATTATTTTTTGAACAAATCGGGAAATGCCGAGACGGATTATCAGATTTTAATCTATCGCCTAATGAATACAATCGGGTTTACTTTTCTTAATACAAGCCCCACATTGTCCACTCAATTAGGAGCGTTTGTATCCATTGAGGATATTATTTTCAACAGGAGAGTAAATGCTGGTCGTAACCAAAGCAATAACTCCACTTTCATCACAAAGAGTGGGTCTAACGAAATACAGATTTACGGAAAGACTTATGGAGCCAATAAGTATGAGACCAGCCTAATCTGTTATGCGTTAGCAAATCTTTGGCAGCAAGGTCAGCAGATTACCTTATATGAAATGCTTGAGGGCAATCTGAAGCAACTCCCAGCGTCCAGCCTAAGTGTCATTGAAAGTATGGGGATAATTGATGTTGTTCCCACCGACATGACACTCGAAAAGAATATTTTTGAGAAAACCAACAGCTTGCGTTCTCCACGCTATCTATATAATCTTTTCAACAAGTTGGGAAACAAACAGTGTGCTTTGTGTAAGTGTGAGATTCCAGAGCTAATTCAAGGCGCACATATATGGCCAGTTGCGGATATCAAAAAAACAGTTCAGTTAACGCAAGAGGAAAAACTTGCCTGTGCTATTGATGGCGATAACGGCCTTTGGCTTTGCGAGAATCACCACAAAATGTTTGACGAGCATCTTCTCACATTCAACCAAAACGGCGATGTTCTTTTTAGATCGGATATAGATCGTCGTCACATGAGGTTTATAGATGAAACCACTCGATTCAAGACTTTGCCTGAGCTTATATTAACCGAGAAATTTCTTGAATACCTTTGGAGAAGAAATAAGGTAAGTTAGCTTAATTGCTGATATACGCAGCATACTTGTTCTTCCGGGTAAGACAAAAGCATCGTAGAAATACGGTGCTTTTTTGTTACCCGGAAAAAACAGAATATAGAAAACTCGATTTGATAGGTAGCAATAGCCCCACCTTTTCAAAGCCTCTTAAATTGAAGCAAAACGCTCAGAATCACCCCGAACACTAACAGTTTGGAGAGATAATGGGCGTTTTTCTGTTTTCGGGAGCAAATGACAGAAAGGAGGCACAGAATGCCCCGAATGCCAAAGTATCTCAAGAAAGAATGGGAAATCTTTCTTGATGATAGAGGTCGGAAGAAATATAACGATCTTTGCAGAAAATGTGAAAGGAGCTGCAAGCAAAGCTTCCGAGTTCAAGTAATCGAATGCCCCCTATTTTCATCAAAAAGAAGGAGAAGTCACAATGAATAAAAACGAAGCAAACAACACATCCGTCGCTTTGGAGATTATAAGAGCAAGCGAAATCACACCCAAGGAGGTTCAATGGCTGTGGTATCCGTATATTCCTTACGGCAAAATCACTTTGCTTCAAGGTGATCCGGGCGATGGTAAAAGCAAGTTTATGCTTGCTCTGTCTGCCCTGCTCTCTAATGGTAGTGCGTTACCTTTTGCAGATGATGAGGAACAAAACGAGCCGATGACTGTAATTTATCAGACAACAGAGGACGATGCAGACGATACCGTTGTGCCGAGATTTATCTCAGCTTGTGGCGATTGTAACAAGCTTATCTTCATTAAAGAGAATTTAAAAAATCTCTCTTTCGGTGATGAACGCATTAAAAGTGCAATCGAAAAGTACGGTGCAAAGCTCCTTATTCTTGACCCTATGAGTTCTTATATCGGTGAAAATTGCTCGATGAACAATGCAAATGAAACACGAGCAGAGTTCAATCATCTGATTGCCGTAGCCAAAGAAACAGGCTGTGCCATCGTCATCATTGCCCATATGAATAAGGCGAAAGACACATCACCGCTGTACCGAACCAATGGTTCAATCGACATTGCAGGAGCGGCAAGAAGCATTCTTGCGGTGACAAGAACGCCGAATAAAGGGAACCCTGCGGAGCGTTACTTGGTGCAAGTGAAGTCAAACCTTGCGCCGACAGGCAATGCGATTGTCTTTGATGTTTCCGAAAACGGAGTGATTTTCAAAGACGAAATTGAACTTACAGCAGAGGATGCTTTTTCCTCTCTCGCCCCTCGAATGGGCAGACCAAACGAGCGAATCGAAGCGGCAATTTCTTTTCTGAAAGAGCTGTTGTCGGATGGTAATAAGCACTCCGCTGTCGATTGCGAAGCAAAGCTTGAAGCTGCCGGCTTCAAGAAATCAACTGCCAAAAAGGCAAAGCGTAAAGCCGGAATTGTGTCCCACAAGGAGGGCTTTATGTGGTATTGGTCTTTGCCAGCAGTTGTAAAACCGAATGATGAAAGGCAGGAAGTCATAGACGATGACGACCTGCCTTTTTGAATTAGGCTTTAAGGAAGGTCAAGGGAGGAAAACCCTTGCCCACGACATCTTTGCAGCGAAGCTGAAAGTGTCATAGTGGGTTACACACATTCGCCAGAATGTTGTGAAACGGCTCTGCCTCCTACTTTACGGAAAGGAGAAAACGATGGCAAAACCCGATATGAGCTGTGCCAGAGTTCAGCAATACCAGTCATCTGATATTAGCTCGGCTGAAAGGCACAATGAAAGAAAGAACGAAAGCTACGACAATATCAATGTTGAGATAAGCCGTATCCCATTCAATGTTCATTACAAGGACACGGGTGGTCTGTCCTATATGGATACACTCCGAAAATTAGAGGCTGACGGGAAAATATCTCTACGTGGACTTAGGCAAGATGCAACACTATTCGATGAAATCATTATTGATGTTAACACTATGTACTTTGAGAAAAACGGTGGCTACGAATATGCAAAGCGATTTTATGAAGAAGCATATCGTTTCATTGAAAAGAAGTTCGGCTCTGAGTATGTTGTTTCGGCTGTGATGCACGCAGACGAACTAAACAGAGCTGCTTCGGATGATTTGAATAAGCCAGTCTATCATTATCATCTTCACGCTATGGTGTTGCCTGTTGTGGAGAAAGAAATCCTATGGAGCAAACGATGTAAAGACCCGGAGCTGCGTGGAACGGTCAAAGAGGTGGTCAATCAAATCAGCCACTCAAAGAAATGGGCTTCAGATGTTCCGGTGACAAATGATAACGGCGAGCCTATTATCCGAAAGAACGGCAAGCCCAAGTTCAGGCCGTCGTACAGCATTTTGCAGGATGAACTGTTCGAGCATTTGCAGGAACACGGCTTTGAAGATGTTCAGCGTGGTATGCTGAGAAGTCCATCCGAGCATTTGACTTCCTTGCAATATCAGATGGGAAAGGACAACGCGGCGACGACAGACGGCAACAAAAATGACTTTGAGTTCACGTTAGAAGGAACAGGATTTACCTCTCCTATGGATATGGTAAGGGTTTCCATTAAAGAAAACACAGTCACATTTGATGTTACCGACATCACAGCGTCTATACCGGTCAAAAATCTTAACGAGAATAAAAAAATCGTCACAAAGACGGTAGCGCCCGTTTTCGGCACATCCAACAATACTGATATAACAATCGTTATCAAATCGGGCGATGTGTCGAACGCCTTGCAGGTGACGGAGAACATTTCCGGAGGCTTACAGCCTACCGCACAGTTTGTGACGACACTTGAAAAGACAATGTACAACGACAATCCCGCCGTACTGCTGCTCGATACGAAAGGCGCGGTAACTCCAACCGGCGAAGGCACGGCAAATGTGCTTATATTCAATGCCGATAAAGAATTTGTAAACGGAACAGAGTATGAGACAAAGCGAACAGAAAGCGGCGAAGTAAAGTTTATCCGCCAGGTGGATCTTGAGTTTACATACTCAACAGCTACAGATATTATACAAACAAACGGCGCCCCGCTTCCGGACTCAATAGTATTGGGCGAAATCCTGACGCTGACGCTGAAAAAGCAAATGAAAGTCAAAGAGACATGGAAATTCAGCTTGTTCTACGGAAACAGAATCATTGCCAACGAGCGCAATATAATAGGACCGTTGAGGCTGGGCTCGAGATTAGTCAAAATAATGAAGGTCTATGTAAAAACGCTGGATAAGGAACAGTTAAACAATATCTGCTCCAACGGACTGACAGCAGTATTTGACGTCAGCGCAAGCGTAGGCGACGACTTGAAGCTGCCGGCATCATACGCAAATTCAACAGGGCAAATCAAGATTTTTCTGCTAGACGGCTTCGTGACAAACCTTGATATGCTGGACGAAGCTATCTCCGAGTACTGCAATGCAGAGCCGCAGCACACAAAAACGCAGCCCGAAGGAGAAACCACCCATCTATGCGACACTGCCAGCAGCGGCTGCGGCGACACATACCCCTGTAAGGACTCCGAAAAGCACAGAATCTGCGAGCTGTGCGGAAAACCGATTTGCAACACTGAAAACGGAGCGCACTCCGCACCGTGCAGAAACACAGCGCACAGCCCCTGCGTTCTCAAGGATAAATACCTGAGGCGAAACCATGAAAAATGTCCGAACTGCGGCAAGTTCAAGTGCAAGGGCGGAAGCCACAGCAAATGCTCTGTATGCGGCGGGTATCTGTGCGGCGACGGAAAGCACAGCAAGCTGCCCTGCGGCAACTGCTGCGAAAAGCTCTTATCGGGCGAGCATGGAAAATGCTCAGGGTCGATTGGCTGCGGAGGCTGGAAATGCGACGGTAAAGACCACAGCGGGCGCAGCTGCGACCACTGCAAGCAGGCAAAGGGCGACCACAGCAAATGCCAGTACTGCCATTCCTTCGTTTGCTACGGCGGAAAGCACGGCGACGGAATCTGCAATGTAAAATAAAACGCGCGGGCAGTCCGAAAGGGCTGCCCGTTTTTCTGTATGTTGAGCCATTTCAGCAAGCATAAAAGTTTCTGAGCGCCATATCACTTTAAGAACAAGTGTTTCACAACATCATACGCCATTTTGGGGCGGCGGTACTCATCCACTATTCCCTTGTTATTCATCGTTCGCGGTCTGCCGTAAAAGCATTCGCTGCTGACGCGCCCGTCGCAGAACTGCCATATGAAAACGCCCGAAACCGCGCTGTCCGCAAGCACGGCAGAAAGCTGACTTTCAAGAATTTCAGCCTGCCGCTCCTCGCTCCACTTATCCTTTATTCTGCTGCGGAAGCCGTAAATTGCGCCTGCCCCGATTTCGCTTACGATAAACGGCTTGCCCTCTCCCCCGTTTTTGCCCGCCCATTTACGGACGGCGGCAAGAAACTCGTCCGGCGGGCTGTCATGATACCAGCCGGGATATATATTAAAGGAAACAATATCGCACAAATCAAGGCACTTATCGCCGTCGCCCTTATTCTCCCCGCCGTAAACCTCGCTTCCGGGGCGGCAAGTGGCAAAGGTTACAGGTCTTGACGAATCCAGCTCGCGGATTCTGCCGATAAGCTTTTCATAGCATTCCCTGCCGTAATCGGTATCGCTCGCGCACTCGTTGAGCAGCCCCCAAACGAATATGCAGGGATGGTTTATATCGCGCTCAATCATTTCGTCTATGCAGTCAAGGCTCTGCTTCATAAAAAGCGGATGTCGCATTTGCTTCTCGCTTAGCCCGCGCGCATGGCTTTCCTCCCACACAAGCAAGCCGTTTTCATCGCACAAATCAAGAAAATACGAATCGTTCGGATAGTGGCAGGTGCGAACGGCGTTCCCGCCCATATCCCGAATCAGAGCAATATCCTGAGCCATTGCCGCAGGCGGTAACGCGCACCCGAAAAGCCCATGCTCCTCATGGCGGTTGAAACCCTTGAGCTGTATTTCCTCGCCGCCAAAGTATATTTTGCCGCCCTTTATTTCTATTTCGCGGAAGCCGACGCGCTCAATCAAATCGTCAATATCGCTGCCGCCCACGGACAAAACGCAGCGAACAGGCGTAAGCACGGGCGAAGATAGAGTGTACTCCTTTGCGTTTCCGACTGAAAAGCGCGCGGAGAATTCGGCTTCGCCCATAGCCGCTACTTCGGCAGGCTCAAAAGCATATTCCATTCCGCAAATCTCGCAGCGAGGGGAAACAAGCTCGGCGCTTTTTGAAAGGCTGCGGACGACTGCGCGGGCTGATATTTCCCATTTTCCGCAAACCTTCTTGGGAATATAGCCGACGCTTTTTATATACAGCTCGGAAACCTGCTCAAGCTGGCAGGCTCTGGTTATGCCGCCATAGGTCATGTAATCGTTCGGAACGGAAAGCGCGCTGTTTTCGCCAAAGGAGTTATCCACCATAACGCTGAGCCTGTGCGTGCCGCTTTCAACATCCTGCAAAGGCAAATCAAAGCCTGTGTACGCCCCGTTATGCGAGCCGATTGGCGTTCCGTCAATGGAAACCTCTGCCGAATGGCTTACGCCGCCAAAGCGGAAAAGCAGATTGCCTCCCGCCGATATTTCCCGCTCATAAACCGAAACGCCGCGATAGTTTTCAAAGCCCGTCAGCATTTCGCGGCACGAGGGAACGTATGCAGAAACGGTTTTGCCGTTTGCGGTCATCAACCACATTCCGCTCAAATCCGTCTGCTTTCTGATGGTTGACGTAATGAAGCTTCGCATCATTTGAATCATCCTTTCAATCGGGCTGTCTTTATCTGTCAGTCATAATACGCGTTTGAAAACCGCCGGTATGCAATGCGCGGCGCTTAATAACTGCATTATAGCACTACAGCGGCGATTTTGAATACCGACGCGCTTTTTTTGCAAGCCCGGGCAGGCGCGCGAAAGCGCCGCCAAGCGTTTGCTTGACGGCGGCATGAGGTTTAGAGGGAAAGCTTGATTACTTTCCAGCCATCTGGCGCTCAGCCTGCTCGATAAGGCGCTTTACCATGTAGCCGCCGATGTAGCCGGCCTGACGGGAGGGCAAATCGCCGTTGTAGCCCTGCTTGAGGTTGATTCCAAGCTCGTTGGCGATTTCATACTTCATGTTGTCAAGAGCGCCGCGAGCTTCGGGAACCATGGTGGATGAAGAGGACGAGGACTGGGAACCGGAATTTTTCTGCTGATACATATAGCATACTTCCTTTCAAATTATGAGATTATAATCTCAGGATTAAGCTGCGGATTGGTTTAGTTCTGCTGTCCCGCCATCGAGCGCTGCGCCTGCTCGATAAGCTTGCGAACCATATAGCCGCCTACCGAACCGTTTTCGCGGGCGCTGAGGTCGCCGTTGTAGCCCTCTTTAAGATTCACGCCCAGCTCGCGCGCTATCTCAAACTTCATTCTGTCCAGCGCCTGCCTTGCTTCGGGAACCTTGGTCGTGCTGCTTTTAGAGTTATTCGCCATGCTCTTCACCTCCCGCTTAAGTTTGTCGTTATTGTTGCGCCTTTTGCGCAAATAATACTGCCAATAGAAGGCTGTAAATGATATGCATTTTTGCGCCCTCGCTTATTATCTGCGCAAGGCTTTTGTTTTTACCGCGTTAATAAAATATTTTTTGCTTGCATTTTTACTTGCGGTATGGTATAGTTGTCAAGGTTTCGGAAGAAGCCGTTGTGCCGCAGACAGCGAGTGCGCTTTGCAAAAAGCGTTTAAGGAAGCGATGCTTCGCCCGCCGAGGTGCAGGGATGATTGATTTTCTCCCTTGCGCCGCAATGCGCAAGGGTTTTCTTTTAAAGTAAGCCGCTGGGAGGTGTAACACAAGTGAGCAACAATCTGGAGCTGAAAAGGCAGCAGGTCGCAGAGCTGGTGGAGAGATTCAAGAGCGCCAAGTCCGTTGTAGTAGTAAACTGCTGCGGTCTGAACGTGGCTGATACCACCGCTCTGCGCAACAAGTTCCGTGAAAACGGCGTTGAATTCGCCGTTCTCAAGAACACCCTGGCAAAGCGCGCCCTTAACGAGATTGGCATAACCGACCTCGATGAGCAGCTGAACGGGCCGAGCGCTTTCGCGTTCGGAATGACCGACGCTGTCGCCCCCGCCAAGGTTATCAAGGAATTCGTTGACAAGACCAAGACCGAGAAGCTGACCGTTAAAATCGGTCTGATGGACGGCAAGGCAATGACTGTAAAGGAACTGGACGTACTGGCTACTCTGCCGAGCAGGGAAGTCCTTATCGCCAGAATTCTGGGCAGCATGAACGCTACCGTGGCAAGCTTCGCGCGCGTCCTCGAAGCCATTCGCAAGAAGCAGGCAGGCGAGGAATAATCCAGCAATGCGCAGCAAACTGCGCAGCCTAAATCGCGCCGCGTGAAGCAGTCGCAGACAAAATTGAATTTTAAGGAGGAAACTCTCATGACTAAGGAAGAACTCATTGCTGCCATTAAGGGCATGACCGTCCTCGAGCTTGCCGATTTGGTCAAGGCTCTCGAAGAAGAATTCGGCGTATCCGCCGCTGCTACCGCCGTCGCCGTTGCCGGTGCCGCTCCCGCCGCTGCCGCTCAGGAAGAGGAAAAGACCGAGTTTGACGTCATCCTCAAGAATGGCGGAGCCGAGAAGATTAAGGTTATCAAGCTCGTTCGCGAGGTTGTTGACGGTCTGGGACTTAAGGAAGCCAAGGAGCTTGTTGAAGGCGCTCCCAAGACCCTTAAGGAAGGCGTTGCCAAGGCTGACGCCGAGGCTATCAAGGCTAAGTTTGCCGAAGTCGGCGCTGAAGTCGAAATCAAGTAATTTGCAGCCGTCAAGGCAGCATATAAAAGAATCCCTGCGAGCCAAAAGCTTGCGGGGATTCTCTTTTTTGTATTAATTTACAGCAAAGTGTTTTTCGCAGCCCTGCGCGCGGCGTGCCGTTTGCCATTTTTCGCGCATGACGGGTAAATGACGCATATCCGCGCATAACAGGCGTGTTTTTGCGCCGATGTTTGTTACAGGCGCTTAATGGGGAAGTAGATGTAATTCTTTTTTGTGGACGGGCAGGTGAAATCGTTTGCCGCGCCGCCAAGCTCATAGCCGTTTTCCCTCATATACTTTATGGTTTCGGAGAAGGTATCGCCGTTTACGCACTCAACGACGAGGCACTCGTAAGCGGGAACAATCCACTTTGTCCAGCCCGTCGGCGCTTCTGCGCTTATAGGGCATTCAACGCCCGCAAGATAAAGCCCCTTTGAGAAATTATCCTCCCAAGGCTTGAAGCAGCGGCTCAAATCGGACATTGCGCCCCACATACCTTTCAGCGTTCCGTCCTCGTTTCTGGCGGCAAGCTCGGAAATCTCTCCAAAGTGCGCGTCAGCCTCCTGCCAGAGCCGCTGAACAAAGCCGCTTCCGTCAAGTGTCGAGCCTTCCCTTCCGATTACCGCAAAGGCTTCCATTTCAACTTTTTCCATAACAGTTTCACTCCCCCTGCGCCGTCAGTCAAACGCGTGCTTAATCATTTCCAGATACGATATTTCCGTAAACCCATGCTTGCGATAGACCTTGAGCGCGCGCAAATTTTCCTTTTCAACCTCAAGGCGAATCAGCCTCTTTGGATATTTATCCTCAAGAAACGCGATAAAGCCGCCGCCGATACCCTCGCCGCGGAAGCCGTCCCTGATATACAAATCCTCCAACCAGAGCGTGAGCCTTCCGCACTCGGTCGAATAGGTTTTCGACACCATAGAATACCCGACGGTTTCATTATCCCTTATGAAAACATAACCTTCAACAAACGGGCAGTCACCGACGCAGGCGGAAAAATCGCGCTCGAAGATTTCCTCCGAGCCGTTCGTGCTGACGGCGTCGGACGCGTAAAAGACGCGCATCATTCCGATTACGCCGTTTCTGTCACGCTCCTCCATCATCCGATAATGTGCAGCCAAGCTTACACCTCCAAGCTTTCAAGGGCGCTGATTGTGAAATCCATAAACGCCGCCTCGCCGCCGATTGACTGCGTGGAATAGGCGAACAGCCCGACGCGGCAGCCTGTGAAATGGTCGAGCATGAAACGCAGCTGATGCGGCTTCCCAAGCTGCTTCCACGAATCGCAATCGCGGTAATAGAATGTCGCAATGTCCGTCAAATCCCTGAAATCAAAGCGCACCCTGAGCCGGACGCTGCTCCTGCGCAGCCTGACGCAAGCCGCCTCCGTTCCTGCGGGCATCATTTCCGCGTCGTCCCGCAGAATCAGCGACACGAAATACTCGTCGTCCTGCTTTTTTACGGCTATCTGCCCGAACCTGCCCTGAAGCGCGCATATTCCTGCAAAATCGCCGTTTGAAAGCGCGGAGCCGTCAACCGTGACCTCCGCCTCGCAGCAGGGATACGCCGCGCGCTGCGTGAGCGTATTACGCGCCTGCGTGAGATTCGTGCATAGCTTGCCCGTTTTAATAACAAAGCGGGAAGGCTCTTTCTCGATTCTCCACAGGGACGCGTCGGGAGTATGGTTGAACTCCCATGCGTTTTTAAGCTCGCAATGCCCGTTTTTGTCTGGCACGTAATTGAAATCATCGCTTTGCCATATCGGAGAGTATTTGTAATCGGGGCGCGAGGTCATGACGCTTACCTGCTTTGGCACTTTGCCGCAAACGCCAAGAACGGGTCTGCCCGCCTCAAAGCGCATCGGCATAAGCACGGGAATACGCCCGACCGCTCCCCTGTCCTGAAACAGAACGGCGTACCATTTCCCGTCCTCCGCCCTAACAATTCCGCCCTGCGCAACGCCTTGGTCAAAATAGCCCATATCGTCCGTAAGCACATCGCCGCCGGTAAAGCGCCCCTCAAGCGAATCGGACGAAAAGCACGCCTGAACCCTGCGCCAGCGCGAGGGAAGCGAGTGAATCATGAAAAGATAATACCGCCCGTCAAACTTGTACATATGCGAGCCTTCATAGCCGAGAATCGAATTGCCCTTCTCGCGCACGATAACCGTGTCAAAGCCGTTTTCCTTCGGCGCGGTCAGCTCCTCGTTAAGCTCGGTAAGTCGGATTGTCGTATTGCCGTGGACGATGAAGGCGCGCCCGTCGTCGTCAAAAAAGAGCGAATTATCATAGTAAAAGCCCTCGATGGTTCCTGCGCGCCACGGCCCGCGAATGTCCTCCGCGCGGTAGATGTAGGTTTTGCCCGTATCGTTTGCGATAAACGTTATATAGAATGTTCCCGCGCGATAGCGGAGCGAGGCAGCCCACATTCCCTTGCCGTATATGTTCTGCGCGCCCTCAAGGCATTGCGCCGGCGTATTGTCAAGGCTCGAAAACACATGGGAGCATATTTCCCAATGCAGAAGGTCATGCGATTTGAGAATCGCACAGCCGGACATGAAATGCATCGTTGTCGTTGCCATGTAATAGGCGTCCCCAAGCCTGATAACATCCGGGTCGGGGAAGTCCGCACAGGTGAGCAGCGGCTCGCCCGTAACCTCGGTAAGCTTTTGCCTCTTTGGCGGCTTATCTCCCTTTACAAACCGCCACGCGGCTAAGCGGATTCCTTTTTCGCCGAAAGCGAAGCGGACGTTCCTGATTCCCGCCGTATCGCAGGTAAGCTCTATCGTTCGCTCCTCCGTCTCCTGGGAGGGCTTCAATTCAATTTCCGCACAGGGCAGGGCGTCAAAGCCGTCGGCAAACACCATAAGCCGCGCGTTTTTCTTCCCCGAATATGAAACGCTCAAAACAAGCTTATCCGCGCCTTTGCCGAAGTCAACGCCCTTCACCATGCTCCAGCCGCCCGCGCGCAGGCTTTCAACCGCCGTTTCGCCCGTTTTGCCGCTCATGCAGATTCCCGCGCCGTCATAAATGCAGGCGCCGGAGTTTTCCGCATACGCGTCAACCGGCGAAAGCTGCGCTACGCCTCTGCGCGTTGCGTCGCAGCAGTCGATTGTGCCGTCCGGATTCACTTTCAGCTCGTTGATGAACGGACTGCGATAGCCGTTAAGCTCAGGATACAGCTCATGCGTCATTATTTCGGTATGATAGGCAATGTACCATTTGCCCTTATAGCTGAAGATTGAATGATGATTCTTCCCGTAGCAGCCGAAATTATCGCCCGGATTTTTAAGGAGCATCCCGCCCAGCCGGAAGGGGCCCATCGGCGTCGGGGCTGTCATATAGACGATTGCGGCGTTGCCGAAGCCCAGCTTATCGCGCATTCCGTCGCGCACGACCTTCCAGTTGCTGCAATACGAAAAATAATAGGTTTTGCCAATCTTGTTTATTCCGCTGCCCTCAAAATGATAGGGCGCGTCAATCGCCTGCGGAATTCCGCAAAGGCTTGTCATATCAGAGCCAAGGCGCACTACCCTTGACGTTAAGGGACACGCAAAGCAATCGTCGTCCGGTATTCCGCCGCCGAAATACAGGTACGCCTGCCCGTCGTCGTCAATAAGCACGGAGGGGTCGAAAACCCACGGAATATCGGCGCAGTTTTCAGTTTCGTGCGATACGAGGGGCACTTTGAGCGTATCGGTAAAAGGGCCTAAGGGCGACAAGCCCTCCAGCACGCAGATTCCCCTTCCGCTGTTTGAAAAATACAGATAAAAGCGCTCGCCGGAGGGCGTGTTTTTTACAACGCAGCAAGGCGCTATCGCGCTTACCGCCCACGAAGCAATCCCCTCCGCGCCCGCCGCTTTGATTTCGCCGTGGTCAGTCCAGTTAACCATATCCGCAGATGAAATAACGCTTATTCCCGTTATGCTCTCGTAGGCGTTGTCGCAGTACTCGCCGTTTGCGCCCCTGCACAGCCTGTCGCCGGACATATACAGATAAACCCTGCCGCCGTAAACCAGCGCGCACGGGTCTGCGCTGAAGCGATGCGTGATTACAGGATTATTTTCATCCATATGCCTTCGCGATATTGCAGTATCCATATTATCTCCTGCCTAAGCGTATAGTATTAAAGGCTTGAGCAGGCGTATCGGCGCCTGCCGCGCCATCTGGCAATCATTATACAGCGGCAACGCCCGAATTGCTTCTCATATATTGCGCGCGGAGCGCCTTCTTTTGCTTGATATATCAATCGCCCTATGCTATAATTCATGAGGATACGGTTTCATTATGCCCAATTTTGATAAATCGGACGGCATAATGTAAAAATAGTACAAGCGCAAAACCGCAAGTTTTGAATTCGCTCTGCGAAAGGAGGCGTGGATATGCCTCAGAAGTATTACGTTCAGCCCACGATTCGCTCCTTCGGTCAGTCGTATAAGGGCTATCGCAAAATGGTGCAGAACCACGAAATCGTGGACTATTTGCCGAATTCGTCCTTCCGCATATGGTACAACACAACGGGCGCAAAGTTTGACACGCATTGGCATACTGCCGTAGAAATTGAGTTCCTCTTGAAAGGCGGCTGCAGCGTAACGCTCGACCAGCAGGAATACAGCCTTTCCCCCGGAGATATTCTGATAACTCCGTCAGGCGTCGTGCATAAAATGGAGCAGCAGGACGGCTGCGAGCTTTTCGTTTTCCTGTTTGAGCTTGACGACATAATTGATTTAAAGGGCTTCACCTCGCTTATGCCCATCATGAGCAAGCCTATTTATCTTTCCGTTCAGAATTCGCTCAGGGACAAGGCGGCGGCGCTTCTGAACCAATGCATACACGCGTATTTCAACCCGAGCAGCTTTATGGAGCTTGAGAATTACGCGAGGATTCTATCGCTTTTCGCGCTTATCGGCAGGGCGCATTTCGATTCTGTAAAGCCGACGGCGAACACTCCCGTAAAGCACGAGTTCCATCTTACGGTAATTCAGAGCGCGATGGACTATATTGATATGCACTACATGGACGATATCACGCTTGACGACATTGCCGACAAGGTCGGCTTTTCAAAGTTCCACTTTTCGCGGCTTTTCAAGCAGTATACCAACACAACCTTCCACCAGTTTCTGAGCATGAAGCGCATAGATATGGCGGACAGGCTTATGCAGTCCTCCGCCGCGTCAATAACGGAAATCGCAATGCAGGTAGGCTTTACGAGCATACCGACATTCAACAGGGTCTACCGAAGCATACGCAACTGCACGCCCTCCGAATACAAGGCGCTGTATCAGGGCGCGGGCGCGAGATAACGGAATACGCCATGCGCGGGCGGAGAAATCCGTCCGCGTTTTTCATGCCGCTTACCCAAGGCGCTGTATCGGGTTAAAGCGCGAGGCTGAATAACGCAATCATAAGAGGCTGCGTCAAGCGCGGCGGGCGACGGAAATGTCACTTTGCCTGTAGGTTTGTCAAACATCTTGGACAGTGAAGTATTCACGAAGGAACTCCCTAGGGGAAGCCCAGTGGAGAGGGCGCATCGGCATGTTGTTGCTACGACTTTGGTGCACAGCTAGCTGTGCACCAA
>JAQWCW010000003.1 GCA_028705775.1 Eubacteriales bacterium
TCTGCCCCCTCCGCCTCTCGGTTTCGGTTCTCTCTGCCTGCTCTCGCCCTCAGATGATACTCATTTCAGAATCAACTGTCGTTCTTTACTCTCTCTTCTCTGTATCGTTTTCAAGGTTCGGTGCTGTTTCTCTGTTAGGAGCGACAACTGCTTTATAATATCATTAGCCAGCCTGTTTGTCAACACTTTTTCAAAAAATAATTTAAAGTTCTTTGAATCAGCGGTTCTAACGCCGTAAATATAAGAAAATCGGGCGTTTCAGGCTCAATAAATCGTCATAAGATGAAATACGGCAACAATTCTTTGCGAAAATGCGTTATAATATGATAAGGAATAATCACGGAGGATGAAGATGAGGAAGGCAAGAAAGGCAGCGGCGGCGCTTCTTGTATCGCTGACGCTTACGGTAACCGGCGCGAGCGCCGATATACTCCCCCTTATAACGAAGCAGCCCGTGCCGGACGGAGCGACGGACTACGGCGAAATATCGCAGCGCATACAGCTCGACGCAATGCAGTCCGAAAGCTACACGGCGGTTATACCGGAGGATTTGAAGGAGTTCTTTTATTACGCTCAGAACGACTCTATATGGAACAGGATGATTTTTGAAAGCCAAGGCAGCGGAAAATACCGCCCCTTCGGCGACGGCGCCTGCGCGCCCACGTCTCTTTCGATAGTGCTGGTTAACCTGGTCAAGCCGGAAAAGCTAACCGATTTGCTTTCGGCAGGCAAAAACGATTTCACCTTCTGCACCTGCTCAATCAATCCGCTTTTTCACAAGGGCAGCCACGAGATGTATAAGGTAGAAAACGAGGAGCAGCTGAAAAGATATCTGCCGGTTATCGTCGGCAACTACGCGACAGGCAACAACAAGAGCGGTACAAAGTTCCGTTGGAACGGCTTCGGCGTAAAATCGGCGCTTTTCCAGTCCCTTGCCGACGTGTTTTCCCTCGAATACAAGATAACGCAGGACAAATCCGTGCTTGAGTACGCAATAGCCAACGGCGGAATGGCGATAACCCTTTCCAAATACAGCCCGCTCACCTCATCAAGCCATTATCTGGTCATCGCGGACATCGTGGACGAATACGTTTACCTGCTCGACCCGTATCTCCGCGCGGACAGGGAATACAAGCTTTCATCCACCACATACTTTGAGCAGGTTTCGCCCGGGCTAATCAAAATCAAGCAGAGCCAGATGGAAAACGTTTTTCATCTGCTTACCTATTATGTATTCCTGCCAGACGGCGTGAGCTTTGACAAAGACGCGCCCGCGACGATGAGCGACGAGGAAATCAAGAAGGCTGAGGAAGCCGAAGGTCAGGAATAATGCGCGACGAAAGCGAAATCAAGGCTCTTTTAGAACGCAGCTACAATATAAAAACAGATAAAATAACCAAGTCGGCAGACGGCGCAGGCTCCGATACATTCTTTTTATCGGCTTCCGGCTGCCGCTATGTGCTAAAGTTTCCGGAGGAAAGCCCGATGAACGCTCCGGAAAACGAGCCGGAGCTATGCGAGCATCTTTTCAGGGACGGAATATCAGTAAGCCGCTTTGTGCGCGGGCTTGATGGTAAATTTATTCAGCACGACGAATCCGGCGCGCCGTTTCACCTCCGGCATTATATTGAAGGAATGCAGTTTAAGGCAAACACGATGCCAAAAGCGGAAATGGCGCTTGCTGCAGACGCGCTTTCGCGCATTCATGCTTCGCTGTCCTCGTTTCCTCCGCTTCCGGAGGGGATTGGCAGCGGGTTTTTCGTGTATATGACTCCGGACAGAGCGCCGGAATCCTACGAGCGCGCAATAAAAGCGGCATCCGAAAGCGGAGCAGCCGATATCAAAGCAGAGCTTGAATGGCGAATCGGGCTGATGAAGCGCATGAAAAAAGCGGAGTTTGATTTGAGCCGCCTTTCGGTAGTGAATACGCACGGCGATTACACAAACAACCAGCTAATCTTTTCGGGCAGGCGAGCCATTCGACGGGCTTGCTGAAATTCATGGAAAAGAATATGGGCATGATAACGGGCGCAATGCTTGTAAGATTCGGGGAGAGATAAATGAACACGAACGAAATAACGAGTTGGCTTATTGGTAATGGCGAGGAAAAGTTCGCGGATTTCCAGTCGCGGCTCATTCCGAACATAGAGCGCAAAACGATGCTCGGCGTGAGAACGCCCGCGCTCCGCTCGCTTGCAAAGGAGCTGAACGGCAAAAAGGCAAGCGAGGAAAACAAGCGCTGCGCAAAGGAATTCATGCGGAATTTGCCGCACAGATACTTTGACGAAAACGCCCTGCACGCCTTTCTAATCGAGCAGACGGGCGATTTTGCCATATGTGTGAGCGAAATCGAAGCCTTTCTTCCGTATGTTGACAACTGGGCGGTATGCGACCAGATGAGCCCTAAGGCGCTCGGAAAAGAGCCGCAGCGCTTGAAACAAAAGATACGCGAATGGCTCGCGAGCGGCAAAACCTACACGGTTCGCTTCGCGCTCGGAATGATTATGTCGTGGTTCTTGGACGAAAGCTTTGACGAAGCGCTTCTCGCGGAAGCCGCGGATATAAAAAGCGGCGAATACTACGTCAATATGATGAACGCGTGGCTTTTCGCAACGGCGCTTGCAAAGCAGTACGAAAGCGCGGTAAAGTATATAGAAGAAAAAAAGCTGGACGTTTTCACGCACAACGCGGCGATTCGGAAGGCGGCGGAGAGCCGGCGCGTTTCCGACGAAAGAAAGGCGTACCTGAAAACGCTGAAAACCAAAGCGTGACGGGCTTTCCCGCCTTTTCGCGCCCGCCGTTATTGACTTACTCCCAAATAAAAGCTATTATATCATTATACAAGATTCTTTAGGAGGATTATATGAACATAGTTGTAGTTGGCACAGGCTACGTCGGGCTTTCAAACGCCGTTCTGCTCTCGCAGCATAATCACGTTACCGCCGTTGATATAATTAAGGAAAAGGTCGACATGATTAACAAGCGGGTATGCCCGATTGTCGACAAGGAGCTGAGCGAATATCTTGCCGAAAAGGAGCTTGATTTGACGGCGACGACGGACGGCTCGGAAGCGTACAAAGCCGCCGATTTCATCATCATTTCAACGCCGACGAATTACGACACGAAGCGCAACTATTTCGACACCTCGTCCGTTGAGAGCGTTATAGAAAACGTTGTTGCGACAAACCCCGACGCGGTGATTATAATCAAATCAACCGTTCCCGTCGGCTATACGGAGTCCGTAAGGCAGAAATACACCTGCGACAACATACTTTTCAGCCCTGAATTCCTGCGCGAAAGCAAGGCGCTTTACGATAATCTCTACCCCTCTCGCATCATAGTGGGCGTTCCGGAGCATAACAAGCGCCTCGAAAAAGCGGCGCACAGCTTTGCCTCGCTTCTTCAGGGCGGCGCGATAAAGCAGGACATAGATGTGCTGTTCATGAACCCGACGGAGGCGGAGGCGGTAAAGCTTTTTGCCAACACATATCTTGCTCTGCGCGTGAGCTTTTTCAACGAGCTTGACACCTATGCGGAATCGCGCGGGCTGAATCCCCGCTCTATAATCGACGGAGTATGCCTCGACCCCCGAATCGGCACGCATTACAACAATCCCTCGTTCGGCTACGGCGGCTACTGCCTGCCCAAGGATACGCAGCAGCTGCTTGCGAATTACAGCAACGTGCCGAACAACATAATCGGCGCGATTGTGGACGCGAACCGCACGCGCAAGGATTTCATAGCGGAGCGAGTGCTTCAGGCGGCAGGCTATCCGCAGAAATCGAACGCCGTAATCGGCATTTACCGCCTTACTATGAAGTCCAACAGCGACAACTACCGCGAGTCCTCCGTTCAGGGCGTTATGAAGCGTGTCAAGGCGAAGGGCGCGGAGGTAATCATCTACGAGCCGACCTACAAGGAGGAGCGCTTTTTCAACAGTCGCGTAGTAAACGACCTTGACGAGTTCAAGCGCCTCAGCGACGTTATAGTTGCTAACCGCTACTCGCCGGAGCTTGCGGACGTGAAGGAAAAGGTATACACCCGTGATTTGTTCGCGCGCGACTGATAAGCCGCAAAAGCCGCTTTATAAAGGAGAAAACATGAACGCACTTGTCCTCAACTGCTGCCCAGTACGAGCCGGCGCAACCGCATTCATATCGGAAACCGTCGCCTCGCGGCTCGGCGCGCATTTCAGCGTCAGAAGCCTGTGCATAGACGACTATCAAATATGCTTTTGCCGCGGCTGCCGGATGTGCCATGCAACCGCCGAATGCGCGCTTGACGACGGAGTGCGCGAGCTTATGCGCGAGTTTGAGCAGGCGGATATAATCGTCTGCGTTTCGCCGTCATACTGGGCGGACATTCCGGCTCAGTTCAAGGCGTTCATCGACAGATGCACCCCGTGGTGCGACACGCACGAGCCGCACGCAAAAATACCCTCCGGCAAGCTCGGCTACACGGTCGCCCTCAGAACGGGCGGCGCGGAAGCCGAATGCCTGCGCATAATAAGCAGCATAGAGCATTTTTACGGGCATCTCGGAATAAAGCCGAACGGCTCTCTTGTAATGACGCGCATCGCAAGCAGGGAGGACGCGGAGAAAAGGCTTGACGAGCAGAACGATTTCTGCGATAAAATAATAAGAGACGGCATCGCAAAAGCAAGCGCCGCCGATTAAGCCCGAATTTCATCACAGGGTATAGAGCAAATACAGGCAGACGCAGGAAAAAAGCCAAGTTTCAACGCGGCATCCTGCGTCTGCTTTTCGCTTAAAAGAATAGATTCATGCCGCCGGATTTTTTCATCGTTCAGCGCCCTGACAACCATAATTCTGAGGCAGTCCTCCCCGAAAACCCCGTTCACAAAACCCAAGCCGGATATTTCGCAGCTTTAATAAAACAGCGGCGGCAGGGCGCGCCTATGCGCCGCTCAAGCTCCTCGCGCGCTTGCGCCGAAAGCGTATATGGGATTTTCTGTTTCCGTATTTCCGGAGCGAGGCTGTACGCGCAGTCAATATATCCCTCGGCATCCTAATAAGAAGCGCCTCTCTGCATTCCTGCGAGAAGCGCTTCTTAGCATACATTCAGCTCTTTTGAGTTTACTTGCGCAATCAGACGATTTCGTCGCTGTCCAAGTCAAGCGCGAGGTCAACATCGTCCGCGCCTGCAATCGCGTCGTCAATTTCGCCGGTTTCAGGCGGCGCGTCCGTGACGGGAACTTCCGCAAGCTCCTTGCGGATAATCGCGTCAACCTCGGCGGCAACGGCGGGGTTGTCAATAAGGAACTGGCGGGCGTTCTCGCGGCCCTGCCCGATGCGCTGCTCCTTATATGTGAACCATGCGCCGCTCTTATGGATGATATCGCGGTCAACCGCCATATCAAGCAGCGTTCCGGCAGAGGAAATGCCCTGCCCGTAAATTATATCGAACTCAACCGTCCTGAAAGGCGGCGCGACCTTATTCTTGACAACCTTCACGCGGGTGCGGTTGCCGATGGTTTCGCTGCCCACCTTAAGCGGCTCCGCCTTACGCACGTCAAGGCGCACGGAGGAATAGAATTTGAGCGCGCGGCCGCCCGGCGTCGTTTCCGGATTGCCGTACATTACGCCGACCTTTTCGCGCAGCTGGTTGATGAAAATTACAAGGCAGTTGGTTTTGGAGGTAACGCCCGTAAGCTTGCGCATCGCCTGGCTCATAAGACGCGCCTGCAAGCCGACAAAGCTGTCGCCCATCTCGCCGTCGATTTCCGCCTTAGGAACGAGCGCGGCAACGGAGTCGATTACCACAACGTCAACAGCGCCCGAGCGGATGAGCGCCTCGGCAATTTCAAGCCCCTGTTCGCCGGTATCCGGCTGAGAAACATAAAGCTCCTCAATCTTTACGCCGAGCTTCTGCGCGTAGCTTGGGTCAAGCGCGTGCTCCGCGTCAACGAACGCGGCGATTCCGCCTTTTTTCTGCGCCTCGGCAACCGCGTGCAGCGCAACTGTCGTTTTACCGCTGCCCTCAGGCCCGAATATTTCAACGATTCTGCCGCGCGGAAGCCCGCCGACGCCGAGAGCCATATCAAGCGCGAGATTGCCGGTGGAGATAGTGTCAACGTGCTGATGCGCCGTTTCGCCCAGCTTCATAACGGCGCCCTTGCCGAACTGCTTGTCAAGCTGCGCAAGCGCCATTTGAAGCGCGCGCGATTTTTCCTCGTTGGTTGCGTCCTGCTGCGGCAGCTCTTTTTTTGCGCCGGTATCCTTCTTAGCCATTCTGCTTCCTCCTTAACCTTTGGCGGCGCTTTTCCGGATTTCGTTCAAAGCCCGAAGCGCCGTAAGTGTTCTGATTCTTTCCCTGTCGCCCGTAAAATGAAGGGGGCTTACCCGAATTCCCCGCTTATCCGCAAGCGCGAGATAAACCGTGCCCGCGGGAATTCCGTTAAAATCGCCGGGGCCCGCAACGCCCGTAACGGATACGGCAATATCCGCGCCTGTGCGCTCCCTTGCGCCGTACGCCATTTCTCGGGCGCACTCCGCGCTAATCGCCGTGAATTGCTCAAGCGTTTCGCGCTTTACGCCCAGCAACGCCGTCTTTTCCTCATCGCAGTAGGTTATAAGCCCGCCCAGGACAACCTTGCTCGCCCCCGCAACGCTCGTCAGCTTTTCGGCAATCATTCCGCCCGTTATGCTTTCGGCGGTCGCAACCGTCATTCCGCTTTCCGTAAGCGCGCGGACAGCCGCAATTTCCATCGAGCCGAACGCGTCCACGTCCTCGGAATAAATGTATTCCTTAAAGCGCTCCCTGACATTTTCAAGCATAGGCTCAAGCGTTTTCTGCGCCTCCGCCTCGGTTTTACCGCTCGCGGTCAGGCGGAATTCAACCTCGCCAAGCCCGCAGTACGGCGCGATTGTCGGGTTTTCGGACTTCATCAGGTCCATAACGCGCATTTCCGCGTCGCTCTCGCCGATTCCGTAAAGCCTGAGGAAAACGCTTTTAAGGCATAGCCCCGCGCGCTTTAAGAGATACGGCTTTACATAGTCCGTGAACATCGGCTTCATTTCGCGCGGCGGCCCGGGCAGGTTGATAACCGCCTTCCCGTCCTTTTCGATAATCGAGCCTTCGGCAGTTCCGTTCGGGTTCGGTAAAAGCCGCGCGCCGCGCGCAAAATATGCCTGCCGCTCATTGTTGACCGCCATCGGGCAGCCAAGGCGGACGAAAGCGACTTTCAGGGTTTCCAGCGCCTCCGGCACAAGCTCCATTTCAAGCCCGAGCGCCTCGGCGGTGATTTCCTTCGTCAAATCGTCCTGCGTCGGGCCAAGCCCGCCGGTCGTAATAACGACGTCTGAGCGCGAAAGCGCGGTAAGTATCGCCTCGCGCGCCCTTTCGGGGTTATCGCCTACGACAACCTGATAGTGCGCCGTAACGCCGATTTCGGTAAGCCTGCGCGCAATAAACTGCGCGTTGGAATTGAGAATCTGACCCATGAGCAGCTCCGTGCCCACAAAAACACATTCGCAAACCATATTATCCTTTCAGCACTCCGCGCGCCTTAACGAAATAATCTATTCCGGATATAAGCGTGAGCGCCGTCATTGCATACATAAGCACAGTCGTCATCGGGAAGGGAATCAGCGAAAAAGGCCAGTTGCCCATCAGAAGCGCAAGCACGGCATAGAACTGCAGGTTCGTCTTAATCTTGCCGAGCATTCCCGCAGCGATTACCTTGCCCTGCTCCATCGCGATAAGCCGCAAGCCGCTGACCATGAACTCGCGAATCAGCACGATTACGAGCATCCACGCGGGCAGCTTGCCCTGCGCGCAAAGGAAGGTCATCGACGATACGGCGAGCAGCTTATCCGCCATAGGGTCAGCAAACTTGCCAAGATTTGTGACAAGCCCGCGCTTGCGCGCAATCTTCCCGTCAAGCAAATCCGTCAGCGCGGCGATTGCAAAAACGCCTGCCGCGACAAAATTGCTCGTTTCCGTGTTAATCCCTTGCAGCACAAGACATACGGGTATCATCAGCACCCGCGCCATCGTAAGCTTGTTAGGCAGGTTCACTCGCGTTCACCCTCCAAATCATAGTCGCCGCGCGTTCCGGTAATGCGCGCGCTGCAAATATCGCCGTCCGAAAGCGGCTTGTCGGAGCGGAGATAGATAACGCCGTCCGTTTCGGGCGCTTCCCAGTCGCTTCTGGCAAGGTAAAGCCCGTTTTGCGAGCCGATTACGATTGCTCTTACGCTTGAGCCGACGCGCATTTCGTCCCGCTTTTTCGATATTTTCGCCTGCAGCTCCATAACGGCGCTCAGGCGCGCCTGCTTGACCTCGTCGGGAATCTGCCCGTCCATCTCGGCGGCGGCAGTCCCCTCCTCGGGCGAAAAGGTAAAAGCGCCCAAGCGGTCAAACTCCGTTTCGCGAACGAAATCAATCAGCTCGTCAAAATCCTCGTCAGTTTCGTCGGGGAAGCCGACAATCAGCGTTGTTCTGAGGCAGAAGCCGCGCTCCCGCGCCTTTTTCAGCGTTTCGCGTATGCTTTTCGCGTTGCCGCGGCGGTTCATGGCTTTGAGCAGCCTGTCCGAAATATGCTGAAGCGGAAGGTCAAGATACCTAGAAATGTTCTTGTGCTTTTCCATTACCTCAAGCAGCTCGTCCGTAGTTTCGTCCGGATAGCAGTACAGCACGCGCAGCATATCAATTCCGCTGATTCCCGCCGCCTCGTCCATAAGGGAGGCAAGGCTGTCGCGCGGCGTAAAATCGCTGCCGTAGCGGGTGGTATCCTGCGCTATAAGCGTCTGCTCGCGCACGCCGCTTTCGGCAAGAAAGCGCATTTCGGCAAGTATGTCCGCCCTTTTGCGCGAGCGGTAATGCCCGCGGATAAGGGGAATCGCGCAGTAGGCGCAGCGGTTGTCGCAGCCGTCCCCGATTTTTACATATGCGGAAAACTTGGGCGTGGTAAGCACTCTGCCCGTGTTCTCAAGAAAGCCGTAGTTCGGCTTCGTATAGCGGGGACGCTTTCCCGAAAGCGCGTCCGAAAGCGCCTTTGGCAAATCGGCATAATCGTTAACGCCGAGAATTCCGTCAATTTCGGGCATATCGGCAAGCAGCGCGTCGCCGTATCTCTGCGCAAGGCAGCCCGTAACCATCAGCAGCTTGCAGCTTCCCGTTTTTTTGCTTTCCGCCATTTCAAGAATAGTGTCGATGGATTCTTCCTTCGCCGCGTCGATAAAGCCGCAGGTGTTTACAATAATTACATCGGCGCTCGCCGCGTCCGCAACGATTTCGTAATCCGCCGCTTTAAGCAGGGAAAGCATTTGCTCCGTATCAACGCGGTTTTTGGAGCAGCCGAGAGAAACAACGCCAACGCGCATTTTCATCATCCTTTTAATCTTTGCCCGCGTGCGGGCTGAGTAGATTATAGCATACAAAGCCGCGCCAAACAAGGCGCTTCGGGGAATTATGCGAACAAATTTTCGCATATTGTTTTGCTTGCGCTCTCAGGCGTCAGGGCGGCAAGAATGCGCGCGTTATTTCATGAACGCGGAAATTCCGCGGTCTGCAAGAGCGACTATCAGCGCCGCCATCTCATGCGGAGTCCGCTTATCGTCCTTGTCAAACAGCCAGCTGCGCATGACCCCTATGCAGCCGGAAAGCACAAAGCAGTAAATATATTCAAGGCTCCGCTCGTCCGAAACGGTCATGCTGCCCCATATGGACGTAACCGTTGAGCGCAAAAAATCGGAAAAGCTCTGCTGAAAATTCATGCTCCCGTTATTTCCGAGCAGCACGCGGCAAAGCTCCGCGTTTTCCGAAATATACAGGATAATCTTTTCGGTTATCGTCAGAAAATCCGCGCCCGCTTTCCCTCCGGCTACGGGCGAAAACTCCTTCACGATGTCCGCCATGAACTCCTGCTCAATCTGCCTCAGCTGGTCGTACTGGTCGGCATAGTGCGCATAGTAAGTTGAGCGGTTCACCTCCGCGTCCTTGCAAAGCTCCGTAATCGTTATGCGCGAAATCGGCTTTTCTCCGAGCTTTCTAACAAGGCTCTCTCGCAGGAACATTTTGGTGTATCTTGTTCTTTTATCCTCCATTTTTCTCCTTTCAAGGCTGCGCCGTATGACGAAACTGTAAATTCGCAGGGGCTATTTCAACACCGCGCGCGCCTTCTGTTGCCCAATATTCAAACCCAATCCAACTG
Organism: Eubacteriales bacterium; assembly: GCA_028705775.1. Classification (GTDB taxonomy): domain Bacteria; phylum Bacillota; class Clostridia; order Christensenellales; family Aristaeellaceae; genus STF2-37. The sequence continues at coordinate 10,178 of JAQWCW010000003.1, forward strand.
ATGGTTGAACATCATACATATTGTTAATATACTGCATATGCGTAGTAAATGCAACAGATTGTATGTTATCTTTCCGAAAACGCGGATTATAAAGGGAATTATGCTGCAAGAGGTGATAAAAGTGGACAGGGTTTATATAGTTACGGGCGCGTGCGGTCATCTGGCAAGCACAATCATAAAATATCTCCGCAAAAAGGACGGGACAATTCGCGGGCTGATTCTGCCGACAGAAACAGCGCAAAGCGACGAAAAAGTCAGGTATTACACGGGCGACGTCACAAAGCCCGAAACGCTTGGCGCGCTGTTTGAAAACCTTGGCGGGCGCGAGGCAGTCGTTTTTCACGCGGCGGGCTTAATCAGCATAAGCGAAAAAGCGTCGAAGGCGCTTGAAAGCGTCAACGTCGGCGGCACGAGAAATATAATCGAAATGTGCGAAAAATATAAGGTGAAGCGCCTTGTATACACAAGCTCCGTCCATGCGATTCCCGAAAGCGAGGACGGCGCGGCAATCGAGGAAACCGCCGTGTTTGATATGGCCGCCGTTCGAGGCGATTATGCGAAAACAAAGGCGGAGGCGACCCGCGAGGTGCTTATGTCAGGCAAGCGCGGGCTTGACGTAGTTGTGGTTCACCCCTCCGGAATCATCGGGCCATACGATTCGGGCGGAAACCATGTGGTTCAGATGGTCAAAATGTACATCGCGGGCAAGCTGCCGGCAGGAGTCAGGGGCGGCTTCGATTTTGTGGATGTGAGGGACGTTGCTCTCGGCTGCATTGCGGCGGCGGAAAAGGGGCGCAGCGGCGAGTGCTACATCCTCTCAAACCGCTACTGCACGATAAGGGAATTGCTGGGAATGATGCGCCGCTGCACAAACGGAAGGCGCAAGCTCTGCCTGCCGCTCCCGCTCGCAAAAATGTTCTGCCCGCTGTTCGGCTGGGTTGCCAAAGTCACAAAAACGCGCCCGCTCTTTACCCCCTACTCGCTCTTTACGCTTGAGAGCAACAGCCGCTTCACTCACGACAAGGCGACAATGGAGCTTGGCTATCATCCCCGCGATATGCTCCGCACGGTAAAGGACACAATCGCTTGGCTTTCGGGCAAGCCCGTGCCGATTTGAGAAGGCATTCCTGCCCGCTGAAAGCGCCCCGTCTGCGGTGTCGGCTGCGCAAAACAGCTCGGTTATTTACCCCCGACGAAGCGTTTTGAGCGGAAAAGGGCGCAGGGGAATCGGTGCTTGATGATTCGCGTTCTTATTGGCAACGGGCGCTTACAATTACAATAGCAATATAGCGAAAACCGAATGCAGATTATTTCCGCCTCTCCTGCCAATCAACAAATCACAAAGGCGGGCTGCGCTTAAAACGCAGTCCGCCGTTTTATATAACGTATCGCATTCATGCGAAATCCCGCCGCCGTTTTCTGCAATCGCTCTTACGACGGTTTATCGCGCCGCTTCATCGGGCTTTTGCGCTTTTCGGGCTTTTTGAAAAGAGGAGCGTTGTTATTATCCATGCCATCACCTCATGGATATTATCTGCGCGGCAGGGAAAAATATGAGCGCAATTTTAAGGAATGAATACCGCTCGGCGTTTACGCACTCCCGCCTTCGCCGCCGGATGAATACGAAAAACTTGCCCTTTTCTCTTGACTTGTTTGTCTGCTTTATTGACTATAATCCATATTCTTACTGTTTCACAGCCCCGCGCGCTCGCTTCACCGCTCCGCGCTTTCGCTTTTACCTCTCGTTACGCCTCGTATCCCCCGCCTTCGCCGCTCAGCCTTCCCTTTTGCGCAGCTCAGCAGCTCCCATTTCCGCTTCATTTCACGCCGGCTGTGAGCGTCTGCGCCCTGCGAGCAGAGCGAAAAGGAGCATTGCGAGTATGGGGAGCAGGGAAATGAGCGAGGCGGCGAAAATAATACTCGTCTGCCCGAGTCGCATATCATAAAGGAGCATGGAAAGCGGATTGTTCACCTTGTTCGTCAGCAGAATCAGCGGCTGCTCGACCATTCCCCAGCACTCAACGAAGGAGAGAAGGAAAAGGATTGCCGCCGAAGGAGCGGAGAACGGAAGAATGACGAGGCGAAGGAGCGCGGGAAAGCCGCCGCCCTCCAGCCGCAGGCACTCAACCCATTCGTCCGGCATTTTCATGTTGATTTCGTGCATGAAGATAGTTCCGAAGGGCGCAAACGCGAGAGGCAGGTAGAGCGTTATCGGCGTGTTGAGCGCTCCCAGCGCGTCGCTCAGGATGTACTGCGGAAGCAGAAAAACCTGAAGCGGGATTATCATCGCGAGGCAGTAAAGCACGGTTATCGCGGAGCAAAGGCGGTTCTTTTGCTTGGCGAGGACATAGCCGCCGATTATCGAAGCGCCTGTCTGAACAACGGACGCGCCAATTGTCCACACAAGGGAGAGAAGAAGCGTTTGCCAATACTCCGAGCGAGATGAAACGAGCGCCGCAAACTGCTCGACGGACGGCGGATTTGGGAAAAGCCGCACAGGCAGAGTATAGCTTGCAACCATCGCCGCGTCAAAAGACGGAATGAGCGACTGCACGATGAGCAAAGCGAGCGGAAGCAGAAACAGAACGGAAAGCAGGGCGATAAATATGACGGATATGCATTTCTTCATGCTTCATCGCTCCTTCCGCGCTTCAATATAAGCCATGCAAGCCCGAACAGGCGCATGGAGGAAAGCGAGAAGATTACGGACGCGCCTGAAAGAAGGCTGAAATCGAGCGATTCAAAGTGGCTAGTAATATAGTGCTGTACGAAATACAGATTTGCGGGCGGATAGCTGCCGTAAAGCAGATAGGTTTCGCGGAAAACCCGAAGCCCGTTCATGAAAAGATAGAGTACGGAGAACATGGTAATATGCCTCAGAAGCGGCAGCTCAATCCTGAAGAACATAACGCGCTTGTTAGCCCCGTCAATCTCCGCCGCATCGAACACCGAGTGCGGAATTTCCAGCATACCAATCAGCGCAAGCGCCGTCACAGCCCCCATGTTCTTCCACACGCACAGAACGGTAAGCGTTACATATTTCCATTGCGCGTCCATCGGCTTCAAGAGCTTCACAAGCGCCGAACCGCTTCCGAAAAGCACCCTCCAAAGCACGGCAATCGAGGACGACGGAAGGAAAAGCGGCAGAAGGAAAAACACGGCGCAGAAGCGAAGCCGCTTTCGGCAGAAAAGCACGTGCGCCGTAACAAAGCCGAGAAGGAGCGTTATTCCAGCCGCGAGCAGCAGGAACAGCAGGGTGTTCCCCAGAGCAAGCGTGTGGTATTTATTTCCTTAAAGTGATAAATAGTTTTGACGCCCCACAAAGGAAAAATCCATCGTGCTTTTAGTAAAGGAATAGAAAACGGACATCGCCAGCGGCAGAAGGTAGAGCGCGAAAAACATAGCGGCGCCGGTCGCGCGCCATTTACATGGCTGCATTGATACATAAGAGCTTGATTGATTCATACGGTCACCGTTTTCTTCGTCGCAGGGATGCCTGTCTGATTTCTATTTATGGCAGCTCTGCGGCAGGAATATAAATACGGTTGCTCTTACCGATTACCGTATTCATTTCCGTGTGCTAACAATTTGTTTTTAAGTGCCATAACTATTATTGTCAATGGCTTTTTGTAATTTTTTCTATAAGTGATATTATTCCGCATAAATTACATTCTGTACATATGAAATGCCGTTTATGTGCAGATTGTGTTCCCTTGTTTTCCCCTCGGCGGTATTTGCTTCAAGAGGCGCGGGAATGCTATATCATGCGGCGCTTTTGCATATGCCGCATTGGTTCCGCACATTTTCCCTGATATGTGCAGCTTCCCGAATGCGCCGCGCTCCAGATTGCGCGGCATTATTAATTACACGCTACTTCCCGAACACGCGCTTGCTTCCCGACTGCGGGTAATTCCAGATTGAGCGGCATTCATGGCTTTACGCTTGCTTCCCGAATGCGTGTAATTCCCGATTACGTGCGTTCTTTACGTTTGCGCACGTTTCCGAATATCCGCTCTTTTTCCGAATATCGGCTTTCTTCAAAAACTCTCGCCGCTAAAGCTTACGCTTGCTTCCCGAATGCGCCGCGCTACGGATTGCGCTCGTTTTCCCGCTCCCCCGTTCTTCACAGCGCAAAACCGCGGCGCAATGCTTTCGCACTGCGCCGCGGCAAATAACTATGGGGTTGGAGCTTACCTTACTCCTGAGCCATCTTCTTGTAGTTCTCAAGGCGGAGCTTAGCGTCCTGCTCAGTCTGAGCAAAAAGCCTCTCAGCGCTGTCCGGGAACATCTTGGCGAGGGAGGCATAACGCACTTCTCCGCGGATGAAGTCCTGATAGCTGCCGGTCGGGTCCTTGCTGTCAACGGTCATAGGATTCTTGCCTTGGAGCGCCAAATCAGGATTATAGCGATACAGAGGCCAGTATCCGCACTCAACAGCCTTCTTGATTTCCGCCTGAGCAAGACCCATGTTGATACCATGGTTGATGCAGGGCGCGTAGGCGATGATGAGGGACGGGCCCTTGTACGCCTCAGCCTCGGTCATAGCCTTCAGAAGCTGCTGGGGATTTGCGCCCATAGCGACGGTCGCTACATATACGTAGCCGTAGCTCATCGCCATCATGCCCAAATCCTTCTTCTTGGTCTTTTTACCGGACGCCGCAAACTTGGCGATAGAGCCGGTAGGAGTGGACTTGGACGCCTGTCCGCCGGTATTGGAGTAAACTTCGGTATCGACAACCAGTACGTTGACGTCCTGACCCTGCGCAAGCACATGGTCGAGTCCGCCGTAGCCGATGTCGTATGCCCAGCCGTCGCCGCCGAAAATCCAGATGGACTTCTTGGTCAGCAAATCAGCGTAGGAAATAACCTCGCGGGCGAGAGTGCAGGCTTCGCAGGCGCACTTCTTGCCGTTGGCAAGCCAATCCTTTTCCCACTCGGTGCCGGTAAGGTCGACGTCAATGCCGTCCTTGCAAGCGTCAAGGAGCTTTGCTCCTGCTTCCTTGGAGCCTTCCGCGTCGTCCATCTTCTCAAGCCATTCCGCTCCGGCAGCCTTGATGGCGTCCTCGGCGTAATCAACGGCGATGAGCTTCTTGACGGTGTCAGAAAGCTTGGCGCGGCGCTGCTGGGTGGCGAGGTTCATGCCGAAGCCGAACTCCGCGTTATCCTCAAAGAGGCTGTTCGCCCAAGCGGGGCCGTGACCCTCGTCATTAACGGTGTAAGGCACGGTAGGCGCCGAGCCGCCGTAAATGGAGGAGCAGCCGGTAGCGTTGGCAACAATCATCCTGTCGCCGAACAGCTGGGTAACAAGCTTTACATAAGGGGTCTCGCCGCAGCCCGCGCAGGCGCCAGAGAACTCAAAGAGAGGCTTGAGAGCCTGACTGTTCTTAACGGAAGCCTTGTTGACAACGGTCTTGACCTCAGGAACGGTCATAGCGAATTCCCAGTTCTCCTCCTCGGCGCGCTGTGTTTCAAGCGGCTTTAGGACAAGAGCCTTTTCCTTCGCGGGGCAGACCTCGACGCAGTTGCCGCAGCCGGTGCAATCCAGCGGGCTGACCTGCATACGATACTGCATTCCGGCAAACTCCTTGCCGGTGGCGTTCTTGGTGGCATAAGCCGCAGGAGCGCCCTTCATGACTTCCTCAGAGGCGTAGATAGGACGGATGCAGGCGTGCGGGCATACGAGAGAGCAGTTGCCGCACTGGATGCAGTTGTCCTTAATCCACTCAGGAACCTTAACGGCGATTCCGCGCTTCTCGAACTTGGTCGTTCCGGTAGGAGCGAAGCCGTCGGCGTTGAAGGCGGATACGGGCAGCTCATCGCCCGCCTGAGCAAGGATAGGAGCGATAACATCGTCAAAGTACTTGGTGGTGCCCTTTACCTTCATGGGAACAGCGCCGGTAGCGGCGTTAGCCCATTCAGCGGGAACCTTGACCTCAACAAGACCGGAAATCGCGATGTCGATAGCGTCCCAGTTCTTCTGGACGATAGCGTCGCCCTTCTTGCCGTAGGTCTTTTTCGCATATGCCTTCATGTACTTGTCGGCATCCTCATAGGGGATAACCTCGGCAAGCTTGAAGAACGCAGCCTGCATGATGGTGTTGATACGGTTGCCCATTCCAACCTTCGCGGCAAGCGCGATAGCGTTGATGGTGTAGAAGCGGGCGTGCTTCTTGGCGAGCAGCTGCTTCATCTTGGCAGGCAGCATTTCGTCCATCTGCTCGGCAGTCCACTGGCTGTTGAGCAGGAACACGCCGCCGTCCTTGAGGGTGGAAGCCATGTCGTACATGGTTACGTAAGCGGGATTGTGGCAGGCGATAAAGTCAGCCGCGTCGATAAGATACGGGGACTGAATCGGCTTCTTGCCGAAGCGCAGATGCGAAACGGTAAGTCCGCCGGACTTCTTGGAGTCATACGCGAAATATGCCTGAGCATAAAGGTCGGTATGGTCGCCGATAATCTTGATGGAGTTCTTGTTCGCGCCGACGGTTCCGTCAGAGCCGAGGCCGTAGAACTTGCAGCAGATGGCGCCTGCGGGAGCGGCATTGAACTGCTCGCCCAGAGGCAGGGAGGTCATCGTTACGTCGTCAACGATACCGACGGTGAAATGGTTCTTCATTTCGCCGGCGAGATTGTCGAAAACAGCCTTTACATGGGTCGGGGTGAATTCCTTGGAGCCCAGACCGTAACGGCCGCCGACGACCTTGATATCGCCGCGTCCTTCTTCAAGCAGAGCGGAGCAAACGTCGAGGTAAAGCGGCTCGCCCAGCGCGCCCGGCTCCTTGGTGCGGTCAAGCACTGCGAGCTTTTTGCAGGTCGCGGGAATCGCGGCGAGGAAATGCTTTACGGAGAACGGACGGTAGAGGTGGCACTTGATAAGACCGACCTTCTCGCCCATTTCAACAAGCTTGGTGACGGCTTCATCGGCTACATCGCAGCCGGAGCCCATCGCCATGATAACCCTGTCGGCATCCGGAGCGCCGACATAGTCGAACAGGTGATACTGACGGCCGCACAGCTTGGCGACTTCGTCCATAACTTCCTGAACGATTTCGGGGGTGGCGTTGTAATACTTGTTCGCCGCCTCACGGTTCTGGAAATAGATATCGGGGTTCTGCGCGCTTCCGGCAAGATGCGGATGCTCAGGATTGAGTGCGCGGGCGCGGAACTCGTTAACCTTGTCCCACGGCATGAGCTTTTCAATCTCGGAGTATTCAAAAGCGTCAATCTTCTGATACTCATGGCTCGTGCGGAAGCCGTCGAAGAAATGCACGAAAGGCACGGAGGCGCGGAGCGTAGCCACATGGGATACGAGCGCCATATCCATAACCTCCTGCACGGAGTTAGAAGCGAGCATTGCGAAGCCGGTCTGGCGGCAAGCCATAACATCGGCGTGGTCGCCGAAGATGGAGAGCGCATGAGCGGCAAGAGCGCGGGCGCTTACGTGGAATACGCAGGGCATAAGCTCGCCGGAAATCTTGTACATATTAGGAATCATCAGGAGCAAGCCCTGAGACGCAGTGAAGGTGGTGGTAAGAGCGCCCGCGGCAAGAGAGCCGTGTACGGCGCCGGCAGCGCCCGCCTCGGACTGCATTTCCGCGATATGCACCTTCTGCCCGAACAGATTCTCACGTCCCTGAGCCGCCCACTCATCGGCTACCTCCGCCATAGGGGAGGAAGGTGTGATGGGATAGATGGCCGCCACATCGCTGAAAGCATATGCGACATGACTAGCGGCTGTATTGCCGTCAACGGTCATTTTGATTGCCATTCTGTAACCTCCTTAAATACGCTGAAAGGATTTTTTGCGCTTGAGCCATGCCCTTTCAGGAAATAAGCGCATGACGAAGGAAGCGGAAATCCCCGCTGTTACTATTATATGTTTTGCCGATTAAACTGTCAACCGTTCATAACCCTTGATTTTGCGGCAAATTTGTTATTTTGTCGCAAAAGCGCGGCTATGCGGCTGCCGAAAAAGGGGACGCCCGCAAAGAGCGTCGGGCGAGGAAGCGCGAAAGATACGCTCCTGTCGGCAAAGCAAGCTCCGAAAGCGGCTCCCAAACCGCCTCTTGACCGCCTGCACACAAAAGAACGGCGAACCGGCGGCAAATATTCCGCAAGCCAAGATAAGGCATGATTTTAGCAGGATTTCTCAAATGTATATAGAATTCCATAGCTCGTAATAAAATGTAAGGCGCGCATTGCGGCAAAGCGCGCAGCGGCAGCGCGGCTCTGCGCCGCCCCTCTCATCTGCGGAGCAATGCGGCTTCCGCAGGCAAATCACGAAAGCGCGCGCACTGATAGGGCAAAGCAAACCAACGGACGGAGAGATGAAAATGTTCTTTTTTCCAATCGCAATACTTGCAATAAAGGACGAAACCGAGCGGGAATTCATGAAGGAGCTCTATATCAGCCACAGCATGAATATGTTCCGAATTGCGCGCTCGCTGACAAAGTCTGCGGCGGAAGCGAAATAATCAAGCTGGGCGCGGACACGGTTTCAATGCCCGAAGGCACCGAAAACTCCGTTGCGCTCCTCAATCCCTTCGACGAGGCGGAGCTTCAGGCAATGCTCAAAAAAGCAAGCGACTGAAAGGCATTCTCCCGTAAGCTCAATCAGATAAGCAAAAGCGCTCCCAATGTGCTATAATGCTTTCAAAACCCAGACCCATGGGGAGGAAAGCAGAATGGACGGGAGCGTTTTTTCGCGGAAAAGCGATGATTTGAAACAGGCGAATGCGATTTCGGGCGGCACAAATACCGAATGCCCGTGCAAGCGGCAGGGCTGCAAGCGCCACGGCGACTGCGCCGCCTGCAGGGAATTCCATTCGGGGCGAAATAAGCCGCCCGCCTGCCAGCGCGAGCCGAAAGCGCCGCGCGCAAGGGAAAGAAGCAAAAACCGCTGAATTCCCGTTTCGGCTTTGCCGATACGGTTTCGCAAAACGTCACGCTTATTAGGAGCTATATAATAGGAAGAATCACCCGAAGAAAGGGCAAATTATGGAATGGTATGACGAGGCGTTTTTATGCGCCGAAAGAAAATATCTGAATACATATAAGTCAGCAGAGCAAAGGGGAATCATTCCGTACAGGGGCAAGGGCGGCGAATGGCTCGCGCCTCCCTATGACGGGAACAGCTGGTGGACTTGCGGCTTCTACCCTGCCCTGCTGTTGCAGCTGTACAAGGGCGGCGGGGATAAGCGGCTGCTCAGTGAAGCGCGGCGCACGGAAGGGCTGCTTCAGGCGGAACTGACGCGTTTCAGCTGCCTGAATCACGACGTCGGCTTTATGTACCTGTTGTCGGCGGGCGCGGATTACAAGCTGTTCGGCGGCGAAAGCAGCAAAACGGCAACGCTTCACGCCGCAAATCTGCTTGCGGGGCGCTTTAATCCCTGCGGCTTCATCCGCGCATGGAACGGCGACAAGAGCGGCTGGGCAATCGTTGACAGCCTTATGAATCTGCCGCTGCTGTACTGGGCGAGCGAAGTGACGGGCGACCCCCGCTTCCGCAAAATAGCTTGCATTCACGCCGACACGGCATTGAGGGCGTTCGTAAGAGACGACGGCTCATGCAATCACATAGTCATATTCGATTCCGAAACGGGCGAAGCGCTGGACGCGCCCGCCGGTCAGGGCTGCGCGAAAGGCTCAAGCTGGTCGCGCGGTCAGGCATGGGCGCTGTACGGCTTCACCCTCAGCTACATCGCAACGGGCTTTGAGCGCTATCTTGCCGCGGCTGAAAAAATCGCGGACTATTTTATATCGAACATCCGCGAGGACGGGCTTACCCTGTGCGATTTCCGTCAGCCGAAGGATGAGGAGCTTTTTGACAATATAGCGGGCGCGTGCGCTGCCTGCGGGCTGATGGAGCTTAAAAAGCACAGCAAATCGGGCGCGGAAAAATACGAAAGCGCCGCCGACAAAATGCTTCTGGCAATCTGGGAAAAATGCTGCGACAGGAGCGAGAGCGTATGCGGGCTTACGCAAAAATGCACCGCCGCATATAATGACGACGGTGCAGGGCGAAACACGAACATTCTCTACGGCGATTATTTCTTTATCGAGGCAATCTGTAAAAAGCGCGGAACAGATATAATGCCGTGGACGCGGAGCTAACGCGCGGTTAATAATATTAACTAAACAAATGCGTTACTTACTTTTCTTGAGCTTATAAGCGGCGCGTGCATAAACGCAAAGGGCGCAAAGGCTGAGAGCGACGGCGGCAAGCAAAACCCAGAAATCAAGCTGAAAGCCCCATGCGGTAAACTCCGGATGGAAGAACGTGAGAACGATTGCAAGCATGAACGCGACAGTCGCCGCCTTGCCCGCCATTTTGGAGGCGATAACCTTTTCGCCCCTGAGAAGCAGCAAAGCGCCGCAGACCATCAGCAGCTCCTTGAAAAGCACGATTCCCACAAGCCATGGGTTCGCCCAGCCGCGCAGCGTGAGCGTTATCAGCACGGTAAGCACCATAATTTTGTCCGCAAGAGGGTCCATCAGCTTGCCGAAATTGGTTATAAGCCCGTTTTTTCTTGCGATATAGCCGTCCAGATAATCCGTGAAGCTTGCAATAAGGAAAACCGCGAGCGCCCATTTGTCAAGCCCCATATTAAACAGAATCAAATAAACGGGAATAAGAATTATTCGCATAATTGTGAGCGCGTTCGGAACGTTCCACATATCCTTCGTCAAATTCTTGAGTGCTTCCTTCATTGCCAATGCTCCTTCCAGCGTTGTGTCGATATAATAGTATAACATAAACGGCGGAAAAAAGCACCGTTAACGGCATGGTTCAACAAAGCGGCTTATTTTTTCTTAACATCGCAATTTTTGATAAGTGGTTTACTTTACAAAACGGATTAAATCAGCTAGAATATATGAAAGAAGGTTAATGCGGAAGCGTGGATAAATCAGCCTTATCCATTCAGGATTTGAATGGAGCAATGCGGTTTTTATATTGTTTTCGCCGTTTGTCTGCCGTCGGGCGGCTATGCGAAGGAGAATGGGAATGGCAAAGAAAGTTACGATGAAGAACATCGCGGATCAGCTCCGCGTTTCAACCGTTACCGTTTCCAAGGCGTTGGGCGGCAAGGACGGCGTTGGCAAGGAACTGCGGCAGGAAATCCAGTCGCTCGCCGAACAGCTGGGCTATCAGTACAGCGCGCATCAGAAGTCCGGCGATGATGCCGGCGGAAGCAATATAGGCATTCTGATTGCCTCGCATTTTTTTGACGACAAGGCGTTTTATGCCAACATATACCGCAAGATTGTGACGGGGCTGAGCGAGCTTGGCTATTACGCAATCCTCGAAATCGTTCAGCCGGAGGACGAAGCGGCTGCAAGCGAGCCGAGCATTCTGCAAAACTGCAAGGTGGACGCGTTCATTGTCTTGGGGCAGATGAAGCGCGAGTATATCGACGCGCTCAAAGCTTATGATTTGCCCTGCCTTCTCGTGGACTTCTATAACGAGCATTTCCATATGGACGCGCTTGTTTCCGACAGCTATTACGGCAGCTATCTGCTCACAAGCCATCTAATCAACATGGGGCACAGGAGCATCGGCTTCCTCGGAAGCATTCGCGCAACAAGCAGCATTCTCGACCGCTATATGGGCTATCGCAAGGCGCTGCTCGAGGCGGGCATTGAGGAAAAAAGCGAGTGGCTCATTGAGGACAGGTCGCTGATTAACGGAATGCTGATTCCCTTTGAGCTGCCCGAAAAGCTGCCGACGGCCTTCGTCTGCAACTGCGACGAAGTTGCGTACATCCTTGTCCGCCAGCTTTGGCGCAGGGGCATCCGCGTGCCGGACGATATTTCCGTTGTCGGCTTTGATGATTTCATGTTCGCAACCCTCTGCAATCCCCCGCTCACCACCTTTGCCGTGGACTTGGACGCAATGACGCGCTCGGCAATTCAGGCAATCACGCATAAGATAAAGAACCCCTCCTATTCCATCGGTCGCGTCGTAATCGGCGGCAGGCTCGTCCTCCGCGATTCGGTTAAGGAATTGAAGTAACGGAGAGGTTAACGGACGGAAACGCGACAGGGTTTGGGAATGCGTTGAGGTACGGAAACGCAATGGAGTACGGAAACGCGGTGAGGTTACGGAAGCGCGTTGAGGTACGGAAACGCGTTGAAGGCATGGAGCATGATGTAGCAGCCGAAACGTGTTAGATTGCTGAAACGTATTGATGTTACGGAAGCACGTTGAGGTACGGAAACGCGTTGAAGGCATGGAGCATGATGTAGCAGCCGAAACGTGTTGAGGCTATGGAAGCGCGTTGATATGTAGAATCAGAAAATCACCGTCATTGCGACGGTGATTTTCGCCTTATAAGGCGGAAGAGCAGAGCCATTGCTCTACGGGTGTGTGTTGTCATGGTTTCACAGTCAAACCGTATATCAGCGGTATTTACAGCATAGTTTCCACAGAACAACCAACATCGAAGCAGAGCGGAAGCGCTGCAAGAATAAGCCTCCCTTGTGTAAGAACAGGTGGCACGGCGCAGCCGTGACGGAAGGATTGTCGGTTCGTTTGTCTTTAGTTTTCTCGCAAAAATATTGTTGAATAACAGGCACAAATCATTATATCACAAGAGTTTCCGACAATCCCTCAGGCGCTCCGCGCCAGCTCCCTTTGCACAAGGGAGCCTCCTTTGGTAAACAGACTGCAGTCGCAGTCTGTTTATGATATAGTACTTTCGTGCCTGAGAATTATATAGCCAAACGAGAACTAACAATATCCGCTTCCCCTACACCCCTGCTCGCTCAAAACGCTTCGGATGCTAGGAGACAAGCTAAATGGCGAGGGAGTTTACTCGCGGGTAAATGACTGCCTCGGCTGTCGCGTATTGGGCATAAGCGATAGGCGGTTTTTCAGCGAGCAGGAAGCGGCAAGTAAGAAGCAGGCTCATTCCGTCTTGCATAAAAAATACTGATTAATCCCATCCGTAATATCGCGGTAGCAGCTATTGACCTGCTCGAGCGATTCGTTTATATCCTTGAGTCTGCCGCCGCGGATTATGACGAGCAGCTGCCCGACGGAGTGCATAAGCGGCACAAAACCCATATTTCCGGCAACGCCCTTGAGCGCGTGCGCCGCGGTAAAGGCTTCGTCCCACACGCCATGCTCAACGGCTATATTAAGCTCCTCGGTAGTTTTATCGTCAAGGAAATCGGTAAGACATTCCGCATACAATTCCTCGTCGCCGCCGAGTCTTTTTATAGCGCCGTCAACATCGGTTTCCCTAAGCGCGAGCGCGTGCCGCTGACGATTATTCATAGGGAACGAACGCCTCCCTCCGCAAAAAATATACGATGGATTGCCAATACTGACGCAAAAATCACAGATGATTCGCGCCGCTGCAAACGCCGTATCAGGACGGCTGCTCCGCTTTTTCGGCAATTTCGCGAAGCTTTTCAAGCTCCGCCGAAACCCTGACATACTCGCGCTCGGCGTCAGGGCGGCGTTTTGCCCTCAGCGCCTCGGTAAGCTCGCAGTCCGCCTCATAATACGGCGTAAGCCCGAGATTTCCCGAAAGCCCCTTCAAGGCGTGAGCGCAGAAGAACGCTTCATCAAGGCTGCCCTTTTCCATAGCCGCTTTGAGCGCCGAATGATTCGGCTCAGAAAGAAACGCGGAAAAGCAAATCACATACAGCTCATTGTTTCCCATAAACAGGTCTTCAATACCCTCGGCATCCACCCCGTATCCGGTAAGCAGCCCCATCAAAGTATTATACTCCATTTTATTCTCCGTTTCAGCAAAAATTCACGAAGGCTTCTTTTCGCCCAAATCCGTAAGCGCGATATAAAGCCTGCCGGTCAAGCCGTAATCGTTCGCCACCTTGTAAACGCCCGCCTTGAACCAATGGAAAACGGAGTTCGGCGTGCGGAGGCGCAGTATAAGCTCTGCCGTCTGCCTTTCGCGGCTGGCGGCAAGGTCGTGCGCGGCGCCCTGAAAACGCTTTACCGTTTCGGTATCCGCAACGGAATCGGCAAGAAGGATATGCCACAGCTGCCGCTTGTCATACTTTCCGGCAAGATAGCGCGAGATGTTTTCATCATAAATAAACGCGCCGTTAAGCCAATCGTTTTCGATTACGATTGTATTCTCGCGCTCAAGCACGGTTTTATAGCGGCGGATTTCACCGTTCCTGTACTCAAGCATACTGTTCTTCGCCCGCAGCCGCTCGTTTTCCGCCTTGGATATGGCTGATTTCACACGAATTTTAAGCACATCGGCGGCATAGGGCTTCGTCACATAATCCGAAGCGCCGGCGCGAATAGCGCGAAGGCTTGTTTCACGGTTTCCGTCGCCGCTTACGACAACGACGGGAATCGTGCGCAGTTCAGGCGACTTCTGCATTTTTTCCAAAACGGCAAAGCCGTCCATTCCCGGCATCATCAAGTCAAGAAGCACGACGGAAATTGCCGCGCCGTAATGACTGAGCCGAATCAGCGCCGTCCGCCCGTCCCTCGCCTTTTCAATAATGAATTCGGCGGCGAAGATATTGCTGAGCATCGCGTGGGCTATCTGGCTGTCGTCAACGATGAGCATACGGCGCTTTCTTTCCCTCTGCGCAGCAGGCACTATGGGCGCGATTTCCGCTGCATCCTCGAAAGCGTCGCGCTCAAGCTTCATCATATCGCCGTGATAGAAGGAGTAGCTGTCCTTGCCCGCGCCCTTGACGTTGTAAAGCGCGATATCCGCCTTGTTGTAAAGGGAGGCAAAATCCGTCCCGTCCCTCGGCGTTACGGTAATTCCGATGCTTCCCGTGGTTTCAACCTCCGTGCTGTACGATTTGCGGGTAAGCGCGCAGATTTGCCGCGCCTTTACAGCCGCAATCGAGTCGCCCGGAATATCCGTCAGGAATACAACGAATTCATCGTCCTGAAGCCTGCCGACCAAATCGTTATGCCTCAGCGCCGTGCGTATGGAGGCGGCAATATCCGCAAGCGCCTGGTCGCCCGCGCTGTGCCCGAAGGCTTCATTGACCTGCCCGAAGCCGTCAATATCAAGCGCCAGAAGCGCGTGATGAGTTCCGGGTTTTGAGGTTTCGATTATATAATTGACCTGCGATTCAAACGCAGAGCGGTTCAGCGCGCCGGTGAGCGAATCAATCTGCGTCCGCTCCTCAACCGAAAGCTCCTCGCGCTTAATGCTGTCAATGTCCTCAAACAGCAGGTATGCCTCGACCTCCGCCTTGCCGGGCGCGTCCATCATTTCAACGGTCAGCCTGAGCCAGCGCGTTCCGTCGCCGCCGTCCTTTTTATCGCGGTATTCGATTACAACCGCGCTCCTGCCCTGATAATAGGAAGAAAGAAGCGAATCGGCGCTGATGAAGGCGTTAAAGCGCTCGGCGTCCTCGCTGAAAACATACATTTCCGAATACATACGCATCCTTGCGCCGAAATCCTTTTCGGATGAGGAAAGCTCCGTCCCGATAAGCGTGCCTTCATCCTCCCCGAACATTTCGTGGCGCGAAAGATTGCAGCGGTAGAGGGAATACCCGTCGGAATCGCGCCCCTGAAGCGACTGCCTCCACTTGCCGTAAACCGCGTCCTTTTCCCGCTCGTCGGTCACGTCCGCAAAGGATATAACGGCGGAAACAGGCTCGCCGCTGAATGAAAATATGGTGGAAAAGCTTGCGGACAGCCAGCGCCAGCCGACCTCCGACATACGCTTGAACGTAACCCTTCCGCTCTTTTCGCCGCGGATTATGCTGTCATAGAAGGCGATATAGTCCTCGGCGGTATCGGGCGATACGCTGCCCTGCCTGACCTGACTGAGCGGCAAATCCGTCATGGATTCCGGCGCGTCATATATGCTGCTGGCGTGCGGGGAAATGTGCAGGGTTCTTGAAGCCACGTCAAAGCGGCAGACAATCGTTTTGCTGTGCGCAATCGCAAGGCGGTTCTCCTCCTCGCTGACCCTCAGCTTGTCAAGCGCATCCTGCCGCGCGGTTATGTCAAACAGAACGGCGTTGAAAATGGGCTTCCCCCCGTTTTCAATTGAGCGCACAGCCTTTAAGTTAAGCCATTTGTAGCCTCCGTCCTTCATGTGCGCCTTGAATACGGCGTCAAGCCGCTCCCCGCTTTCCTCAAGGGCGTAGAACTGCTTCTTAACCAGAGCAATATCTTCCTCGTCAATCCCTTCGATAACGTCCACATCGCCGTGCGCAAGGCATTCCTCGCGCGTAAGCCCGAACAATCTCAGGAAGCCGTCGTTGAAGTATGTCAGGCGAAGCTGCCCGCCAATGCGCTCAAAGGAAGCGATTCCGCCGGGAATATTATCCGTCAGAAGCTCAAGGCGGGATTTGATTTCCCTTTCCTCCGTTATGTCACGGCCCATTCCGTATATGCCGATGATATTGCCGTGCGAATCCTTGAGCGGGAATTTGGAGGTGCTGTAATAATGCGCCATCCCGTCCTTTCCGGTAAGGGTATTGACGTAATCCAGCAGCGACTCGCCGCTTTCAAGCACAAGCCTGTCAAGCCGCTCAAAATCGGCCGCGTTTTCCGCGCCGAGCAGCTCGGAATCCGTTTTTCCGATAACATCGTTTTCATCGCTGTAGCCGGTAACGGCGCAAACGTCCCTGCTCACGCACAGGTATCTGAGGCGGCTGTCCTTGACGAAGGAAAAGCCCGTCTGGGTGTCCATCATCGCGCGCATAACAACGGGCAGCATTTCCCTGATTGACATTGCCTCGTCGGTAATCGGAGTGTAGATTGCGTAAAGCGCATACTTGCGCCCGCCTTTCGGCACAATGCGCCCGTGAACATGGAAGGGTCTGTACGTTTCCTCGTCGTTTCCGTAGAGGAGGCGGAAATCGAGCGAAGCCTCGCGGTTTTCCTTTATGGCAAGCGCAATTTCATCGCGAATCTGCTCCCTGTCGGCAGGGTGCGCGCTGCCGAGAACGTTCATGCTGTCATACGCAACGGGCGAGCGCCCGACAAGCTCCCAATACCGCTTGTTTATATGCACAGCGCGCATTTTCCCGTCATCAATTTCAAAAAGCGCCGCGCCGCCGGGCAGGTTATCCAGCAGCTCCTTCTGCGCGTTCTTTTCGTTCGTTATGTCCGTGTAGGTCGTAAGCTGAACCTTGCCCTCCTGCTCAAACTCGGTCATCGAAATCTGGCTTCTGAGCCATATAACGCGCCCGTCGCGCCGCACAGCGCGATATTCAAGCACGGCGGGCTTTCCCGTCGTGCTGACGGCGGTCACAATACTTCTTACATATTCTGCGTCCTCGGCATACAGGGTCGTGAACGCCATATTGCCGACCTCTTGCCGGTACTGCTCAGGCGAGTAGCCAAGAATGTCGTAATACCTGTTATTCGCAAGCAGGTATTTGACATTTCCATCCTTCAGCGAAACGGCGGTTATTCCGCAGTTCACGTTGTCCATAACAGCCTTGAGCTGACCCGCAATCAGTCTCTCCTTGCTTTCCGCCTCGCGCTGCGCGGTAATGTTCTGGTTTATGCAGTACACAAGATACCTGTCGCCGGTTGAGGCGATAACGCGCATTGTGGAATGCAGATACACTTTTCCGCGGCATCCGGGCAGGCTGATGAAGGTTATGTCGCGCGTGACCTCCTGCTGCGTTTCAAGGGATTTGTAAAGCGCGGCGAACAGCTCGTGCCTTTCGTTATCGTCCATGTGCGCAGCCCAGTTAAGCGCAAGCGCGTCGTCAATCGTCATTCCGGCGAGTCCGAGCATTTCCGCGTATTTTTCGCTTGCGCGCAGGATTTCAATTTTGCCGCTGTGGCACTCGAATATGCAGGCGCTGCCGATATAGCTGTTGAAAATAAGCGAATCAAGGGATTTGGGGTCCCAGAGCGAGTTGTTGTCAAGATGTTCGATGGTTTCCATCGTGCGCAGCTTGATTTCCTTTTTGGGCGAGGCAAGCGCCTTTTCAAACTCCGCTTTGGGCATCGGCTTTGCGTAAAGATAGCCCTGAATATACTTGCAGCCGATTGAAGCAAGATAGTCCGCCTGCTCCTTTTTCTCAACGCCCTCCGCGATAACGGACATTCCGAGCCATTTTGTCATGCGGACAATGCTTTCGATTATATTGCCGCCGCGCTCGGTGTCCCCGCTGTCCTCCATGAAGCGCATATCCAGCTTGAGCACCTGCGCCGGAACGCTTTTGAGCGTATTGAGCGAGGAATAGCCGCTTCCGAAATCGTCAATTTCCATCGTAAAGCCGTAATCGATAAGGCTCTTGACTACGGAAATAATCACGTCCGTATTCTCCGCAAAGGCGCTCTCCGTTATTTCAAGGCGGAGCATCGACGCGGGCAAATCGTATTTCTTTATAAGCCCGATTATCGTTTCCACCATATCGGGCATGAAAATATCATAGCGCGAAATATTGACGGAAACGGGCAGGGGCGAAAGCCCGCGCTCCCGCCAGTCGGCAAGGCTTCTGCACGCTTCCTCCCACACGAATTTGTCCAGCTCGTATATAAAGCCGTTCTTTTCAAATATCGGCACGAATATGCCCGGCGAAACAAGCCCCTTCACGGGATGCCGCCAGCGCACAAGCGCCTCAGAGCCGACAAGCGCGCCGGTGGTGTGGTTGTACTGCGGCTGATACCATGCCTCAAACTGGCGCGCTTTCAGCGATTCAGCCATTTCCGTAACGATTTCCTGCTCCATAATCAGGCGGCTTCGCATCGCCTCGTCATAATAGGCAATCTTATCCTTGAAGCGCCCCTTGACCGATTCCGCGGCAAGGGAAGCCCTGTCGAGCATTGCGCTCGGAGAGATAGTCCTGTCGCTCACCACATATCTGCCTATGCTGAACGATATCGGGGCAACAAGCCCGTCAACGCTGCTCGCCTTCCTGCGCATATCGGCAATCTTTACGGAGTCCTGCTCGGAGGCAGGGTACAAAACGGCAAAATTGTCCGCCGCAACCCTGCACGTTATTCCGCCCATTTCGCCAAAGCCTACGGAAAACACATTGGCGATATATTTCAGAACGTCGTCGCCCTTTTTTGTGCCGTACTGGTCGTTTATAACCCTGAAGCGGTCAATATCAAAGCACGCCATTACATAGAAGCCGTCGTCCTTTTCGGCAACCATTTCGGAAACCATCTCAAAAAGGCGGCTCTTGTATAAAGCCCCGTGAGCGCGTCGCGCTTCAGGGCGTTTATTGCGGCGGCGGTTTCCCAAAGGCGAATCGAGCTGCGCACCCGCTGCTTGATTATCGCGGGCTTGTAGGGCTTGCTTATATAGTCGCTCGCGCCAAGCCCGAACGCCTTTTCTTCCGATTTAACGTCGGTCTGCCCCGTCATAACGATTATGGGCAGCTGCGAAAGCATACTGTCCCCGCGCAGCTTTACAAGCACATCAAATCCGTCCATATCGGGCATCATCAGGTCAAGAAGCACAGCAGACAAGCCGCCCTGAGCAATTATGCTCAACGCGTCAGCCCCGTTCGACGCCTCCGCCGTTTCATACTCGCCGCCAAGAATGTTTTTGAGCATTTCGCGGTTAACAGCTATGTCGTCTACTATCAATATTCGTCTTTTCATCGTGCGCTCCCTTGCAAAACGCGCGGTGTGCGCAGGGCACAAACCGGCTATGCTTTATCTGAATGCGATAATTTTAACAATCTTACGGCAGAAATCTGAAAATTCAATAGGCAGGCGCCGCTTGGCTTGCAGGAACAGTGAGGGCATTCCCGACATATTCTTATCAGATGCTTTTTGTATTATATCATAATTGTTCTCTGCCGACAATATCCGCAGTATATAATTGCAAAGTTTATTTATTTTCTATCATATTTCCGCAGTTAAGGAGGGAGAAAAAGGGGTGAAAAAAGAGAAGAAGGCGGAATAAAGTTGATTGCAAGGCGGGTAAAGGCGGGCGAAGAAGGAGCGCAAGCGCGGTCAGTACAAACGGAGAGGGAACGATTCAGGTAAGCGGAGCAGGAACGGCGAAGGAGGTTGGCGCGAGCATAAACCGTCTGCACAAGCAGACGGTTTACTAAAAGAAGGCTCGTATGTAGTAAAGGGAGCTGGCGCGTAGCGCCTGAGGGATTGTCGTAAACGCTTGATATATAAGGGGTTGCGCCTACTATTCAACAGCATTCCTTGCGAGAATCCAACCGACAATCCTTCCGTCACGGCTACGCCGTGCCACCTGTTCTTGCACAAGGGAGGCTTAATCCGGTATCGTTGCCGTACTGCGAAACAGTCTCTTGTTGGTTCGCGTTCCCCGTTCCATTCTCTCCACACAAAAACATATATGAAAATATAATAATTCATCAATCATCTTATAAAAGCATTGATTTTGCGGTTCCTCTGGTGTAAAATTGCAATAGTCAATTAATCCACAAATTAACCGCGCAGGGCATTATCGGTAAAAACCATTATGTCAATGAGCGCGCGGCAAAGCCAAAGACGGTTTTGAGCAATAACAGGGCAGCGCAGGCAGCGCTTTTGCGCATGATTGGTATTTCCCGCGCAATCATTATCACGCGCAATCGGGATTCCGCCGTATTTTTTGGCGTTTCTCCGTCCAAACGGCGTTTCGCCATCATTCGGCGCTCCGCCGCAAGCCCTTTTACCGCAGCCTCGTTCGGCGCTCCGCCGCAAGCCCTTTTACCGCAGCCTCGTTCGGCGCTCCGCCGCAAGCCCTTTTACCGCAGCCCCATTCGGCGCTCCGCCGTCCGGACGGCATTCCGTCACCACACCTTTAACGCCGCCCCGCCCGCGCGCTGCCGCTTAATCGGCGTCTCACGCGCAACAGTTATCCCCCATCCGGCGTTTCGTCCCCGTCCGGCGCTCTGCCGCGCCGCCCAATATTTATTACTCGGCATATCAGAAAAAGTTCGCGGGCAAGCATATGCCGGCGCGAAAAGCGAGGAACAGAAAGTGTCAGCGATTCCAGCAAGCAAAGAAATTTATCTGAACGAAACGGAAGTTAAGCCCAATCTGTACGCCTCGCGCGTGCTTGCGGGCATTGTCGGCGTCATCTGCATAGTTTTCGTGCTCAACATCACCGGAATATTCACCCTAGATTACATACTGGTATTCCTTTCCCTGATTGTCTCCGCCTCAATCTTCATAGCAATGCGCCTGCTGGTTCGCAATCCCGTAATGGTAGTAAAGCCCGTCACCAAATATATTATGCTCGCAATGGAGCTGCTGCTCGTTCTGACGGTTACGGTTCTGCTCAACGTTCATGCGGTTCTGGGCTTTGTGCTTCCCGTTCTGCTGGCTACGCAGTACCGCTCCTATAAATTTTCGCGCTGCGCGATTCTAGGCTCATGCCTTTGCTGCCTTGCAGCGCCGATATTTTCATACCTTCTTGAAACGTGGGATTTAATCTTCATGACGGGCTATATCGAAACCTTCTGCCGCGTGTCGGTAAGCCCCGTGCCTGCCGCAGAAGGCAGCTTCCTCATTGCCGTATGGCAGATAACCCTTTACTGGTCAATGCCGCAGGCGCTGACGCTGCTCGCCTTTGGAATAATACTGCAATCCGTTACCAAAAACGGAATCGACAGCGTTCGGAATCATATGCGCGTAGCGGATTTGAGCGAGGATTTGAACAGGCAGCTGGGCAGCATAGTTTCGATGCAGGAAAAGGTGCTTTACTCGATGTCCGACATAATCGAAAACCGCGACATTGAAACGGGCAGCCATGTAAGACGCACAAGCGAGATTGTGCGCCTGCTCACAAACGCAATGCTGCGCGACGAGCAAAGCGGCGTTACGGAGGACTTTTGCAACTCCGTCGTCAAATGCGCGCCGATGCACGATTTGGGCAAGATAGCGATTCCCGACACGATTCTGAGAAAGCCCGGAAAGCTTACGCGCGAGGAATATGAAATCGTCAAGAAGCACCCTGAGAACAGCGCGAAGATAATCGAGCAGGCGCTTACGGGAATCGAGGACGAGCGCCTGATGAAGATTGCAAAGAACATAGCGCTTTACCATCACGAGCGGATGGACGGCAAGGGCTACCCCTGCGGGCTGTGCGGCAAGGATATACCGCTTGAGGCGCGGATTATGGCAATCGCGGACGTATACGACGCGCTTGTCAGCGAGCGCTGTTACAAAGCCCCGATGGACGCGCGCGAGGCGTACATAACGATTGAGCAATCAATGGGAACGCAGTTCGACATCTCGCTCAACAAGTATTTCATCGAGTGCAGGGAACAGATAGAAAGCTATTATTTTGCCAAAAAGTCCGCATGAGCGCGCAATCAGCCAAAGGGAAGCGCAAAGCTCTTTCAAAAATCTATAATCTGATATATAATACGCGTATACAAGCCGGCATTGAATAGCTCTATCCGCAAAAGAGCGCGGGTAAATCGCATTCTGCCTTCCGTACCATTCGCAAGCACGATTTAACGGCGTCTGACGAGTCGTCGGCGCGAAAGGATTATATGCAGCCGCAGAGGGTGAAAAACCAAAAAGCAAATACGGGAGAAAAGACGGCGCACGGCGCAAGAATTCCGAAAATCCTTGTCGCGCCTATTTTGTCGTTCCTGCTAATCTTTGCGTCGATTGCGTTTACGGGCGTCGGCAACGTAAGGCACGCGAGCGAAACGGCGCGCGAAGTGCTTATGGCGTCCGCAAAGGAGCAGTCCTCCGTGCTTTCCGCAACATGGCGCGGGCAGGTTGACACGCTCGCCGCCGTTGCAATCGAGCTTGCGGAATACGATGAAATCAATATGGAAGCGGCGCTGAAAAGGCTTCTCCGCCTGCAGCGCGAGGGCGATTACAGCCGCCTCATGTTTTCCTTGGGCGACGGAATCGCGCATAGCGCAGACGGCTCTGTATTTGACATATCCTCGCGCGGCTACCTGAAGCGCGCAATGAGCGGAAAGTGGGCTGTCGAGCGCATTCCGGAAGGAATGGACGGAACGGGAAGCTTTATTGCGCTTGCCGTTCCTATAATAAAGGACGATAAGATTATCGGCGCCGTCGAGGGCATTTACGGCGAGGAGCGCCTTTCTAAGCTGATTATTCCGGAGGTGTTCGGCGGCGAGGCGTACTCCGTAATATGCAGGGAGGACGGAACGGTCTCCATTGAAACAGAAAATCCCAGCTTCGGCGGCGAGAATATGCTTGCGGTAATCGAGGAAGCGATGAACGGCAGGCAGGGCAGCTTTTCCGCAATCAGGGAGGACGTAGCAAGCGGGCGGCAGGGTACGTTCACCGTGCGCCTTTCGGGAAGAAAGCTCTACGCCGCATATGTTCCGCTCGACTCGCGCTCAGCCGGCGGCGAAAGGCTTATGCTTTTCAGCTTCGTTCCCGCAGCGCAGGTTGACGCGCCCGCAATAAGGCAGACCTATTACAACGTGCTTATGCTTATAACCGCGCTGGTCGGCGGCGCGATTACCTTCATATGGCTGCTCAGGCATCAGAAAAAAACGGAGCTACGCCTTCGGGAGGAACGCGACCACCTGATGGTTATCGAAAAGCAGAACCGGATAACGATGGAAAAATCTGGTCTGATTATGGCAAGATACGATTTGAAAACCGGCACGGTATGCGGCGAGTCCGCGCTTGTGTCGGCGCTAGGCTATCAGAGCGGGGTAATGCACACGCCGGATTCCTTTATTTCAGGCGGCGTTGTCGCGCCCGAAAGCATAGAGGAGCTGCGCAAATTCTACGCAAATCTCCGCGCCGGCAAGCTCGGAACAGCCGTAGTATCGCTCAAAACGCCCGACAGCGGCTTCCGCTGGTTCTCAATAGACGCGAGCTTTGCCGAGGATTCGGAGGGCAAGCCGTATCAGGCAATACTAATCATGCGCGACGTTACCGAAAAGCAGGAAAAGGAAGCGCTCTATCAGAACTGGCTCAAGACAATCCGGCAGAAGGACGTGCGGAGCTACTCGCTTTTCAGGTGCAATCTGAGCAAGGGCGACTCCTTCAGCGCGTCGGAGGGCAGCCTGCTTACCATCTGCTTCTCCCCGGGGCCGCACACCTTCAACGAGCGCACGGACGAATATGCGGGCAGGTTCGTTCACATTGACGATTACGACGCATACAAGGCGCTTCTGAACTCCGAAAACCTGCTTGCGAGCTATTATCGCGGCAAAACGAAGCATACAATGGAATACAGGGAAAACACGGGCGCGGAGAAATACCGCTGGCTTCGCGTTACAATCGAAACCCTGAAATACCCTGTCGGCGACGATATCGAAGTGCTGCTGATGTACGACGATATCGACGAAAAAAAGCGCGCGGAGCTGAAGGAAAAGGAAAAGGCGTCCATCGACCCGATGACGGGCGTGCTGAACCGCTCCGCGTTCGTTGAGCGCCTTTCCGCAGTTTTCACGGATAAGGAAAAAACCTCATACGCCGTCATCCTAATCGACCTTGACGGCTTCAAGCAGATTAACGATTCGTTCGGGCACGCGGTGGGCGACCAAGCGCTTTACGAGGTCGGGCAGTCGCTTCTCTCCGTCGTTTCAAGCGGCGATATTCTGGGCAGAATCGGCGGCGACGAGTTCATGATTTTTGCCCGCGGAATCGAAAGCCAAGCCGTAGCGGAAAAGCGCGCAATTCAGATTCAGGCGCTTCTGCGCAGGGCGTACAGCCTTGACGTGAACCTTTCCGCGAGCATTGGAATCGCGTTTTACCCCTCGGACGGCAGCGATTTCAAAACGCTGTACCGCAATGCGGATATAGCGCTTTATGCCGCAAAGCAGAGCGGAAGGGATGCCTTCTCCTTCTATATAGGCGAAAATCCGCCGAATAGGCAAAGCGCCATATCGCCGGCAACTCAGCTGTACCGCGGCAGCGAGAAGCGAAGAATTATTGTATACGAAAAGGACGAGGAAGTAATCGACGAGATTACGGGGCTGTACGCCGATAATTACAAAATCGAGATTTGCGAGGACGAGAGGGAGCTTCTTTACCGCCTGCGCAAGTACGGAATGGCGATTTCGGCAGTCCTTCTCAGCCTTGACGTTCAGGACACTGACGGCTTCTCCCTCCTTGCCGATTTGCGCAGAAACGATACCTCCGGCTCCGTTCCGATAGTTGTTATTAGCGCGGAGCGCGGGCAATGCGTTGCGGCGCTTCGCTGCGGCGCGCGCGATTATATACCAAAGCCAATAAACCGCGACGTGCTCAGGGCGCGCGTTGAGGCGGCGATTGCTCAGGTTGACAATGAGCGCCTGCGCGCGCAGAACGCGTATCTGCAAACGCAGAGCGGCGAGCGCTCCAAATACAGGACGGTTTTTGAAAACACGGGAACGCTCGTTGTGGAATACGACTGGCTCACCGGTGCCTTTACCTACGACCCCGATATGTCGCAGAAGATTTGCGGCAGATATGACTCGCGCTCGCTGTGGATGATTCTGCTTTCCGACATGGTTGCGGACGCGATGGACGTAAAGCGCCTTCAGGAGTCGGTGCATGATTTGGCGACGGACAGAAAGGCGCAGAGCGCAAAGAAGGACGTTCGCCTGAAAACCCCCGACGGCTCCCGCCATTGGTTTGCCGTTACGATGTTCAAGCGCATAAACGAGCTGAAGCTGACCAGCCGGATTATAATGACCTTTGCCGACATAAACGACAACGTGCTGACGGAGGACAGGCTTCGCTATCAGGCGGAGCATGACGCGCTTACGGGGCTTTACAACCGCAGCGCTTTCCTTGCCGCTGCCGAAATGGTGATTCGCACAGGCAGCGAAAACACCTATGTGCTTATGTGTACGGATATTGACAATTTCCGCTTCATCAACGAGCGCTTCGGACGGGACGAGGGCGACAGGCTGCTCAAATACTCCGCTGAAAAGCTGCGCACGCATACGGAGAGCGTAAACGGGCTTGCGGGGCGCCTGAGCAACGACGTTTTCGCCATACTGGTCAGGAATACGCCGACCGTTTTCACAACCGCGGAGCAGATTATACTGAACTTCTTCAAGGACTATCCGCTCAAAACGAACCTGACCTGCCGCGTAGGCGCATATGTGATAAACGATAAGGAAATGACCGTCGACACGATGCTCGACCATGCCGCGACAGCAAAGGAATCAATACGCGGCAAGTACGGAAAGCGCCTTGCGCTTTTCGACGAGAGCATGAACGAGCAGGCGCTTCTGGAAAAAGACATAGCCGACCATATGGAGGCGGCGCTTGCGGAAAAGCAGTTCGAGGTTTACATTCAGCCGCAGTTCCATCACGCGAGCGGAGCAATCGTCGGCGCGGAGGCGCTTGTACGATGGCTGCGCCCCGACCGCGGTCTGGTATCCCCCGCCGCGTTCATTCCCGTGTTTGAAAAGAACGGCTTTATCGTAAAGCTTGACGAATACGTATGGGAAAAAACCGCCGAGCTGATGAGCGAATGGATTCGCAAGGGCATGAATGTCGTCCCCGTATCGGTGAACGTATCGCGCGAGGACACAAAGGATTCCGAGCTTTGCGCGCGCCTGAGGCGGATAGTCGAAAAGCACAGTATTCCCAAGGATTTCTTCCGTATAGAAATTACGGAAAGCCTTTTCGCGGACGACGCGGAGCGCCTGCGCACCGTTGTTGACGAGCTGCACGAAGCGGGCTTCCTTGTGGAAATGGACGATTTCGGAAGCGGCTATTCCTCGTTCAATATACTCAAGGATATTCCGGTTGACATACTCAAGCTCGATATGCGCTTCTTATCCGGCGAGGATAACCTCGGTCGCGGCGGAATGATTGTCGGCGCGGTTCTGAGAATGTCGCGCTGGCTCGGAATACCCGTTATAGCGGAGGGCGTTGAGAAAAAGCATCAGGCGGATTCCCTTCTGAGCGTCGGCTGCCCGACAATTCAGGGCTACATCTATGAAAAACCGATGCCCGCAGAGGAATACGCAAAGCGCTTCCTTGAAAGCAACGCCGCGCGCGCCCTGCCTGAAAACAACATTGAAACGCAGCTTGACACGCACAGCTTCTGGGATTCCACCTCGCTCGACTCGCGCCTGTTCAACCTGTATATAGGGCCTGCCGCCGTGGTTGAATACCATATGGGCGAATATGAATTCCTGAGGATGAACAAGCGCTTCATGGATTTGATGATGATAGACGACAATGCGGCAATGCCCGCCTGCCTGCTCATGCGCTTTTCGCAGGAGGACAGACCGGCAATCAAGAGCGCGGTTCTCAGCCTTATCGAAACGGGCAAAGAAACGTCGTTCAGCGCGCGCGCCCATCTGAGCGACGGCAGCGAGAAGCGTCTCAGCGTCGCCCTGCGCCTGATTGCAAAGAGCGAGGACAGGGCGCTGATATTCGCCGCGCTGGATAAATAGAAAGGAGCGTCGGTTTTTTGGATAAGCTTGAAATTTCAAGCCCCGCTTTTCAAAACGAGGGGCAGATTCCGATTAAGCACACGGGCTTCGGGGAGGATTTATCGCCGGAGCTTTACATAGGGAACCTGAGCGGGGACGCGGTTTCGCTCGCGGTAGTGATGGAGGATTTGGACGTTCCCTTCCTCAAAAGCTTTCCGCACTGGGTAATCTGGAACATACCGCCGCTGGACGCGATTCCGGAGGGGGTTCCGGCAGGGAAAAAGGTTGATTCCCTTGGCGGAGCGGTTCAGGGCGCGGCGTTCGGCAAGAACTGTTACAGGGGCCCGAAGCAGCCGCCGTTCATAAAAAGCGCCCACAGGTATATGTTTTCCGTCTACGCGCTCGATATAAAGCTAAGCCTGCCGCCGACGGCGGGCAAGGACGGGCTTATGCGCGCAATGCTTTCCCATATCATTCAGGAAGGCAGCATAACGGGCGTTTACAAGCCCTGAAAGCTGCAAAAGAAAGGCATATTATGAAACCGGTAAAACTGCTGACGATTGCCGCGCTGGTTCTTGCGCTTGCTTTGCCGTGCGCCGCGCTTGCCTCAAACGCAACTGACACCTCCGCGTGGACGACGGAAACCTCCGATACCGCCTCGCACGCCTATCCGATGGGCAAGGGCGTAATCGAGCTTTTCGATTCATACACCTTTGAAACCGGCGTAACGCGCGTAGGCGCGATGGACTATTATCTTTACGACCCGATTAAGCACGGAGCGCCCGCAGACAAGGAGTACCCGCTGATAATGATGCTTCACGGCTCAGGCAACGGCGGCGATAACGACAAGCTCTGCGGCGCTCTGACGGACTGGATGATTTACGCCTCAAGCGAGTACCAGAGCGCGCTTTCGGGCGCTTACATCCTGTTCCCCAAGGCGAACGAATATGATACAAGGCGCACAAAAACCGTATGCGATACGGAATATCTTTACAAGGGAACGGGCGACTGGATGACGAGCGCAAAGATGACCTCCGTTTACTCGCCTGCCCTTTACGCGCTTGTCCAAAAGCTTAAAGCGGAGTATCCGATTTCAAGCCTTTCGGTTATCGGCAGCTCGGCAGGCGGCTATATGGCATGGCGCTTTGCAATCGACTATCCCGATTTGTGCGACAAAATCATTCCCGTAGCGCCCGCCTATGCCCCGAGCGAAAAGGAGCTGAAGCTTCTTGAGGATAACGGCGTCGGGATATGGGTTGTCCACGGCGAAAAGGACGCAAACTGCCCGCTCAAGCTGTTTACGGGCAAAATTGCCGACAGGCTTGAGCAAATGGAAAACGCGCGCGTGTCAATTCTGGACACGGTGCGCTTCGGGGACAGGCGCATAGTCAGAATAATCGTTGACGGAATGGATATGGGGCAGCATCTTGCGCAGTTTGCCGTCGGGCAGAATATGATTTATGCAGACGGCTTGCCCTATGACGAGCGCTATCCGGACGGAATTATCGCGTGGCTCGTCGAATAAAGGTGCTTCTGCGCCTGCCCACGCCGCGTTTTGCGCCGCGCAAGCCGGCGCTGTAACGGCTTTTCAGCAAATTTTTGCAGAAATTGATTGCGTGAAAATAAAATATCAGTTATAATAACTATGGATAAAAAGCGTAATACTGGATTTTTCTTTCCGCACAGGCGGGGAATTTGCCGTTTATATGGCTTTTTCCTCGATTCAGGGCGGAGTCAGGCGTGTTTCGGACACCGATTTTACGTTTACCAAAGCGCCTGCGTCAAAAGCGCAGGTCACACTTGAATATACGAGAGGAGTTCATTCCCGATGACGCATGAGCAGCGTAAGGCGCTGGTTCGGATAGACACAGATATATCGGGAGTTGAGCGGCGCTTTTGCGGCGATGACGCGCTGTACATATCGTGCCTTAGCTTATTCCTCAGCGATTCAACGATGGAGCAGCTTACGAGGGCGCTCAGCCTTCGGCTGTGGGACGACGCGTTTACCGCCGCGCACGCGCTTAAAGGGCTTGCGGGCAATATGGGCTTCGTTCCGCTGATGCACTCCACGGGGCAGCTGGTCGCCCTGATTCGCGGAGGCAGAACCCTTGAAATCAGCGACGCGCTTCTGCGCGTCAGAATGGACTACGCGGAAATAACCGATGTAATAAATCAAAACTTCATATGCGCGATTACCGAAGGAGAGTAGCGAAAATGAAAAACGATGGACTAAAGCACGGATATAAATACATTGTCGGAATAGGCGCGTCTGCGGGCGGGCTTGAGGCGCTGCAAAAGCTGCTGAGCGCGCTGCCCTCCAACACGGGCTTCCCCTTCATCGTGATTCAGCACCTCTCTCCCGATTATAAAAGCCTGCTCGGTGAAATACTGGGCAAGTACACGGATATGCCCGTTATTCAGGCGGAGGATAACATGACGGTGCTGCCCAACCGCGTGCATATCATTCAGCCGGGAAAGAATATGCGGATAGAAAGCGGAAGGCTCAAGCTGGTTGACCAGATTCCGAAGGAGCTTAACCTGCCTATCGACATTTTCTTCCGCTCCCTTGCCGAGGACGCGGGCACAAACGCAATCGCAATAGTCCTTTCCGGCACAGGCTCTGACGGAACGAACGGAATCAAGTCAATCAAGGAAAACGAGGGAATGGTTCTCGTTCAGGATTTGGAAACGGCAAAGTTCGACGGAATGCCGCGCTCCGCTATGCGGACGGGGCTTGTTGACGCGCAGCTTTCCCCTGAGGAAATAGCGATAGAGCTTGAGCATATTTCCGGACTTCCGCTTGCGGCGGAGCGCGGCAAAACGCTTCAGGAGATTGACGCGGAGCTGATGCGAAAGGTTTACGCCGTTCTCAAAAAGGTCAGCAACGTTAATTTCACGCATTATAAGCAGACGACAATCCTGCGCCGGATGGAGCGCAGAATGATGATAACGCATAAGGAGCAGCTCTCCGACTATGTGGACTACCTGCTCGAATCGCCCGAGGAGGTTCGGGTGCTTTCCAAGGAGGTTCTGATTGGCGTTACGAGCTTCTTCCGTGACCCTGATTATTTCCAGCTTTTGAAGGACAAGGCGATAACAGATATAGTCAGCCGCTCGCAGGGCGAGGAGCCGATTCGCGTATGGGTCGCCGGCTGCTCGACGGGCGAGGAGGCGTACTCAATCGCCATCCTTTTCAGCGAGGTAATGGATAGCATGAAGCTCAAGCGCGAGCTTAAAATCTTCGCTACCGACCTTGACACGGAGGCGATAACGACCGCGAGCAAGGGGCTTTACGGCGACAATATCGTGGACGCGGTTTCCCCCTCGCGCCTCAGCAAGTATTTCACGCGCAAGAACAACGCATATCTTGTGAACCGCGAAATACGCAAAATGATAGTTTTTTCTCCACACAACGTGTTTCAGGACCCGCCGTTTGGCAGGCTTGACATGATTTCGTGCCGCAATATGCTCATATATTTCCAGCCCGTCCTGCAAAACGACCTTTTCGCAATTTTCCATCAGGCGCTCAAGGACGGCGGATACCTGTTCCTAGGCAAGTCCGAGGCAATCGGCTCATACACGGACGCCTTCCCCATCGTCGACGCGGCGACAAAGATTTTCGGGCATTGCGCCGACGCGAAAATTGCCGGCTCAAAGAAGGTTCCGTACCTGCAGACGACCTATATGGACGAGGAGCTTTCGGGCGATTCGGGGCTTTCAGCCTTCTCGCTTCAAATGCGCAGCGAGCGCTCCGCCGAGTCGTCGGCAGTATCAATCGATAACTCAATCCTTGAGCAGTTCCTGCCCGCAACGGTTGTAATAAACGAGAAAAATGAGCTTATACACACCTACGGCGACACCTCGAACGTAATGCATTTCTCCCTCGGAAGATATTCGAGCAATCTTTTCGATTTGATAACGGAGGCGCTGAAAATACCCGTTTCCACGCTTCTTAAGGAATCGCGCGACAAGAAGCGAAAGGCGCAGTACAGGGACATCCGCTTTACGGGCGAAAGGGAGAACTCCGTAATCGACCTTACCGTTGCCCCCGCGAGCCATAATAACAGCGTATCCGAAAACCTGTACGCAATCGTGTTTGCGCAGACGCGGCAGGATAAAGCCGATACGGACTCCGTTGTGTACGACGTCGACAGGGTTTCCTCGCAGCGCATAACGGATTTGGAGCAGGAGCTGGTTGAAAAGCAGACGAAGCTTGACCAGAGCGTATCCGAGCAGGAAACGGTTAACGAGGAATTGCAGGCGGCGAACGAGGAGCTGCTTACCGCAAACGAGGAGCTGCAAAGCTCCAATGAGGAGCTGCAATCCGTAAACGAGGAGCTGTACACGGTCAACTCCGAATATCAGCAGAAGCTGACGGAGCTTTCCGATTTGAACGACGATATCGCAAACTTCCTTTCCTCAACGCTCACGGGCATAATTTTCGTAGACAACAAGCTCAACATCCGCCGCTATACGGATTATGTAACCTCCGAATTCTCCGTTATGGACCATGATATAGGCCGCTCGCTCGCCTTTATTTCCTATCATTTCCCTGCGGTTGATATAACGGAAATATGCACGAACGTGCTTAAAACGCTGATTCCCAACGAGCGGGAAATAACGACGAACAGCGGCAAATCCTTCTTCATGCGCGTCGCGCCGTACCGCTCGACGGAAAACAAAATTCTCGGCTGCGTAATAACCCTTATGGATATTACGAAGCAGAAGCAGAATCAGGAAAGCCTGCTCAGCACGGAAAAGCGCCTTTCAATGGCGCAGCAGGCAAGCGACGCAAAGAGCGATTACCTCTCGCGCATCGCCCACGAAATCCACTCGCCGATGACCTCGCTTATGGGGCTTGTCAGGAACGCCCGCGCGCTCGCAACCGACGACGCGCAGAAGGCGGAAATCGACAAGATTGCCCAGACAATCGACTATATGACCTCAATCGTCACGGATATTTCCGAAGCGTCCGTATGCGAGCGTCTTTCCAAGGAGCAGATTACCGAGCCGTTCGTTTTGCGCGATATGCTGGAAAGCGTGAGCGAGGCGGTGCGCCCCAAGCTTGACGAGGCAGGCGTTTCCTATAAGCTGCTGCTTGACGAGGGCTTCAACCCCTCCTATATCGGCAGCAGGGCGAAGCTGCAGCAGATTCTGCTCGGCTTCCTCAGCTCCTCCCTCCGCCATACCGAAAAGGGCGACTCGATTACGCTTCGCGTGTTTGAGGAACTGGGGCGGAGCGAAAAGGCAAAGCTGTGCCTTATCGTTTCCGACACGGGCAGCTATATAAAAAAGGAAAACCTCGACAAGCTTTTCAAGCCGTTTTCCGATATCGCGGAGGAAAACAGAACGCCGAGCAACGCATGGCTCGGGCTTTCCACCGCGTATAACGAAATCATATCACTGGGCGGCAGCGTAAGCGCAAAAAGCGAGGAAGGCAAGGGCAGCACCTTTACAATCACCGTGCTTCTGGACAGGCAGACGGAGGCGGACAAGGAGCAGAGGGAGCAGGCGTTCAGCAATAATCTTTCGGGCAAAAACGTGCTGATTGCCGAGGACAACGCGCTGAACCGCACAATCTTGGGCGCGCTTATCAAAAACGAGGGAATGACCTACGCGGAGGCGCAGGACGGAGAGGAAGCCGTGAAGAAATTCACGGACGAGCCTGCCGGAACCTTCGACTGCATACTGATGGACATGAGAATGCCGAAGCTTGACGGAATCCGCGCAACGGCGAAGATTCGCGCAAGCGGCAAGCCGGACGCGAAAACCGTACCGATTATCGGCGTTTCCGCAAACGGCTTTGTGGACGATATAAGAAAAGCGCAGGACGCGGGAGTCAACGAATACACAACGAAACCGATTTACCGCGAAAATCTGCTTACCGCAATAAGGAAGCTGATTAAGCGCTGATTGGGAGGACGCAGTATGGACGCAGTAATGCTTGCGGAATACGGAATAGACTACGAGAAGGCGCTTGGCAGCTGCATGGGCAACGAAGCGTTCCTGCGCAAGATTCTGACCATGTATCTTGACGACGTAAGCTTCGGAACGGCTGAAAGCGCGTTTAAGAAGCGCGACTGCGCCGCGCTGTTTTTAGCCGTGCATGAGCTGAAGGGCGTTGCGGGCAACGCGGGCTTTGTGGGACTTTACGCCGCGGTTCTGCCGCTTGTTGAGCTTACGCGCTCGGGAAAATGCGACTGGAACAAGGCGACAGAGCTGTTTGAAAATCTCAAGAAGGCGTACGAGCGCACGATAGCGGGAATACTGCGCTCAATTCCCGAATAACAATATCAGCAAATAAACAGGCAGCTATAAAGCAGAAAAACTGAATATCTCTTTTACCGCCCGACCGACAAGGCACACAGGAGGAAAAATGAATATCAAAAAATTGTCCCTGCTCGCGCTTATCGCGGCGCTTATTCTGGCAATCTCAGGCTGCACGGGAAACGTACCGAAAGCTCCGGAAGTAACCGCCGAGCCGATTACGATTACCGTTGCGGGCGGCTGGGAGGATTGCCGCGCAATCGACGAGGTGGCGCGCAAGTTTACCGAAAAGTATCCGAACTGCACGGTGCGCTATGAGTACCTTCAGGATTACAACAACTCGCTTGTAAAGCGCATGACGGGCGACAGCCCTGTCGACGTGTTCTTTACGTCGAATATTCAGGCGGATTCGCCGCTTCTTCCGTATGCGCTCAACCTCAACGGGCGGGAGGATTTGAATCTTACAGACGTGTTTTACGGGCTGACGCAGAATTTCACCTTCCGCGAGAACGGCGAAATATCCGATAGGCTTTACGCAGTGCCGGTCGGCGCGGATATGCGCGGGCTTTTCGTCAATAAAACGCTGCTTGCCTCGCTCGGGCTTACCGTTCCTGCCAATAAGGCGTCGCTGCTTAACGCCTGCAAGGTTCTCAAGGAAAACGGCTATATGCCGCTGCAGGGCAATCCCAATGATTTTTAGCAGACGCTGCTTTATCCGTGGGTCTGCAATATCATCGTCAACTCGCCAAAGGAGGCGGGCGTGCGCGAGGCGGTCGAAAAGCGCTCAGCCGGCATAAGCGAGCTTTTCCGCGAGCCGTTTGAGCTTATGTACACGATTGTCGAAAACGATTATTACAACTATAAGCACGAGCAGGACGTAAACGGGCTGTTCGTTGACAGCGCCGATATTGATTACGCCCGCTATTTCCTCAACATAAAGAAAACGGACAGCGGCTATGAAAAGGCGGACGATGTCGGCGTTATCGCCTTCATGCCCTCCCCGATGTCGCGCACAAGCGTAATGGAAAAAGCGCGCGAGGACTACCACAGCAATATTGAATATGTGTTCATTGCCGCGCCTGTCAGCGACGAGGGCGGCTTTGCATACCTTTCCCCCGGTCACGGGCTTGCAATCAACAAGGAGTCCCCGAACGTCGATTGGGGCGTCCGCTTCATGGATTTCCTCTTTCAGCCGGAAAACAGCGAGCTTTTCGCAAGCGAGTTCCACACAATCCCGAACACGAAGAACGCGGTTTCCTACATCCGCAAGCTTTTCGACGTTCCGGACAACCGCATTTCCGAGCTGGGTCAGGTTACGTTCGGCTATGATTTCTACAAGCCAATCACCACAACCCTGCGCGATATTTCAAAGGGCAACAACCCGAAATATATGCAGACAGCCGAGGACGGCTCCGTATCCCTCTACCCGCTTGACTACTACATGAATCAGCTAGAGGAAAGTTTGAAATCAGATGAGCAACAGCAGTAATAAACCCGAAATAAAAGAACGGCTGCATAAGCGCGGGCAGGGGCTTATTGTAATAATCCTCAACCTGGTTCTGCTTTCGTGCGCGATTCTCTTTTACACAATGTACACGAGCGCGTACGAAAAGCGGCTGAACGATGAGAATTTAGGCAATATAGCCAACATGAACCGCTCCGCTGCAATGAACGCTACGGCGCTGATTGAGAGCATGAACATAAAGCTCGACGATTTGGCGCAGTACGTCAAAAAGCACGCCCTCGACCTTGAGGGCGCGCTTGAAATGATTGACGACGCGAACTCAAGCAGCGAAAGGTATTTCGAGCTAATCGGGTAGGACGCGAAGGGCTATCTTGCCGAGCGCGGCGAGGACGGGCTTTTCCCGCAGCTTGATTATTCCCACACTTCCTATGCGCCGCTGCAAAGGATTTTCAAGGAAGAATATCCGGACGGAATCGGCAAAATCCGCTTTGCGCCGGAATACACTGACGGCGGAAGAAGCGCCGAAAAATTCTTCGCAATATACAGGCGCATAATAATCAAGGACGGCGATAAGGACGTTCCCTACACTATTATGCTCGCAACGAGAGCAAAAAGCGTGCTAGAGGTGCTTAACGCGCAGGACGATTATCTGGGTCAGTCCACAGTGCTTATCGACGACGCGGGCAACTATATCGTCAGCAACATCGACTTCAAGTCGAGCAACTTCTTCCAGTACCTGTATGTGTACAACAACCTGTCGATGGACAAGCGCAACGCGATAATAAACGAAGTGAAGGAAAAAGGCGCGGGCGAATTGTACTACAAGAATTCAGGCAACAAGATAGAGGACTGCGTTTACCGCTACGAAAGGATTGAGAACAGCGGCTGGTACTGCATAACCGCCATTCCGCTTTCCTCCTTCCACTCCCCCGTGTTCAACATGAGCTATGCAATTTATGCCGTAGCCGCGCTGCTTCTGCTCCTGCTGACGGATTTGCTGTGGCTGCAGGGAATGAACCGCCGCCTCCGCGTGAGTATGCTCAGGGAAAAGGAAGCGAGCGCCGCAAAAGGCAGCTTCATGTCCCGTATGTCGCATGAAATACGCACTCCGCTAAACGCGGTAATAGGCTACAACACGATTGCGCGCAACGAAATGAGCGACGCAAACGACGACGCGTCGCGCAGGCAGGCGGAGATGAAGGTGCTGGACTGCCTTACAAAGAGCGATATCGCGTCAAGGCATCTGCTGACGATAATCAACGACGTTCTGGATATGTCCGCAATCGAAAGCGGTAAGATTAAGGTTTCCGTTGAGCGCTTCGATTTCAAGGGGCTGATAAGCTCAATAACCACCATTTTCTATTCGCAGGCGCGCGCAAAGGGCGTCGAGCTTGAGGTTGTGTTTGACGCGCTTACCGAGGAATGGTATATGGGCGACCAGCTCAGGGTAAACCAAGTGCTGACAAACCTGCTTTCAAACGCAATCAAGTTCACTCCGGAGGGCGGAAAAGTAAGGCTCACAATCAGCCTTGCGGAAAACTCCGAAAAGAAGGCGCGCATTCACTTTGCCGTGTCCGATACGGGAATCGGAATGACAAAGGAATACCTCAGCCACATCTTCGTGCCGTTTGAGCAGGCGGATTCCTCAATCTCGCGGCGCTTCGGCGGAACGGGGCTTGGGCTTTCCATAACAAAGAACCTGATTGACCTTATGCACGGAACAATCGAAGTTTCGAGCGAGCCGAGCAAGGGCTCACAGTTTGACGTTGAGCTGACCTTCGGGCGCACGGCGCAGCCCTCGCAGGAGGAAGCCTACGATTTCAGCTATATCAAGGCGCTCGTTGTGGACGACGACGCAAGCACCCGCGATTACATCAAGCTGCTGTTCGGGCGCTGCGGCGCAAGATGCTCCGCCGTCGCTTCGGGCGACGCGGCTGTGGACGCTTTCAAGGCGGCGCAGGCGATGGGCGAAAGCTATACAATGTGCCTTGTGGACTGGCGTATGCCGCAAATGGACGGAATCGACACAATCAAGCGTCTGCGCGAGGTTTCGGAAAAGGATATACCAATCGTGGTGCTTACGGCATACGATTACTCGGAGCTTGCGGAAAAAGCGGAGGACGTTGGCATAAAGAAGTTCATCGCAAAGCCGCTTTTCCAGTCAACGCTCTTTGACCTGCTCGCCAATCTTTCGGGCGGAAAAGCTCACCTTAACCTGCAAAAGAACAAGGTGTACGATTTCAAGGGTCGGCGCGTGCTGCTTGCCGAGGACAACGCAATGAACATGGAAATAGCCAAAAAAATAATGGAGTCCGCGGGTCTTAACGTTGACGAGGCATGGAACGGGCGCGAGGCTGTTGAAAAGTTCAAGGCGGCGCAGGCGGGCTATTATATGGCAATACTGATGGACGTGCATATGCCGGAAATGAACGGGCATGACGCGGCGCGGACAATCCGCGCAATGGAGCATCCCGAAGCAAAAACGATTCCCATAATCGCAATGACAGCGGACGCGTTTGCCGAAAACGTTGCCGAGGCAAAGGCGGCGGGAATGAACGAGCATATCGCAAAGCCAATCGACATTCCGACGCTGTTTTCCACTTTGAGCAGATATGCGTGAGGTCAGCGGGGCTGAAAAACCTACGGAATAAGCTTCATATCGCGTCCGAGCATATCGTCGCTCGGGCGCGTGTTTTCGTTTCGGAACATAACGTAGTCAATCGGAATTCCCTTTTTCTCTGCCATTTTGATGGTCAGGAAGGTTCCGCCGTATCTCCCTGTGTATAAGGCGATAAGCCTGTCGCTTTTCTCTATCATCCATCTGTCCCGCCGCTGCATACAGCCGTCCGAATATCTTTCGGCAAGCACGGTAACGCTGTCGGCGCTCCGGATTATATCAAAATAATTCCGCCTGTCGCTTTCGCGCCAGCGCGCGTACTGACCCGAACAGGGAATCGCGCAATGCAGCCTTACGTCCCCGTGAAGCGCGCGAAAGGCGATTACCTCCCGCGCCGCCCATTGGTCAACGCCAAGCGCCATTCCGGATATGAAATTTCGGCAGCCGAGGCTGTAAGCCCGCTCAATCGCCTGATACAACAGGCGCTTTAGCAGCAAAACGTCGTCGCCGCATATATGCAGGTGCTGCGGGCGATGACCCGTAAACGCGCAAGTCAGCATATTTCCTCCAAAGTGCTTGATATAAGCATTATAGCAAAGCCGCCGCCCGCGTTAAAGCGAACATCGGAATTTTTCTGCATAAAAACGGGTGTCAACGCGCGAATAAGCGCCGCATAGACTGAAAAGAAGCTGAAAGGAGGCTGATTTTTGATGTGCGGAATCGCAGGATGCGTTGATTTCGGCGCAGATTTTCTTATGGAAGCGGAGAAAAGCGAGGAAACGGCGAAGCGGGCGTGCGGCGCGCTGAGGCGGCGCGGGCCGGACGGCTTT
This sequence comes from Eubacteriales bacterium, assembly GCA_028705775.1. GTDB lineage: Bacteria > Bacillota > Clostridia > Christensenellales > Aristaeellaceae > STF2-37. The sequence continues at coordinate 48,591 of JAQWCW010000003.1, forward strand.
GGCATTTATGTTCAGAAGCATTTGCTGATGGCGCATACCCATCTGGCGCTCATGGAGGAGGTTAACGGCTCTCAGCCCGCGCGGCGGAATTTCGGCGGCGAGTGCGCAATATGTATGTGCGGCGAAATCTTCAACAGCGGAGAATTGAGGCGCGAGCTTGAGGGCAGGGGCTACGGGTTTCAGGACGGCGGAGACGCGGAGGTTGCGCTTGCGGCGTTCATGGAATACGGCGAAAAATGCGTCGAGCGCTTTGACGGAGTATTCGCCCTTGCCGCATGGAATGCAAAAACGGAAACGCTGCTTCTTACGCGGGACAGGATTGGCGTAAAGCCCCTTTTCGTCTATACCGAGGGCGCGAGAATTTTCTTCGCCTCCGAGCCGCAGGCAATCCTTGAAATGCTTGAGAAAAAGCCGAAAATATCCGAAAACGGCTTGCGCGAGCTGCTCGCGCTATCGCCGCTCCGCTCCGTCGGCGAGGGTATTTTTGATAATATGCGCGAGTTCATGCCCGCGCGCGCGATGACAATCACCCGCGAGGGCTGCACGGAAAGAAGCTACTGGCAGCTCAAATCAATGCGGCATACGGACAGCTATGACGACACAGCCCAGCACGTCCGCTATCTCCTCTCCCGCGCGGTAAGGGCGCAGGCGCATTTTGACGCGCCAATCTGCACCTTCCTGAGCGGCGGGCTTGATTCCTCCGTCGTCACCGCGCTTTGCGCCGAAAGCCTGCGCGAAAAGGGGGTAGCCCTTTCGACATACTCCTTCGAGTACGGCGACAACAGCAGGTATTTTAAACCGACGGCATATCAGCCGGACACGGACGACAACTGGGCGGCGCGCGTTGCGGCGGAAATCGGCACGGAGCATATGATACTGAGCCTTTCGAGCGCGGAAATACACAAGCTGATTCCGGCGGCGGCAGAGGCGCGGCTTTTCCCCGGAATGGGCGATATCGACGCTTCGCTTCTGGCATTTGTTTCGCGGGCAGCAAAGCGCCACGGCGTTGCGCTTTCCGGCGAATGTGCGGACGAGGTTTTCTGCGGCTATCCATGGTGCGCGCGCGACATTGCGCGCGGCGCTTTGCCGTGGGATACGGACAGGGAGGCGCGGACGCGGCTTATAGCCCCCGAAACGGCGGCGCGGCTTGAGCTTGAAGAATACGCCGCGGAAAAGGCGCGCGCGCTTTGGGACTCCGCGCCCGTTGAAGGCTCCGCGAGCGAAAAGGACGAGGCGAGAAAGCGCGTGAATTACATGAACCTATACGGCTTCATGCACACCCTTATGGAGCGCAAGGACAGAATGACAATTTACTCATCCTTGGAAATCCGTGTTCCCTTCTCCGATTACAGGCTAATCGAATACGTTTACAACACTCCCGACGCGTTCAAGCACCCGGGCGGCGAAAACAAAGGGCTGCTCAGGCGCGCCGCACGCGGGCTTTTGAGCGAAAACACCCTGCACCGCCCGAAATCGCCCTACCCCAAAACGCACAGCCCCGTATATGAAAAAGCGATAACGGAGGTCATGCGCGGCATTCTTGCCGATTCCTCCTCGCCGCTCTATAAATATATGGACAGAAACGCCCTCTCCGCCCTGCTCCAATCGGAAACGGAGGTAGGAAAGCCGTTTTTCGGTCAGCTCATGGCGCGCCCGCAAATGCTCGCATGGCTCTGGCAGCTCGACATTTTCCTCAGAAAATTCGACGCGGCGTAAGGCTCAAAGCAAGCGCGATAAAACAAAACGCCTTCCCGAATCGGGAAGGCGCTCTTTGGTATATTTACTTCGCCGGCTTTTCGGAATAATCCGCTCATACGCCGGTATCGTTTTCCCATTCGTCCCGCGCGCGGTTGCTTACGCGAAGCCCTTTGGGGTAATGGTTCTTCATCTGCCCGTCCACGCACTTTGAAAACATCAGCGGCAGCCCGCCCAATGTGAGCAGCGTCCAGCCGTTTTCCGCTCCGTCTGCAAAGAAGCTTTCGCCGCGCTGACAGGCTATCGCCTGCGGAAGCGTTACCTCATATTTCCTCTTGGCTGCGCCCGAAAGCGCGGAGAGCGCAAGCGCGTGGGACGGTTCAAAGCGCCCGGGCTTTATTTCTCCCAAGGTCAGCCCCGCGCGCAGAACGTGCAGCCCCGCAAGCGGCGGCATATCGGCAGGGCAGGAAAGCAGGGAGCGCCCGAACATGAGCGCAGCGGGCGCGGCGGAGGTGAAATTTTCCCTCCAGAACGCCTGAAAAAGCCCCGCGCTTTCCTTATCCGGCGTTTTCAGCCCGCTTGAATGCGCGCGGTGCGGCGATTCCCCGTCCTTAATAATCAGCGCCATAAAATGCCCCTCGCCGCGAACCTTGTGCGGGAAAATGTGCATATAGCCCGCGCCTGCTGTGCCAAGCCCCTCAAGGGCAAACGGCGCAAGATGAAAATCCTCATGCCGCGCAAGGAAGGAAAGCACCGTTCCCTCGTTTTCAATTTCATTGTAGGTGCAGGTGGAATAGACAAGCCGCCCGCCGGCGCGGAGCATTTTCGCCGCCGCGTCAAGAATTCCGCTCTGCCTTTCGGCGCAAAGGCGCGGCGAATCCTCCGTCCACTCGGCAATCGCTTCGGGATGCCTGCGGAACATACCCTCGCCTGAGCAGGGCGCGTCCACAAGCACCGCGTCAAAAAATTCAGGCAGGCATTCCGCAATTTTTTGCGGCATTTCTGAAATTACAACGGCGTTTTGTACGCCCATGCGCTCAACGTTGCGCGAAAGCACAAGCGCGCGCTTCTGCACAGGCTCGTTAGCAACGAGCAGCCCGCTTCCGCGCATATAATCCGCAAGCTGCGTGGTTTTTCCGCCCGGCGCGGCGCACAAATCAAGCACGCGCTCGCCCTCTCTTGGCATAAGCAGCGCGGCGGGCGCCATGGCGCTCGGCTCCTGAAGATAGTGCGCGCCCATATCATGGTAGGGGTGCTGCCCAGCCATGCTGCCCGCGGACAGGTAAAACCCGCCTTTTGCCCATGGAACAGCCCCGATAACATCCTGTGGAAACGCCGAAAGCGCGCCTTCATACCCGCTTCTTACGCGGATTCCGCGCGTCGGCGCTTCCTTCATCGCGGAAAAGAAACGGGAGGCTTCTTCTTTAAGCATCCCGTTCATGTTTTCGATAAAGCTCTTTTTCAGCTCCGTCATATATCAAGCCACTCCGGACGCATATACGGCGTTAAAATGAAGCGCTCGCCGTCCGTATTTTCGCCTATCTTTTCGGCAATATCCTCCGTCATGACCGTCATAGCAATCGGAAGCCCCGTTTTTTCGCTGATTTCGCGAAGCACCCTCTGCCCCTCCAGCACGGTTTCCGCCTCGGTATCGCGCGCGGTATTCGTGTTGTTGACGATTGCGTCCGGCTTCATCCTTGCGCGCTCGCTGACTCTCTCCATCAAATCAAGCGTATCCTCGGCAGTTCCCGAAAGCGGGCGACAGGCGTTGACGACAAACAGCATCGTCACCTTATCACGCTCACGCTTGAAGCTCGGCTCAAACACGCCGAGAGCCGCCGCGCCCGTATCATCGCCGCCGACATCGAAAATAATCACGTCCTCATCGGAATTGAAAACGCTCTGAATCTCTGCGGGCAGCGCGGGAATATCGACGGCGCTCATTGCAAACGTCGGCATAAGCACGCGAACGCCGTGCCCGACAAGCATATCCTTGCGCTCCGCGCTGCGGAAATACGGATTCACGATGTCAAAATCGACAAGGCAGACCCTCTTGCCACTGCCTGCGTATTTAACCGCCATATTAAGTGCGATTTCCGTTTTTCCGCTGCCATAATTGCCCGTCAGAATGATGTACCTTTTATCCGCCATTTAACAAAACCCGCTTTCATTGACGATTGTCGTCGTCGTCCTGCCGCTCGGATGGATAAACCGGCGCCCTGAACGCGCTCTCGCGGTCAACAGGCGGCGGCAGGGTATCAAGCCCCGGCATTTCCGCCTCGTCCATCATAAGGCGCTCGATAATCCGCTTCCCCCAGCCCTCGCCCTTGCGCTTTGCGCTCTGCCTGCGCCCTGCCCTGCGCGGGCCGGACACGAGCGGAACCTGCGCTCCGTCGCCCGAAACCCTGCCCCTGTATACATAGCCGCCCGATGGCTGATTCGGCGCGTATCCGTACCCGTCATCGACAGGCTGTACGGCGTTATATCCGTACCCGTCATCGACAGGCTGTACGGCGTTATATCCGTACCCGTCATCGACTGGCTGTACGGCGTTATATCCGTACCCATCATCGGCTGGCTGTACTGCGTTATATCCGTACCCGTCATCGACAGGCTGTACGGCGTTATATCCGTACCCGTCATCGACTGGCTGATTTACGCCGATACCAAAGCTGCCGACAGGCGCATTGGTAAAGCCGTCGTCAACCGGCGTATCGGAGTACGGCTGCTGATAATCGTAATCCTGCGGCGCAAATTCGTCCTGCCTGCTTTGCGCGGCAGACGGAGCATACTGCGCGGTTTGCTCGTACTGCTCAGGCTGAATGTACTGCGTCGGCTGACCGTACTGCTCAGGCTGAATGTACTGCGTCGGCTGACCGTATTGCTCAGGCTGAATATACTGCGTCGGCTGCGCGTACAGGGCGGTGTCCCCGTAGCCCGAATCGGACGCGCCATCATCCGCCGCCGTATTTTCCGCATATCCGCCGAGCGTTTCATTGCCGTAGGGCGCGGGCGAAACGCCGTTTTGTATATCGCCGCGGTTATATGCCTTTTCACGGCGAAGCCTTCCGGCCGCATAGCGGCGCGTTCCGTTCTCCTCGCCGCCTTCCTCCGCGGGAGTCTGATATGCTCTGGTTTCCCCGCCGCTGTAAGCGTACTGCTCCTGCGGCAAAGCGGGAGCCCCGCGTTTCCAGTCAGGAGGCGGCATATACGCCGTATAATCGGCAGGCGGGAAGGGCGAAGCCTCGGCGTAAACGTTCGTTTCCTGCCGCGCAGGCCCGCTGTACCTGCCCGAAAGCCGCCTCGTTTCCTGCCCGCCGTCATAATTCACGTCCGGAATGCGCGTCCCGACGCGCGTTTCAGAGCTTACGGTTCCGCGCGGCGAAGCGCCCGCAAAGGCAATTCCCGCAACGGGAGTATCGCCGCTCAGCTCTTTTCTGTGGAAAATTCGCCGCAGCTTGCTCGCCCAGACCTTGTACGGTCTCCAGCGAAGCATCCATATTACAAAGTCAATCACCGCGCCCGCGGCTATCAGAACAATAGCGATAATCTTCCAGTTTTGCAGTATAAAACTGAGCGCGCCGTGACCGGACGTATCGGAAAACAGCGAAACAAACCAGTTCGCGGCGCTCTGCGTCCATCCGAGAAGGATATTCAGAAGAAAGTTAACAAATCCGTTCATTCAATAATTCACTCCGCCGTAAACACGGCGTCCGCCGTTTCGGGCTGCGCCTGCGCGGATTTCATTCCCGATGCGTCCGAGCCGATATAGGTAATCTTTATCGGCAGCGCAAGCGTTCCGACGCCCGCGCCGGACGCGTCAGCCGCAAGCGTGAAGTCGGCAGCCTTTAGCTTATCGAGCCAAAGCTGCTCGCCCGTTACAAGCAAATCGCAGCGCCTGAGCTGAAGATTCGCGGAAAGCCCGTCGGGGACGTTCTCAACTCCGAGAGGGATGTTCTTAAGCAGCTTTGTAGAAATAATCGGCTCGATTACAACGGAAACGACAATCCTGCGCGTGCTTGCGTAAACGGCGCCGTCCGGAACGTTAATCGGAACTGTCGCAAGGAAGCTCCTGTCGCGCCCCGAAATATCAACGGCAGCCGCAGAGAAGATTTCTTTGGTAAGTATTATCGCGTTTTCGTCGCCCGCAACAAGCACCGTTTCCGGCACGACGTTTACGGAGGCAAGCCGATAGCCCGCGGCAGGCTCGCCCGTTATGTTGACCTCGCCCGAAACGCCGATTCGCGCAAGCTCGTAAATCCTTACGGAAACGGTAGCGCTGTCAAGCGTAAGGGAATCGCTCGTCATCCTTATATCCGAGGAATCAATGAGCATCCCCGACTGGTCGTAGAGCATAATCGGAAGCGCAAGACTCTGCTCCTTTTCGTCAACGGAAAGCGTACTCAAGTCAAGCGTAACCTTCGCGGAGCGCACCTGCGAAATAAGGCTTCTAGCGCCGCTTATATTGATTGTGGAGGGGTCAACGCTCGCCGCGTCAGCCCAGTAGCCGTCCTGAAGCTCGCCCTCTGTTCTTACTGAAAGCGGAATGCGGTAGCGCGTGACATATTCGTCCACAACAACGTCAACGCTCGCGGGGCTTACGGACGATACCGCGCCGTATACGCTTGAGTTGGTATAGCTGATAGGAACGGACTGAGCGCCCGCCTGCGTTACCCTTGATAAATCGACCCTCGCGTAATACGTGGAAGCCGCCGCCGCGCCGTACTGAAGCTGCGGAACGTCCGCGCTCAGCTTGATTTCCGGCAGCTCGTCAAGATTGCTCACAACGACGTACCCCCTCGTCTTGAGCGTATCCTGCCCGACGACGGAAAGCTGAACGTCATTGAAGGTTTTTTCGCGCGTCATGGACGGGTCCTGCGAAATAAGCACAGACCAGATTATAACCGCAACGAAAAGGGAGCAGATTTTCCACTGCCAGTTGTGCGAAAGCAGCTTGCCGAAAAGGTGCAGCGCTTCCTTGACGCTCAGCTTCTCGCGCTGTTTTTCCGGCTGCGCGCCGTTTTGCGTTTTTCTTGCCTCTCCGCGCGCGTCCGCCCTCTGGCGCGCCGACTTGCGCGCCTTCTTTTTCTTGTTTACGGCTGTACTCATTTGCTCCTCCTCCTTCCGCGCGTTCTCTCAAGCACCGTTTGGAGGAAGCTTTCGTTCTTCTTTGTGTATATAGTGCCAAGCACGTCCTCGATGCCCGTTCCGTCAAGCCCCCTGTAAAGCTTGCCGTCCTTGGCGTAGGAGATTGTTCCGGTTTCCTCGGAAACGACCATGATAATCGCGTCGCTGTTTTCGCTCATTCCGATTGCGGCGCGGTGGCGCGTTCCAAGCTCAAGATTCAGCCCCTTGTTATCGGTCAGCGTGAGCAGGCAGGCGGCGGCGACAACCCTGTTGCCGCGCACGATTACAGCGCCGTCATGCAGCGGAGTGTTCGGCTCGAATATGTTTTCAAGCAGCGGGCAGCTCACAAACGCGTCAATCGGCGTTCCCGAATCAATGATTTCCTTTATATGCAGCTGCTGCTCGAACACTATCAGCGCGCCGACATGGCGCTTTGAAAGATTGAGCAGGCACTGGCGGATTTCCGAAATAACCCTTGTTGAGTCGAGCAGATTATCCGTCCCCGCGATTCCCATAATATGCCCGCGCCCAATCTGCTCAAGAGCGCGCCGCAGCTCCGGCTGAAACAGGATTACCAACACGACTGCGCCGTTGTTGACTACGTTTCTCAAAACCCAGTTAAGCGCGGTAAGCCCAAGGAAATCGCTTATCCAGCTTGCGAGCAGCAGGATAACAAGCCCCTTTAAGACCTGCGAGGCGCGCGTTTCACGCGTCAGCATAAGCAGGCTGTATATAAGGAAGGCGACAATCAGAATGTCGATTATGTCCGTTATCTTCGGGCGGTTGAGTATGTTCCACAGAATGGAAGAAGCCTGCTCCCATATCGTATTCAAGCTTGGGAACCTCCGCTCTTCATAAATTCTTTATCGGCGCATTCCGCGCGTATTGCGGCGCGGCGGCGATATACGCCTCTTCATCATAAAGTATACATCATCTTGCGCCTTATGGCAAAGCGGGAAAAGGGAAAATCGCTGATTTTCTTTATAAAAATCTGCGTTTGTCACAGGTCAGGGGTGAAGCGGCTGCCGCCGGTAAGTCCGCCATAGTATTAAACGGGATTTGCGGCGTTATTAGTCCATAGATTGCAAAGGTTTCAACGCATATTTTTCGGAGAGGATTTCAGTTATCGCCGCGTCCTCAGTCTTTGGCAAGGAGGTTTCCGCATATGGCAGCGGTTTCCCTACCGGAAAGCAGGAAGAACCATTCGGGGCAGAGCGCCCGCAAAAGCGCCTTATTGTCAAACGGCGCGTCCTCTGCTATACTTGCGGTAAGGCTTTCAATACTTTTGCAAAGGCGGCGCGTAACATGGCGCATGAGAATTTTATAATCGGAATTGCGGGCGGAAGCGGCTCGGGCAAAACCACCTTCGCGAAGCGCTTGGGCGATTCCTACGAGGGCAAGGTTTCCACAATCAGCTGCGATAACTACTATCGCGCGCAGGACGATATTCCGCTTGAGAAGCGCAAAACGCGGAATTACGACTCGCCGGAGGCGTTCGATTTCGACCTTATGTTCAGGCAGCTCAGCGCCCTCAAGCGCGGCGAGGATATGGAATGCCCCGTATACGACTATGTAAAGCATACGCGGAGCAGCGAAACCGTAACGGTCAAAAGCAATCCGGTAATAATCATTGACGGAATCCTCCTGTTCACGGATGAGCGCCTACGCGGGCTGATTGACCTGAAAATATACGTTGAAACGGACGCGGACGAGCGGATTATAAGGCGAATCGACCGCGATATCCGCGAGCGCGGAAGGACGATGGACAGCGTTGTAAGCCAGTATCTTGCAACGGTAAAGCCGATGCACAACGAGTTCGTCGAGCCTACGAAGCGCTATGCGGACATAATAATAAACGGCGGGCTGGGCGAGGCGGCGTTCATGGTCGTTTCGTCGGCAATGGAAAGAATTATCAGCGGAGTATGACGCGTCAGACCGCGCCCGCGTCTTGAATATTTATGGGCGCTGTGCTATACTTAGTGCGTTGCTTGGATAGGTACTCTCTTATAAAAGAGAGACAAAAATAAGGAGGAAAACACATGAAGAAGCTTTTGGCAATTCTTCTCGCGATGGCTATGCTGCTCGGCGCGTCCTGCGCTTTTGCGGAAACCATCAATCCCGATGACATTGAGGACAATATGACCTCAACCGACGGTAAGTTCGAGCTTGCGTTCGTAACCGACGTCGGACAGCTGAAGGACAAGTCCTTCAACCAGGGCACTTGGAACGGCGTCAAGGCTTACGCCGCCGCCAACAGCATGAGCTATAAGTATTATCAGCCCGCCAACGGCGATCAGGCGACTGATGACGACCGTTACGACGCCATGAAGGCTGCCGCCGACGGCGGAGCGAGGGTTGTTGTAGCCGCAGGCTTCCTGCAGGCTTCCGCTCTCACCAAGGCTGCTGTTGATTATCCGGACTGCAAGTTCGTATTCATCGACGGCTGGACGCTTACCGACGCTGACGGAAAAGCTCTGCCCAACGTAACCGCTATCGCCTTCCAGGAAGAGCAGTGCGGCTACTTCGCCGGCTATGCCGTAGTCAAGAATGGTCTGACCAAGCTTGGCTTCTGCGGCGGTGGCGGCGGAACCAATCCCGCTTGCTGCCGTTACGGCTACGGCTTCGTTCAGGGCGCTAACGCTGCCGCTGCCGAGCTGGGCGTACAGGTAGAAATGAACTATTCTTGGCTCTACGGCGCGAGCTACTCCAACTCCCCTGAGCTTCAGACCATGGCTAACGGCTGGTACGAGAACGGCACCGAGGCTATCTTTGCCTGCGGCGGCTCAATGTTCGCTTCCATCACCGCTGCCGCCGCTGAGAACGATACCTTCGTAATCGGCGTTGACACTGACCAGTCCTTTGAGTCTGAAACCGTTATCACCTCCGCTATGAAGGGCATCGGCGAAGCTGCGCAGTGGGCCATCACCCACTTCTACGCCGGCACTTGGGACGAAATCGGCGGAACCACCGTTAACCTCGGCGTTAACGACGGCGCTGTCGGACTCCCGACCGATACTTGGAGCCTCCAGAACTTCACCGTTGACCAGTACAACACCGTTCTCGACGCTGTCAAGGCAGGCACTCTCGTAGTCGAAAGCGACTACACCGTAATGCCCACCGAATACAGCAACCTCAAGCTGAACATCGTTGAGTAATTGACGGCTGAGTTCATCGCTGAGAATTCTTCGTTGAGTTATCACCGCTGAATCCTCATCGCAGAGCAATCATTTCTGAGTAATAACAGCTGTATGGAATATACGTAAGCGTTTCCATATGCTAAAAACTCCCGCCCTCCCGCGAAATCGGGAGGGCGGTTTTGTTGCGCGGAAAGCATAAGAAGCGAGGAGTGATATAGGAATGAGTATATGCTGTAAGGCTTAACGGCAGACAGCAGCGGCATGGAACGCACACACGGTTCCATCCGTTCCAAAACTCCCGCCCTCCCGTGAAATCGGGAGGGCGGTTTTGAAGTTCGATAGCGTTATATCATAAACAGACTGTAGCCACAGTCTGTTTACCAAAGAAAGGCTCCCTTGTGCAAAGGGAGCTGGCACGAAGTGCCTGAGGGATTGTATGAAAGGCTTGATATATAAGGATTTACGCCTGTTATTCAAAAACATTTTTGCGAGAATCCCAACGACAATCCTTCCGTCACGGCTATGCCGTGCCACCTGTTCTTGCACAAGGGAGGCTTAATCCGGTATCGTTGCCGTACTGATAAAACAGCCTCTTGTCGCTTTGCGTTTGCTCCGCGCTGCCGCTGCAATCGTCAGCAGCTTCTGCTCTTCTTAAGGGTGCGCTTGCTGCAATACATCAGGGTATCGACGCGCCTGATGAATTCAAGGAAGCTGCCGTCCTGCGCGGAGTAGCTGCCGAAGCCGATTGCGAGGCTGAGCGGCATTGAGAGCGCCCTGCCGCGCTCGCGCGCCTCTTTTGCGATACGCTCTGCCAGCTCGCGGGTTTTGAGGTCGTTATAATCGGGCAGGAGAATTACGAATTCGTCGCCGCCGGTTCTGAAGCACATTGCCGAGGCGGGCGCAAGCTCACGCAGCATTTTTCCCGTTTCCTGAACAGCCGTGTCGCCCGCGTTATGCCCGTAGGTGTCGTTTATCAGCTTCAAATCGTTAATATCCAGAACGATGGAGCAGAAGCTGCTCTTATCCTTGCTCTTTTCGATTTCGGAAAGCTCATACTCATAGGCGTTTCGGTTGCCTATGCCCGTCAGCGAATCGCGGTACGCCATATCGCGGAGCAGCGCAGACTCAAGCGAGGCGCGGTACAGCCTGAAGAAATCGCGTATATAGCCGCAGAATTCGATAATCACGAACGTCGATACGCCGAGTGAGAACCAAAAGCTGTTATTGAAGGAGGGCAGCTTTACATAGATAAGCACAATGTCGGCAATTCCACCGGCTATCATCGGAAGCGCTTCAAGAAGCTTTTTCGGCAGGCGCGGCTTATTCTTGTTTGTTACAAGCAGGTAAACCGTTAGGACTATGATTGAAATCACGATTATTCCATGCGTATAGGGAACCATCGAGCGAAGGCTTACAAGCCCCATGGCGTTGAGCAGGGTTTGGACAACGAAGTTTGCGGCGCATATGAGCATGACCGCCGCAGGCATACGCTTTGAACTGCCGCTTTCATCATCGGTAAGCAGACCGATAAGCGGCATGGGAAGCAGCGTAAGCAGCGTCAATGTAAACGAGGAGAGCGCAAAGCCGTTCGGGCAGAGCATCTGCGCAAACGAGGTTTCGCAGAACACATAGAGCGCAAACAGAATTGCGAAAAGCGCGGCAAACACAGTCGCTGGCCCGAGCGACAGCTGCTTTCTGAATACAAGGTGAAGGATAATCAGCCCGATTCCCAGCACGAGCATACAGCCCGAAAGCACGATTGACAGAAGGCTTATGTAAACCGCGCTTTTCAGAATCGTCGCCTTTGAGCCGAGGAGCGGCGGTTTTATAAGATAGCTTATGCTGTTTCCGAGCTGACCGCGGAGCTTTATTGTAAGCGTTTTGCCGTCAAGGTCGTCGAGGATTCTTACAAAGTGATAGGTGTTGCCCGTAGAGCCGATGAACGCGGAGGTTTTCGACGCAAAGTCATATATTGTTTCCCCGTCAATCGCAACCGAAACATCGACATAATTGGAATAGAAGCAAAGCGCGGGCGAGGAAAGCAGACCCTTCTCGTTTTTTAGCGTTCGCGTAAGGGTGTACTCGCCGTTAACTCCGTAGTCAACCGTCAGCGGAAGCTTGACCTGCTGCGGCTCGCCTATATCCGCAGTCAGCGTCCAGCCGTCGTCCAGCGTTATAACCGTTTCGGAAAACGAGTACAGATTATCCTGCGGAAAAACAGACAGCGCAAGCGAAAGCAGCAGAACCATACATACGCAGAAGCACAGGGTCATGCGCAAAAATACAGTTGATGAAAACAGCCTGCCGTTGTGACCGCTCATTTGTATCGCCTCACATACGCCGCGTGCGCGGTTTATCGATAGTTTTATTCGCTTATCCGGAGTTAAAATTGACCTATACTTATTCTACCATAATTCTGCCGTAAAGCAAGCAATATTCGGAAATATTTTTGACGGAGCGCCAAGCTTTCAAAAAGCGCCTGAAAAGCCGCGCTTTAGCTCCGGCTGAAAAAGCGCACGAAAAAGCCGCCGCGGGCGTTTTTGCGCTTCGCGGCGGCTCTTGATTGATATTGGTTTTTCGGTTTACTCTCAGAAGGCAAGGCTCAGCTGAACGGGAGCGCCAATCATGTTGCCCTCGGAATCGACCGAGCGGAACACGAACGCGTTGATTTCGCCGCTTTCGGCAGGCGCGTCGTACACGAGGCGCACGGACTGGTTGTCGTCAGCCCATTCAAACGATACGCCGGATACCACGTTGATTGCAACGCCGAAGTCATTGCGGTTAACGGGAGCGCTGAAGGATATGGTGGCGCCGGTATTATCGGCGGCTTCAACCTTCATTTCAACCTTATACGCGCTTTCGACTGCCGCACTTGTGAGAGGACGGATTACAGCTGTATCCTTGAGAACGCCGTTTTCGTCAAAGTCGGTTTTCCAGTTGCCCAGTATAGGCCAGTATTCCTCGCCCTCCGGCAGTCCGCTCTTGGGAGTGTTCTGCAGAAGCTCGGGCGCCCATACGGGGGTCTGGGGAGTGAGCGTGTTGTAGGTGGGCTTAAAGCGCATACGCATCTTGCCGTTGCCGCCGTTCGGGTCGTACTTTTCGTACTCTATATCCATCGCGATGGTATAGCCCTGAAGCGCCTCAAGCTTGGCGTTGCGGATGCTGAAGGTGACCTTCTCGCCCATCGGCACATTGTAGCCCATGGTGTCTGCGTAGAGCATGAGCGAGGCGCCGTAGGGCTGCAGATAGCCGCTCTGCGGAACAATCTGACCTTCCCACTCAACCTTGTTGTCATAATCGTAGATGTCGGCGGGTAGGCGCTCGCCGTTCATGTAAAGGCGGACTGCGTTGGTTTCGCTGTTGTAGTTGACAAGCGGCGTTGTGAAGCAGATTCCGCTTCCCACGTCATGACCGAGCGCGCTGTTATCCGAAATGGAGTGCCTGAGCGCGTCCTTGATAGTCCAGCCGCAGATTTCAATCGTCTTGGAATCCTTTGCGCCGATTGCGGTTGCGGTGTACTGACCCGCTTTTGCCTGCTCTGCTGTGAGCGAAATTTCGGCAACGCCGTCCTTCGCTTCGCCGGTAAGCTTGGTTTCGCCGTCCGTAAGGGTCAGCTCAACCTTGTCCGCGTCGGTATGGAAGGCGAAGGTAAGCGGAACGCCCTCGGTAACGCTGTTGGACTCAGTCCAAAGCACGTGCTTGGTGGGGCGTGACCAGTCGATGTATGCGCTGGGGATGAAGTACGGGCTGCGCGACATTGCCGCGATGGAGCTGAACTCCTTGGCAGGCAGAATCGTTCCGCTGCCGTCGGCGGCGGTAAGATGGTTCGTTGCGCCCGTGTCGGGGTTGATGGTAAGGGTGTCGATGAACCTGCGGTTAATGGTCTCGGCTCCGTAGTACGCCTTATCCATTACGGCGATGATGTCCGGCATATCGCGGTCCTGATTGGCGTGAGCCTGGTCGCGGACGATAATGCCGATATTGTCGCCCTGATTCAGGAATTCATAAACTTCCTTTGCCGCCGTCATATTGAGCACGGTGGAGGGAGTGCTTATCCATGCGTCCTGCGCCTCAGCCGTCCAGCAGAGGATATAGCGGGTTTCCTTCGTGGTTGCGAAGGCGGCTATAAGCGCGTGCAGGTCGAACGGAGTGTTGTCCGCAAGGTCAGGGCGAACGGTGAAGATTTGCGCGCGGTCGCCGAACCACTGGTCTTCTCCGGTGTTCTGTATGGCGCGCTGGAGGCTCTCGTTAAGCCCGTAGGCATAATCGTGAACGATTACGCTGTCGCCGCTGTTTACAACAGGAGGCTCATAGCTGAAAAGCTGACCTTCGGTTGAATAACGGAAGCCGGCGGTTCCTCCGCCGCCCGGGTCGCTCATGGTGACAACCTTGAAGCGTGTTTCGCCGTTGTCGCCGTTATCGAATACGCCGCCGACAAGCGCGCGCTTGCCGTTGTTGGAGCAGCCGGTGATTGCGGCGCTGTATGTGTCAACGTCGGGCAGGATTACGTCGGGATTGATTGCGGCCTTTTCGTCCGCAGAAAGCTTTACGTAGCTCTCAAGAGCGTCAAGGGCGCGGCTGGCAATCCAGCCGGACGCCATCAAATCGCCGCTGTCAACGTCGTATGCGTTGACGGTGGTATTGTCGTTGTGAACCACGGGGTCGGTCGGAGTATAGAGCTGCTCGTAAACGCTCAGCTGTCCCGCGTCGGGGTCAACGCTGTTGGAGACGCCGATGTAGGCATAGCCGTTTTCGTTAAGAACGCGAATCTGCTCCTCGGAAATGCTTCCGATTGCAACCAGCACGGGGTATCCCGCGGCGTTCTGGCGCAGAACTCCGTCAACAACGGGCGCTTCGGCGGGCACGCGCAGCGAGAAGGTGTATTTTACGCCCTCGGCAGCTGCTGCGGAGCGAACGCTCTCGTTTTCGGGGTTGGTGTCCTTGATGAGCATTTCAACGGTCAGCACAGGGAGCTTTTCCTTTGACACAACGCCCTCATGCTCCGCCCAAGTGTCGCCTTCCTTCCATGCGGCAAGCCCGCCATCCATCTCGAAGGCGTCGCCGGTATGAACATAGTCCTCAACGGGGGTAAATCCCGTGTAGTACATACCCATTCCAAAGCCGGTGAAGTCCAGAACGGACATCGTGTAAGCGCCCTCGGGCAGCTTCAGCGGCTCGCTCCAGCCCCATGGGGAGGGAGTGCCCTTGGTCACGTTCTCGTTCCAGTTGTACTGGTAGTTCTCGTATATGCCCGTAACCGTCGTGTCGCCCTTGAGCGGGTCGTGACGGCTGCCGTATACGTAATACTGAAGCATATCCTTCAGCTCGGCAGAGCGGGCGTCCCATTCCTCGGGGGTTTCAACCCTTCCGCTTCCGTCAGGGTCGGCGGACGCGTCAAAAAACTCGAACAAATCGGGCAGACTGAAATTGTCGGGCAGCTGCTCCAACTCTGCCGGATAGGGGAAGTACGAGCGGGGAGCTTCCGTGTTTTCCGCAAATGCTGCGGGCGCGCCGGTCATTGCAAGCGTGAGCGTCATTGTTGCGCCCAGAATGCGTTTCAACAGCTTTTTCATAGTGGGTTCTCCTTCTTTTTGCGTGTGAAGTTTTGATTTGACTTCGATTTGAGCGATGAGGGGATAACGAAAAACAGCTTTGACCTCCTTTCTTTCAGCTCATCCATTTAGGAATATTATAAATGCGTTATCTGCAAAATAATATGCGGATATTGCCCAAGGGTATGCGATTATGGCTATTATATTATGCCAATTTGGTCAATAAATGCACGTTATGTACAACGAATATACGTACAAAGGCTGCAAAATATACAAGTTTCGAATGTCGGTTTCGTATAGTGTGCATATCCCGAATTAAATACATCATGAAATAATACAAATTATCTTGAGTTATGAAAGGTTGAGCAAACGGGCTTACGGGCATTCGTTTGCTGCCCGTCTTTCGGGGCTTCTATTATATACTTGAGAAATCATTCTCTCTATGGTATTATATGCAAAGCAGGAAGGCGCGATTTTTCGCCGCTGCAAAGGAGATATGAATGAAAAGAAAGATAATAGCTTTAATGCTTGCGGCGCTTTTTTTAGCAGCGCCCGCATTTGCCGAAAGCAACAGGGAAACCCCCTCCGAGGCGGTTACAAAAGCGCCCGTCCGCGCGACTTCGACTCCCGTGCCCGACGATATGCCGTATGAAATGCCGTACGAAATCAAGGTTGACTATACAAACCAGATTACCACGGTTTACGATTCGGTTACGGGCGAGATTGTCCGGCAGATGATATGCTCCGCCGGCGAGGAAGGCTCCGAGTTTGCGGAAGGCGTTTACTATCTGCCTGCCAATGCCCGCGATACGGACAGGACGGAATGGGCGTATATCCATAAGTATAACTGCTACGTTAAGTATGTAACCCGAATCAAGGGCGGCTATCTCTTTCATTCCGTGCCGTTTCACTCAAAAAAGCTGACCAAGCTGGACTCCTACGCTTGGTATTCCATGGGCAGCGCGGTTTCCCACGGCTGCATAAGGCTCGTGCCTGAGGACGCGGAATGGATTGCGAAAAACTGCCTCGAGGGTACGCGCGTTACAATCTACCGCTCAAACGAGGTTGACGAGGAGCTGCGGCAAAGCCTTGCCCTCGGCGTTCCCGGCGAGCAATACGGCGATTACAGCCTTGACGCGCCCGAAAAGTATAAGCTCGCCACCGTTACCGAAGAAAGCGGAGCAACCCTTTTCTCCGGCAAAAAGTCAGGCGGCGAATCCATCTATATCAAGATTCCCTTGGGCAGCGAGGTCTATGTCACCCGCACGGATAAGTATTATTATCACGTGAAATATCAGTATCTTACCGGCGTCGTGCCGAAAAAGCATTTGGAGATAGTAGAGTAAATTTTATATAAAGCTTAATGATTAGTTGCAATAATATATCATAAACCGTCTGCGCAAGCAGACGGTTTTTCAAATGAAGGCTCCCTTGTGTAAAGGGAGCTGTACGCTTGTCGAAAAACCGCCTATCGCTTATGTTGGCTACGCGACAGCCGAGGCAGTCATTTACCCGCGAGTAAACTCCTGCCCCGTCTGCGCTTGCCGCCTAGCGATAGACGATTTTTGAGCAAGCTCATGCGCGTAGCGCCTGAGGGATTGTCCTCTTCCTGCAAGCCCATTCATTCCTCCTCAGCGGGGAGGTCGTCGGTTTCGTCCTCGACGTATTCGAGCAAGTCGCCCGGCTGGCAGCGGAGGGCGCGGCAGATGGAGCTGAGGGTTGAGAACCTGATTGCGCTGATTTTGCCGGTTTTTATGCGGGAGAGGTTCACGTCCGCTACTCCGACCCGCTTGGCAAGCTCGCCGAGCGGCATTTTTCTGTCCGCCATAACGCGGTCAAGCCTTAAAATTATTGCCATTTTTGCCTCACAACGTTTCGTCGACCTGACGCTGCAGCTCCGCGCCATAGGAGAAAATGAGCGCAATCGCGTACACGACGAAGGCGACGACGATACCGAGATAGATGTTATCCAGAGCAATCGCAACGCCGAGCAGGATGCCGATTGTTTTAATTCTGCGGGCTATGTCAAGGGTGAAGGGCGTGTCGCTTTCGCTGATTTTGGTAAAGAGCGCCGTTACGAAATAGAGAAGCGCCTGAGAAAGCCCTATCATTATGATAGACTTTACGAGCTGCTCCTGCATTTCGGGAATCGTTTCTCTGCCCATCAGGCTGTAGAGCTTGATGTCAAGCCCGAAAATTTTGATAATGCTCGCGTCAGGCGATATAAGACTTGCCGCAAGCATAGTTCCGAATATTCCGAGCATAACATACAGGATGATTCTGGCTACCTTTGCCATGATGATTATCGTCTTGCTCTGCGCCGCAATGCGCTCCTTGAGGGTCTTTACGTTGGTATTTTCCATTTTCATTCTCCTTCTTATACGGGCGGGCATTTCCTGCTCCGCGCCTGCGCCGCAGCTTCTTTTCTGCGGTTTCCCGATTACAAAAACTCATTCCATCGCGTAAGGGCTGCGCCTTCCCTCGCTGCGATGGAATGAGTATATCAGGGATATTTACGTTTGTCAACAATAAATTAACGATAAACGTTAATTTCTTTACGTTGCCCGTTCGGGTTACGGCGCGCCGCACTCCTTGCAGGGCTTTAGCTTGTTATAAGGCTCTCCGGAGAGCTGCGAATAGGTTATCGTTCCCGTAAGCGGGCGGTATTTCGTGCCGACGGACGAGCAGTTCGCGTCCACATGATAGTATGAGCCGCCGTCGGGGTTATAGTAGAGCAGGGTGTTCGGGTCTACGGTCACAACGGGTTCGGGGGTTATTTCATAGCCGCCGAGCGCCGCCTGCTGCTCCTCCTCCGCCTCTGCCTGCTCGTCAACCTCGACTCCGCTTGCAATCGTGTTGGGGTCTACATACCACGAGCCGTTTTCCTGAATAAGGAACACCGTGTAATCGACCTTGCGCTCGGCGCTGCCGCTGAACTCAACGGCGCAGCGCACCTGCGCCTGACGGGTCGTGTCCATTTCAGTTCCGGATATGCGCTTGACCTCGTATTCAACCAGCTTGCGGCGCGCGATTATGCGGAACATTTCCGTCTGCGGGTCGTTCTGCGTAAGCGAGGAGCGCCATGTGTTGGTCGTGAGCGTCGTCATATGCTCGATATCGTTCTCCATCCAATAGCCGAGGAACAAATCAAGGGTCATTTCGGAGGCGGATTTCGACTGCAGATTGGCAGGAACGTCCGTAGGATAGGGCAGAGCTTGCCCCTGCTGCGGATTGATTGGCTGCTGGGGCTGCGCGGCGTTTCCGGCGTTCGTTCCCGCGCTGATTCCCGCCTGACCGGATACCGGCAGGGAGGTGGTTATATTTCTGTTATCGGGTCTTGCAGCTGTAATAAGCGTGACTATCGTAATCAGGACGAGCGAAAAATGCATCGCCGTCATGATGAAGCGCGCCGTAATCACAAACTTGCGTTTGAGCCACATTATGGCGATTGCCGCCGCCGCGAGCGCGATATAGACGTACTTGACCGGCGAAAGCAGCAGCCCGATTATAAACAGAAGGGGCAGCAGCAGAACGAGCGCGTACTGAAGCCATTGGTCAGACGCGCGCTCAAGATTGATTTTCGGCACAGCCTTGCGGTAGCTTTCGCCCTTATCGGGCTTTTGCTTGTTTATATTCTGCGTGCCGTAGGTGGGCACGCTGCCATAACGGTTTCTGTTCAAATTCATTGCGTTTCCTCCGCTCGCTCGCGATTACTGCGTCAGTGCGGATATTCCTCCGCGCTGATTATAACGATTCAGCCCTTCAATTACATCCATTCAGCTACATCCATTCAGCGCCCCTTGACGCTGCCCGCCGTTGAATCGCGCTCGATAATCGTCGTTTTGATGATTTCGTTTTTTACCTCGCTGTCGGGATTTTCCATGATGTCGATGAGCATATCGCAGGCTTTTCTGCCAAGCTCGAACGCGTTTATGTCAACGGTGCTGAGCGAGGGCACGATGTAGCGGCTCATCGGCGAGTTGTTGAAGCCGATTACGGACATAGTGAGGGGAACGTCGATTCCGTGCTTCGTAAGCGTTCCGATTAGCCAGACTGCCAAATCGTCCGTCGCGCATACCGACGCGCTCGGCGCTTTTTCGCCGCAGAGCCGCTTGATGCAGCTGTCCTCCGACGCCTTGTCGCCAACGCCCGCCGCAGGGATTATCAGGCTTTCGTCAATCGGCAGATTGGCTTTCCTGAGCGCCTCCCGATAGCCCGTCAGACGCTCCATCGTATAATGATAGCTTCCGTCCGCGCCGACGAAGGCAATCCTTTTATGCCCCTTGCGGATTAGCGTTTCCGTCGCCTCGCGCCCCGCAAGCACGTTGTCGTTATCAACCCAGTTACCGCTTCTGTCCGAAGGATGGCCGATTTCCACAAAGGGCAGACCGGCTTCCCTGAGCGCCTCGGCAGGAATATCGTCAACAGGCGCCGAGAGCAGAATCATCCCGCGAACCATTCCGCTCTGGGACAAAGACGCGATTCCGCTTCCCTTTCGTCCGTCCGCGCCCGTTGAAATCAGAACGTGCAGCGATTGCTCCTGCGCCGCCTGACAAATTCCGCGCATTGCTTCCATAAAAAACGGGTCCTGCGAATAGCCCTTGGTGTAGCAATCGTAAACGACGGCGATTGCGCACGAATCCTGCCTTACCAAAGAGCGGGCGAGCAGGTTGGGCTTATAATTCAGCTCCTGCATAACCGCCTTGACGCGCTTCTTTGTGCTTTCGCTTATCCGCGCGCTGCCCGACGCCACCCGACTGACAGTTGAGGGCGATACGCCGGCGGCTCTCGCAACATCCTTGATTGTCGCCTTCATTACTTCGTCGCCTTTCAAACGCTTTTGTTTCATGCATTCCGCAAATGCGGATTTATTGATTTTCCTTTTTATTATCTGCGTTTTATGCAAAAAAGTCAATGCTTTAAGAAAAGCGCCGCGCGCTAAAGCGCGGGAAAAACAAAAAACGCGCGGGCATATTTGCGTTTGCCTGCGCGTTTTTATCGGTTGAATGCGTTTTGCTTTTTCAGAGACGCCTTGCGACTACCGCCATAACCTCGCCGCAGTCGGAATAATCGCTTCCCGAAACGTCCCCGAAGAAGCGGAAATCTCCAAAGCCCGCCGCCTGAAGCTCCGCCGAAAGCGTTTCCTTCGTGAACGCCTGATTCCATATGTTGTAGGTTTCGCATCTGCTTTCGGTTATGATTATGCTCTGCTCAAGATAATTGCCCGTTTCGGGATAGAGATAGCGGCTGTCAATCTCAACGTATTTTTCATCAGACCAGAAGCCCCCGTCATGATAGCTTACGTCGCGCCCCTGACTGTACCCGTACAAAAACGGCTTTGCATACGCGTCGAGTATCATAAGCCCGCCCTTTTTGAGCGCGCGGCGCGCGTTGCCCAATACGATGTGCCGCGATTCGGGGGAAAGCACTCCGAAATCGTTGTATATAAGCGTGCATACGTCGAACTCGTTTTCAAACGCAATTCGCCTGTAATCGCGGTTTACATAGCAGATATTAAGCCCGTTTTTCTGCGCGCTTTCGGACGCGTAGTCAAGGGAGCGGCGGGACATATCAACGCCCGTCACCGTAAAGCCGAGGCGCGTAAGCCTTTCGGCATAAAGCCCAGGGCCGCACCCCAAATCTAGCAGCGCGGGCGAGTCAGCCTCGCAAAGGCTACGAATCCATTTGGCGGACGCGTCCATGAACGCGGGCTTGCGCGAGGCGGCGTCCGTATCCGGCGAAAGATGCGCCTCAAGCATTCCCTTTGAAATATGCTCGTCGTCCCAGAACGCCGCCGTGCTGTCTGAGTACAGCTCGGGTCTCAACCCCGCGCGCTTGATTATCTCGCTGTAATCCATTTTGTTCTCCCTTGGCTGTTTATAGCTTTGTTTTTCGGTATTCCGTGCTTTTCCGCGCTCAAAAACGGCATTTCTGCCGTCTGCGTATCAGCGCTCCGTTTGTTTTTGTTCTTCACGCGGCGCGGCGCAAAAGCAATAAAATCGGCGCGTTTTACGCCGCGCGATTTTTTTCTTTTTCCGATGGTCTGATAATAGCACAATTATCAAAAAAAGTCAAGTCTTGTATTTCCGCGCGCCCAATCGTATATTGCGTTTACGGACTTTAGAAGGAGGCGGCTTTTGTGGAAATATCGCTTGCAAATATCGGCGCGTCGGAAACGCGGCGCGAGCTTACCGCCGTCAATGAAAAGGCGGCGCGCTACGGATTGGCGCTCACGGAGGGGGAGCTGGAGGGACTGCTGATTGAAAGAAAGCGCGCGCTGGAGGCGGCGGGGCGCGTTGAAATGTCCTCCGGAATTCTCCCGAGGCTGATAGAGGAATTCATGCCGTCGCCCTACGTTTCGCGCGCGGACTTTGCCGAAACGCTCGCCTCGCTGCTTGAGTCCTTCTACTATTTCAAAAACGAGTGCGAGGAATCAATGACTGACGGCGAGCTGCTTGAGAGAATGCGCTATGTGTTTGACGAAAAGGCGCACGGCGCGCTTGAGCTGCTTTCGGACATGACGCTGTGCGACCTTATGCGGGGCGAAGTTTGCGATGAGGAGGACGAAGATGACGAATGGGATTGAAGCGCCTCAGACAAACGCCGAATGGAACGCGCGCCTGACGGAGCTGTGGCAATACTCGGCAAAGCGGTATTCCGCAGGCTTTTCATCTTCAATGCGCGAGGAAACGGCGCTGGATTTGCTCAAATCCGTGGATTTTACATTGTCCCGCTGGCTGAATGCTACGGGAATATCTAAAAAGGAAGCGCTTCTGATGCCGGCAAGGGAAATGCTCTTGGCGGCTCAGGACAAGCTGCTCTCCGACGTAAAGGCGCTCAAGCGCGCGTACGGGCGGCTCGGCGCGATGATGCCGAAAACGGGCAGCGACGCGCTCAAATCAACCTTTGCGGCAATCGGCAGATTTTTTGAGCTTTATGACGCAATGTTCATGTCCGCGCTCATCCCCTGCGATATTGACTATCAGCTTGCGATTCCCGTAAGCGAAAAGCGCCTCGGCGCCGACTATATAAGCGATTATCTTTCGGAAATTGCAACCGAGAGCGCGTTTATTTCGCGCTTTGACGCGGCGTTGGTTGAAAGGCTGCTTACCGCTTGGCGCAGGGACTGGCGGCTTGAAATCAGCAATATTTTCGAGCCTGTCTTTGCCTGCGCGCTCGCGCTTTCCATGCTTTCCCTCCCGCCGCGCACGCTTATGCTCAAGGCTGAGGATTTGGCTCGTCTGCATTCGCTTTTTGAGCCTTTTGACGAGGAGGGCGTGAAGAAAAAGCTGCTTTCAGGCGTTTCTTCTCTTGAGAGCGCGCTTTCGTTTTCCGGCTTTTCCGGCGTGCTTTCAACCTGCGCGTTTTCGCTTGCGCCCAGAATCACCGCGGGAGCGAGACTTGCCAACATATTTATATCTGTTAAGCCGTTTCGATTTATGCTATACTAATGAGCAGAAATCATAATCGGTCCCGATATTTTTAAGGAAGCGCCGATTATAATTTTTGCAGATTCACATAGGAGGCACCTTGATATGACAACTCAAAGCCGCAGAAGGCGGAGAAAAAAGCTCTGGCCTGTATGGGCGCTGGTGCTCGCGGACGTGCTTGCAGCCGCGGTTGCGCTTAATGTTTTCGCGCTTTTTGACCATGTTATTCCGCGCCCCGAGGCGAACGTCAACGGCGCGGGAATGGGCGCATACCGGACGGCGGCTATCAATAACACGACCCCTCAGCCGGCGATAACGGATAATCTCGCCGCCATTGCCGCGACGGACACGCCCGCGCCCGAATATCAGGCGCTTGCCGCGACAGAGCAGCCGGCAACCGAAGCGCCGACGGAGTATATTGCGCCGGTTGTTACAGCCGAGCCTGCCGCGACGGATATTCCGGCGGACGCGCCGTGGAGCGTAAAATTCGCGGATAAGTTCACGTCGGGGCAGCCGTACTACTCCGAGGACGGCTATGTCGGCAACACGGTTTCCGTGTATCTGAGCCGCCACAGCGAGAAAAAAGTCACCTATGCGGACAAGGTTATAAAGAATCTCGCCTATTATGTGATGGATATATATGTTAGCAATATCGAGTGCCTCCGCACCGCGTTTGCAAACGACACCTACGGCGTCGGAATAACCCAGAGAATGAGCGAAATGAGCCGCAACAACGCGGCAATCGCCGCAATCAACGGCGACTACTGCGGCTTCAACAAGGAAGGGCTTGTAATCCGCAACGGAGTGCTTTTCCGCAATAATATCGCCAAGGACAGGGCAGTTCTCGTGCTTTTCTACGACGGAACAATGAAGGCGTATAAGCCCGACGAGGTAAACGTTGACGAGCTGCTTTCGCAGGGCGCGTGGCAGGCATGGAACTTCGGCCCGTCCCTGCTTGCGCCTTCGGGCAACGCGATTGCCGAGTTCACCAACAACTCCTCGAATCCCCGCACGATTATCGGCATGGTTGAGCCGGGGCATTATATGTTCGTTCTGATTGACGGGCGGCAGGACGGCTATTCCGACGGAATGAGCTACGTTCAGATGTCCGAGCTTTGCAAGCGCCTCGGAATGAAGGTTGCGTATAACCTTGACGGCGGGCAGACCTCGCAGATGTTCCTTAACGGCGAAAACGTCAATCAGCCGTACAACGGAGGGCGCGTGACAAGCGATATAGTATTTGTCACGGAGCGCTAGGAGGAAAAATGATGGATAAACTGCTTAAGCTTCTCGATAAGGTTCTTCCGCACCTTACAATCATCATGAGCATTATGATGCTTGTGTTTTTCTTAATCGACCGCGCTAACAGCTACAACACCTTCATGGAAAACGAGTTCCATAAATGGCTTGCTTTGGGGCTTCTCGTTTGCGGCTCCGCAAGCGCGATTAAGCTTATCGCGCGCCAGAGAAAGGATTGAGCCGATGGAGGAATTTGTTATCTCAAACCCTCTTGAGGGCGTTTATCATATCGCGGACGCGCTCGGAGTGCATTTCACCTTTCTTGTGGGCAAAAAGCGCGCCCTGCTCTATGACGCGGGCTACGGGCTTTTCGACCCGCGCCCGATGCTTGCGCGCATTACGCCGCTTGAGTATACGGTAATCATGAGCCACGCGCATTTTGACCATGCGATTGGCGCAAGGTTTTTCCCCAAGGTATATATGCATTCTGCGGATTTCCCGATTCTGCCCGAATATGCGGGGCGCTATCAGCGCGGCAGAACCCTCTCGATAGCCGGAATGCGCGGAATCAGGATTGATAATGAGGACGAGTACAGAAAGACGGATTTCTCCATGTTTACCCGCCTGAGCGCTTCATCCTTTGACTTGGGCGGGCTTACCGCGAACGTTGTTGAAATGCCGGGGCATACCCTCGGCTCTGTCGGGCTTTATGTTCCGGAGCTTGAGCTGCTTCTGACGGCGGACAGCTTCAACCCGACAACGTGGCTCTTTTTCCATGAGGCTGTGCCGCTCGGCGATTATGTCGCAATGATGCAGCGCGTTATCAAGCTGCCCTTCACGCGCGCCCTCTCGCCGCATAAGCCGGATATTACGAGCCGCGAGCTTGTCGAGGAGTTTGTTGACGGGCTTAACAAGGCTACGTTTGCAAAGGCGGAGCGCGTGCGCATAGAGCCGTACACCAATATCAACACCTACCGCTGCAACCCCTCCGAAAGCTTTTCCCTTACCTTTGACGCGGATAAGGCGAGGTAAAACCCCGATTTGAACCGCATATTCAGTTGCGCTTTATGGCGGCAGGACGCTTATCCCGCCGCCTTTTTATATCGCAAATTCGCCGTCAGCCTTCTGCCTCGCGCTGCCTTATCTCCATCCTCCTCCAGCTTATGAAGCCGTAAATGTCGTTTGCAAGAAAGGCTGTAAAGCAGATTACAACGGAAATGTAGGCTCTGTTTTCAAGCGCCGCGAGCGCCCAAAGCGCAATCAGCACAACGTCGTTCGCCGCATAGCCAATCGCGTAATACGGGCTTCTTCTGAATGTGAGGTATACGGCAATGAAGCTTGTCGTAACCGATATTGTGCTTGGAACGATGTTCGCCGTTTTGAAGGCTGAAAGAATGTAATAAAAAATAAGCGTTACTGCCGCCGCCGCAAGCCACATGAGCAGCATTTCCTTTTTGGACGGCTTGTTAACCTTTACCTCCGCCTTGTTCCCGCCGTATGGATTTTTCAGCCATGAAACGAGCGCGAATACAGCCATCGGCATAGTCATTCCGAGGTATGTCAGCATTTCGCCGTAGTACGCAAAGCTATAAGAAATTATGCCGTAAAGCAGGCTGAAAACAACCATCAGCAGCTGCCCCGTCGGGTTTCCCTTCGCGCAGAAGATAAGCGAGGTTACGCCAATCAGGGACGCCGCAAGCGTCATATAGCTTTTGCCGTCGAAAAGGCAGAAGGACAGGATTATAACAGCCGCCGAAACAGACCACAGCGCGATTTCGCCCTTTGAAAAATACCCTCCTGCCGGTTTTGCCTTCTCCATAAATCCTCCTAAAAAAATAAGCACCCATGTACTCATCTTCAAAGACCTAACGATGAGTAATGAATGCTTTTCGCACTCCTGCCCGGTGGCAGAACTATTCGCAGATAAGAATATCATAAAATCCGCGCGGCTGCAAGGCGGGGATGGTGCCATATCCGTGACTTATGGACTGACATATTAATGCAGACGTTCCGTTCCGAAACGCACTTTGGCTCTCGCTTATTTAAGGTATTCTGCGCGTAATTATAGAACGCAGTTCGTCAATACTGAGGTATTCTCCGTCAGTTGGTTTTTTGCGATGGAGCATTCGATGACAATTTGCGCAAACAAGGCACATATCTTCCAGTTTTACTGCTGCGTTTTCTTTTGCTGTACTGATAGGAACTATGTGATGCGCCTCAATAAAACCTTCTCCGATTTTTCCGTAAGTATCAGTAAACGAAAAATCGCATATTTCGCAATATAGTTTTCCGTGAGCGCTAAGGAACAGCGCTTTTACCTTTTTAACCAAATCACGATTTCTTTCTCTTACATAGTGCTTTATCAGTTTCTTTGCGCCCTCGATATATTCCCTGTCGCGGTTTTCCATATTGATGTCAATAACATCATATAAATTAATGTTGCAGGGATGGCATTTGACAAGATACACAAAAGGCTGTTCTGTTTCCTCAATGCTGACATTCTCAAGTGCAGGAGATTTCACTTGTCGAGTCATTTTCTGACTCTGCCATCAGACAGCGTGACAGATTCCGCCTTGCTTCTTTTCTCTAAATAATAATAATATGTGGAGGAGAAAATTTCTTTGAATAGCTCCTGCACTGTATTATTCAGATACTTAATTTGTACTGAACCGTTCCCTCCTTGTTCCGAGTCACGCGGCAAAGCATTCAATAATTTCGCTTTATATTGTTTGCCGTTTATCAACAATGTTATTTGCTTTGACCTTGTGCCGTCTGCAAACACAGTCTCGCGCAGGTGTTTTTTTGCACTCGCGTCAAGCGTAAACCCAGGTTCGAATATGGAATAGACGACAGGCTTTTTTCTGTAAAGTATCATCGTACGCCTCCGTATTATGTATT
The DNA here is from genome assembly GCA_028705775.1 of Eubacteriales bacterium. Classification (GTDB taxonomy): domain Bacteria; phylum Bacillota; class Clostridia; order Christensenellales; family Aristaeellaceae; genus STF2-37. Next base: position 75,669 of record JAQWCW010000003.1, read on the forward strand.
TCTCGTAAAATTATATGCAACAAAAATCGACTTTATTCATCCTCAAGCCCGAATTCAAGCCCGTTTTCCATTCCGAAGCGCGCGGTTTCCTCCATTCGGGCTATTCCCTGCGGAAGCCGGTCGTGGGTGAAAACGACAAGCGGCGCTTCAGGGTATGCGTTTCGCGCTTCGGACAGCGCGGCGCTTACATCCGCGCATTTCTCAAGCCTTGCCATTGTTCTGTAAATGTGAAGCCCCGTTTCCGTATCGCGGCACTGACCGCAGCGCTTCAGCTTTGCGTCCGTTTCGGGCGCGAGGGAATAGGAAACCCTGTCGTCATCCGCGCCGAGCAGCGCCTTTACGCCGTTTTCGGCAAGAAAGCGGCGAAGTCTGGTTGATGCGGCGAAGTAGTGAAGCCTTAGCGCAGAGGTCGGCGCGCCGCCCGTTATGCGTTTCAGCTCGCGCGTTACGTATTTATACGCCTCCGCGCTTTCCTCAAAAGGCGCGATAAGCATATTTGCGTCAGGGTCTGCGGAATGGAAGCCAAAGCGAAGCCATGACGCGTTTTCGCTCAGCTCGTTTGCGAATTTGCCGGTGGAATTGCCGATGTCAAAGACGCCGTCCCGCGCAAAGCAGTACAGCGTAATTTTCGCGCCGTATTTTTCATGGAGAGCTTTATAATACGCAAGGCGGGGGCAGCAGAATGCGCTTCCGCATTTGTCCGCGTTTTCGGTAAGCTCGCGGAAAACGCTCAGGCTGTCGTCAACCGAAAGATGAATGCGCTGCATACTTTTCCTCCCGATTCCGCCAAAGGAAACCGCTTTGTACGGCAAACCCGCGCTTATCCTTCACGCGCTTGTCGCCTTGCTCCTGCGCTCGTTTACCTTTTATTCGTCGTCCTCGTCGCTATCCTCGTCGTCCGGCGACAGCTCCTCAAGCTCCTCGGCAGTTCCGTCGAGCAGGGCGGCGTCCTGATATTCGTCCTCGCAAATCGGCGCGGAAAGGAATTCCTCCACGAGCGCGCGCGCCTCGTCCTTTTTATCCTTTTCGACCATTATCATCTCGCCGTACACGGAGTAGCCGAAAATTACCTTGTTATACCCGCCGAACTCGTTGCCGCGGTGGTAGCAGTCGATTCCGCTGTCGCGGAGGAAATCGCAGAGCAAGTCCGCCTGCATATCGTCCTGCGCAATGTAGCAGCATTCGGGTTCCTTGACCCGCGCCGTCCAGACCTCGCCCTCAGGAGGCGTATCCGAAAGCGGCAGATGGCAGTCCACGCACTCCGTTGCTTCATCCATGTATTCACAGCCGCATTTGGGGCAGTATTTCATAATTCATTCCTCCGCTATTTTAGTCGGCGTAGCCAACGAGCGCGTCCTGCTGCTTTTGCAGCGCTGTCAGGAAAGCGTCGTCCATTGGCGACAGCATTGTTCCCTTGCGATAGATAAGCACGTCCTTTTGCTTGGGCGCGTCACCGTCATAGCCGTGCTGGCAAAGCTGATAGCGCTCAAGCTGCCTTTTCGGGACGGGCGAAACCCACATATACGCGTTTTTGATTTGAGACAGCAGCTGAAAGCGGCTTCCCCTCTCGTATACAGTGATGACGCGCGAATGCCTTTCGCTGTCCTCAGGCTGACGGAACGCGGGATTATAGCTGTCGCCGTAGCGAATCTGTATTCCGCCCGCAATGTCCTCCGCCGAGAATACCGGCTTATCCGCCTTTTTATGCTCGCGGCTTGTCAGCACAAGGTAGCGGAACGACCACAGCTCGCGGTAATCAAGCCCCTTTTCGCGCATTGTTTTGATAAAATAGTCCTCAAAGCTCGCCTGATAGCGGACGATACCCAAATCGTATCCATCGTCCGCAACGGCGCGGATTGCGGAAAGCGCGTTCGTTTCCATATAGTCAAGCTCAAGCCCGTTTTCGGCGCTTTTTGCAATATCCGCAAACGCCTCCGCGATATAGCTTGCCCGCGGAACGGCGAGCCTGTATCTTTCGCCCGACGCGCCGCCGCCCGAATAGCGCTTTTCCAGCTCGTCAAACTGCCTTACCGCGCCGCGCGCGTACTGAACGAATTCCTCGCCGCGCTTTGTTGTCGCAAGCCCCTTGCCGGAGCGCTCGAAAATTTGAAAGCCGAGGCTTCCCTCAAGCTCCTTGAGCGCGCGGGATAGGTTCGGCTGATTCATGTACAGGTTTTCCGCCGCTTCCGTTATCGAGCGGGTTTTGTCCATTTCCAGCACATATCTCAGCTGCTGAATGTTCATTTGCCCAATCGCGCTCCTTTCCGCTTTATTTTATAGCCCGAACGTGCGTTTCAGCACCTGCAGAACTCCGTCCTCGTCGTTTGACGGCGCTCTGAATCGGCAATGCGCAAGAAAATCCGGATGCCCGTTCGCCATTCCGTAGCTGTGGTAAACCGCGTCCATCATTTCCGAATCGTTCATGTAATCCCCGAACGCCATGCATTCCTCGGGGCGAAGCGATTTCATAGCCATAAGGCGGCGCATCGCAAAGCCCTTGCTTACGCCCTTTTTCATGATGTCCACCCAGTTCTGCCCCGACACAACCACCGCCGCATCATCGGAAAACGGCTTCAGCACCGGATAGAGGTTCTTTTCGGCGTTTTCATCGTCATAAACGCTTATTTTCATAATCGGCTTATCGCCGACAGCCGCATATACGTCGCTTACGCGCTCGCTGTTGCGGTATGCGTGCTTCATGGAAAGCACAAGCAGCGGAAAATCCGCCTCATAGTAAACCATGTCCGGAGTACATGGCGACGCTGCGCCCGTTTTTACCGTCCGCACGGCGCTAATCATTTCGAGCAGCCGCGTATGCGGAAGCCCCTCGCATAAAAGGCGCTGTTCGTTCTTGACAAGCAAGGCACCGTTCTCGCAAAGGAAGGTCATTCCGTCCGCAAGCTCCGAAAATTCGTTTCTCAGCCAAGCGTATTGCCTTCCGCTTGCCAGCGCTACGTCAACTCCGCGAGATATAAGCTCCCTGAATATTTCCATCGCCTCGCGGGGTCTGCTCTTGTCGCTGTGCAGAAGCGTTCCGTCCAAATCAATCGCAACGAGTTTGATTTCGCTCAATTCTCATTCTCCCGTAAAAAGTATTTCACGCGCTTATTATAGCATAAGGAAAGGCAATAAAACAGGGCGGCGGGCGCTCACACACTTAAAATCCGTTTCGGCAGCGGCATAAAGCACAGCGCCGAAAAAACGGCAAAAAGGACGATTGGGCGCGCCGGCTGCGGAATGAAGGACAGAAATTCAAGCTGCTCGGGAAGCGCCGAAAGAAAGAGATAGTTAGCGGAAAAGATTGTGTTTACCGCGTATGCGCCGATTACCAGCGGAAGCGAATACAGCGCGGAATAAAGCCTTGCGCGCGCGAAGGCGGCTGCCCTTTCGCGCCTTAGGACGAGCGGGCAGAAAAACAGCAGCAGATGTACTGCGTAAAAGCTCGCGGCGCTTGCAAGCGGAAAGTCCGTCGGCAAGAGCGCCGGAAACAGCATTGCGGCAAGCGCGGCGGGCATTCCCAGAGCGGCGATGAATCTGCGCGCCCAAAGCTTTCCCCGAAGGCGGGGAATGAGCATACACGCCGCGCCGAGGCACGCGCAGTATGAGCAAAGATGCAGCGGCAGGGCATAGCGCACGGCGGAGTAGCCGCTCGTGAGCAGCAGCCATTCCTGAAACGCAAGCGCGGACAGCCATACAAAAAAGTAAACGCGGCAGAGCATTTTCGCACCTCCGCGATAATCATGAATGCTTTCCGCGTTTAGCTTTTCATTTACTGCCGCCGCTTATTCGCGCCCTTTGAAAACGGCGCGCTATGTGCTAAAATAGTGCTTGGCGGGATTATTGCAGCTCGCTTTTGTTCGGCTTTTTCTGCACAAGGCGCTCCCGCGTTCCGTCCTCGCGCTCGATGAAGGTGTTGTCAAGCGTGTCCTTCATGCTTTGCCGCCACTCGGCTATGTATTGTGCGCGGAGCTTCTTCTGCTCCTCGGTTTCCTCGGCTGTAAGCCCCTCCGACTTCTTCTTGCGCGCAAGCTCGTTGATGCGCAGTACGTCCTTCTGCTCCACGTTGTGCCCTCCGTTCGGCTGATTTCGTTATGTTCATTATAATGCGCGGAAGCTCTGATTGCAACGCGCTTTCAGTATAGGAGAAATGTGAAATGGTAAGCGGTAAAATGTTTGCGCCCGGCGTACCCTCGCCCGAGGCTGACGGGATTTCTTTAAGCGTATTCGGAAAAATCGGCGCGGACGCGCTCTCTCCGGCTGAAAAAGCGTCGCTTTGGCGCGGCGTCATCTACGACGACGGCGATAAGCCCGTTGCCTCCGGCGATATCTGGTATGACGGCGATTTTGTCATCGGCTCTCTCTGCGTCCTTAAAACCGAGCGCCGAAAGGGCTACGGCGACCTGCTCGTTCGCCTGCTTCTCTATAAAGCTCAAACGCATTTTGCCAAAAAGGTTCGTCTTGACGCCACTCCCGAAACCGTTTCCTTCTTTGCCCGCTACGGCTTTTGCGCCACCTCCGGAACGCAGATGGAAATTGAGGGAAGTAAAATCGAGCTGGACGGCTGCAAAGGCTGTTCTGCTTGCTGAAAGCGCTCCATCTGCGTACGCAGGCGGTTTACCAAAGAAAGGCTCGTATATAGTAAAGGGAGCCGGCGTAAAGTGCCTGAGGGATTTTCTAAAACGGCTGCGAAATATATACGCATAATTATAATATAATAACAATTCCCGTCCTGCGGCGAAATGAGCTTCGGTATAAAATCCGAGGCTTTATTTCTGACCGTATTCGTGCCAGTCGCTGAGGAAACCGGCGGCATAAAAGGCGGTTGGCGAGCCGCAGGCTTGGCAGTAGCGGGCGCTTCCGTCCGCTTGAAAACTGCATACGGGGCAGCGGTTCCGGATCGGCGCGCCGCAAAGCGGACAGGAATCATCCGTCAGCTCGTCCTCGCAGCCGCATACGGGGCAGCGTTTCGCGCGTCCGTTTTCGTCGGTTTCTATGCCCGAATAACGGATTCCGTGAGCGCCGCGCGATATTTCCTCGCTTCCGCATATTGGGCAAAAGCGGGCGGCAGACGCCGCTGAAAAGCCTGCGCCGCAGTAGGAGCAGACTCTGCCGAGAAGCGCGGGCGAAAAGCGCTCTGCAAGCCGCGCCGAAAGCTCCGCGCCCTCAAGCAGCCTATCCTCTGCCGCTTTTTGCTGCCTTACCTTCCATGCGGCGTTTGAAAGCCTGAAAATAAGCCTGTCGTTATCCGTGAGCGGCTTTGGCAGCAGCAGAAGCAGCGCGGCAGGAGCGAGCAATTCGCGCGCAAACGCGTCCGCCTCGTTTTCCTCGCGCGAAAGCCTTTCGCCGGCAGCGCTAAGCGCGCCCTCGTGATTAAGCGCGATATGGGCAAGCTCGTGCGCAAGCGTGAAGCCGATTCGCTCGGCGCATTCGCCGCTTTCGCTGTACATAACGGTATATCTGCCGCTTTTATCCATGATTGTAAAGCCGTCGCGCGCGCCGATTATTGCGATTAGCTTTTCCAGCGCCGCTTTCTTTTCGCCCTTCGCCTTGCCGTAGGGCATTACCTTGACTCCGCGCGAAACAAGGAGCTTGCGCGCGTCGATTGGCAGCTCCGCGACCCCGCAGGATAACAGCAGCTCCCCCGCCGCCCTTATCGCCGCCGCGTTATTCATCTTCCTCTTGGAGCGCGCGAATCAGCCGCATTGCCTGACGGCGCTTTTCAGGGGAAAGCTTCTGCATTCCGCGCGCGAACACGCGAATGTCCTCGTCAAGCTTTTCCTCCTCCCAGCCCATCAGCATTGCGGCGGAAACGCCCAGCGCGTGCGCAAAATCCTCCACGCGCTCCGCCTTTGGCTCGGTTATGCCCGCCTCATAGCGCTGAACGGCGCTCTCGGACAACCCGACGCTTCGCGCAACCTCGGAAAGCGTAAGCCCGCGTGCCTCGCGCTCCCGTTTCAGTCTTTCGCCAAAGCGCATAAGCTTCACCGCCTTAATAATATTTGCCGACACTAAAAATGGTGCTTGCTGTTGGATGTTCATAAAGATACCCGCGCGCAGCCGAGCTTGCATATTGCGCATTGATTATCATTTTCGCATTGATGGTCATAAACATCACGCGCAAGGCGCAATGCATTGCATACCTTCGCTTGAGCCGGTGTTGTAATGGCGTGCATTTGTGGAGCCGCTCGTTGCGAAGGCGAATATTTGCAAAGCCGTGCGCTGTATGCCCGTCGTTTGCCGTCATGCACGCTATGTTATCGTCATGCACGCTATAACATTGCATGGTGTATCCTCGCTGTGATTCACATCGCAATGGCGAGCATTTGCCAAGCGGGTTATTGCGGCGGCGAACGTTTGCGAAACCGTGCGCTGTATGCCTTGCGTTTGCCGTCATGCACGCTATGTTATCGTCATGCACGCTATAACATTGCATGGTGTATCCTCGCTGTGATTCACATCGCAATGGCGAGCATTTGCCAAGCGGGTTATTGCGGCGGCGAACGACAGCCGAAACGCACGTAGAAGCAGCGCACGTTTGCTGCAATACAGCAGGCTTGCTTCTCCATCCGCAGTATACAACATTCTTGCGTATCATGCAAGAAATATTTCCGAATTTGCGCTGTATGCATTGACACGAACACACGTTCGTGTTATTATTCGTTTGAAGACAAGGAATATTACAATATAAGGAGATTAAACATGATTATTGAACCGGCAATCGAAAGATTCATCACCGCAGAAAGGGACTATCTTATGGCAAAAAGCAGCCTCAGCGCGCTTACCGAGCGCGAATGGGAGCTGATAAAGGACTACTACCGCGCCGGAAGAACGCTTGAGCAGGTTTCCGAGCTTTGGCTCGAGCAGGGCAAAACCAGCGCCTCCCTTTCCTCCATCAAACGCCAGCTGACCGCCCTTCGCGCAAAGCTCAACCGCGCCAAAGGGTTAGCTTGATTGATGGAAAGACAGCGGCGGGAGAAATGTTACTGTATAGTAAGCGTAAATCCTAATATATCAAGCCTTTCTGACAATCCCTCAGGCGCTACGCGCCAGCTCCCTTTGCACAAGGGAGCCTTATTTTGGAAAGCCGTCTGCTTGTGCAGACGGCTTATGATAACGCCATTGTAATTGAAAATCGCACCACTAAAACAAACTTGAGAATCACGTGATTAAGAAGCTAACAAAAACCTACAACCGGCTGCTTTACAGTACGGCGGCAATACCAGAATAAAGCCTCCCTTGTGCAAAGGGAGCCTTCTTTTTGGAAAACAGCCTGCTTACGCAGACTGTTTTCGCTATATAGTCTTTGTAATTATAATTAGCTCTACTCAACAAGAACGCGAACCAACAAGAGACGATTTCGCAGCACGGCAACGATACCGGAAAAAGCCTCCCTTGTGCAAGAACAGGTGGCACGGCGCAGCCGTGACGGAAGGATTGTAATAGAGATTTCGATAGGCATTGCAGTAATGATTGTTATTGAACAATAAACGTAAATCCTTATATTTCAAGCCTTTCCGACAATCCCTCAGGCGCTCCGCGCCAGCTCCCTTTGCACAAGGGAGCCTTCGCCGCCTATATCGCTTACAGCGCTTTCAGGTACTCAATGCAGATTCGGGCTTCGTCGATGCCGGAGGGGCAAAGGGTTTCGCTTTCGACGATAATTTTCGCTCCGCAGTCCTTTGCGCGTTCATGAACCGCCGCGACGGGCGCCGTGCCCATACCGAGAGGCTTGCCCTCGCCGCCGCTCAGCCCGTCCTTCAGGTGGATGAGCGGAAGCCTGCCCGCCGCGCTTAGCCTGTCCATCCATTGAAGGGGGTCCTCCGCCGCGGCATACACCCAATAGGTGTCCATTTCAAGCGGCAGCGCCGTGCGGCTGACAAGCTCGTTCCAGAAAAACACTCCATCCTTGTTCGGCGCGAACTCGTGCGCATGGTTATGATAGGAAAGCGTGATTCCCTCAGACGCAAGGCGGCGGCTGTAATCCGAAAGCTTTTCGATAACCGCGTCGGTTTCCTCGCGCGTTGCGGGGCTGAGCCACGGAACGGTAAGCACATTGCAGCCAAGAGCGCGATGCTCCTTTACGACGCCGTTAAAATCCTTTTCCAGAGCGTCAAGGCCCGTATGCGTTCCCCATGCCTCAAGCCCCAATCCGCCGAGCCATTCCCTTACGGTTTCCGGCTTATTGCCGAACAGACCCGCGAACTCGACGGCGGAATAGCCAAGCGCCGCGACCTGCTCAAGCGCCTTATGCAAGTCCTTTTCAGCTATATCCCGAACGCTGTACATCTGAATTCCGTACTTCATATTTATCACCGCTTAATCGAAGAATACGGGCTTGCCGGACTTTGCGGAGGTATAGATAGCCTCCAGAATCTGGCTTACAACGCAAGCCTGCTCCGGCTTTACGACAAGCTCCGCGCCAAACTCAACCGCGTCCATAAAGCGGCGCTGCTCGGTAATCGCGGGGGTTTCCTTTACTCCGTCATAGAACGCCACGCCGCCGACGCTCATATCCGGATGGCTGTCCACAAGCCGCCCGAACTCGCCCTTATTGATAACAACCTTATTATTGATGATTTCCGCGCCCGCCTTGGAGCCGCAGAGCTGGGTTGAGCCTTCCTGAATCGGCAGGCTTGTGTTGAGCGCCCACGTTGCGTCAAGGGTTATCGTAGCGCCGTTTTTCATAACGACGAAGCCGAACGCCGCGTCCTCAAGTGTAGTGTTTTCATCCTTGCCCCAGCCGCCCCACGGGTTGCCGCATTCGGGATTTTCCACCTTTTTATAGCTCGTGCCGACGACCATGCGCGGCTCGTAATTGTTCATGAGATAGAGCGTAAGGTCAAGGCTGTGCGTTCCGATATCGATAAGCGGCCCGCCGCCCTGCTCATATTCATTGAGGAAAACGCCCCAGTTCGGCGTTCCGCGGCGGCGGATAGCCAGCGCCTTTGCATAATAGATTTCGCCCAAATCCCCGCGGTCGATGAGCGCCTTTATGTACTGGCTTTCGGGCTTATGCCTGTGCTGATAGCCGATTGTGAGCAGCTTGCCCGTCTTTTTCGCGGTTTCAACCATGCGCTTTGCATCCTCGGCGGTTTTCGCCATCGGCTTTTCGCAGAGAACGTGCTTTCCGGCGTTAAGGCAGTCGCAGGTTATGTCCGCATGGCTGCGGTTAGGCGTAAGCACATAGCAGACGTCGATGGATTCGTCCTTGAGCAGCTCGTGATAATCCGTGTAGATTTTAGCGCCCTCCGTGCCGTATCTTTCGGCGGCTGAAACCGCCTTTTCCCTGATGATATCGCAGAAGGCAACCATGTCAGCCCTTCCGACAGCCTTGATTGAGGGCATATGCTTCCCGTTGGCTATTCCGCCGCAGCCGATAATAGCGCATCTTACTTTCGCCATTTTTCCGTACCTCCGATTTTTTGATTGGTGAAACGATTTACTGTAAGCTTATAATACCACAAACGCGCGGCTAAGGAAAGCCAAAGCCGCAAAAATTACATATATATCTTCATCGTTTTTTCAATCCAGTAGCGGAACACCGTCGTTCTCGGCATAAGCTTTTCAAGCGGCAGAAGGCGCTCGTACATCGGCAGCCCGTCCGAAACGTCATGCCAGAGGTCGGCAAACACGAAGTCATAACCGCCCAAGGGCGCGGCTTTTTCGGCATATTCAAACGCGTCCGCGCAGATTATACTGATTTTTTCTTTGCATTCAAAGCGCGGAAGAATGTGCTTTGTAAAAAGGCTTATCGCATCCTTGCTCTTTTCAACGACAGTCACGGAGGAAACCTCCGGCTTTTCCGCCGCCATGAACGCGAAATAGCCCATACCAAGCCCGTAGGTCAGCACGCGCCCGCGCGATACGGAAATCGGCTCCTCCATGGTGGCGATTTCGTTCGGGGTAACGCTCATCCATACCCTGCCCCGCTCATAAACCGCAGGGAAGGTGAAGCGGCGGGTGAAAAAGCCGATGCGCGGTATCACGCGCCCCTCGGCGGTTTCCTCAAGGTCGTCCGCAACAAACGCCTCCAGCGGAAGCACAAAATCCTCGCGCAGCTCCCACTCCCCGCATTTTTCGCCTCCGAACCTTATCGCCCTGCGGTACGGATTTTCCTCATAGCCCATATCGTCAAGGCAGCGAAACATACGCTGAATATATGCGCGATACAGCGCCTTGCCGTCCGGCGAATCGGTATCTATGCCCATTTTTGCGCAAAAGAGCAGCGCAAACGCCTCCTCAGCGCTTACGCCGCAGCTCTTTACAGTATCAAATTCATCGGCGGTAACTCCGCGCGGGCAGGAGAGCAGAAAATTGCCTGCCAGCTCAAGCACGCGCTCGTTATCCTTTTCAAACCCTGCCATTATATGCGGGCGACTCCGCTTTCGCGCGCCGCCTTCGCAACGGCGGCGGCAACCGCGTCCGCAACCGTGCGGTCAAGCGCGTCCGGCAGAATGAATTCAGCGGAAAGCTTGTCCTGCGGAACATGGTCGGCAAGCGCGGTCGCGGCGGCAATCTTCATCTGCTCGTTGATATCGCTCGCGCGGACGGAAAGCGCGCCCTTGAAGATTCCGGGGAATGCAAGCACGTTGTTAATCTGGTTCGGGAAATCGCTTCTGCCCGTTCCGACAATGCCTGCGCCCGCCTTGAGCGCCTCGTCCGGCATAATTTCGGGCGTGGGGTTTGCCATAGCGAAAATAATCGGGCTTTTGTTCATCGAGCGAACCATATCGGGGGTAACAAGCCCCGGCGCGGAAACGCCGACAAACACATCTGCGCCGACAAGCGCGTCCGCAAGCGAGCCTTTTACCATGCGCGGATTGGAAATTGCGGCAATCTCCGTCTTTTCCTCGTTCATTTTCTCCCTGCCCGTATAAAGCGCGCCGGTGCGGTCGCACATAATCAAATCGGAAACGCCGGAGGAAATGAGCAGCTTGGCAATCGCAACGCCCGCAGCGCCCGCGCCGCTTAACACAACGCGGATTTCGGAAAGCTTTCTGCCGGTAAGGCGAAGCGCGTTCGTGAGCGCGGCAAGGGTTACGACGGCGGTTCCGTGCTGGTCGTCATGGAAGATGGGAATATCGCAGACTTCCTTGAGCTTACGCTCAATTTCAAAGCAGCGCGGCGCGGAAATATCCTCAAGATTGACTCCGCCGAAGCTTCCCGCGAGCAGACGAACCGTGTTTACAATATCGTCAACGCTCTTGGAGCGAACGCAGAGCGGAATCGCGTCAACGCCGCCGAACTCCTTGAAAAGCACGCATTTGCCCTCCATAACGGGCATTCCCGCCTCCGGTCCGATATCGCCAAGCCCCAGAACGGCAGTTCCGTCCGTAACGACCGCAACCGTATTGAAGCGGCGGGTAAGCTCATAGCTCTTGTTTACGTCCTTCTGTATTTCAAGGCAGGGCGCTGCAACGCCGGGGGTATAGGCAAGCGCCAAATCCTCGCGCGTATCAAGCGGCGCGCGGAGCTTGATTTCCAGCTTGCCCTTCCATTCCCCGTGCAGCCTGAGCGACTCCTTTGCGTAATCCATCGTAAACGCCTCCGTAAGCGCGGCAGAGCCGCGAAATTTCATCACGCGTATTATTCTAACAGAAAATCGGATAAATGCAATCGCGGCGCGCACGGGCAGACGGATGAAACATAAAACGCACAATCATGCTCACGCGTTTGCGGCGGGCAGCTTTTCCTTATTGTTTGCGGGCTTGTAGAACATTTTGACGGCAATGCCGCTGTCATAATCGCCAAAGCCCTTGCCGAAAAGCGAAACGCCGCCCTGATTGACCGCGTCCTCGCTCGCCTCTATCGTAAAGGTGAGCGGAGTCGAGGGCTTCAAGTCAAGGCTGTCAATCGTCACCTCGGATATTTTTAAGCCGTCGATAAAGCAGCCCGCCTCGTTAATCGTAAGCAGCTTGAGCTTTCCGTACTGCCCGAGATTCGGGAACCACCAGTCGGGCGTGAAAATGCCCTTGCGGTCGTTGAACTCGCCGACGCTCGTGAAAAAGCCGAGCGGAATCCCGTTTATGCGAAAGCTTATGTCGGAGGGGTAATAGGTGGTGTACCCGGGCGCTTCGGAGGCAAGCTCCATTCCGATTTGCAGCTCGGTGCATTCCTCGCCGAGCTTGAGGCTGTTGGGCAGGGTGTAGGTGAGATGACCCTTCGTAAACCATATAAGCTCCGCGTTGATTCTGTCGGGGAAGGCAAAATAGCGCGGGTCATCCAATTCGCCGATAATCGCGTCCTTGGTTACAAGCCCGCAGGTTGGCGAAACGCCGTAATCCGTGTAATGCCCGACGCCGATGTCGAAAACATAGGCGTTCTTCTGGAAGGAGCTTTCATCAAAAAGGTCGATGATAATCTTCGTTTCAAGCAGCATACAGACCTTCTGCGCGCCGCGAACGCCGCTTCTTGAGCGAACCTTGATTAGCTTCGCCGCCTGCAGCTTCTTTATATGCGAGGTTATCGCGCCGTTTGTAAGCCCAAGCTCCTTGGCAAGCTGGTTTAGGTTGATTTCCCCGTACTGGCGCACAAGGTTCAGGATGTTGACCCTGACCTCGCTGTCCAGCGCCTCAAAGATTTGCATTCCGGTTCGGATATCCGAAATATGTATCATTCTAACCTCCCAAGCAAGCGCTTATTTTTTCGCTCGCAAGTCATTGCTCAAAGCAGGAAAAACCCTTGACAACGCTTTACTTTCATGCTATTCTTCGCTTAGATAAGTTTAGGTGCATATTGAATACTTCAATAATATCTAAACATTACATAAGCCGTTGAAAGGATGTTGAAAAATGCTCAGCCCCTTTATCGAAAACCGCGCCGACCCGATGATAATCCGCGGAGAGGATGGGCTTTACCGCTTCGTTGCGTCCGTTCCCGAATTTGACAGGATTGAGCTTCGGCAATCCGCAACTCTGCACGGGCTGCGGGACGCGAAGCCGCGCGTAATCTGGCGCAGGCACGAGAGCGGGGAAATGAGCAGCAATATCTGGGCGCCGGAAATCCACAGGGTGTTCGGGAGCTGGTATGTCTATTTCGCCGCGGCAAGCAGCGGGGCGGACAAAAGCGGAATCTACGACCACCGCACCTATGCCCTCAAATGCGAGGGCGACGACCCGATGACGGCGGAATTTACCGAGGCGGGAAGAATAGACACAGGCTGGAGCAGCTTCACCCTTGATTCTACCACATTTGAGCTTAACAAGAAACGTTATTTTGTATGGGCGCAGCGCGATTATTCGATTGCGGGCAACTCCAACCTCTACATAGCGGAAATGCTTTCGCCAACAAAACTCAGACTGCCTGCCGCGATGCTCTCGCGCCCTGAATACGACTGGGAATGCCAAGGCTTTCTGGTAAACGAGGGGCCGTTCGTTCTGCGCCATGCGGGGAAGCTTTTCCTCACATATTCCGGAAGCGCGACGGACGAGCGCTACGCAATCGGAATGCTCGCAATGGACGAAAGCAGCGACCCGCTCCTGCCCGCGTCATGGACAAAATCGGCAAAGCCGGTAATGGTGACAGAGGCGGAAAACGGGCTTTTCGGCCCAGGTCACAACTGCTTTACCAAGGACGAAAGCGGAAATGACATTCTCGTTTTCCATGCGCGCCCCTATGCCGGTTTTCACGGCTCGGCGCTATCCGACCCCAACAGGCACACATATCTGCGCGAGGTTAAATACGACGAAAGCGGGCTGCCGATTTTTCAGAGCAGGTAAGCCGCGCGGCGCAATGCCATGCAGAGTATTGCGGGCAGAAGCTGAAACAATAGTATACGTCAACCGTTTCGGAGGCGCTTGCCTCCGTTTTTTATGCGGAAAATTATGAAAGCCTAAAGCATATCAAGCTCATTTTTCGCAAGTCAGCACGAGGATACCCATAGCAGGCAGCGTTACAGTTATCTTTCCGCCAACAAGCTCCACATAGGTTTCAGCGGGCTTCAGCCTGTCCGGAACGTCAAAGCTGTTCTGGTCGCCCGCCTTGCCTGAAAGCGTCTGAACCAAGGCGCGCCTATCGGTAAGCGGGAGGGACACGGTTATATCCTCGCCCGCATTTCCCGCGTTCACAAGCTTTATGTACACCTTTTCATCGGAGGCGGTGACGGAGCTGTAAACGGTATCCGGCAAATCCGCGTTTGCGGGGATATACCTGTCTCCTACCGCGTTTGAGAACATCATGAAAGCGTAGTAATTCGGGGTTTTGACGACGCTGCGCGCGTCAAACCATATAAGGTTCGGCGTCCACTGCGTGAAGCCGTTACGGGCAAAAAGCGGCGCGTAGCAGCACATTTTTACCAAGTCCGCGTTGCGCTCGATTCCCGTCAGATACGCCGCCTCGCAGACAGCGGAGTACATATTGTTCGGACGCCTTCCGCCGACCGCCGGCTCATGCGCGGCGAATTCGCCGAGGAATATGCTGTTGCCGTTTCGGGAATAGGCGTCATAGCGCGAGGTGTTGCGCAGAAACCAGCCGCTGTCCATATAATAATGCTCGTCCGCAATATCGTTGGGATAGCGGGAGCGGATGACGGCAAGGCTATGCTCGATTAGCGCGCCGGAGGCGACAGGGCCTGCCGCGACGACGCACTCGATTTCGGGATATTTTGCCTTTACAGCCGCGCGGATTTCGCCGTAGCGGTAGAAATACTCGTCGCCCCAGTTTTCATTGCCGATGGCGATGAACTTCATGTTATACGGCGCGGGATGGCCGTTTTTGGCGCGGAGCGCTCCGTAAGCGGTGGTTTCGTCCCCGTTTGCGTACTCGATAAGGTCAAGCACATCCTGAATATGGCTTTCCTTTTCCGTTTCGGTATACGGAGCGTCCTGACTGCCCCGCGCCTGACAGAGCGTGCTTGCGTGAACAACGGGCAGCGGCTCGGCATTCAGCTCCTCGCAGAGCCTGAAATACTCGTCAAAGCCAAGCCCGTAGGACTGCATATAGCCCCAAGTGTTTTCGTTCTCGCGCCGCGTTTCGGGCGCGCCGATTGTATCCTTCCAGTTATAGGCGTTCGCCTTGAAATACGAGCCTTCGGCAACGCAGCCGCCGGGGAAGCGGATGAAGCGCGGCGAAAGCGCCCGCAGAGCCTCAACCAAATCAGCCCTCAGCCCGCCGGAAAGCCAGCTTGCGCCAAACGCGCTTTTCGGCAGGAGCGATACCATATCAATATCAACGCTCCCCCTGCCCTCAAGCGTGAGCGACAGAACCGCGTCGGTTGTTTCCTTTGCGGTAAAAACGCCGGAAAGCTTCTGCCATTCGCCGGAGGGCGTAAGCTCGATTGCATCGCTCAGCGGCGAGCCGCCGACAGTTGTAAGCGCGGCGCTTATTCTGCCCGAAAAATCAGCGCTCCTGAGAAAGCAATAGAAGCCGTACTCCGCGCCCTCGTCAAGGGGAATTCCCGCGCGCCCGATGACCGTCGAATAGCCGAAATTCACAACGCGGTACGCTCCGCTTTCAACGCTGACGCGCATATACGTCGTGTTATTGTCGTTCAGCCCGCCCTCCGTCATTCGGGTTACCGTGCCTTCCGCGCGGTTGAGATGGTTGAACATCCAGCTGGTGAAGCTGTCCGAGCTTTTTGGCGAGGTAAGGGAGCGGTTTTCAAACGAGCGGTTGCGCAGAAGCTCCGCGTAAAGCCCGCCGTCCGCCGCGAAATTGATGTCCTCATAAAACGCCCCGTAAAGCATATCGCTTACGGGCGTTCCGTCAACAGACAAATCAACCTCCAGCCTTCCCGCAAAAGCCGTTTGGCAGGTAAGCAGCAGCAGCGCGGAAAGAGCGGCGCAAAGCAGGCGCTTCATAATCATTTCTCCGTTATCTTTATAGTTGCATTTGATGGATAATAGTCTTGCGGGGGAGCTTTCGCTCCCCCGCTTTGCTAAAGAATCAAGCCGCTGAAACAGAATTATTCGGCAGTTCCGTATACGTCGTAGAGTACCTTCATGATATTGTCGTAGTACTCTCTGCCCTTCTGGTTGAGCATTTCGGTGTAATCGTAGGGGTCGGCGACTCCGCCGAATACGGCGGCTTCAATTCCGACGGTTCCGTTGTAATCGCTGCCGCTGTAAACCTCGGCAAGGAAGGTGTTGAAGCCGGGAATCGCTACGCCGCCGAGCGGAACGGAGCGCTGCAGCTGCTTTTCAAGGGTATCCCAGTCAACATTCTTGTCTGCCCAGTATTCGGCGTCGTTGGTCTGGTAAAGCGCCCAGTAAGCGTCCCAGACTTCCTCGTCGGTGGTCATAGGCGTCCAGTCGGGAACGCGGTAGATAACGCTTCCGTCCTCATTCTTCAGGTTCGCGTAGGCTTCAATCTTCGCAAGGGTTCCTTCCTTGCCGTAGCTCATGTACTTGAGCAAGTCGAAAGCCTCGGCAGGATGCTTGGTGCTGGAGGAAACCGCGCCCATGTCGATGAAGGAAAGCGCGTTGGAAACGGTTACATCCGTGCTGGCAGGAACGGCGTAAGGAATCATGCTTACGGCGCGCTCGGCGGAATCGGATGCGGAGTAAGTCCACTGCATTGTCCACCATGCGTCATGCTGCATGGCTACATGGCCGGAATTGCCCGCCCATACGTCGCCCATGATGGTGGCGTAGTTCGGGTCGCTGTCCGCGCGGTAGTTAAGGCGGCGATATTCGGCTTCCTGAGTGATGCAGTCAGCCCAGCCGTCCTCAAAGTGATAGTTCTCGCCGTCCCAGCCGAACTCGGCAATCGCGTTCTCGGCAAGGGCAACAGGGCCGATGGAGAGAATTCCGAGGAAGGAGTTGTACGCCCAGAGCTGCATATCGGGGCGGGTCATGGTTTCCATCAGGTTAATCATGTCGTCCCAAGTCCAGTCGGCGGGAGGCAGCTCAACGTTTTCCTTCTTGAAAACGTTCTGGTCAAGATAAACCACGACGGGCATAATCTTGTTGGGGACGTAGAAGCAGCGCTTGCCGTCAATAAAGCCGCCGCGCTGGAGGGACGGGAACAGGTTCTTCTGATATTCTTCGTCCGCTTCAACATACTCTGTGATGTCGGCAAACCAGCCGTTCTGAATGCACGCGTCCAGATTCAGATGCTGGAAAACATCGGGGAACTTGCTTTCAGCGGCAAGGTTTCCGAGGTTGGACATGAACACGTCCGTTCCGCCAAGCTCCAGAATCTCGACCTTGATGCCGGGATGAGTCGCCTCATACTTGTCAGCCATGTAGTTGTACACATCGTAGAAATCCCAGACGGCGTAGGTGAGCGTTATCTCCTCCTCCGCCAGCGCGCCGACGGGCGCGAGAGAGACGACCAGCAGCATAAGCGCCAGCAGCCAAGCCAGTTTCTTCATTGTGAAATCCTCCTTTTTTATTGTTCAAAAGCCTTGCCGGCTTTGAATCCAAGGTCATTGTTCGGGCGCTACTCGCCCGTGATTCCGCTCTTGTCAACGCTTTCGATGAAGTAGCGCTGAAGCCCAAGATAGCCGAGGAGCAGCGGAAGGATTGAAAGCATTGTGCCTGCCATCCGTATTGCGCCGTTGAGCTTGTTGGGCGAGGCGTCCCATTGCGAATACAGCGCCTCATAGCTCGTTTCAAACTTCTGCAGCTCTATAAGCAGGGTTGTAAGCCCGTTGTTGCGGGAGCTTGCATAGCCGAGATAGACCTGCGTAAGATTCGTTTCGTTCCAGTACCAAACGAAGGAGAACAGAATTACCGTTACAACCGCGGGAAGGGAAAGCGGAACGGCTATCCTGAAATATGCCCCGAAGCCGCTCGTTCCGTCAATCTGCGCCGCCTCAAGCAGCACGTTCGGCACCTGCCGGTGGAAGTTGTAGAAGATGAGTATGAACAGCGCGCTCTTGAAGCCCATTCCGAGAACGGCGGGGACTATGAACGCCCAGATTGTCCCCTTAAGCCCGAGGTTTGCGAAAAGCACGTAATTAGGCATTATCGTCAGCTGCGCGGGCAGGAGGAAGGAGAGCATGAGAATTACCATAAGAAGGCTTTTCAGGGGGAAATTGTACCGCGCAAAGCCGTAGCCGACAAGCGAGCAGACGACAACCTGCGCAAGGGTCGGGAAGAAGGCAATCGCAAGATTCTTGAGCAGGCTGTTCCAGTAGTCCATCGTCTGCATTGCGTCCGTGTAGTTCTTTGTGTAGATGGACGAGGGAATCCACTTTGCGGCGGTGTCGAGCAAGTCCTCCTTGGGCATAAGGCTTGTGGAAAGCATATACAGAACAGGATAGAGGAAGATAAAGGCAATCGAAATCAGGAGGGTGTAAACGACGATGTTGAGCAGCACTCCCTGCTTTTCATTCGAGCCAAGCAGGAGCTTCCTCAAATGCTCCCTTCTCTCGAGGGGCGTGCGCTTACGCCTGCTTTTTTTCATCGCCATGATAATACCCTCCCTTCATAGCGACGCGCCGCTTTTCGTAAACGACCTTCTTGTTTCTGTCCCGCAGAATCAGCCATGCTAAAAGCAGAGCCAGCGCGACGACGAGGGAATACGTCCAAGCCATTGCGGCGGCATAGCCGTAGCCGCGCCCGACAGCCGAATCAAACATACTGTTGTAGATTAGCTGTATAATCGCGTTCTGCCCGCCCGTCGAAAGGGCGATAATCGTGTAAACTGCGTTGAGAAGAACCATCGGCTTTACCGTAGGGATAGTAATCTTCCAGAAGATTTCCCAGCCGGACGCGCCGTCAATCCTCGCCGCCTCACGCATATCGGGCGACACCTTTTGCAGCCCCGCGATGAAGATAAGGATTTGAACGCCCGAATTCCAAAGAATCAGAATCAGCGAGGAAAAAAGGTTCAGAATCGGCTCGGAAAGCCAGTTCGGCAGGGAGGCAAGCACGCCCTGAATCGCCGCCTGATTGACCATCGGAACGCTCGCAACGCCCTGCTGCGTCAGTTCGTCCATTACAGGCCCCGTCGCAATGATAACGGGAAGGAAGAACAGAACGCGGAACATTGCCCTGCACTTTATTTTACTGCTGAGCATAAGCGCCATTATGAGCGAGAAGGCGACGATAATCGGCACCTGCAAAAGCAGCCCCAAAGCAAAATCGGAAAGCGCAAGCGGGAAGGTCGTATCCGAGGTGAACAGGGTTATGAAGTTCTGAAAGCCCTGATAGGTTACGGTAAGCCCGTTCGTCAGGCGAACGTCGCTCAGGGCATAGGAAAGGGACTGCGCCATCGCGTAGAGGAAAAAAACGGACACGCCGATTACCCACGGAAGCACGAACAGCCAGCCCGTTCCCCACTCCCTCAGGCGGCGCTTTGTAAACGTTTTCGCCTTTGGCGCTCCCGCGCGCGTGTTTTTATGGCTCATTTGCCGTCACCGCCTTATATGAGAGTGCCTCAAGCGTGAAACCGCCGGCTTCTGCGGGCTTATCGCCGTAGTTAAGGTAGATTGTCAGCCCGTTGTCATAGGTAACAGTCGTTACCGCGCCCGAAACCGAATGGCTTGCTATTGCCGAGGCGTCAATCATGTCGTGAAGCGTTTTCAGCTCCGAATACCAGCTTGCAATCATTTCCGAATAAAGCTCGTACTTGGAGGAATAAATCCAGTTCGCGTTCGTTTCCGAAAGCTCAATCGGGTCCTCCCACGTTACAAGGAAAGCGGGGCGCGTTCCCTGCTCCACAAGCTTCAGGAAAAAGCGGCGGGTGTTCGCCTGAAAGTTTACGTACTCCGTATAAACGGGAATCCTTCCCGAAAGCGCGATTGAAAGGAAGGGAACCTCCGCGTCCGTATAGGCGTAGTCCGAGCCGGCCGCGGGAACGCCCGCAAGCGCGCGCGCATAGCGCCAGAGGTACGCCGAGGGCGAGCTGATAACGGTTGGCAGCTTTTCCGAATACAGGCTTGCCGAGCGCTCGAAGTATTCCCTGCACTCGCTCTTGTCATGGTATTTATCGCCAAGGTAATACGCGGTAAGCACCTGCGGGAAGCCCGAAAGCGACGCGCCGCTGACTCCCCTTGAAACGTACTCGCGGGAAAGCGACGCCGAATATTCCATGAGCTTAACGGGATTCAGGTACCCCGCCGAGTTATAGACCCACGCGTAAAGCGGCATTGTGTAGGTGCTTGAATCCACCTTCTTGAGCGCGGAATACTTGAGCATTCCCGCCGTGTCAAAGGTCATCGTAAAGGAATCCGTATCAAGATAAACCTCCGCGCCGGTTTCCCTTGCCGCGCTGAAAACCCTCTCAAGCCCCGCCGCGCCGCCAATCGCTCCGGAGGGCGAATAGGAGGTAAGCGGCAGTCCGCCGGTATAGCCGTTGTTCATCCAGCCGAGGATTACGCTCATCACGTTATCCGCGCCGCGCGCCTTCAAATCCTTCAGAATTTCAGCCATATTGTCGGCGCTCGTCATAACGACAGGCTGCGTGCCGAGCATTCCGTTCTCGTTTTCCGTTCCGAACATATCAACCTGAATTCCGAAATCGCTCATCTTTTCGATATGCTCAAACACGCCGCGAGAGTCAAGGTATTTTCCGTACTGCTTCGCCATTCCGCAGTAGTTCGCGCTGTCGCCCTCAAGGAAGAAGAAATGCTGCTTTATATCAAAGTTGTTTATGTGCGGAAGCCGCTTGTTGACTGTTCCGCTCGAAGGCCCTGTCTGCTGCGAATATACAACGCGGTAGGTGTACTTGGCAAACGCCCAGTCGAACGGCAGATTGCTGACGCCGTTGAAGTTCGCCTCGATAATCGCGTTGTCATCGCCCGATTCGATAACGGAAACGTAGGCGAGCCTGTCGTCCTCATGCGCTATTCCGAAAACGGGCATCATAATCCTTTCAGCCGGATTGCCGGTCGAGGTGTTCATGTAAACAGCGCCCGTCGTAAGCGGCGCAAGCCCGATGTTCTGCGAATAAACCGTTGCGGTAAAGGGCGAGGAATAGCGGTTTTCATTATCCTGAAGATTGATTATCGCGCCCTGCCCGTCCGGAATGAAGATATAGCCGCCGTTTTCACCCATGTACGAGTAGCCCATGAAGGGGTAAACGTAAAAGGAGCTGATTGCGAAATTTTCCTCATCGTCCTGAACAAGCCCCTCAAGCGGGATTGAAACCGAAACGCCGTTATCCTCAAGCGTCACGGTTACGGTAAAGCCGCACTTGATTTCGGGGAAATACGCCTTGCAGGTGAAGCCGCCGTCAAAATAGGCGAACTCGCGCTCGCTCTGCATATACTGGAAATCGGCGCGAAGCGGCTCAATAACCGTTCCCTTCAGGTAATCCATTACGATTCCGGAGGTGTAGAGCGCCTTCCACTGCTCGTTTCCGGGATATTTGTCCGGCTCGGTTACGCAGGAATACATCGCCTTGCCGCTCGCCTTGTTTACAACTATAAGCCCAAGATTCCTCTCGCAGAGGTAGAGCGACCATTCGGCGCTTTCGGCGCAGAGCGCGTAGCCCTCAGGCGGCGCAAAGCCGGCGGCAGCCTCCGCCTCCTCCGCAAGCGCAAGCGAGGGAAGAAATAGACACGCGAGAAGGCAGCACAGCAGTTTTCTAAGCCTTGACAAAGCGGTACACCACCTCTCCGTAAATCGACGCGATAAAGTCGCACAGCTGCGAAATAAGCACATACGCGACAAACAGGAGCGCAACGGCAATCAGCGCGGTGAACGCGGTAAGCACAATTGTCCACAGCGTCTTTTTGAAGGTATAGTCGTTCAGATACTTTATGGTAAGCAGTATCAGCACAGCCGACCAGCCGTAGGACGCAAAGTCGATAAGCGATATGAACACGCTCTCGTTATAGGTAAGCACGTTGGTAAGGAAAAGCTTTATCGGCATTGCGATAATCACAGGCAGAAGCGCGTAGCTGACGCCGATGAGAATGCTCTTTGCCGTCGCCTCGCCCTCCGTGATTGTCGATACAAGATAGCAGCATACGGAGAACAGAAGGTAAATGCCGAACACCTCGGTGAAATCGCCGAGCAGGTTATAATAACCGTCCGGAACATTCTTGAAAAGGAAGCCCGCGCTGTACTTGCACAGGAGGGAGAAAACGAAGTAGAGCGCCATCATAACAGCCGCAGACCAGAGGCTCGCCCGCTTTTCCCTCAAAACGCCGTACATACAGTCCGCAGGATTCCGCAGAATCGTGAAGCTGTACGAAAGCTGCCGCAAAATCGGCACTCTGCCAGCCGCCTTCCCCGCCCGTCTTATGGGCGAAAGGAAGCCCGTTTTTTTGTCAATCAGCTTAATGATTACGCGAAGCAGAACAAGGCAGACAACGATGATAATCGCAAGCCCGATATAGGAATGCAGCCAGTTGCTCCGGATTTCCCAGTACGCGTCCGAATAGCCCTGATAGTTTCCGCCGTTGCGGAAGGCGGCAAGCGCGCCCTCAAAATCGCCCTCGCGGTAAAGCGCCTCGCCGTAGCCTATGCTCGCGTAGGAGAACAGGCTGTTCATTCTCAGTATTTCGCGCCACGGCTCCTTGCTTTCGGCGTATCTTCCGTTCATGAACAGGTTGAACGCCCTGTGGACGAGCGAGCAGAATTCGGTCGGCTTGAACACCTGAATCGAGTTCGTTTTCTCGTCAAGCACATACACGTTTTCGCTTTCGTCAACCGCGATTCCGGTTACGCTCAGGAAAAGACCGTTTCTCTGCTGCCCGTCGTCATACGAGCCGAATATGAACAGCAGCTTGCCCTCGGAGGTGTACTCGAATATGTATCCGCTCGAATCGGTAACAAATATGTTGCCGGTCGGGCTTGTCGTTACGGCTGTCGGGGACGTGACCCACCAGTTAGGCTCAAGTATGTTCTTGCCGGCAACGTTGAGCTTCCTGATTGAGCTGAAATCGCCTGTGGTGCTTATGGCGTAAATCATTCCCTTGTCGTCAATAGCCATATTGTTTATGCTCGTCGGAACGATTCCCGCCGTGCGCGTAAGCTGGTCGTCCGAAAATATCGCCTTGCGGATGCGCGTCAGGAAGGAAACAATCGTTGTGTTCGCGCCGAAATAGCCGAGAAACTCGCCGCCCGCCTCGCCGGGAGAAAGCTGCACAAGCCCGTTGGTATTGCCGGTTGAGTTGACGTAAAGGTTTCCGCGCTTGTCAACCACAACCTTATTGGGCTTATAGGGCGAGGTTTCGCCGAAAAGCGGGTGCGTCGGCTTTTCGTACTCGTTGATAACCTTGCCGTCCTTGTCAAACACGACGACAGCCCTGCCGTTTTCATCGGCAACGTAAACGTCCAGATTATCCGTTACGAAAACGCCCTTGGGGCTTTTGAGCGTCTTTTTGTCGCCGATTTCCTTGACGAACTCGCCGTCCGTCGTGATAACGAGAATACGCTTGTTTCCCGTATCGCATATGTACAGGTTGCCGTCCGGCGCAAGGCGCATATCGGAGGGGGTTTTGAGCCTCTCGTCCCCGAAAGCGAGCATTGAGCGCACAGGCTCGTATGCCGTCTGCGTTTCCACAAGGTCGCCCAGCTTTGACTGCGTGAAAGTCCTGTACGGGGTAGAGGCAAGCGCAATCGAAGGGAGCATAAGCAACAGGAAAAGAAGAGCGGCGGCGCGTTTTTTCATGCTTTTCTCCTCCTTACTTCATTCCGCTGTACGCCATTGTATTCATGACGCTGGACTGCATTATGATAAACAGGATAAGATTCGGAACGAACATAATCAGCGAAGCGGCAGCCGCCATTCCCTGACCCGCGACGGTTCCGACGCCGGTCAGCGTATTCATATAGAAGGCGAGCGTCCGCATTCCCTCCGCGGAGGTAAACAGGTTCGAGGTTTCGATATTGTTCCACACCTGCTGGAAGGCGAGGATTGCGCCGGTTGCAACGGCGGGCTTTATCAGCGGAAGAATAACCTTCCGATAAACCGTAAAGGAATTCGCGCCCTCCAGCTGCGCCGCCTCAAGCAGGGAATTCGGAACCTGGTCGATGAACTGCTTTATCAAAAACAGGCTGACCGGCATTGCGATAAGCGGAAGAATATGCGCAAGATACGTGTCCAGAATCCCGACAGACGATATTGTCAGGTAGCGCGGAATCGTAACCGCGACGGTTACGAACATCAGCGCGGCGTTGTTGACTTCAAAAATAGCCTTTTTACCGGGGAATTTCAGCTTGGAAAGCGCAAAGCCCGCCATTGTGGAAATCAGTACGGAGAGCAGAACGACAAGCAGGGTTACGATGAGCGAGTTGAAAACATAGCGCGAAATCGGAATGCCGCTTCCCGCCGCCGTCTGGAAAAGATTGCGGAAATTGACGAGGGACGGGTTCGTTACGAAAAAGCGCGGAGGGAAGGCATAAAGCTCATCCATCGGCTTGAAGGCGTTGTTGACGATGTACAGAATCGGAGCGCCCATGAAAACCGCGATTGGCACCATGTAAAGGTAAATCGGAAGCTGGTTTTTGCTGAACTTTTTAGGGCTGAATTTCGTTCCGCCGATTGCCATGATTCTTCCCCCTTTCTCAGTCTTTTTCGCTGAACAGGCGCTTTGCTATAAAGGAAAACGCGTAAATGATTCCCAGAAGCGCAACGGAAACCGCGGCGGCGTAGCCCATTTCATAGCGGATGAAGCCGTAGTCCTCTATATGGTTTACGATTAGCTGCCCCGCGTACATAGGCGTCGGATTGCTGCCCGTGAGCATTGTTCCGATATTGCCCGCCTGAAACGCGCCGACAACGCTCATAACAGCGCCGAAAAGCATCTGCGGCTTCATGGACGGGATTGTGATGTAGAACATTTCCTGAAGCCTGTTTCTTACCCCGTCAATCGCCGCCGCCTCATACAGCTCGGGCGATACGTTCATAACGCCCGCGAGCATTGCGAGAAAGCCTACGCCCATTGACGACCACAGCGCGACAACGATGATGATTGGCAGAATGTAGTTCGTGTTGAGCATCCATATTATCGGCTCGGTAATCGCGCCGAGCTGAGTCAGCGCATAGTTTGCAATTCCGCTTTGATTGCCAAGGAACACCACACGCCATACGACGGTCATCGCAACGCCCATCGTCATGGACGGGGAATAAATGATGAGCGCAAGCACGGTGCGCGGGCCTTTGGTAAGCTGGCTCAGGCTCCATGCGAGGAAGAAGGCGAGCATATAGCCGCAGGGCCCGACGATGATTGCGAATATAAGCGTGTTGGGCAGAACGTACTGGAGGAAAATGGTGTCCTGCGTCAGCAGGTTGATATAGTTGGTAAGCCCGACAAACTCAGGCGCTTCAACCGCGTTGAAGTTGGTGAAGGAGAGCGCGATTGCCATAACGGTCGGAACGATGATGAACAGGGAAAACAGCACGAGATATGGGAGCAGGAAGAAGTACGCCGTGCTTTTCTTGGCAATCATTTGTCCTTCGCCTCCCCGTTTTCAACGTTGTACTTTTCGGTAATCCTCTTTATCAGCTCGTCGGTCGGGGTCATGAAGTCCTTGAGCATTTTGCCGTCCTTGTAGTAGCCGAACTCCTCAAGCTTGCGGAAGGTTTCGCGGTTGATTCGCTTCACGGCGGTATCAATCGCCCTGCGCGCGTCCATGCCCTCGACAACAACGGAGATATAGGCGTTGGAAAGCTCGCGCTCAAGCATATATGTTCCCAAGACCCACGGCGCTTCCGTCATCCACTTTGACTGCTCGATGATGACCCTTTTGTGGGACGCCTGAAGCGGAAGCTGCGCAAACGCCTCGGTATTGGCTGTCGGCCATATGTATTCGTTGCCGTAGGTGCTTTGCAGCGTGTTGCCGAACTCCGCCTGCGTTTCCGCGCTCGTCCACCATTTGAGGAACTCCCAGCTTTCGTCCGGCTTATCCGTTGTGGAAAATATTCCGCAGGTCTCCGCTCCGCCCGTCGTCCAGCGCTCGACCTCGCCGCTTTCGTTTGTCAGCCCGGGGAACAGCGCTATGTCCCAAAGCCCGTCAAGCTCCGGCGCGGCGTTCAGCAGAAGGTTGTAGGTGGCAAGGTCGGCTATGCCTATCGGCAGCGTTCCGTCGCGGAACTGCTGATAAAAGCCGGGCGCGGGAACATCGACGGGCATATCGTAAATCGTGAACAGCTCCGTCAGCGCGCGGAAACCGGCAAGCGAGGTTTCGCTGTCAAGCGTCGTGTTGCCGACAGTCTTGTCATAAATGCTTCCGCCGGACTGGAGAATGAGCGGCAGCGTTCCGGGGAACACCTTTGTTCCGACCATTCCCGCCGTCGGGAAGTAGAAGTTCATGTTGCGCCTCTGAAGCTCGGGCAGAATCAGCAGCGCCTCCTCCATGCTGTCCGGCACGGGAATCGAAAGCGCGTCGAAAATATCCTTGCGGTAGAACAGCACCCAGAAATTGATGGTTTCAGGCAGCGCGTAAACGCCATCCTCAAGAATGTAGGGAATGAAAAGCCCCGATGAAAAGCGCTGCGCAACCTCCCCGAAATCCTCGAACTTCGTAAGGTCATAAAGCGCCCCGCGTATATCAAGATAGGAAGGAATAACATACTGAACGCTCAAGACAACGTCCGGCGCGTTTCCGGCTGCGTTTGCAAGCACAAGCTTCTGCGCGTCCGGCATGATGGAAATGTCAACCTCGATTCCGGTTTTCGGGGTGAATTCCGCGTCAATCATGTTCTGAATAATTTCTACATACTGGCGGGAGCGCGCCATCCAGACCTGCAAATGCCCCTTGTCGCCGCTCGAAACGGAATAGTCCTGCGCGGAGAAGGAGGCAGCGAAGCGCTGAGCGCCGAGCGCAAGCCCTTCCATGAATCCGACTTTTTCGGGCAGGGCGGCGTCCTTCTGATACAGGTAGATTTGGTCGATTGAAAGGTCGTTCGTTTCCATTTCCTGAAGCTGCGTCGCAAGCATTCTCGCTACGCTGCTCGTTCCGGACGAAAGCTCGTTAAGCCGCGTCGGCAGCTCCTCGGGCTTTTCGGCAAGCGCGCGCAGCTGGGAGGCGCAGATGGTCAGATTCGCAAACGCGCCAATCATGCCGCTTTTACTGTAAGGGCGCATAAGCGAAAGAAGCTCGTCGCATTTATCCGCCCATGAAAGCAGAACGCTTTGCAGCTCCGGAATATAACCGGTTATGTTGTAGTCGCGGTAGGTATCGGTGGTGATTCCGCCGGTAAGCCGAACAACCTCCAGCGAAAGCCCGTTGATTTCGCTGAGCATTCTGTCGATTCCCTCGTATACGGGGGTGAGAATCTCGCAGTTGATTCTAAGGGTCAGCTTATGCTCGCCCGCCGAAAGATAAACGCTCTGCGGCTCCCCCTGCGCGTCCGTGGCGGTGTAAAGGGAGTAGTCGGGGCTGTAATAAAGCTGCAGCTTCTGCTGAGCCGCGCTCCGGAACGCGCCGTCAAGCATAACGTCAAGGAACACGGGGAAGTCGCTCTTTACGCCCTGACGGTAGTAAAGCCCAAGCTGATAATACCCGTCCTCGGGAACGGTTATGTTATAGGTAACGCTGTCGCCCGCCTCGTCAAACGAAGCGCCGTCAAGGAAGTTTATTTTGCGCGAGTTTACGTCGTAGGGCGAAAGAAGCGCATTGAACTCGCCCGCGCCCCTTATGTCGCTCGAATCGCGGCTTGTCATTCTCTCCGCCTCGATTACGATAAGCTTGTCGCCCTCGGCGGTATGCTTTTCGTATTCCGGAACGGATGTCGGCGCTCTTAATATAATCTCGGATATTTCGCAGTCGCCGTCGTTTGAAAGGAAGGAAAGCGTATGCTCGCCCGCGGCAAGCTCAAACAGGAACGGCTCGGAGGTGCGCCCCGCCGAATCCTCCATCGGCGCGGTAAGCATTTTGCCCGAAGGATACGGGGTCATCGCAACCTCGTTGCCGTAGCGGTCAAGCGGGAAAATCCCGTCGTCAATCCACTCGCTCCGAAGCTTGATTCTGCGCATTTCAAAGAAGCTGATTGCGCCGTCAGCCCTCACGGTAAGCTCGGTCGGCAGGCTCATATCGGTAAGATTGCGGTAGGTAAGCCATATCTCGTAAAGCCCGCCAACGGGCGCGCTGATGTTTATTTCGGCTTCGCTTCCCGTTTCAAGCTTGATTTCGGCAGGGAAAGAGCAGTCCTCGCCACCGTAAACGGGCAGGGTGTACCCCTTCAAAACGGCGGTATACTCCGGCTCGGTCAGGTTTGAAAACCCTTACCGTAAAGCTTTCGCCGTTGTTTGCAAAGCGCGTGTGGAAAAAGAGGAAGTATCTGCCCGTTTTTTCGTCGTAGATTGCGCTGTTATGCCCCGGCGAGCGGTACGCCGTCTGCAGCTTGACCGTCTCCTCGGGCAGCGCCCTGAACTTGTAGCCGCCGAGCAGCTTAACGCCATAGCCCTCGTAATCAACGTCGTTGAAGAACGTTCCGCTCTTTCCGCCGCAGGAAAGCATATCCTGTCCAAGCGCGTCCTCGTAAGGCCCGTCGGGATTTTTCGAGCGGCATACGCGGATATTGTAGCCGCCGTTTGAATCAAGCCCGCCGAAGGAAAGGAAAAGATAGTAGTAATCGGTTTCGGGGCTGTACATTATGTACGGACCCTCTATGCGCGAATGGTTCTTGCCGAGCAGCTTCTTGCCGTAGCCCTGCCCTTCCTTTGGAAAGCCCGTTTCATCGTCCATCTCAAGAATGAAAATTCCTCCGGAATACGAGCCGTAAACCATCCACAGCCTGCCGTCGTTATCGTAGAAAACGCATGGGTCAACCACGTTCGGCAGGCGCGTTGCGTCATAGCCGGAATAGCCGGATTTAAGGATTACGCCAAGGTCGGTGTATTTGCCGCCTATCTTGTCCGACACGGCTACGCCGAGCATCGAAAGCGGGCTGCTGCCCTGACACGCGCAGTAATAATAATAGTAGCGCCCGTCCTTCAGGCGGCAAACGTCCGGCGCCCAGAAGGTGTTGCTCCTGCAATATGCAAGCACGTCCTCAAGCTCCGTCTGAACGTCCTCAAACAGCGTGCAGCCCTCCTGCGCGTTTGTCGAAATCATTTCCCATTTCATCAAATCCGCGCTTCTCGCCGCAGCCATGTGGCTTCCGAAGATATAGTAGTATCCGTCGTCTGCAAGAATAACGGAGGGGTCGTGAACGCTTACGTTTTCAAACACGGGGGCTTCCTCCTCGCAGACGGCAGAGCCTGCCCAAAGGCAAATCAGGCAGACAAGGATTGCAGCGGCGGCGCACATTCGGGGTTTTTGGATAAAACGCGGCATTTTAGCCCTCCTGAACCCGAAATTCTCATTCCGTTATGTTTAGATTAATATTGAGTAATTCACGTTTGTCTCAACCAATTACAAAATACACCCGCCCACTATGCTTGTCAAGAGTTTCGTAACAGTTTTCTTAAAAAAACACAATCATATAGCCAAAATAGGCAAAAGCTGTGCAAATCGGTAGAAAATATGATAGAATGACCATCATGCACACGAAAAGGAGCGATAGCTATGGCAGGAAAAACGGAGTTCTTCATTCCGGACTGCTTCTACCCCAATATGCAGAGGGCAGGCGACGAATACATCAGCCATGAGGCAATCTGCATTCTTAACCCCTCCGAAACGGACGTTACCGTTGACATCACCCTGTTTTTTGAGGACAGAGAGCCGATGACGGGCTTTATAACCCGCTGCCCCGCCTTCCGCACGCACCACATCCGAATGGACAGGCTCAAAAGCGTTTCGGGAAAAGGCGTTCCGCAGGGCGTTCCCTACGCCGCGCGCGTGCGCCTCTCCTCCCCCGCAATCTGCCAGTACAGCCGCTGCGACACAACCCAGCCGAACCTCTCCTTCATGAGCGCAATCGCGTACAGCGATTAAGTTTTCGCAGGGTATGCAAAACGCCCGTTCCCTCTTTTTGCGGAGGAAACGGGCGTTAATTTATATGTAAGTTATTCCCTTACTCCGCGTTTGCGGGATAGGTTTCGCCGAGCTTTGCAAGCTCGTCGGCGGCGTAGGTGAGTCCGTTATCGGCGGCAAGGCGGAGCCATTTTACGCCCTCCTCGCGGTTAATGGCAACGCCCTCGCCGTAGATGTAGGCATAGCCGACGCTGAACTGAGCATAGGGATAGCCGAGGTTTGCGGAGGCCCTGTAATACTGGAACGCGCGCTCAAAATCGTTCTCGATGTAGCCGTAGTAGTAGTAATCGCCGAGAACGCAGATTGCGTAGGGGCTTCCGGCTTCGGCGGCAATGGTATAATAGTCAAACGCCTTTTTTACGTCCTTCTCGACGCCGAGCGGGGAAAAGTAAATGTCGCCGAGCGCCGAGTAAGCGTCAATGCTTCCGATTTCGGCGCCCTTTTGCGCAAGCTCAAACCCCTTTGCATAGTCAACATCCGTTCCGACTCCGTACAAATAGCAGGAGGCGAGCATATAGTAGCTGAACGGATTACCGGCTTCAACGCCGCGGGTGAACCAGTCCACGGCGACGGCATAATCCTGCGGGCAGTTGTCCTCGCCGTAGAAATACAGCTCGCCGAGCTGACTCATGCAGCGCCCGCCGCCCGCCTCAGCGCCGAGCTTGAACTGCTCAAGCGCGCTTTCAACGCCGGGAGCGGTTCCATAGCCGTCATGGAAGACCTTTCCGATTCCGAAATATCCGTCCGCATAGCCCGCGTCGCGCGCCATTTCAAACCACTTGAGCGCGTCGGTATAGCTTTGCGCCGTTCCCTCGCCGTCATACGCCATAGTGCCGAGGTAGTAGCACGCTTCGCCGCTTCCGAGGCGGGAGGCGGCAAGATATTTTGAGTAAGCAAGCTGATAATCGCCGGCAGTATAGCTCGCTTCGGCTACGGAAACAAGCTTTTCCGCGTCGGTTTCCTCCGGCGCTTCCGCAGTCGGCTCAGCCGCAGGCTCGGCGGTTTCCTCCGGCTGTGAAATCACAACGGGGCCCGGATGCATATAGATGGTTTTCGGATTGGTGGCAGCTTGCCCGCCGAACATCAACGCAATCGCGAGCATAATCGGCAGCAGTAGGTTAATAATGGATGTCATTTGTACTCCTCGCTTTCTTTAAGGGCGCGCGCGGCGAGAATCAGAGCGCCGACCGCTCCGGAGTTATCGCCGAGCAATGGCGGAACGATGTAGTCCGCAATGTTTTCAAGTATTTCAGGACGGCGTATGTAGCCGCCTAGCGCCGAAACCGTTTTCTCCCTGACCTTTTCGATAAGCCCGCTTTTGTGCATTACGCCGCCGCCGAGGATAATCTTCTGCGGGGAAAGCATAAGCACGATTGTAACGCACATCTGCGAAAGATACTCCGCCTCAAGCTCCCAAGCCTCATGCCCCTGCGGAAGGAGCGCGGGCTTTATGCCGAAGCGCTTTTCAATCGCGGGTCCGGAGGCAAGCCCCTCAAGGCAGCCCTTATGGTACGGGCAGATTCCGTCCGGCATTGCGTCTACTTCAAGCGGGCGGAGAGGAATATGCCCAAGCTCCGGATGAAGCATTCCGTGCAGCAGCTTCCCTTCGGCTAAAACGCCGCCGCCGACGCCCGTTCCGATTGTGACGTAAACGCAGCCCGAAAGCCCCTTAGCCGCGCCGAAGCTTGCTTCGCCCAAGGCGGCGGCGTTAACGTCCGTATCAATGAGCGCGGGAACCGACAGCCCTTTTTGAAGCGCGGAAAGAAGCGGATAATCCCTCCAGCGCAGCTTGGGCGTGGAGGTTATGCTTCCGTATGTTTTGCTGCTTTTGTCCAAATCAAGAGGGCCGAACGAGCCAATCCCCAAGGCGGAAATGCCCTTTGCGCGGAAAAACTCAAGCATTTCCGGCATTGTTTCCTGCGGGGAGCGCGTAGCAAGCTCGATTCTTTCCTCAATGCGTCCGGTTTCATCTCCGACGGAAAGCACCATTTTTGTTCCGCCGGCTTCAAGCCCGCCGAGTTTCATATGCATCACACCCAAGTATGATTATACATGAAATCGGCGGCGCAGTCATCTTAAAAATACGAAAAAAGCGATTGCGCAGATAATTACGAACTGCACGCCGAGCATAACGGGGAAATAAACGCGGAAATTCCAATGCTTCGTCTTGTGGCGGAGCCCGTCCATCGCGATTACGCCGCCCAGACCGCCGAACAGCGCGCAGGAAAGGAAAAGCGTGCGCTCCGGAATTCTGCGCGCCTTCGCCCTCGCGCACTTTTTATCAATATACATCAGCATGAAGCAAACCGTATTCGCAATAATCAATACGGCTGCCATAATTATGCCCAAGGTCAGCTTATTCAAGGCAACGCCCTCCTATGGCACTCGCCGGATATTCAGTATTTTTACCTATTATATATAGATAATCTCATTCTGTCAATAATGGGAAGCCGTCTGCTTTGTTTTTACTCTGCACGTCAAAAGGCAGGAAGCGGCATATCAAAACGGGCATAACGCCCGAAAGCGCCCGCGTTGTTGAAATGCCCTCCTCTTGGTGCTATACTTTCTCCAGCAGCAAGCGGCTTTTCAAAGGGCGCGGCAAATCGACAGCTTTGAGGAAATGAAAATGAGCGAAACGGGAATGAAGCTAATCGGAATCGGCAGGGAGGCGGAGGTTTACGCGAGAAGCGAAACGGAATGCGTAAAGCTCTTTTATATGGGGTTTGCCGAAAATCAGGTGCGCAGCGAAGCTGAGAGAATGAAATTCGTCAGCGAAAGCGGCGTTCCAAGCCCCAAGTATTTCGGCATGGAAAAGATAGGCGGCAGGTATGCAATCCGCATGGAAAGGCTTGACGGGCTTACGCTTCTGCACCACGCAATCGAAAGCTTTGATTCAAAAATCGACTACGGCGAGCTGCTGGGAAGCGTGCAGCGGGATTATCACAGGGTATGCGCCGTCGGGCTTTGCGACATGACGGAAACGCTTCGATGGCAGATACTTAGCGGCGACGGGCTTGACGAAAGCGAGAAAAACGAAATGCTGCGCCGCCTTGAAAAAATGCCGCGCGGGGACAGGCTTGTTCACATGGATTACCACAGCGACAACGTTATGCTCACAAAAGACGGCGTGAAAATTATCGACTGGTCGGGCGCGTGCGCCGGAAACCCGTACGCGGACGCGGCAAGAACGCTGCTTACCATGCAAAACAAATCCTATCCCGCAGACGCGGACGATAACGAGGAACTGAAAAAATGGCTGGATGAAACGCGCGAAATCTGCCGTCTCGGCTATCTGCGCGGCTACGGAGCGCCGGAAAACGAGATTGCAAAGTGGACGCCAATCATCGCCGCCGCCCGCCTTTCCTGCTGCCCCGCGGGCGAGCGCGGGCAGAACATAAAACGGGCGCGCGACTATCTTGAGAAAGCCTGAAACAAACGCGAAAAACGCCCCGCAGGGCAGCGAGAGCTTGCTTCGCCCGCGGGGCGCCGCCTTGCATTCGGGGCGCTTCGGTGCTAAACTGAAACAACGTTAACATTGTTTTTGCACATCAAATCAAAACGGAGGAATCACAATGCGCCGCACAAAAGTCAGAATGCTTTCCGTCATAACGGCTTTCGCACTTTCGTTCTGCCTTTTTTTCTCCTGCCTGCCCGTTGCGGGCGCGCAGGCGGAAAGCGAGGGCGGGATTACCGAGTATGCAATGCACTTTTACAGAATTGATGAAGCGAAGGACAATCCGTATGAAATTACGGAGGGCTTCCTCAAGGACGGCAAATACTACGTTCCCGCCGAGGACGCCGCAAAAATGTCCGGCGCAAGCAACTCGAATTATCAGAAGAACGGGGTTGTTGCAATAGGCTACGGAACGCGCAGCCTTTCCCTCAACCCCACAACCTCAAAGGTGGGCGAGCGGCTCAGCGATATATGGTATTACGAGGATATGCCCGTTACCCAGAGGGGCAGAATTATTTATGTTTCAATAAGCGATTATCTCGACTGGCTTGGCGCTGACTGGTTCATTGAGCCGGAATGCCCCAGCCTTGTAGTAGTAACGAAGCCGACAATCTTCAACGCCCTTAGCCTGTACCTTGATTTGGACAACGGCGGGCAGCTTGATTTTTCGCAGATGGGAATGTCCGAAAAAGAGGTTGCTAAGCTGTTTGAGGGCGCGGGAATCGCGATGGCGCTTTCGCGCTTTGACGTAAGCCCAATAGATGTTATCACCTCGATTATCGCGCCGGGCAAGCTGATTGAGGACGATATGGAAAAAACGCTGCTCGCCGTGCTTGTCGCGGGCGACGACGACGCGGCAAGCCGCGCGGCGGACGTAAAGGCGGATATTGAAAGCCTTGGGCAGACGGGCGGCAACACGAAGGTTCTGTCAAGCGTGATTGATAAGGCGGTAACCGCCATTCAGGCAAAGCAGCCGGACGGCTCGCTTCTTCTTGATACCGATACGGATTTGTTCCTTGAGAAACTGAAGGGCGGCGTAAAGGGCGCGAGCTTTGCGCTCTCAAGGGCAGGCGAAATTCTTACGATGCTCAATCAAGTTGAGGTTTACAGCGAAATTACAGCCTCGCAGCTGCGCCTGCTTGAAAAGGGGCTGACGGACAGAATCAAATATTCCTCAATCCTTGAGGCGAAGGAGCTTCAGTTTGCAAAAAGCGCGATTGAGCGCACGCGGGAGCAGGGCGGCGACATAATCCGCGCGGCGTATCAGGAGGGAATGAGCGCCGTTCTCGATTCCTTCGACAATATTTTTAACGATTCAATGCCCGCTTTCGGCGGCGCGGACTCCGTATGGTCGCTGGTAAAGGCGGGAACGAAGATGATAGGGCTGGGAAACGCCTTTGAGGAGCAGCAGTCTCAGCTAATGCACGCCTACTGCGCGATGATTATTCAGGAGGCGGCGGCGGAGCAGGCGGAAGCGGCGAAGGGCATTGCTCTGTCAAGCGCCTTCAAAAACGAAGGAAGCGCCTTGGAAACGCTCGAATGGCATCGCTCGTCTCTGCTTTTGCAGCTCAAGGCGTCCCTTGTCGCGCGTCAGTCGATGGTTGCTTCCGGCAAGCTGTCAAACAGCGTCTGCGATAAGATGAACAAGACTTGCACAAAGCTCCGCGAGGTCATCGCGGCGCTCGAAACCTGCAAGCTTGCGGGTGCGGGCGTTCATAACGGCGCGCCCACGGAATTTGACATATCATGGGTTGCAGAGCGGATGGAATTAATCGCGGGCGACTGGGTTATTGACGAGGAGAAATCCGAAACGGGCAAGCTTTCCACGCTTCTCGGCTCGTCCTTTGAAGCCGGCAAGGCGGCGCTGCGCTTTGAAAAGAACGGAAAATATTCGATGACGCTGCGCAAGGCAAGCACAGAATCCGGCAGCTATACCGTCAGGTGCGACGAGCTGCTTTTGCGCAAGGCGCTTTACGGCACGGAAAGCGACGAAACCGAAACGATGCGGCTTATCGGGGACGGGGACGACGCGCGCCTCAGAGCAATACGCGGCGGCGCAATCGTTTACTGGAAAAAGGGCGTAAACGTTATATCAAACGGCGGAACGATGATTAAGCTGCTGCCGATTGGCTGGTCTGAAAAATGGACGGGCTTTGCCGATATTTCGCCCGATATTAACGGGGACGGAGTGGGCGACTGGCTCTACAAGGAGGGCTTTCAGGCCTACCCTACGTCGTACATACACGAGGTCTATTTCTTTGACGACTCGTCGCTGCTTTCCGAAATGCAGGAGCGGGTTCAGCTGGACAATATTCCCGTCGGCGGGCCGTTCACCTATATTGAGTGCGGGCGGCTGAACTTCCCCGAGGGCGTTTATGAAAAGGAATACCTCTCGCTCTCCCTGCTGAACATGGGCAGCCAGACAAGATACGCCTGCGTAAACGGAGTTGCAATGGGCGCAAACGGAACGCCGACAAGCTATCCCGAATTCTTCGTTCTGAAAGACGGCGAGGGCTTTGAATACGCGCCGCTTGAGCTTGACTATAACCAAATGCTGCTTAAAAAGGTAAACGGCGAGTGGCTCGACGACAGGGCAATCGACTTCGGCTGCGAATTCAATCAGGATTTGGGGCGCTACTGCTTCTATATGGACCAGTTCAACGGCGACTGGGAAAACCTTATCTACCTTAGAACCTACTTTGACATCGAGGACGACAAGCCCGTTGTCGCCGCGCGCTATGTAAACGAGAAGCGGCTGGAGGAATAGGAAAACGGAAAGTGCGCGCAGTTCCGCGTTCAGCACTATATTGACGCGCTCGAAAGCAACGCGCAGTATCCTTTTTATATTTGCGGCGGGCATGAGCTTGTTATGGAAACGGACAACATTCCGCCGACCTGCCTTTCGCCCGCCGGTCAGTCCGGCTGGGTAAACGCTCACCAGATAAACAAAAACGTTATGCGGGATTTTTCGCCTTCATTATATGACGGCAGCGCTTTTTCGGACGAGGATTACGAATGGCAAGCCGATGAAGAAATTCCCGTAATCCTCGGCTGGGCATGGCGGGAAAGAATGAAGGTCGGCGACAGCTTTCAGGCAGGGTTTATGACTCTGAAACAAACCTTCAGGGTAGTCGGCATCTTCGCTGAGAATACGTACTTTCCGCTTTTCGATTCCTTAATCTACGAGGACGATTATATCGTAATGCCGACGATGAGATGCACCGGAACGCCTCAAAACGACGACGAGGACTTTCTTCAAAAAATAACGGCGCTCCAAAACGCCTCCGGATATTTCAGGCTGTCTGAGGCGCAAAGCTTGAGCGAGCTTGCGGCGCTTCTGGATACAACGGCGCAGCAGCTTGGAATGTTTGAGGTCAAGCTGATGCGGATTGATAATGCGAGACTTCTAATCCTCGCTGTCTCGTCCGATAAGCACAAGCGTATCTATTTCGGGCTTATGCTTGCGTTTTTGACCTGCTCGCTGATATCCATGACGGCGCTGAGCCGCGCGTCCGTCCATGCTTTCCGGCGGAGAGAAGCAGCGCGTCGCCATTGCCCGCGCGCTCATAGGCGGCAAGTCGGTGCTTCTTGCGGACGAGCCGACGGGCGCACTTGATTCCGGAAGCGCTCAGCAGGTTATGCAATGCTTCGCAAAGCTCCGCGACAGCGATAAAACCATTATTCTCGTTACGCACGACGAGGCGGTTGCGGGAATGTGCGACGCCGTTGTCCGGCTTGTGTACGGCAAAATCGCATAAGGCGCAGCGGAGATACTTTTCGCTTTTTTGCGTATATGGAGGCAACAGGAAGTATGCCGAAGCGAGGCTTGCCAAACGAGCGGGAGGCTCGGTTCGGCGGCAGAGCTGAAAGTGGGGCTTGCGCTGCTTTTGCTCGAAAGGAGAATGCCCTATGGATAAAAAGGAATTGAGAGAAGAGAAAATCGCCGCCTTGAGCGGAGCAGGAGTTGAAACAACCGGCGGACGGCTGAATCTCGCGGGCGCAGATACCGAGGATAAAGCCGTCATGACCGATGACGAGGCGGAAGGCGTGACCGGCGGCGAATATGTACCCATCAACGGCTATGCAATGGTGAACGGCCCGCTGTATCTTTCAAGCTATGCCGAAGTGTATTCGGGCTGGATTAGCAACAGGCGCTTCAAAATTCAGCGGTATGTCTCCGGACGCGCAGCTCCGTATTTGCTGGCGACGGATGTGGGCTGGGTTCCCTTTGACGCCGTGAAGAAGATTGACAGCTGACGAGCATATAGGCGGCGAACGCGCTGACTGGCGCTCATAGGCGCTAACAGGCGCATAGCCTTGCAATATCAACCATTGCGCTCGCGCAGATAAGCGACGGGCGCTAACAGGCGCATACCCTTACAAAGCCTGCGCTTCCCGCGAGCCTTGATTCTCGATTAAATCGCTATATATTCCGCCGTTTGCGGCTGATTTGACCGTTTTGCGTCATTTCAGCCGCGTTTTTGCATATTCCGGCATATTGTTCTTGACAAGAGAGGTATGCCGAGTTATTATTATCGCACAAAGTATGACTGGTATAACTATTCATACTTTTCGGAGGGAGGAAGGAAGATGGATATACCTCAGGGCAAAAAGCATATGTTCGGCACGGTCAAGGTTGGGGAGAAAGGGCAGATTGTAATCCCCAAGGAGGCGCGCGAGCTGTTCTCGATAAAGCCAGGCGACCAGCTTATGATACTCGGCGACGAGGACGAACACGGACTTGCGATTATAAAAAACGAGGTGTTCGTTGAAATATGGGAGCGGATGGCGCGTCTCGCCCCGGGCGGCGCGAATAAAAAGCTCAGCGATATTCTTACGGAGGATAACAATGAACGCGATTGAGGCAAAGGGGCTTACAAAGCAATTCAAGGAGCGCACGGCTGTTGACAGCCTTAACGTTTCCGTCAAAAAGGGCGAGCTTTTCGCCCTGCTCGGGCAGAACGGCGCGGGCAAAAGCACGACAATCCGTATGCTCTGCGGTCTGCTTGCGCCGACTGCGGGCGACGCTTACATCTGCGGTCACAGCGTTACCAAAGAGCCGCTGCTTGCAAAGCAGGTAACGAACGTATCGCCGCAGGAAACCGCTGTTGCGGCAAAGCTTTCCGTTCAGGAAAACCTTGAGCTTATCGCCCGCCTTTACGGGGACGACAAGAAAACGGCAAGGGAAAAAGCGGAAAAGATGATGGACGCCTTCCATCTGACGGACAGGCGCAAAGACCGCGCAAAGAACCTTTCCGGCGGCTGGCAGCGCAGGCTTTCAATCGCAATGGCGCTGATTACGGAGCCTGAGGTGCTTTTCCTTGACGAGCCGACGCTCGGGCTTGACGTGCGCGCGCGCCGCGATTTGTGGAAGCATATCGAGGAGCTGAAGGGCAGGATAACCGTTGTGCTGACGACCCATTACCTTGAGGAGGCGGCGGCGCTTTCCGACAGGCTTATGATAATGGACAAGGGACGCTGTCAGGCGGAGGGAACGCTTGCTGAAATACTGGAAAAGACGGGCAAGGCAAGCCTTGAGGAAGCCTTCCTGTCCCTTACCGAGGAGGTTTACGAGTAAATGAAATGGCTTGCGTTTGCGTCGCGTAATTTCAAGGAAATGACCCGCGATTTGCTCACCCTAATATTCGGAATCGCTCTGCCCGTCGTGCTTATCGTTATGTTTTCGCTGATATCTTCAAACATCGGCGCAATGACGAATCCGTCCTTTATGATATCGAATCTCGCGCCGGGAATTGCCGTTTTCAGTATGTCGTTTGTAACGCTTTTCCTTGGTCTGCTCGTTGCGGGCGACCGTTCAAGCGCATTCCTTGCGCGAATTCTGGTTTCCCCGATGAAGGGAATCGACTACATTCTCGGCTACAGCCTTCCCCTTGTGCCGCTCGCGCTCGTTCAGGCGCTTGCCTGCATAGTAACGGCTGTCTGCTTCGGGCTGAAGCTCAGCGCAAACCTGCTTTTCGGGCTTGTCGCGCTGATTCCCGTTTCGCTTCTCTACATCTCAATGGGGCTTCTGTTCGGCTCGGTCTGCTCGGATAAGCAGGTCGGCGGGCTTGCCTCCATCCTGATTAACCTCGCCGCATGGACGAGCGGCGCGTGGTTTCCGGTATCCGTCGTCGGCGGCGTTTATGAAACAATATGCAATCTGCTCCCGTTCGGTCACGCAGTGTCGCTCGTTCAGGGCGTCATGCAGGGCAGTCCGCTCAATTTCGGTCATCTCATCTGGGTTCTCGGCTATGCCGCAGCCCTGAGCGCGCTCGCTATTTTCTTCTTCAAGAAAAAGACCAGACCGTAGGACGAAAAGGGCAGACAGGCGCAATACGGCTGCGCGGCAGCTCTTGCATTCGTCAGCTTTTAATAAGGAAGTAATCGGGCAAAAGTCAGGCGGTTTTCAGTCAGTATTCAAAGCTCCCGCAGCCATAATCGCCGCGGGAGCTGTTTTGTGATTATATGGTTTTGCGTAAAAATTACGTCGCGGGGCAATCAGTCAACAATCCTGACGCTGAGACCGCGCATTTCGGTTCGGGCGCTGTATTTCAGCTCATAGAAGGTTGCGCCGTTTTGCATCGCGTCCCGAATATCCGCAAGCTCCCGCGAAACGCTCTCCCTGCTGCGTACCAGCCGAGAAAGGTTGAAGTCTCACGCTGAGCAAACGCCCCGACAGTCCCGTAAAGCGCAAGTTTTGGTGAGTTTTTGCCGGTTTTGAATTCCTGCGAGGAAACGACCTTTGCGCACCTTAAAATCACATTCTCATTCGGCGAGGTAATCGTGATTTCGCCGCCATGCCCGCTGTCTGCGTTTTTGTCCGCCTGCTCAATGTCGCCGCTTGCGCGCTCATCCGGCGCGATTTCGGCGAAAAGCAGCTTGTCCAAAGAAACGTTCAGCTTTCCCGAAAGTATAAGCAGCTTTTCGACCTCCGGATAGCCGTCCCCGATTTCCCACTTGGAAACCGCCTGCTACTGACGGAGAGCAGCTCGGCGAGTTCCTCCTGCGAAAGCCCCTTTTCCTTCCTGATTTGCTTCAGATTGTCTGCAAAGCTTATAATCAAACCTCTTTTCAAAAAATTCTGGCTACGCGGCAATGATAAATCTTCCGCGCCCCCGAATCCACCAACCGAAGCTTGCATTTTCGCAACCCTGCGTTGCATTTTATAGAAAAGCGAAAGCATTTTCGGTTTTGCGCATTACAGGCAGGCGGATATGTCCGCGCCGCAGCGCCTTGCCGCTTCCGCAAGCCCCTCCAGTATTTTCCGCCTCGAAAAATTCGTCAGTTGCCGCCGGAGGCTTTGCGCGCTTTGCATTCGCGGAGTTGAATCGCAAAGCCGATAAAGGCGCCTATGCCAAGGCAGCTTATGCCGAGGGGAAGGAAAAGCGCGTCGTTTACATCGCTCATTTCGTAAAGAAATACAAACACAAGCGCGGCGCAAACAAAAATTATCGCCGCCAAGTGGATTAAGCCAAACCTTTTCATGCTGAATTACCTCTTTCAAATCAGTGGAATAATGCGGCGCGAAAACCAACTTCATGAGCGAGGCTTGCCGCCCAGCTATTTTTGACTTTCGCTCAAAAATGATTATAGCGCATTCGGGATAGATGTCAATATAATTTTGAACATTGTTCAACTTTATCAACGCAGGCCTGCGCTGCCTCCGCTTTGATTATGCGCAATCCATTTTCCATTATCGTTATTGACAGGGCGGGCGGGCGCGCGGCATAATAAAGGCATTACCGCACACAATTTCCTGCGGAGCATTATGAAAACACGCGGAGGCAGTATGACGGACAAGGCAAAGCGGATTAACCCCCTCGACAACGTAGCGGTTGCGCTTTTCCCGCTGAAAAGCGGCGAAACGGAGCTTGGGGTGCGCCTTTCGGCGGATATACCGGCAGGGCATAAGTTTGCGCTGACCGACATTAAAAGGGGCGGCAACGTAATCAAATACGGCTGCCCTATCGGCAGGGCGACGGAGGACATTCCGGCGGGCGCATGGGCGCATACGCATAACGTGAAAACCAACCTGAGCGGAATCAACGAATACGAGTATGCTCCCGTCAGGGGCGCGGCAGGCGCTCCCGCCTCCGGCAGCTTTGAGGGCTACCGGAGAGAGAACGGCAAAGTCGGAATACGCAACGAAATATGGGTTATACCGACCGTCGGCTGCGTTAACGACGCCGCAAAGCGCATAGCCGAAAAAGCAAACGCGGCGCTTGCGGGCAGGGTTGACGGCGTGTTCGCATTCACGCATCCCTACGGCTGCTCCCAGCTCGGCGACGACCACAAAAACACCCAGAAGCTGCTTGCGGCGCTCGTAAAGCATCCGAACGCGGGCGGCGCGCTCGTAATCGGTCTCGGCTGCGAGAACAACAACATTCCCGCCTTCCGCGAGGTTCTCGGAGGCGTGAACGAAAAGCGCGTCAAGTTCCTTGTGTGTCAGGACGAAACGGACGAGGACGCGGCGGGGCTTCGGCTTATAAACGAAATCGCGCGCGAAATCGAGGGTGACAAGCGCGAAACGCTGCCGCTTTCGGAGCTTGTAATCGGGCTTAAATGCGGCGGAAGCGACGGATTAAGCGGAATCACGGCAAACCCGCTGCTCGGGCGCGTTTCGGACGCGGTATGCGCGTGCGGCGGCTCGGCAATCCTGACGGAAGTTCCCGAAATGTTCGGCGCGGAAACCATACTCATGAACAGGTGCGCAAGCCGCGAAATATTCGACAAGGCGGTTTCAATGATAAACGGCTTCAAGGAATATTTCATGCGCTATAAGCAGGAAATATATGAAAATCCCTCGCCCGGAAACAAGGCGGGCGGAATTACGACGCTTGAGGACAAATCCCTCGGCTGCACACAGAAGGGCGGCGCGGGCGAGGTAACGGACGTTCTTAACTACACCGAAACGCTGACGAAAAAGGGCTTGAACCTTGCGAACGGCCCGGGCAACGACATCTGCGCCGTAACCGCACTTACAGCCGCCGGAGCGCAGATTATCCTTTTCACAACAGGGCGCGGAACGCCGCTCGGCGCGCCTGTCCCGACCGTCAAGGTTTCGACGAACACCCCCCTTTCCGAAAAAAAGCCGGACTGGATTGACTTTGACGCGGGCGTGCTTGCGGAGGGCGCGGGGATGGACGAAACCGCGGCGGCGCTTCTTGCGCTCGTTGCCGAAACGGCAAGCGGAAGGAAAACCAAGAACGAAATAAGCGGCTGCCGCTCAATCGCAATCTTCAAGGACGGAGTTACCCTGTGACGCAGGCGGCGCGCGGGAACGCCTAAGCGCGAAATCTTCGGCGCGGTTCATTTTCAGCAGCAATGCTTCGCCGCAGCGCTTTTCGCCCAAGAGGATTTACGGCATACATGAATAACACCCCGCTTTCTGGAAACAATATTCCATAAAGCGGGGTGATTATTTAT
This sequence comes from Eubacteriales bacterium, assembly GCA_028705775.1. GTDB lineage: Bacteria > Bacillota > Clostridia > Christensenellales > Aristaeellaceae > STF2-37. The sequence continues at coordinate 118,308 of JAQWCW010000003.1, forward strand.
GAGCGCAAGGTTTATCGTATGCGTAAACGCAAGCGCGCGGGACAGGAGCTTTCGCGGAGCTTTGAGGCGCTTCTTTGCGTTGGCGCTTATCAGGCGGGCGCTTCCTGCGCTTGCGGCGCTGCTGGTTTTCGCTTTGGCGCTTTCGCTGTTTATCGGCCCGGGCAGCCCGAAAAAGGACGTGAGCGCAAAGGCTGCGGCGGCTGAGGCGAGCGTCGGCAGCGCGGTATTCGGGCTTTCGCCGCCGCGAAAATCGCAGATGGTGATTGAGCCGCGGCTGCTTGACGCGGAGGCGCTGTTTTTGCTGGTCGATTCGGTGCATCCTCTGCCGGATAGCTTCGCGCCGGAGGTGTACTCGGCGGCAAAATCGCTCGGCGGCTCGGTTCAGCTGTTCAGCACCTCGATATCGCTTGAAAGGCGAACCCTGAGCGCGCTTACTAAACTTTGCCAGTTTGCAAGAGGCGGGGGATTTACCACAATGTGCCTGTATGCGGGCGAGCATACGCGCGCCGTTCAGTCGGGAATGCTCTACCGCGCGGAGAGCACGGCAGGCGGCGGCTGTTCGTCGCACCAGACGGGGTTTGCCCTCGATTTATGCGCGTGGGAGCTTGGCAGCCTGCGCCCCGGGCTGTATATGAGCGACGCGGAGCGGGAAATCGTTCGCTGCGGCGCGAAAAGCGCGGGCTTTATAGAGGAAAAATGCCCCGAAGGCGACAGCCGCGTTCATCTGCGGTTCGTCGGGGAGGAAATGGCTGCGCTCGTATGGGAAAGCGGGCTTTCCTACGAAAAAACGCTGACCCGCTTACATGAAACGGGTCAGGCGAGTTTGTATGAAAATGGTCTGCTTTCGTTTACGGTTTACGCCGTGAGCGAAAGCGAGCTTGAGAAAAACGGCTATCTTTTTCCCGTCCCGAAGGGCGTCAAGCGCGCCGTATACGGGAAGGACAACACAGGCTACGTGATAGTCGTCTGCCGCTACTGAAAATCAGCGCTGCTTTTCCGTTTCGGCTATCTGCGCGCGCAGCGCGTCAAGATGGCTGCGCTCCTCGCGGGCAATCGCGAGGAATTTTTTTGCCGCGTCGGAATTATGGCAAGCCTCGGCAAAAGCGGAGTAGGTGGAAACAGCCTTCTCCTCGGCGGAGGCGGCAAAGGTAAGCAGCTCCGCGGGCGACGAGAACGCGCCGGCGGAAGAAAACTGCATAAGCCCGCCCGGGAAAATAATCTGGGCAGCCTCGGCGGACAGGAGCAGGGCGTTTTCGTCAAGCGGCTGCTCGTCATCGCAGTCGGCAAACATACAGGAGAACGTTTTCAAATGCTCGCGCTCCTGCCTGAGCAATTCTGCGATTGTCGGTTTTACGCTTTCGTCGTCAATGATTTCCTGCGCTCTGTCGTATAAAAGCACAGCTCGTTTTTCCATTTCGCAGGCGATGAACAGCGCTTCCTTCTGACGGTTTACCAGCATTCACTTCAAGTCCTTTCGGATTAGCCGGAAAAACCGGCTTCCTCGGCACCCGCGTTAAGCGGAGAAATTACTCTCCCTTTTCCGCGAGATATTCGTTGAGCTGATGCACCAGCTCGTCAACGTTAGCGCCATGCACGAGGCAGGCGTTCTCAAGGGACTCGGCGGTTGCGTGCGGGCAGCCGAGGCAGTGCATACCGAACTCCATGAAAATGCGGGCAGTCCCGCTGTCCTTGCGAAGAACCTCACCAATCGACATATCCTTGTCTATCATAAAAACCTCTCCTTTTTCCCGCGCCGAATCGGCGCATTCGTAATAATTATCGGCAATGATTAACTTGTTTACTCTTTTATAAGCTCAAAACGCGCCATTTGCGCCTTGAGATTTGCAAGCGTTGCGCTGTCCATATCGCAGAGCGGCAGGCGGAGCGGCCCGACCTTTTTGCCCATCAGGTTCATAGCCGTCTTTACAGGCCCGGGATTGACCTCGGAGAACAGCGCCTGAACGAGCGGAGACGCTTTGAGCGCCATGTCCATGCTCTTTTTCACGTCGCCGGTAAAATAGCTCTCGCAAATGTCATGAACGTATTTCGGCATCAGGTTCGACAGAACGGAGATAACGCCCTTGCCGCCCAAGGAGAGCATGGGGACTGTCAAATCATCGTCGCCGGAGTAAACGTAAAGCTCGTCGCCAACAAGCGCGCGCGTCTTTACGAGCGCCGAAATGTTCCCGTTTGCTTCCTTCGTCGCCACTATGTTCGGGTGCTTTGCAAGCTCCGCATAGGTTTCGGGCTTGATATCAACGCCCGTGCGCCCGGGGATATTGTAAAGGATGATTGGAATATCAACCCTGTCGGCAACATATGTAAAATGCTTCACAAGCCCTTTCTGAGTGGTCTTGTTGTAATAGGGCGATACGAGCAGAAGCGCGTCAACCCCCGCGTCCTGGGCATGGCGGGCAAGATGCGCGGAGTAAAGCGTATCGTTGGAGCCTGCGCCGGCGATAACGGGAACGCGCCCCGCGACCTGCCGAACGGCAAAGGAAATGATTCCCCTGTGTTCCTCATCGCTGAGCGTGGGGCTTTCTCCGGTAGTGCCGGCTATCAAAAGCGCGTCCGTTTTTCCGGCAATCTGCTCCTCGATAAGCTCTGCGAACTTATCATAATCAACCGCCGAGCCATCCTCGATAAACGGCGTTACGAGCGCTACGCCCGCGCCGGTGAAAACAAGCTTCTTCAATCAGCGACCCCCTTACTGCCGCCCCTTAGGCAAAGCGCCGCCGGAGCGAATATGAATACGCGATGATTGTACCACAAACAGCGCCGCTTGCGCAATATCAATCTTATGCGCCGATTATGCAGATGTCAACGCTCTTTCTCTGCATATTTCGGACACAAAAAAGCAATATTTCAAAATTGTTTATTAACAATCCGAATAACGTTAACATATTTACTGGATGAGTATATAATCCAGCAAACGGTTTAATTCCATCATGTTGCTTAGGAGGCGATTTTTTCAATGAAAAGGCTTGTATCCGTTGTCCTGCTTGGGATAATCTTGGTTACTCTGCCCCCTCCGCCCTCGGCGCGGGGGATAACGTGAAGGTGTATTTAGAGCTGCTAAGCGAGTACTCTACGTACAAGGTTTCAGTACTCAAACCGTCTGATGAAGTCATTGCAGAAAAGCTAGGTGTCCCTTTTGAAGATGTTAAAGTTAAGGACGATAGAGTTTACTCTGCAAACGACATGACAATTATCACACAAAGCTATTGCAGCTCAATAGATTACAGAGACAAGTCGGAAAGCAAGTATACTGCCCTGACGGATACAATAAATTCATTTGGTGTTGCCTCCAGTTTGCACAATGGATTGCAAGGTGATTATTGTGAAATCCTGTTGGATGCCTATCCCGAAGAATTTCAAGCTCTTGCCGATGCAGTTTATCTCGACCCCGAAGCCGCCGCATTTACCGTTCTGGATATCACCGTATACAACGATTTGCCTGCAACCGCGTATTTGCTTTCGCCGCTGAGCCTGACCTCGCTCGACATTCGCGGCGGGGCGGTTTCCATTGCGCGCGCAAATGCAGCGCTTGCGATTTCAATGGCAATAGCGCTCGCCGCTTCGCTTTTGATGACCTTCGTTCATTCGCGCGGGCTCAGCGTTAAGCCGGAAGGAGAGGAACTATAAATGGAAAACGGAATAGTCGTAAAGGATTTGTATAAAAGCTACGGAAAGCAAGAAATTCTGCACTCGGTGAGCATGGAAGCGCCAAAGGGGGAAATAACGGGCATTGTAGGGCGCAACGGAAGCGGCAAATCCGTGCTTATGCAGTGCATACTCGGAATGACGCCGATAACCAAGGGCAGCATTGAAATCTTCGGCAAGCCGATAACCGCGCCGCCGTGGGCAAATACTCAACCGGAATGAAGCAGCGCCTCGGAATCGCTCAGGCTATAATGGAGAACCCGTCGATGCTCATTCTGGACGAGCCGTTCAACGGGCTTGACGAAAACGGAGTAAGCGATATACGCGCGCTGCTCCTGAGCCTCAAAGCCAAGGGCAAAACCATATTGCGCTCAAGCCATTATGCGGAGGATATTCAGCTGCTTTGCAGCAGGGTTTACAGAATCAGCGCCGGCGTAATGGAGCGCGACAGCGAAATCGAAACGATTAATACACCTGCATCGACTGCGCAAGAAGCTTGAAATCGCTCTGCGACATTCCCGCGCCGTAGCAGATGTACAGGCAGTAATCCGTCGCGACATATATGCGCAGGCGCAGCTCCCTATTGCGCATAAGCACGCCCTTTGCGCCCGCAAGATACGCGCCCTTATCCGAAATAAGGGTGTAATCATCGCCTGAAATGAGCGAATAATCATCGCGCGGAGCGACGGAAACAAGCGTAAGCGTCGCGCCCGCCTCGCTTGTATAATTCAGCTCAACCATTCCGCCCTTCGCCGTCCTGCGGCAGGCGCCCGAAACAAAGGAATAACCCTGCCCTTCATTGAGGATTAGCACGGGCTGGTCGAAAAATTCGTCCCGCCCCGCAAGCTCCGAAAATGAGGCAAGGTTTTTTTCTTCCTTTACAGGGTCGCCGCCGGTTTTATCATTCTCCTGCGGCTCGCCCATTATAACGGCTATATAAAGCCCAAACGCGCAGGTAAGCACAAGCAGAGCAAGTCCGAGCGCCTTGAGCGTCCGGTTCGCTCCGCCCCTGCCCGACATTTTTGCGTTCTCAGTCATACGTCATATCCTCCCGATTGCCTCCGCCGCGATAATGCAAAACACGATAAATACAGCCGCGAGGCAACGTTATTCTATCATATTGCGCCGCAAAAAGCGAACAAACCGATATTTCATGCGCTTTTTAGCCGTTTTTGCGCTCAGAAGGCATTTATTTCGCAATTCGCTTGATTTGTCGGCGCGTTTTTTCTATACTGTACGGGGTGAAATTATACTAGCACGGCGCGGGAAATAATCCGCAGCCGCAAAGGAGCTGTTGCTTATGTTTGGTCGCCGCTATGACGGACGGCGCGTTGCCGATATGGACCCTATTGTTCGCTTTACTCCCTACCTTATGCCGATGCGCTGCGACGCGCAGGTGTTTCTGGAGCAGCAGGTGGATTATGAGCCGCTTGCGCGCTATATCGCCAAGCAGAACCTGCGCGGAAACAAAATTACCTTCATGCATATCATTATCGCGGTTTACGTCCGCGCCGTCGGTCAGTTTCCGGAGCTGAACCGCTTTATAGTCAATAAGCAGGTGTTCGACCGCAATTATTGCTCCGTATCCTTCAGTGTGCTTCAGCAGGGCAAAAACGATACCGTGACGGAGAATACCGCCAAGGTTAAATTTGACCCGAGCGATTCGCTCTACGATATCGCTATGCGCGTTGAAAACGCTATTCAGGAAGCCCGCGCCGTGGATGAGGACAACAGCACAATGCACGTTGCCAAAACCCTGCTCGGCATTCCCGGGCTTACCACCTTTGCCGTAAGAATCCTTACCCTGCTTGACAGGTACGGCCTTATGCCCAAAGCCGTCGTCGAGGCAAGCCCCTTCCACACGAGCCTTTTCTTCGTAAATATGGCGTCAATCGGTATGCACCGCGTATACCATCATATCTATAATTTCGGCACTACAAGCCAGTTCTTCTCCCTCGGCAGCGTTGAGCGCTCCGTGCAGATGGACGGAACGGGCAAGGCGTCCCGCCGCCGCTACCTGCCCATCGGAATCACCGCCGACGAGCGTATCTGCACCGGCGAAATGTACGCGCGCTGCTTCTCCCTCATGCTCTCCCTGCTCCATCATCCGGAGCAGCTCGAATACCCGCCCGAATCCGTTAACTACCTCAGCCAAGAGTATCACCTCGAAAAGCCGATTTTTGACCCCCAGTTCCTCGCCAACCCCGAACCCGTCAAGGACGAAACCGAAACGGCGTAAGGCGGGAGGGGAGAATTCCGGATTAAGCCTCCCTTGTGCAAGAACAGGTGTCGCGGCGTAGCCGTGACGGAAGGATTGTTGTTGGGATTGTTGTTTGGTTTCTCGTAAAATGTATTTGAATAACAGAAGCAACCCCTTATATATCAAGCCTTTCCGACAATCCCTCAGGCGCTGCGCGCCAGCTCCCTTTGCACAAGGGAGCCTTTCTTTAGTAAACAGATTGCATTATGCAATCTGTTTATGATATATCGCCATTATAATTGAAAATCGCACTACTAAACAACATTGAGAATTACGTGATTAAGAAACAGACATGAACTGACAATAAACGAATTAACAGACGGCTACAACGCCGGAAGAAGCCTCCCTTGTGCAAAGGGAGGTGGCACGGCTCAGCCGTGACGGAAGGATTGTTGTTAGGATTGTCGTTTGGTTTCTCGAAAGAAAATTTTATTAAATTAAGCGTAACTCCTTATATCTCAAGCCTTTCCAACAATCCCTCAGGCGCTACGCGCCAGCTCCCTTTGCACAAGGGAGCCTTTTTTCAGCAAGCGAACAGCTCCCTTTACATAACGGAGCCTGCTTTTTGGAAAACAGCCTGCTTACGCAGGCTGCTTTCGCTATATGGTTATTGTCATTGTAATCATCCGTTCTAAGCAAGAACGCAAACCGACAAGAACCGTTTCCCCTACACCCCTGCTCGCTCAAAACACTTCGGACGCTAGGAGACAAGCTAAATGGTGAGGGAGTTTACTCGTGGGTAAATGACCGAGCCATTTGGCGTAGTCGACACCGCAGACGGAGTGTTTTCAGCGAGCAGGTCTTTTCAACGAGCAGTCTTTCCCAACTCCTCGGCAATCATCTTTGCCATCACCCTATGCGCGCCCTCGCCCGGGTGCATTCTGCTGCCCGTGCCGTTTTCAATCGTGCCCATTTGCGGGAGCGGGATGTAGGAGGCGCGGACGCCGTCCTGCTGCGCGCGCTTTACCGCGGAGCTGACGGCACTTTTCATGTTATCCTCGCAAACGCCGTAAGCCCAGATAATTCGCGCGTTCGGGTTCTTTTCCGCGATGTGCTTTATGAAGGCATACGCGGCGTTTTCCCACTCAAGCAGCGCCTCGGGTTCAGCCGTGCGCTTGTAGGATTTGCCGGTTTTTGAATCTGTGTACGGCGGCTGAACTATCGCGTTTGCGTCGTTCGTGCCGAGATTTATTATTACCGCGTCGGGCGAAAAGGCAAAATCATACTCTTTTTCACCGCCGAGATTCGGTTCGCCGTTCATCGCAACGGGACGGCATATATAGTCGTAAACGGACGGGAGATTGAATTCGGGAACATTGTCCCAACTGGACATCACGCCCCAGCCGCTCTGGGAAACAATCTGATAGTCCGCATTAAGCAGGTCGGCGGTGTAGCGCGGATAGCTGTCGGACGCGGAGAACATCATCGGCACCCACTCCATGAAATCCTGCGGCCCGCGGCAGCCCTCGGCGCTCGTTATGGAATCTCCGATGAATTCAAGACGCATTTTGCGCTCCTCAAGCGGCAGAAGCTCGCCGTCAAAGCGAAGGCGGCAGAGGATTGCGCGCGAGGCAGGGTCGGCTGAAAACGCCTGCGTTTCAAGCGTAATCCTTATGTCGTGCGCCTTCTGCCCGTCCAGCATCCAGTATACGGGATACCAATGCTTGCCTTTGAGGGGCGAAAAGGTCTGCGCGCGAAGCCCGTCTACGGTAAAGGAAATATAAGGGCGGAGCGAGCTGTAATCGCACTCGATTTCAACTTCAAGGCAGGGCGCTTTTACGCTCATTTCAGCGCACGCGCCGCTCCACATCATTGGAAAACCATCCTGCGCCTTATCGAACCTGCCGAGCAGTCTTACGCTTTTCGCGCTTCTGATATCAATCTCCATACTAACGCCTCCGATAGAATTATTTCGCTACGAGAATGATAGCATACATTATAAAACTCCGCAATCGCATTATAAATAAAGCTTTTTCATCTGCGGCGTATGCTGTAATCATTTCAAATTTAGCTTGGCAAATGAAAAGGCGCTTGCCGGAATGAAGATTGTCAACGGCGCAGAATATGGAAATGTAATCAAAAGCACGGCGTCGCTTCTGTAAACCGAACCGTTTTCCGCGCCGAGCGGCGTTCTTGTGTTATTTGTAGTGCTAATCAGGCTTTTCGGCTTCGCTCATTCCCATTCTTCGCGCCAAAGCCTTCCGCAGAGGCTCTGTATTTCGGGTATTCGATACACGGGCATTCAAACCATTCGGAAAAATCCCTTTCATCTACGCGCGATTTTACGATTCCGTAGGAAAAGCCGCGCGCCTCCGCGATTTCGCCGCCGCCGAGGTACACGCCGATATGCCCGTCTTTCCAAAGCAGCAGCCCTGCGGTTTCGGGCAGCGCGGAAATGCGCCCGAAAACCCTTGCCGCCGCGCGCATTCCCCTTGCGCCGACGTCGGGGCAGCCGTTTTGCCTGTATACGATTCTGCCCTGCGCGTTTTGCCAGCAGTAGCCTTTTATAAGCCCTACGCAGTCGGCGCAGCGCTTGTTTTCCGCAATGTCGCGCCTGTATTTATCGAGCCGCTCACCCGTATATTCGGACGGATACTGCCGCGATTTTTCGCGCAGAAGCGTTTCCGTGCAGGCATAGCAGCACGCGCCGAACCAATACGCCTCGAAAAGCATTCCTTCAGCGAATTTTGCAAGCCCTTCGGCGGTTTTTCCGAGCATATTTTCGCCTCCCGCATAGAGCATATGCGAAGTGGCTTAGTATCAGCCGAGCTTGATGTCGGTATCTCCGCTCATGAACTCAAACGTGTCCTCGCGCGAAAGGCGGTTAATCGCGCTGACGAGCGCGTTTACCGAGGACGCCATGATATCGTTGTGCGTTCCTGCGCCCCATGAGAATTTGCCGTCGCTCGTCATAATTCCGACGTATGAAATAGCGCGGGAGTCAGAGCCGGTCGCAAGGGCGTGCTCCTGATATTTTTCAATTTTATATTCGAGGGAAAGATGCTCGCTGAGCGCGTTGCTCACCGCGTCAAGACGACCGTTGCCGCGCGCGCTCAGAACGAAGGTCGCGCCCTTGTCCATCTGAACCGTGATTGTAGCCAAAATTCCGCCGTGCTGCTTGAAATGCGCCTCGATAACGTCGAGCGGCGAGAACTGGTCGATATAGTTTTCGCGGAAGATGGTAAGCACCTCGTTTGGCGTAAGCTCCTTGTGCAGCCTGTCCGAAATGCGCTTAACGAGCCTTCCGACATCCTCGCGCATCCCCTTCGGCAAATCATAGCCGAAATTGTTCTCAAGCAGGTAGCCTACGCCGCTTTTGCCGGACTGACTGTTGATTCGGATTATATCGCTTTCGCCGCCTCGCCCGATGTCGGCAGGGTCGATTGGCAGGTAGGGAACACGCCACGGCTCCTGCGGATTGTTCTTCTGCCAGCGCATACCCTTTGCAATCGCGTCCTGATGCGTGCCTGAAAACGCGGCAAACACGAGCGCTCCGGCATACGGATGGCGCGGCGGAACCTCCATGCCCGTCAGCCGCTCGTATGCCTTGACAATTTCGGGCAGATTGGAAAGGTCGAGCTTCGGTTCAACGCCCTGCGCGAACATATTGAGCGCGAGGGTTATCAAATCCAGATTGCCCGTGCGCTCGCCGTTGCCGAAAAGCGTTCCCTCAACGCGCGAAACGCCCGCGAGCAGGCACATTTCCGCGTCCGCAACGGCGCAGCCCCTGTCGTTATGCGGGTGGAGCGAAAAAATTATGTTCGGCAAATCGCAAAGCGCGTCCATGACCGCCCTGACCTGCATAGCGTATACGTTCGGCATGGAGCTTTCGACAGTCGCGGGAAGGTTCAGGATAAGCGGCGCGTTCTCCGTCGGCTCAAATGCGGCTGCAACGGCGCGAAGGTTTTCGATTGAATAGTCGATTTCGGTGGTCGTGAAGTTTTCGGGCGAATATTCAAAGCGGACGTTCTGCCCTGACAGCATTTCGTTTTTAAGCCGCAGGCAGAGCCGCGCTCCGTCCGCTGCCATTTCGGTCAGCTCCTCGCGGCTCTTTGAAAACACCGCCTCACGGGAAATCCGCGCGGTTGAGTTGTACATATGCACGATGGCGCTTTTCGCGCCGCGAAGCGCCTCAAAGGTTCTTCTTACCGTGTTTTCGCGCGCGATTGTAAGCACCTGTATCGTAACGTCGTCGGGGATTTTTCCGCCCTCAATCAGCTCGCGGATGAACTCAAACTCCGTGTCAGACGCGGCGGGAAAGCCCACCTCGATTTCCTTGAAGCCGAGGCGCACCAGCAGATTGAAGAACTCAAGCTTTTCGCTCAGGCTCATCGGTACGTCAAGCGCCTGATTCCCGTCCCGCAAATCGACGGAACACCACAGCGGCGGCTCGGCGATATAATCGCGCGAAAAAAACGCCGTATCCGTCTTTGGGGGCTTTCCGTAGCATCTTCCGTACTTTGAAATATCCAATCCGCTCACCCGTGCCTTTCGCAGTTTCCGTAAAATGATGATAAGCGCAGAATAATGCTTTGTCAAGATTAAGAAAACCGCCCCGCGCGTTTTTGATATGCGGGGCGGGTTATTATAAGCAAGCGCCGCGCCTTTATAACGCGGGAGCAAAAGCGGTTTCCCATCAAACCCTTCCGGTATAGTTTGCGTAGCCGCCGGGGATGACGAAGCTTTCGCGGAAGCCGGCTTTATGGCAGAGGCTTTCGGATGGACCTGCCCATTGCCACGGGCAGGGAAGCGCACGCTTGCGGCAGCAATCGGCGGCGTGGCTGATAATGCTGCCGCCGACGCCTTTTCCGCGCATATCCTTTGCGGTTACGACGTAATCAAAGCGCGTGTTCCCGTATGCGGAAATATGTATGTTCGTGTAGCCGACGGCTTTTTCCCCGATAAAGGCGGCGAAAACGCGCGAGGCGGGGCTTTCCATCATCTTTTTGAGCGGGATAATCTCCAACGGCTCGCCGGAGGGAAGGAGAATGTCGCTCGCAAGCCGCTCATTCCAGTTTTTCAGCTCGCGTATGCCAAGCTCGGGGTTTTCATTAAGCGTGTTTTCTTCCGCGAGCAGCATTACCCTGTGCGTTTCATACGGCGAAAGCTCATAGCCGCATTTGGCGAAAACATCCGCGTTTTCAGCAAAATATCCGTCCTTATCCGGATGATATAGAGAGGGGCGAATGCCCTTTGAAATATAGAATTCCTTGATTTCCTCAAGCGCGCTTTCAAGGCTTTTCAGCCTTTCGGGATAGAGGAAGGCATGATTCCCGTCATACGAATCGCGGTTTTCCTCCATATAGAAAAGCATTCCCCAGTCCGTTTCGATTTTGTCTGCAAAAAGCGCAGGGAATTCAGCTTCCTCGCGCTTTTTGCTCTCCCGAAGCGACATTTTCAGTCCTCCCACTCGAGCGGGTATTCGGTTACTGCGTTGTCAATCTTTTTCCCGTTGCCGATTAGCTTATCCATCAGCCCGTCGATATCGTCTTTATCCGTCATCGGCGTCGGCGCGAAATCGTTGACCGATTTCTTGGAGGATATGAAGCATGGGATAATCCTAAAGCCGTCCGCCTCAACCTCCTTATCGGGGCTGATTTTGAAGCGGGTCTGGAATATGTATGTGCGCATATCGCTTGGCTTTGAGTTGCCTGCAAAGCAGAAATTGCCGAGGGAATAGCAGATGTACTTGCCGTTGTATTCGGCTATCGGGTTGATTCTGTGGCTGTGGTGACCGATAACCAAATCCGCGCCCGAATCGATTGTCAGCTTTGCAAGAACCTCCTGCTTGTTGTTGCTGGGATAATAATCCAGTTCGTTGCCCCAATGGTAGGAAACGATTACAATATCGCAATGCGTTTTTGCGTCCGCAATTTCGAGGGGAACGCGCTCGTACAGCTCGGGATATTTGTCCCCGAAGGTCTGATAGCTGAGCATTCCTATTTTTATGCCCTTTGCCTCGTATATTCCGAGCGTGCCGTCCTTGGAGTAAACGATTCCCGCGTCGGTCAGCGTCTTGGTGGTTTCCTCGATTCCCGCCTCGCCGTAGTCCATTGCGTGGTTGTTTTCAAAGCTGACAGCCTCGATGTTACCGCTTGTCAGCACCTCGACATACGACGGCGGCGCGGCGAATACGAAATCGTTGCCCTTTTTATATACGCTTGCGGTCGTGAGCGTTCCCTCGAAATTAACGAGCGTCATATCGTCCTGCGAGAATATATCCGATACGTTGCGAAAGCAGAAGCTCAAATCGCCGTTCTGGTTTTTAAGCTCCTTCTCGAATATGTTGGTGGATTTTCTCGTGTCCCCGCCGATTGTCACATCGCCTGTGCAGGAAATGAGCAGATGCGTATAGCCGTCCTCGTCCGTTTCCGGCGCGCTTGAGGGCGCGGGCGTTTCCTGCGCAAGCGCCGTCTGCGTTCTGCCGGTAAACAGGGTTTCTTCCTCGTCCTCATCCTCCGCAAACGCGGAAAACGCCGCGAAGGGCAGCATAAGCGCCAGCAGAAGGGCGGTAAGGCGGCGAACTGTTATACTCATCTCTCAGCCTCCGAAAATTTGTTATCGGAAATATAACGAAGCGGCGGTCATTTTCCCTGCTCGATATCCTTCACAAGCTCCGCGATTCGGGTAAGCGCGATTCTCAGCTTGTCGATTGCCGTTGCATAGCAGCAGCGCATATGATATTCGCCCGTTGCGCCGAACGCCGTTCCCGGCACCGCGGCAATATGCTTCTCGTTGATTAGGCGCGTGCAGAATTCCTCGCTGGTAAGCCCCAGATGCTCAAAGGAGGGGAAAATGTAGAACGCTCCGCGCGGCTCAAAGCATTTAAGCCCCATTTCGTGGAAACTGTCCACCATCAGCCGCCTGCGGCGGTCGTAGCTTTCGCGCATCATCGCAACGTCCGCATAGTCGTTTTCCCTGCCAGCCCTGAGCGCCTCAATCGCGGCAACCTGCCCCTGACGCGGCGCGCAGAGCGCGGTATACTGATGAATCTTGAGCATTATTCCGAAAAGCTCCTCCGGCGCGCAGAGATAGCCGACGCGCCAGCCCGTCATTGCGAACGCCTTTGAAAAGCCGTTCAGGGTTATCGTGCGCTCGCGCATTCCCTCAATGGAGGCAAAGGCGTTCATTCTCTCGCCGGTATAGTTCAGCTCGGAATAGATTTCATCGCTGATAACGATTATGTTCGTCCCGCGAAGCACCGCGGCAAGCTCCTCCATTTCCGCATTGGAAAGGATTCCGCCGGTCGGATTGTTCGGATAGGGAAGAATCAGCGCGCGCGTGCGGGGAGTTATTGCGTTTTTCAGCTGCTCGGGCGTCAGCTTGAAGCCGTTTTCCGCGCTTGTCGGGACGGCTACGGGCGTTCCGCCGGCGAAAACAACGCCGGGCATATAGCTTACATAGCTCGGCTCAGGAACAAGCACCTCGTCGCCAGCCGTGCAGATTGCGCGAAGGGAAATGTCGATTCCCTCGCTCGCGCCGACAGTTACTATTATTTCCTTCTTGGGGTCGTAGGAAACGTCCATTCGGGTTTTCAGATAATAGGCTATTTCCTCGCGCAACTGCAAAAGCCCCGCGTTGGCTGTGTACGACGTCTGACCGTCGAGAAGGGAATTGATTGCGGCGCTGCGGATATGGAAGGGCGTTACGAAATCCGGCTCGCCGACTCCGAGCGAGATAACGTCCTTCATTTCGCTTGCCATATCGAAAAAGCGGCGGATTCCACTTTTCGGAACGGCGGCTATGCGCTTATTGAGTATGCTTTCATAATCAATGCTCAAGGCATAATCACCAGCCTGTCGTCGCGGCGCTCGCGCTCAAAGATTACGCCGTCCTTCTTGTACCGCTTGAGGATGAAATGCGTCGCCGTTCCGGTAACGTTTTCGATTGGCGACAGCTTCCCCGATACGAAGAAAGCAAGCTCCTTGAGCGTTTTCGCCTCAACGCAGAGCAGAAGGTCGTAAGCGCCGCTCATAAGATAAACGCTCGTAACCTCGTCAAAATTATAGATGTATTCGGCAATCTGGTCGAAGCCCTTGTCTCTCTGCGGGGTAACGCGGACTTCAATCATCGCCTCAACCTTGTCATGGCGAACCATGTCCCAGTTGATAACGGCGCTGTACCTGAGCAGAACGCCCTCATGGCGCATAGCGTCGATTTCGGAGGCTACCTGCGCAAGCTCGCTGCCCGTCATAACGGCGATTTCCTCAAGGGGAGTGCGGCAGTCGTCCTGAAGGATTTCCAGTATTTTAATGCGTAAATTCTCTGTCATAGCTGCCTCCGTTTCTTTTTTAGAACAGTCCCTGAATCTTGCCCGCGTCGTCAACATAAACGCTCTCGGCGGCGGGAACCTTGGGAAGCCCGGGCATTGCGATTATATCGCCCGCAAAGGCGACGATAAAGCCTGCGCCCGCGCTCAAGTGAACCTTCCTTATACTTACGGTGAAGCCCTCCGGCGCGCTGAGGCGCTTGGGGTCGTCGGAGAAGGAGTACTGCGTTTTCGCTATGCACACGGGGCAGGCGCCGTAGCCCTCCGCCTCCAGCGCCGAAAGCTGCTTTTTGACTCCCGCAGCGAAGGAAACGCCGTCCGCATGATAAATGCGCTTGCAGACCGCTTCTATCTTTTCCGAAAGGGGCATATCGTCCGGATAGGTAAAATGCAGCTCCGGCTTGTTTTCTTCAATTGCGCTGCTTACCTTTGCGGCAAGCTCGCGAGCGCCGTCGCCGCCCTTTGCCCATCCGTCGCACATCTCCACGGGAATGCCGAGTTTTGCGCATTCAGCGCGTATAACATCCATTTCTTCATCGGTATCGGTTGCAAAACGGTTGATTGCCACCACAACCGGCAGATTCCACACGTCGCGGATGTTTCTTGCGTGGCGCATCAGGTTCGGAAGGCCGGCGGCGGTAAGCTCCTTTGAGGGCTTTGAAAGCAGCGCCTTTTCGCAGCCGCCGTGATGCTTGAGCGCCCTTACGGTAGCAACAAGAACCACCGCGTCGGGCTGAAGCCCCGACATTCTGCACTTGATGTCGATGAACTTCTCCGCGCCCAAATCCGCACCGAAGCCCGCCTCCGTAACCACAATGTCCGCCATGTTGAGGGCGCAGCGGGTCGCTATAACGCTGTTGCAGCCGTGCGCGATATTGGCAAACGGGCCGCCGTGCATAAGGCAGGGCGTTTTGTCGATTGTCTGAACGAGGTTGGGCATAAGCGCGTCCCGAAGAAGCGCCGTCATAGCTCCGTCCGCCTTCAAATCCTTTGCGGTAACGGGTTTTCCGTCAAAGGTGCGCGCGACAACGAGCGCCCCAAGCCGCTTTCTCAAATCCGCAAGGTCGGAGGCGAGGCAGAAAACTGCCATTACCTCGCTGGCTGCCGTAATGTCAAAGCCGTCCTCGCGCGGAACGCCGTTGCTCTTGCCGCCAAGGCCGTCCGTGATGAAGCGAAGCTGGCGGTCGTTCATGTCCATGCAGCGCCGCCACTCAATCCGCCGCGTGTCTATCATCAGCTTGTTGCCCTGCTGAATATGGTTGTCCAGCATAGCCGCGAGCAGGTTGTTCGCCGCCGTGATGGCGTGCAAATCGCCGGTGAAGTGCAGGTTGATGTTCTCCATCGGCAGCACCTGAGCATAGCCGCCGCCTGCCGCGCCGCCTTTTACGCCGAAAACGGGGCCTAAAGACGGCTCGCGCAGCGCAAGCATCGCGCTTTTGCCGTTCTTGGTAAGCCCGTCCGCAAGCGCGACGGAAACGGTCGTCTTTCCCTCGCCCGCAGGGGTCGGGGTAAGCGCCGTCACAAGCACAAGCCTGCCGCGCCTCTTTTGGCGCAGCACCGCGTCCGCGTCAAGCTTTGCGATGTATTTTCCGTAGGGGGATAAAAGCTCCGTGTCTATTCCGCGCGCCTTTGCGAATTCCATAATAGGCGTAATTTCGGCTTTTTGGGCAATTTCGATATCGGTCATCGGGCAAGCCTCCCTATCTCGTTTATCTCAGGCTACATTATAATAGATAATATTTCAAGTTGCAACAGCCCCGTACCCGCGCGTCAAATGTGAAGCTTGTCTGAACATTTTGCGATTAATATTGCAAAGCGTGAAACAAAATGATATGGTTTTGTAACAAAGCTCCGCTAATCATAGCGGGTGCGCTGAAAGGATTGAAGAAAAATGCGTAAACTCATCGCCGCCGCTCTGCTGCTTATGCTCTCGCTTTCGCTTATAGTCTGCTCCGCCGCCGCCGAGGCGTCCTATACCGCGCGGGTAGGGGAGCGCGAGCTGTTTACCGTTACCTATGACGACAGCCTGCTCACGATGGACGACGAAACCTATTCCGGCGACAGCACGGACGATTTTGAATGGTTCATGATTCTTTCGTCGCAGGATTTTGCAATCGACTGCGGAGCGAGCCGCTATTCGGAGGATGAAAACGAAAGCCTGTACCTGATGGCTCAGGACGCGCAGGACGAATATCTCAAAAGCTTCTCCGCCGGAAGCGCGCCGAGCAGCCTCTCCTTCATCGAAACCTACCCCGTTTCGGCAGGCGGCGTTTCCGTTCCCTTTGTCGTAACCTCGTACTCTGACGCGGAATACGGCGATTCCTACATCGCCTTCACCATTCTCGGCGGCTATGAAATCTACTTTGAAGCCTACGGCGCCGACGGCGAAAACACGGACGCAATCCTTTCCGCTCTCAAAACCCTTATCGACTCCTTTGTCCCCGCAGCATAAAAGCTGCGCGGGCTTAAACCTTTCCGCAAAAGCTCTCCAAGCGATTGGAGGGCGTTTTTTGCGTGATTTAAGGCGGGCAGGGCTTATGCGCAGCAGAGGCTTCAGGCTGCAAAACCTTGCTTGCGCAAGTTTTCCCCGCGTTTTCACCCAACGTTCAGCTTCGGTTCAAAGTTTGTTACGATTATTTTGTTAACCTTCTCTTGCCGCAGAAAAGCGGCGGAGGTGTTGAAAATGTCCGAAAGCACGTTTCAGAGGGTTGAAAAGAAATATCTGCTGGGCAGGCGGCAGTTCAGCCTGCTTTTGCGGGCGGCAAAGGACAGAATCAGGAGCGACGAATTCGGCAGCTATACGATTCAGAGCCTTTACTATGACACGGACGATTACGCGCTGATTCGCCGCTCGATTGAAAAGCCGGTTTACAAGGAAAAGCTCAGGCTGAGAATATACGGAAGCGAGCGGGGCGACGACGGGCGCGCGGCGTTCGTGGAGCTGAAAAAGAAGTTCAAGGGCGTTGTTTACAAGCGCAGGGCTGAAACGCCGCTCAAAAGCGCGTGCGAGTGGCTCGACCATGGCAGAGCGCCCGAAAAGCGCGTGCAGATAGAGCGCGAAATCGGGTATTTCCTAAGCGTAAACGCCCTAAAACCCTCGGCGCTCATATCCTGCGAGCGAACGGCGCTTTACCTTCCGGACGATTCAATCCGCCTGACCCTTGACAAGAACATCCTTTTCAGGGCGGAGAGGCTTTCCCTGTATGACGGAATCGGCGGCGAGCGGCTAATCTGTCCTGACGAAACGCTGATGGAAATCAAGCTGCCCGACGCAATGCCCGTCTGGATGGCGCGGCTTTTCTCCTCGCTGGGAATCTTTCCCGTTTCGTTTTCCAAGTACGGCACAGGCTACAAAAATATACTGCTTCCCGAAATCCTCGGAATTCCGTCCGGCGTAAGGAAAGGCGCGGAGCAGGCAGGAGGTATGAAAATTGCTTAACTCGATAATTCCCGCGTCCGGCTTGACGCTCGCTTCCGTGCTGGCAAGCACGCTTTGCGCCCTTTTGTGCGGCGCGTTTACCGCGTTTGTCTATTCATACAAAAACGCGTACACAAAAAGCTTTGCCGCGTCGCTTGTGCTGATGCCGGTAATCGTTGAGGCTGTTATAATGCTTGTAAGCGGCAATCTCGGAACGGGCGTTGCGGTCATGGGCGCATTCTCGCTCGTGCGCTTCCGCTCCGTTCCCGGCTCGGCGCGGGATATGCTTTTCGTCTTTCTCGCTATGGCGGCGGGGCTTGCTGCAGGCACGGGCTATGTGCTGCTTGCGGCTGTCGTTACCCTGCTTGTCGGCGCGGGAATGCTTATTATCGACAAAACGAAGCTGTTCGAGCCGAAAGCGCGCGAAAGGGAAATCAGGATTACGATTCCCGAAAACCTTGATTATGACGGGCTTTTCGATGATTTGTTCGCAAAATATCTGTTGAAGGCGGAGCTTGTGCGCGTCAAAACGACAAATATGGGCTCGCTTTACGAATTGAGCTACCGCGTAGCGCTCAGGGACGAAAGCGTTTCAAAAAGCTTTATCGACGCGCTGCGCTGCCGCAACGGAAACCTCGGAATCGTTTGCGGACGGGTATCGACAATACATGACGAGCTGTAAGGAGAATATTATGAAAAAATTCAGGCTGACCGCGCTCGCGCTTTCGCTTTTCGTATCCCTCGCGCCGCTTGCGCAGGCGGAAACCCTCGGCGATATATTGACGGATTCGGGCGCTCCCGCAATACAGGAAAACTGGAAAAACGGGGATTTGATCGCCGAATGGGATGACGGCGCGGCAACCCATATCACGCTTTCGGGCGCCACCGCCGAAATATCCGGCGGCGGCGCGGAGCTGGCAGGCGGCGAAATCGTTATATCAGAGGCTGGCGATTATGTGCTTACCGGCAGCTTTGAGGGAACGGTTCTTGTAAACGCAGATAAGGAAAGCAAGGTGCGCATCGTTCTTTCGGCGGCAAGCATAAGCGCGAAGGCTGCGCCTGCCATTATATGCAAAAGCGCCGACAAACTGACGATTACGCTCGCCGCGGGAACGGAAAACGCCCTCGCGGACGGCGCGGAATACTCGGAAACGGGCGAGGACGCGCCCGACGCGGCGCTTTACTCAAAGGAAGACCTTACGATTAACGGCGAGGGCAGCCTTACCGTCACAGGCAGCTACAAGCACGGAATCAAATCCTCGGACGATTTGGTTATTATAAGCGGAAGCGTTTCCGTCACAGCCGCAAACGACGGAATACGCGCAAAGGACAGCGTGTCCGTAAAGGGCGGCAGCATAAGCGTTTCAGCCGTCGGGGACGGAATCAAGGCGACAAACGCCGAGGACGCGGAGAAGGGCTATATACTCATAGCGGGCGGCAGCTTTTCCGTAAGCGCGGGCGAGGACGCGATTCAGGCTGAAACAACCTTGGCTATAACGGGCGGAAGCCTCGGCCTTACAGCAGGCGGCGGGAGCGCAAACGCGCAGCCGCATACAGGGAGCGATATGAGAATGCGCGGCTCATTCGGATGGGGCGCGCAGGAGGAAACGGAAAGCGCCGCCTCGGACAGCGCAAAGGCGTTGAAAGCGGGAAGCCTTTTGAGCGTGAGCGGCGGCAGCATCGTAATTGATTCGCTTGACGACGCGCTGCATTCGGGCGGCGACATCCTTGTCAGCGGCGGAACGCTCGAAATCAAGACGGGCGACGACGGAATGCACGCCGATTCCGCCCTGAATATATCGGACGGCAGCATAACAATCCTGTCGTCATACGAGGGGCTGGAGGGCGGAACGATTGAAATAAGCGGCGGAACGGCAATCGTAAACGCGTCCGACGACGGGGTTAACGCGGCGGGCGGCTCGGACGGCGAAAGCGGCGGCTGGGGCAGGGATATGTTTTCAGCCGATTCGTCCAAAAAGCTTACCATATCGGGCGGGCTGCTTGTTGTCAGCTCGGAGGGCGACGGGCTCGACTCGAACGGCGACATAATCATGACGGGCGGAACGGCAATCGTGAACGGGCCTGTCAATGCCGGCAACGGCGCGCTCGATTACGGCGGAACCTGCAATATTTCGGGCGGAATCCTCTGCGCGTCAGGCGCGCTCGGCATGGCTCAGGCGCCGTCCGAAGGCTCCTCTCAGCCCTCTCTTGCGGTAAGCGGGAATTTTGCAGCCTCAAGCGCGGTAACGATTACGGACGCAAGCGGCAGCGTGCTGCTTTCGTTCACGCCCGCAAAGGAAGCGCAGAGCATAGTGCTTTCCGCGCCGAATATAACGGAAGGGCTTGAAATCAAAGCTATTTCGGGCGGCAGCGTTACAGGCGCGGACGAATACGGGCTTGCAGCCTCAATCGGCGGCGCAGCCCCGACGCTTTCGGGCGGCAGCGAAATCGGCAGCGCCTCCGTAAGCGGCTATCTCACGTCGATTGGCGGAAGCATCGGCGGCGGCTTTGGAGGCGGTTTCGGCGGCGGTCACGGCGGCTTTGGCGGAGGCAGAGGAGGCTTTGAAGGCGGTCGGGGCGGCGACGTTCCTCCGGATGGCGCTGTTCCTCCCGACGGTACAGGCGCTGTCCCGCAAGGCGGTTTCGGCAATTAAGCCCTCTGCCCGATAGTGCAGACGCAGTCCTGCCCGATGCTTTCGGCAGCGGTCTTGGCGCAAAAACAGGGCGGCAGCGTTAACAACTAACTTTGATAACAATACAAACAGCCTCGGAGCGGATTTATGACCGTTCCGAGGCTTTCGATTGTGAATTATTGCCCGTTCAAGGCGCTTCGCGCCCGCTGACCCTTACTCCTTCGCCTTATCCGCGTCGAGCTTTTTGCTCATCGCGCCCATCCAGAGCGCGAGGGCGAGACCGACGGCGAACATCAGGATATAGAGCAGAACCTGCGTAAAGGAGGGCGACGCGCCGAAGGGCAGAATCATGACCGTTGAGGCTATCGAAACGCCGAGAATCGCGTGCATCGTCTGCGAATAGAAGTCCTTGAGGAGCGCGTTTATCAGCCTTGAGAGCAGAAGCGCGGAGAGAATCAGACCCGCGCCCATCGGCAGCAGAATCGGCAGGGACAAGTCCGCGATTCCCGCCGCCATCGGCTCATAAACGCCCATGAACAGAAAGAGCGCGGAAGGGCTCATTCCGGGCGCGATGAAGCCGATTCCCCACAGCACTCCGCATATAATCCAAGTGAGCGTGGTCGGCTCGGAATGGATTGCGGAGCGGCTGTTAATGAAAATAAGGAAGAAAAGCATTAAGGTGAAGGCGACGATTCCGGAAACGAGCGCGGATTTCGGTCTGCCCTCCTTGCCGCTTTCGGAAAAGAGCGCGGGCATTGTGCCGACTATAAGCCCGATAAAGAGCCATGTAGCAGGCTCCTGCGAGGTATGAAAAAGCAGCTCGACAACCTTTGAGAGCAGGAGAACGCCCATGGCAAAGCCGACAAGCACCGAAAGATAGAAGGTCAAATCCTTTTTCAGCGACTTAATCGGATGGGAAAGCAGCTCCATCATGGGGCGGTAGATTCCCGTTACAATCATCAGCACTCCGCCGCTTATTCCCGGCAGGATTGCGCCCGTGCCGATAAGCGCGCCCTTGAGGGCGTTAAAGAGCAGTCCGGCAGCTTTTTTCATTGCGCCTCCAATTACTTTTTCTCGCCGCGCTTCTTTGTGAGCATATTCAGCGAAAGAATCACGAGCATAATAACAGCCATTGTTACGAAGATACCGAGCATTCCCTGCCACATTACGTTAAGGGACGTATTAAAATCAGTCATGCTATTCCTCCTATCAATGCGCAATCAGCGAAAGGATTAAGCCGCCCGCGATAACGGAAGCAATCTGCCCCGCCACATTCGCGCCCGCCGCGTGCATGAGCAGGAAGTTCTGCGGGTCTTCCTTCAGCCCCATCTTATGCACAACGCGCGCCGACATCGGGAAAGCGGAAATGCCCGCCGCGCCAATCATCGGGTTAATCTTATCCTTGAAGAAAAGGTTGAGGAATTTAGCGAAGATAACGCCGCCGAAGGTATCGAACACGAACGCCACAAGCCCCAGAGCCAGAATCATCAGCGTTTCGACGGTCATAAAGTCCGCCGCCTGCATTCTGACGGCTACGGTAAGCCCCAGCAGAAGCGTAATCAGCTTGGCAAGTATATTCTGCGCGGCGTCGGAAAGATTGTTGAGCACTCCGCACTCGCGCAGAAGGTTGCCGAACATCAGGAAGCCGACAAGCGCCGCCGACATTGGCGCCGCAAAGCCCGCGATAACCGTAACGATAATCGGGAAAAGGATTCTGGTCGTCTTGGTTACGGACTGCGGGTTGTACTTCATTCTGATAAGCCGTTCCTTCTTGGTGGTAACAAGCTTTATGCAGAAGGGCTGAACTATCGGAACGAGCGCCATATAGGAGTAAGCCGCTACGATAATCGCGCCCAGATACTTTGTTCCGAATTCGTTTGCGACAAGGATTGAGGTGGGGCCGTCAGCCGCGCCGATAATCGCAATCGCGCCCGCGTCGGTGATGTTAAAGCCCAGAAGAGTAGCGAGCGACAGGGTGAAGAATATTCCGAACTGAGCCGCCGCGCCGAAAAGCAGAAGCTTCGGGTTGGAAAGCAGAGGCCCGAAGTCAATCATTGCGCCGATTCCGACGAACAGCAGAAGCGGGAAAAGCTCGTTTGCGATACCCGCGTTGAACAGCGTTTCCAGAACCTCGGTAGTCCCTGAAAAGGGCAGGTTAACCATAATCGCGCCAAAGCCCATCGGGAGCAGCAGAGTAGGCTCCATCTCGTGGCGAATGGCAAGGTATATGAGCGTTCCCCCGATTACCCACATTACCGCCATCTGCCATGTAAAGCCGGTGAAGCTGCCAAGCAATGCGTCCATCTTATCCCTCCATACCATTATAAATAGACTTTCGCAGCAAAATATGCCACGAAAGTCTTGCGTTCTATAGCAGGCGCGGGTGCGGCTGAGCTTTGCGCCCGATGCCGCGCCGGATTGACGCGCCCTGCTGCGCCGGATAAGCGGCGCACGCTACTCCCTTTCATAACAGCCGGCGGACGCAGGTGCTTGGAAAGCGCCCCACCGCTGCAAAAGTCAACGGATATATTTCTGCGTCTTTCCCGCTTTTCCTGCCGCAATAAAAATATAAATAGCTCAGGCGCGCGCTTCTTCCGCGGCATTTGCCTGCTTAAGCGCCTTTTCCTTGCGCTTTTCCTCGCGCATTATGGGATACCACTCCGTGAACGCGAGAACAATCGCGGCGCTAAGCCCGACAAGGCTCATTTCAAGGCAGTTTATGAATTCCTTCCTCGCTTTAAAATACTCCGCGCCGTGCATAAAAATTACATATTGCTGTCATGTTCGGGGCTTTGCCCCGAAAGACACGTAAATAATATTTATAATGCTTCCATATTGCGCCAAGAAAGCGAAAAGAACAGCGGGCAAACTTTTACATCAATGGCGAAACGGGGCTTTGTCATGATGTAATTA
The DNA here is from genome assembly GCA_028705775.1 of Eubacteriales bacterium. Classification (GTDB taxonomy): domain Bacteria; phylum Bacillota; class Clostridia; order Christensenellales; family Aristaeellaceae; genus STF2-37. The sequence goes on from JAQWCW010000003.1 coordinate 141,464, forward strand.
TTAGGAAAGGAATTTTTATGACTCTGCGGCTTCGGGGCGGCATATGATGATGAGAAAAAGCCCTTCCGGTGCATTGGCGCTTGCAGCAGCGCTCTCCCGCGCTCGTTCGGCGCGAAACGCTCCTTCGGGCGCATATGGCGGCGATTCGCCGCAAGCTTGAACCGAATCCGGACGAGCCGCAATATATTTTTACCGAAACGGGAGTAGGATATCGGCTTGCGGAGCGCGAATAAAGTAAACAGAAAAGCAAGGGGAGGTAAGCGCAATTAAGAATAGAAACGCGCTATCGTCGGGGCATTCCGCGATAGCGGCAAAAATCAAGGAATCTGCGGTTTCCGTAATACCCATAATCGCGATAGTGCTTGCCCTGACTCTTTCCTGCGCGCCTGTCGCGCCCGATTTGCTGCTCTCTTTCCTGATTGGGGCGGTATTCGTGATAGTGGGAATGGGCTTGTTCACATTGGGCGCGGATTCGTCAATGTCGCCAATCGGCTCAAAGATAGGCGCAACGCTGACAAAATCCAAAAACATAACCCTGATTATCATTGCAAGCTTCATTCTCGGCGCGGCGATAACGATTGCAGAGCCGGATTTGCAGGTGCTTGCCGAAACGGTTCCGCACATCAACTCAACTGTGCTGCTGATAACCGTCGGCGTGGGCGTCGGAATCTTCCTTGCCGCTGCAATTGCGCGCATTATTTTCGGCGTAAGGCTCCGCGTTCTGCTAATCGTGTTTTACGCGGTCGTTTTCCTGCTCGCGGCGTTCACGGACAGGGATTTTTTGAGCATAGCCTTTGATTCGGGCGGAGTTACGACGGGCCCGATGACCGTTCCCTTCATTCTCGCCCTGGGCGTCGGCGTTGCAAACATCCGAAGCGACAGGCGCGCCGAATCGGACAGCTTCGGGCTTGTAGCGCTATCGTCAATAGGCCCGATTCTCGCGGTGCTGATTCTCGGCTTCTTCTATAAGAGCGAGGACGCGGAAACCGCCGTCGCGGTCGCCTCGTTTGCCGATACCTCGCTGATTGGCAGCGCGTATGTTTCGGAAATTCCGAAATACATGATGGAAATGGCGGCGGCGCTTGCGCCAATCTTCGTAATCTTCCTGATTTTTCAGGTTTTCTCCTTCCGCCTTCACCTGCGGGAGTTTCTGAAAATCTGCCTCGGCGTGCTGTTCACCTATGCGGGGCTTGTGCTTTTCCTTACGGGCGTCGGAGTCGGCTTTTCGCCGCTCGGAACGGTTCTGGGGCAAAAGGTCGCGTCCGGCTGGAACAAGTACCTGCTGGTTCCGCTTTCAATGCTCCTCGGCTGGTTCATCATATCCGCCGAGCCTGCGGTATTCGTGCTTGAAAAGCAGATTGAGCAGATAAGTGCCGGCGCAATTCCCGCAAAGGCGGTCAAAATGAGCCTTTCAATCGCCGTTTCGCTCGCTATGGGGCTTGGGGCGCTGAGGGTCATAACGGGAATATCCATCCTCTGGTTCCTGATTCCCGGCTACGCGCTTGCAATCCTTCTTTCCCTTGCCGTTCCCGATATTTATACCGCGATAGCTTTCGACTCGGGCGGAGTAGCCTCCGGCCCGATGACGGCAACCTTCATGCTCCAGTTCATGATAGGCGCAAGCGCAGCCTTCGGCGGAAATATCCTCAAGGACGCGTTCGGCGTAATATCGCTTGTCGCCATGATGCCGCTCATCTCTTTGCAGCTGATGGGCGCAATCTACGGCAGGAAAGCGAAGGAGCATGAAATCGCGCCGATGGATGACAACATGGAAATCATCGAGCTTTGGGAGGCGTAAAAGTGAATTATGTGCTTACCGTAACAACGCCGGAGCTGTCGGGCACGGTGCTTGAAATCATTAAGGAAATGAACCTTCCGCTTTCCGTCGTCCTCTACGGGCGCGGAACGGCGACAAAAAGCATGATGGATTTTCTGGGAATAGACAGCAAGGAGCGCAGGGTAATTGCGACAATAGCGACGGAGGACGCGACGCTTGACTTTATCAGGCAGCAGATGATAAGGCTCAACATCGGCGTTCCCGGCAACGGAATCGTTACCGCGATTCCAATAAAGAGCGTGGGAGGCGGAAGAACCTTGGAATTTTTAGGCGGAAGCGGAGATAAGGGGCAAATGCCGATAATCAATTATAATTATGAAATGATAATAGTCATCGCCAACGAGGGCTATACCGCCGACGTAATGGACGCGGCGCGCCTTGCGGGGGCGGCAGGCGGAACAATCCTCCACGGAAAAGGAACGAATTCAAAGGAAGCGGAGGAATTCTTCAAGGTTTCGCTCGCCTCCGAAAAAGAGGTGCTGCTCATCGTTTCGCGCAGCGAGAGCAAGGCGGCGATAATGCAGGAAATCATCAAAAACGCAGGGCCGCAGACCCGCGCGGGCGCAATCGTTTTCTCGCTCCCCATAAGCGCCGTTGCGGGGCTTTCGCTCATCGAAAGCACGCAGAACGTCGAGGAAGCGGTCAGCGGCGATAATGCAAAGGCGCATCCGGACAAGCACGAGTAACGCGCAGCTTTCGGTTTTCAGCATATACTAAAGGCTGATAACCATATCAGCCAGAAATTAATTTTCATGTTCGCTTTACATCAGCCCTATGCGGATGATACAATCACCCCATAGGGCTGTTTTTTGTAATTCAGCAATATTCGGAGGTGTATTATGACTATGGAATACCGCCGCTGCGGCAGAAGCGGGCTGCTGCTGCCCGCGCTCTCGCTCGGAATGTGGCACAATTTCGGAAACATCACTCCCTTTTCCGTGCAGCAGAGCCTGCTGCGCACGGCGTTTGATTTGGGAATAACGCATTTTGACTTGGCGAACAACTACGGTCCGCCCTACGGCGAGGCTGAAACCAATTTCGGAATGCATATGGACAGGGACTGGAAAACGCACCGCGACGAGCTGGTTATAAGCACGAAGGCGGGCTATGATATGTGGGCAGGCCCTTACGGCGACCACGGAAGCCGCAAGTATCTGATTGCGAGCATTGACCAGAGCCTCAAGCGTATGCACGTCGATTATGTCGATATTTTCTATCATCACCGCCCCGACCCAGATACGCCGATTGAGGAAACGATGGGCGCGCTTGACTATATCGTAAGAAGTGGCAAAGCGCTTTACGCGGGAATTTCCAATTACTCGGCTGAGCAGGCGGAAACCGCAATAAAGACCCTGCGCGCGATGGGCACTCCCATGCTCATTCATCAGCCGAACTATAATATGTTCAACCGCCGTATCGAGGAGGGGCTTACGGACGTATTGCAGCGCGAGGGCGTTGGCTGCATTGCCTTTGCGCCGCTTGCGAACGGAATGCTCACCTCAAAATATCTCGGCGGAATCCCCGCCGACAGCCGCGCCGCGCGCGACCCGAGATATTTGAAGCCCGATTCGATAACCCCGCAGAAGCTTTCCGTCATCTCCGCGCTCAACGATATCGCCCAAAGGCGCAGTCAGACGCTTGCGCAGATGGCGCTTGCGTGGACTCTGCGCGGCGGCACGGTCACAAGCGCGCTTATCGGCGCAAGCCGCCCCGAGCAGCTTGTCGAAAACGTAAAGGCGATGGAAAACCCCGACTTCACGCAGGAGGAGCTTGCGGAAATCGACGCAATTCTGGCAAAGCTCAAGTAAACGCGATTTGAAGAAGCGCGCTTAAAGTGCGCAGGCGTAAAGGAGCGCGCATAATGGCAGAAATCACATTTGACGAAAGGCTCAAAAGCCTTTTCAGCACCTTCGGGGACAAGCAGACAATGGTTCTCGCAACCTCCTCCGAGGGCAGAGTCACCGCGCGCTCGATGAGCGTTATCGTGCTTGATTCGGCGTTCTGTTTCCAGACGGACGCGCGTATGCTCAAGGCAAAGCAAATCAAGGAAAATCCGATGGTCGCCCTTTCCTTCTCAAACGTATCAATCGAGGGCAGGGCAGAGATTATCGGCGCTCCGTATGCGCCCGAATGCAAGCGCATCTCCGAAAAGTACCGCGCGGCGTACAAAGGCTCCTATGACGCCTATTCGGGAATGCCGGACGAGCTGCTCTACCGCGTCACGCCCCTCCTGATAACCCTCTGGCAGTACGAAAACGGCAAACCCTACCGCGAAAAATACGACCTCCGCAATAACGATTACGAAAAACGATGGTATGAATGACGGTAGAGCGATAGTAATTCTCGCGATAAACCTAACGACAATCCTAGCGACAATCCTAACGACAATCCCTAACGACAATCCTTCCGTCACGGCTACGCCGTGCCACCTTCCTTTGCACAAGGGAGGCTTCTATACTGCGCCATTCTACGCTGCTGTTTCGTCGCATTTTCTCCCGCGCGGAAATATGCTTTCCGTGCTTTCCGACAATCCTTCCGTCACGTCTCCGCCGTGCCGCCTGTTCTTACTACATACGAGGCTTAATCTTGCGGCAGTTCCCCTCACAGCTTCTGCGTAAAGCAGACGATTCGGGCTGCCTCGGTGAAGCCGACGGAGTTATGAAAACGGACGCTTGTTTCATTATGAAGCTCGCAGTCGCTGGCGAACTCGCTCGCGCCGCAGGAGCTCGACCATGCCTTTGCCGCTTCAAGAAGGGCGCGGGCAACGCCGGAGCGCCTTGCGCATTCAAGGACGAAAATGCCCTCAAGATAGCCGACGGGGCTTGAAGAAGTCCCCTCTACATAATCGTGGCGAAGGGCGCACTCGGCGATTCCGACGTACTCGCCGCCGCTTTCGGCAAGGAAAACAGCCGCGTTTTCGCTTTCAATCATCTGCTTGGTTTCCTCAAGCAGCTCGTTCTCGTCATGCCCGCCAAAGAGCATATGCGCAAGGCTGTTTGCCGCGGCTGCGTCGGACAAATCAGCCTTTTTTATCGTCACTTGCCGCTGCCTCCTCAAACTGCACATACGCAACGCAACCGTAATCGCCCGCAGACTTAAACCCGCAGGAGGTATAGAAGGAGCGCGTTTCGGGAACATTGTCCGCAAGCAGCACCCATTGCCTTATATTGGGGTAAAGCCCGCGGCATTTCATAACGAGCGCGCGCCCAACGCCAGAGCGACGCGCCGAATCCTTTACAAGAATATCCTGAATGTAGGCTATTGTTTCGCCGTCGCCGACCATTCTGAGCATTCCGCACAGCTCGCCGCTTTCATCCCGTGCTATAAGCACGGACTGGGAAGCGCCGATAGCCCGCATAAGCTTTTCGGGTGCGGCGGTATACGCCGTCCAGCCCGCATCCTCATACAGCGCAAGCACCTCGCCGCTTTCGGCGTTTCTGCCGTCATCAATCGTGAATTTCATTTTATTCCTCCGTTTATGATTTTCTCAGGTATTTCACCAAGCCAGACCTGCGCCTCGATATAGGTGTAAACCTCCCTGATTTCCTCAAGAAAAGCGTCAAGCCCGCCTGCTGTCTCAAGCTTTTTATGAAGCTCCCAAACCGTGAACGGCGCGCGCATTTCAGGCTTTCCGAGGCGGGACATACTGTCGCCGTAGGTGAAGCTGACGACCTTCGGGCTGATTGCGGAAAGCGGGATGACGATCGCCTCCTCAGCGCCGAACCAGCGCTTCAGCATATCGCTCCTGCCAAGCAAAAAGTAAAGCGGAAAGCGCGATTGCGGCTCAAGCGGCAGGCGCAAAATTTCCTCCCGCAGCCATTTTTCGGCGCGCAGCCTATGCTCATAATAGCCGTTATAGTCGTCACCGAACCGCCTTGTCGATGCGCCGCCGTTCCTGTCATGGATTTCGCGCGCAAGCCGGAAGGATTCCTCCCTCTCAAGGCTCGTTATGCTCCTCAGCAGCCGATTTTCGCCTGTATAATAGTGCGCAAGCGTAAGCTCCCCGCCCATATCAATCACCCGTGCCTTAGTTTATGCTCACAAGAGTATATCAGATTTTTGCCCGTAGGTAAACGCGCAGCAGATTTTTTCGTCGCGGCAGGGCAGAGGCGCGAAAGCAAATTATGAAACGCAAAAGGAATATAGGCGCCGAAAGCTCGCGGAACATGACGCAAGACGCCCATAGGCAGCAACGCAAACCCATGCGATAATCGAAGCTCATGCCCCTTACACATTTCAAAGACTTGAGAAAAATGTGAAATCGGCGCGCTTTCCTGAAAAAAAGTGTTGACATTCGCTCTGGAATCTGTATAATATAGTTCGTTGCCAACAAATCAGTATGCGCCATTAGCTCAGTTGGTAGAGCACCTGACTCTTAATCAGGGTGTCCCGGGTTCGAGTCCCTGATGGCGCACCACAACATCACCTTTAAGGTGATAAAAAAAGAAACCGTATGAGAAGTCGTGCGGTTTCTTTTTGCGTATGCGGGAGCAAAAGCCTTGTGGCGTGGGCTTTTTTGGCGTAATGGGTCTGAATGATGGTCGCAAAAAGTGCGACCGTGGGATTCATGGAGCATCGAAAAATCGCCCGGTTTTGAGAGCACTGATTTCCCCGTTGCGACCATGGTCGCAAACCTGCGACCGTTATGCGACCATATGCGACCGTGCGACCTTTATGCAACCATAAATGCGACCGTGCGACCATTTGCGACCGTTATGCAACCATATGCGACTTTTTGCGACCATAAATGAGACCGTCGAATATGGCGGCTTTTGTTAGGCTTTATTGGTTAGTTCCCTCATTCGCTGTTCAATCCGTCGAATGACATCTCGGAATACCTCGTCTGATTTCCCTGTCGGGTCATCCAGTTCCCAATTGTAGCGCTCCTTGCAAGGCAACAACGGGCAGTTTACATTGCAGCCCATCGTAACCACCACATCCACGGGTGGAATGTCTGATAATAGCTTGGGGCGCTGGGTTTGTTCCATGTCCACGCCGTACAGCTCTTTCATGAGCCGCACGGCGTCGGGATTGATACGATCCTTCAATTCCGTCCCCGCCGAGTAGCATTCCAGCACGTCGCCCGCCAGCAACTTGCCCAACGCCTCCGCGATTTGGCTGCGGCATGAGTTGTGAACGCAGATGAACACCACCTTCGTCTTGTTCATTTGGAGAATCATCCTTTCGTGCGATTGGCAATGGACGTATCTTTCAATAAAAGCATGCGCCTAAAACCCGAGTTTGTGCAGCAGTTTCTCCACATCCACCGTTTTGAGAGCCTTGCCCATGGAAACAACCTTCTCATTCAGGACCAGCGCGGGCATACTCATCACGCCATACTCCATAATCTTTTTAAGATCGGTCACATATTCTACGTCTACCGAAATCCCCATGCTTTTCACAGCCGCGTTGGTGTTCTCCAGCAGTGCGTGGCAGGATGGGCAGCCTGTTCCAAGTACCTTAATGCAACAGACTCCGTTCTTTGCCTCTAGGCAGCAGTCATTTACGATTTCCGTCGCCTCGGACGAGGCACAGCCGCCATTACAAGCGCAATCAGGAGACTTTTTCGTTTCCTCGTTCTTCTTGCCGAATCCAAATAGTGCCATGTTCTATTCCTCCTATTATGATTTTAGCAGCATTTCCCACCGCAGGCGCATTGGGATGAACGGTTTTCTTTTCCCTCGTAGAACCGCTTCAAGTTTTCTGGCAGCGCATAACCTTCGCAGGCGCAATCTTCGCGTCCGGAGAAAACTGCTTCCAGAACGGCGTTTGCCAGCATTCCCTTGGGCGGCACTTCATAACTTTTGCCCTCATACTCGAATACGCGGCAGTCCACGTCCGTACCGCTAATGTCGCCGCAGCAACCGCAGCTTGATTCCGAAATGTTGGCGCAAATGTCCTGCCCGTTGACGCGAATGGTGGGCGATGAAAGGAAATTGTGCTCCACTGCGATTTCTGCCGTGGTCATCTCTGTTTTCCGGTATTCGATGGAGAAGCCCGCAAGCGTAAGCACCGGGCGGATCTGCGCGACCACCTCGTCCAGCACTACGTCTGTCCCCATGCAGCGGTCGCAAGTTTGCAGATCGAGGTAAAGATATTCAATCAGAACCGACTTTTTTGCGGGAACGCCGCAGCCACAGCCGCATGATTCCCCGGAATCAACCTTCCCTTTCAGCACTTCTGGAATCCACCCGGTATCGTCACCCACATAGCTGATTGCGCCAACGGGACACCGATTGCCGCATCCATGGCAATGGTCGATACAGGCGTCGGGTCTAACGACGTTGGGTACAGGACTCTGGTTTGTGTCATAGACGTTGTGCGGGCAGAAATTGACGCATGTGCCGCACTCGATGCAGCTCAAAATATCGACCACCGGATACCATTTGCTCGCCATATTTATTGCCTCCCATTTAGATAATCAAATGTTGAATCGCATTGAAAAAGTAGCCGACAACGATAATCCCGATGGCGCAGATAGCGACGAAGATACCCAGCAGCTTCGGCTTCACCGCCTTGCGCAGCATGATGATGGACGGCAGCGATAGCGTAGTGACCGCCATCATGAAGGAAAGTACCACGCCCAGTAACGCGCCTTTGGCAAGCAGTGCCTCGGCAATCGGAATGGTTCCGAAGATGTCGGCGTACATCGGTATACCCGCGAGTGTTGCAAGAGCCACGCCGAAGGGGTTATCGCCGCCAAGCAGCTTGACGATCCAATCCTCGGGAATCCAGTTATGAATGAGCGCGCCGATACCAACCCCAATCAGCACATAGGGCGCGACCTTCTTGGCGGTCGCGACGACCTGTTTCCATGCGTACTTGATGCGATCCTTGAAGTGAAGTTCCTCTTGAGGCATGTCGAGGCTTCGCCCATTGCGGATGAATTCTTCTACCTGATTTTCAAGCCGCAGCTTTTCAATTAGCGTGCCGCCGATTACGGCGATGACCAAACCCACGACCACATACACCACGGCGACCTTCCAGCCAAAGATGCTCATCAGCAACACCAGAGAGCCGAGATCGACCATGGGTGATGAGATCAGAAAGGAAAACGTCACGCCCAGCGGCAGTCCCGCGCTTGTGAATCCGATGAACAGCGGAATGGACGAGCAAGAGCAAAATGGCGTCACCATCCCCAGTAGCGCCGCGATGATGTTCGCGCCGATGCCGCGAAAGCGCCCAAGGATGCGCTTGGTTCGCTCCGGGGGAAAGTAGCTTTGAATGTAGGAGATCAGCAGGATCAAAAAGCCCAGAAGCACCATGATCTTGATGGTGTCATACAGGAAAAATTGTACGCTGCCGCCCACGCGACCCGTCACGTCAAGTCCAAGCGCGCCAAGGCCCTGGCCGATCAATCGATTCAGCCATTGCATGCCAAGGACTTCATTCTGAAAAAAGTTCCACACTGTTTCTTCTATGCCTCCAAATATCTAAATTTATGGATGTTTTAGACAAGAGAAAACAGGCTCAGCGTCCTGCCTCCTCCATATGAAGAACGGATCTGAGCAAATCCACTACGTCCAAACAGCCTTCCCGATTGAGCGAGTAATGCGTCCATTTCCCGTCCTTGCGGGCATCCACGATTCCCGCGTCACATAATATGCGCATATGATGCGAAAGCGTCGATTGGCCGATGCCCAGCTCCTCTTGGAGCTTGCAAGCGCACTTTTCTCCGGTTTCCAGCAATCCAAGGATGGTCAGTCGGTTCTCATCGCAGAAAGACTTGAAAATGCGCGCGTTCCGTTGGATTTCTGTCAACATAGGATCACCTCAAATCTAATTTCATCGAACTGTGTTTATTTTACCGCACGAATCTAAATTTGTCAATGGGTTTGGGAAAAATAGGACAGCACTTCTTACTCCATTGTATGTGACTGGTGATATGGTTATTTGAGGCAGGTTGTATTTCAATGCAATCATCTGTTCAGCCTAAAAAAGCAATCCATCTGCGTTGTTCTATCAAAGCAGCCTTTACCCCCCTGCACCCCAAGCCGCTTACTAAGCCCCAAGTAAGCAGCTAAGGGTGCAGGGGTATTTCATCTCACCGCGATACCGTTCGTTCGCTCCCGTCCTTCAGGGCGAATATCATCTTATCTGGATGTACGATTACGGTATCCACCAGCGCACCGAACAAGTCCTCGTCAAAGTCGGCAATCGGGCCGGCTTCTTTGACCGTCAGCAGGACGTTCTGCGCGCTTAATCGCCTTGTGCTTCGGCGAAGTATCTCATCGCTGACCTTTTCCAGCTTGCCCTTTACGGTGTTCAGCTTTCCGTCCAGTTCGTCGAATCGGGCGTCGTATACCTCTTTGGACATGGCGCGGCGGGCGTTTTCCATGATCCAGTCGTGAAGCTCCCTGTTGACGGAGGCGGCTTCGCGTTCCAGAGAATTCTTCTGCTCTTCGAGCGCCGTCACGTCGGTGAGCTTGTCGAGCAGGTCATCGTAGAACGCGGCAATTTCGTCCCTGTTCTCGATCAAGCCGTTCAGCATTTCGACGAACGCGGCTTTGATCTGCTCGTCGGTCAGATGCGGCGTGGTGCAGCGCGTCGCCTTTTTACCGTATTTGTTATTGCATTGCCATATCATCTTTCGGTATTTCGTGTTACTGCCCCAGACCTTGCTGCCGTAAATCCCGCCGCACTCCCCGCAGACGAGCTTGCTGGCGAAAACGCTGCCCGAACAAATGCGCCGCCCGGATTCGCGCCGTCTGCGCAGTTCGCTCTGCGCCAGCTCGAACACCTCGCCGCTCACGATAGCGGGGTGACTGCCCTTGACGTAGAAGCTCTGCACCTCGCCCTCGTTCTTCTTCATTTTCTTTGTGAGAAAGTCAACCGTGAAGGTCTTTTGCAGCAATGCGTCGCCTCGGTACTTCTCGTTAGTCAAAATGCTCTCAATCGTCGTAGACTGCCACTGTTTCACGCCGCCCGGCGACGGAACGCCGTGCTGTGTCAGATGACGCGCAATGGCTGATATGGACTTCCCGTCGAGGAATTGCTTGTAGATGAACCTGACGGTTTTCGCCTGCTCTTCGTTGACGACCGGTTCGCCGTCCTCGCCGCGATCATAGCCGAGGAAGTGACTGAAAGGCATTGTGACCTTGCCGTCCGCGAAACGCTTGCGCTGACCCCACGTGGTGTTTTCCGAGATGGAACGGCTTTCTTCCTGCGCGAGGGAGGACATCAGGGTAATGAGCAGCTCGCCCTTGGAATCCAGCGTGTCGATGTTCTCTTTCTCGAACGTCACGCCGATGCCCTTTTCCTTCAGCTTGCGGATGGTCGTGAGACTATCGACCGTGTTTCGGGCGAAGCGGGAAACGGATTTCGTCAAGATGCGGTCGAATTTGCCTTCCAGCGCGTCGTTTATCATTTTCTTGAACCCGTCGCGCTTTGCGGTGGAGGTGGCGCTGATGCCCTCGTCAGAGCAAACTCCTTATGGACAATTCCCCAATGCCTAAAAAAATGGCGTGAACCCCTCAAAGTTCACGCCGTTATCCTTTATAAGCTGTTTTTCCACTTGCACTTGCTATGATTGGCTCATCCTCTTGTGGCATTGCACCGATGTAGTTGTACACAATCCTTATGTTTTGTCTCTTTTCATCTGCCCAATGCGAAAACCTCCGAGGGTTTACCATCACCGTTTCTCCGACTTCAATCCGCTCGATGAATTCGCTTACAACCTCGGCGCTCAATTCCTTAATCTCCGTGAATCTCTTAACCATCCGCAGAAACTTGTCAATGCCCTGTGTCTGTGCTTCAGCTTGCTCAAGCACTGGGCGAAGGGCATCTATTTTTACTGTTAGCTCAGTCTGCTCCTGTTCGTATTTGCCGAGCATTTTGGCAAACCGCTCCGAACTAAGCTCTCCGCTGACCTTGTCCTCATAAATTTGAGAAATAATGTTGTCGAGCTGTTGGATGCGATTTTCGGCTTTGCTATACTCCGTTTTTGCCTTTCTAATGCTTTTCTCATTATCTTTTTGAGCCTTTTTGCCCGCCGTTTCAACGAAGCTGACCTCTTGGTCTTTCGCAAGAGCAAACACTCGCTGTATGTCGGTAAGCACGAGCTGTTCGATTATTTCTTGACGGATTGAATGCGGTGTGCAGTTGCCAAAACCGTCCGAATTTGCTCGGCTCTGTCTGCAAATGTAATAAACATACTGCGCTTTCGCACCGTTTGCCCGCCGTTTGATATGGAGTTTACTGCCGCAGTCTTCGCAATAAAGCCTCCCATTCAAAACGCCCATGTCACCGAGCTTTGTCGGTCGCCTGCGTCCGTCTCGGATACGCTGAACAACATCAAATGTTTCTTGCTCTATAATGGCAGGGTGTGCGTCCTCAAATATCGTCCAATCCTCAACGGGGCGGTATATGTGGGTCTTATCCTTGTAGGACTTTACCGTAACTTTGCTCAAGGTTGCAATTCCGAGATACTCCCTGTTTGCTAATATGTCAGATATGTTTGATGCACACCAATGATTATTCGGGTATTTGTACTCCGGTAACTGCTTGCCCTCACGCTTGAGACGGTGAATGCTCGGACGGTCAAGCCCTCGTTCCCTTAATGCAAGCGCTATGGCTTTTGTCCCCATTCCGTCAATGCACATTTGGAAAATCTCACGAACAACCTCGGCGGCTGGTTCGTCAACATCCCACACAAAAGGGTCGTCGCTTGATGGCTTGAAGCCGTAAGGGGCGATTGAGTTGTGGTGCTTACCCGACTGTGCTTTTGCCTT
>JAQWCW010000015.1 GCA_028705775.1 Eubacteriales bacterium
CGTAGTGACGCTTCTCCGTCTCATACTCTACGTGCGCGGTGTTTATCGTGATTCCGCGCGCCTTCTCTTCAGGAGCCTTATCGATTTCGTCATAGCGCATCGCCTGCGCTCCGCCGTGCTTCGCAAGCACCATCGTGATGGCCGCCGTCAGGGTCGTCTTGCCATGGTCGACGTGCCCTATCGTTCCGATGTTGACGTGCGGCTTGTTGCGTTCAAACTTAGCCTTTGCCATTTTGGATTTCCTCCTCAATATACGTCTTTATTGTTTGCTTCACAGGTTTCTCAATGAAGCGATTTACTTGGTTTCCCTGCTCCCGAGAATCTTATCGGCGACGTTCTTCGGAACCTGCTCGTAATGGTCGAACTGCATTACGAAGTTTCCGCGTCCCTGAGTACGGGAACGAAGGTTGGTAGCGTAGCCGAACATTTCGCTGAGCGGAACGAAGGCGTGAACTACCTGGTCTCCTCCGCGGTTCTCCATGCTGTCAACGCGACCGCGACGGCTGGAGATATCGCCGATAACATCGCCCATGTACTGCTCGGGCATAGTTACCGTAACCTTCATGGCGGGCTCCATCAGGCAGGGGTCTGCCTTGCGGAGCGCTTCCTTAAGAGCCATAGAACCGGCAATATGGAATGCCATTTCAGAGGAGTCGACGTCGTGGTAAGAACCGTCTACTACGGCTGCCTTGAAGTCAACGACTTCATAACCGCCGAGGATACCGCTCTGGGCGGCTTCACGGATACCGGCGTCGATAGGCGCGATGAATTCCTTAGGAATTACGCCGCCGACGATTCTGCTTTCGAACTCGTAGCCCTTGCCGGACTCGTTGGGCTCAATCTCAATCCAGCAATGACCGAACTGACCATGACCGCCGGTCTGGCGGACGTAGCGTCCTTCGGCTCTCGCAGGCTTGCGGATGGTCTCCTTGTAGGCGACCTGAGGCGCGCCAACGGTGGCTTCAACCTTGAATTCACGGAGCAGACGGTCAACGATGATTTCCAGATGGAGCTCGCCCATACCGGCAATAATAGTCTGACCGGTTTCTTTATCGGTATATGTCTTGAAGGTCGGGTCTTCCTCGGCAAGACGCAGAAGCGCCATTGTCATCTTGTCCTGACCGGCTTTGGTCTTGGGCTCGATGGCGACCTGAATAACAGGTTCCGGGAATACCATGCTCTCAAGAATGATGGGCTTGGTTTCATCGCAGAGAGTATCGCCCGTGGTGGTGTCCTTAAGACCCACAACAGCGGCGATTTCGCCGGCGTAAACAGTTTCAATCTCCTCGCGGTGATTGGCGTGCATACGCAGTATGCGGCTCATGCGCTCGCGCTTGCCCTTAACGCTGTTGAAAACGTAGCTGCCGGCAGTTGTGGAGCCGGAGTATACGCGAAAGAACGCAAGACGGCCGACGAACGGGTCAACGGCAATCTTGAAAGCAAGAGCGGCGAAAGGCTCTTCATCGGAAGGATGGCGGAGCATTTCAGTTTCATGGTCGTCAGGGTCGACACCCTTGATAGCAGGGATGTCAAGAGGCGACGGCATGTACTCGATTATCGCGTCCAAAAGGGGCTGAACGCCCTTGTTGCGATAGGAAGTTCCGCAGAGAACAGGATTGAACTCGCAGGCGATAGTAGCCTTACGAATCGCAGCCTTCATCTCTTCGACGGTGATTTCCTCGCCGCCGAAGAATTTCTCCATCAGCGCTTCGTCGGTTTCGGCAACGGCCTCAACGAGCTGTGCATGATACTGCTCGGCCTTTTCCTTCATCGACTCGGGGATTTCCTCATCGCGGACATCCTTGCCCTCATCGTCATAATAGATTTCAGCGCGCATGGTGATAAGGTCGATAACGCCGCGGAACTCGTTCTCGGAGCCGATAGGAAGCTGAATCGGAACGGCGTTTGCGCCGAGGCGGTCCTTCATCATATCAACAACGCGATAGAAATTCGCGCCCATGATATCCATCTTGTTTACATACGCGATGCGGGGAACATGATACTCGTTAGCCTGACGCCAAACGGTTTCAGACTGGGGCTCAACGCCGCCCTTGGCGCAGAAAACGGCAACAGCGCCGTCCAGAACGCGCAGGGAACGCTCGACCTCAACTGTAAAGTCAACGTGGCCGGGAGTGTCGATGATGTTGACCTGATGATCTTTCCAGATGCAGGTGGTAGCAGCGGAGGTAATGGTTATTCCGCGCTCCTGCTCCTGAACCATCCAGTCCATGGTAGCGGCACCGTCATGAACTTCACCGATTTTACGTACGCGTCCGGTATAGAACAGGATGCGCTCCGTTGTGGTCGTTTTACCAGCATCGATGTGAGCCATGATGCCTATATTCCTTACCATAGAAAGCGGGTGGCTTCTTGGCATAGTCTTAATTCCTCCTTTAGGTTGCGGAGATTGAAAATGCATTCGGCGAGAGAACCTCAAGCCTACTGCGCAGCAACTGTAAACAGAAGCGCTTTACGCGCGCCCATTCTACCAGCGATAGTGCGCGAAAGCCTTGTTCGCCTCTGCCATACGATGCATTTCTTCCTTGCGCTTTACGGCGTTGCCGGCGTTGTTGCTGGCATCAATCAGCTCTGCGGCAAGACGCTCTGCCATTGTCTTTTCGCCGCGATTGCGGGAAAAAGAAACAATCCAGCGCAGACCGAGAGTCTGACGGCGCTCGGGACGAATCTCAACAGGAACCTGATAGGTGGCGCCGCCAACGCGGCGAGCCTTGACTTCCAGCTGGGGCATAACATTGTTAAGAGCGGTCTGGAATACGTCAGCAGGCTCTTTCTGAGTCTTTTCCTTTATGGAGTCAAACGCATCATAGCAGATGCGCTGCGCAATTCCGCGCTTTCCATCAAGCATAATCTGGTTAATGAGCTTGGTTACTACCGTGGTTCCGTAAACCGGATCCGGCAGTACCTCGCGCTTGGGGACATAACCACGACGAGGCATGTGTTTCCCTCCTGATTCTTAATGTAGCGACTGCGGATTTTCTCCGCATCCGCTGCCGGTGAGCCTTCGGAAATCCTGAGCTTCATCGGCAATCATTTTGGTCTTGCGCATATGCCCCGCCCTTGCTGAACCCGGCAAAATGTCAGCATCATTTCGCCTCCCGATGGTGTCATAGGGAACACGAGCGGCAACGGGAATCCGTATCTTTCTCTCCGTTCCATAAAGAGAAGCGTCGGGAAACCGTCCACCTCAGGCGCTTGCAGCACGAGCGGGCAGAAAGCTTACTTCTTCGGGCGTTTTGCGCCGTAGAGAGAACGAGCCTGCATACGCTTAGCAACACCGGCGGTATCCAGCGCGCCACGGATGATGTGGTAGCGGACGCCAGGAAGGTCACGAACACGACCGCCGCGGATAAGAACCACAGAGTGCTCCTGCAGGTTGTGGCCGATACCGGGGATGTAGCAAGTACCTTCGGATTGGTTAGTCAAACGGATTCTGGCAATCTTACGAAGAGCGGAATTAGGCTTCTTAGGGGTTCTGGTCGTCACGCTCAGGCAGACGCCGCGCTTCTGCGGGCAGGACTGCAGGATAGGAGCGTTAGGCTTTACAGCCGCCCTTTCCCGACCCTTGCGAATCAATTGATTGATCGTGGGCATGAAAGCACCTCCTGATAGAATATCTATAAAATCTCCGCAACCCTCGGAAACTTATAGCGAAATCAGTTGTCCTCCTGTAAGCGGCATATACCGGCGGCGGCGGCTCCGACATCAATGCGGCAGGCTTTACCCAGTTCAAGCATTGAATCGACCCATTCCATGCGGATTTGCTTCTTCTGGCACATTTCAAGCACCTTGTGGGTAATATGGGTATCGGCGTCTTTTGCCATATACACATATTCGACCTCGCCGTGCTCAATGGCGCGAAGTATTTGCTTCGTACCGACGACGAGCCTTGAATGCTCGCCCAAATCCATAGGCATGGAAAAGTTTCCGTCCTTTCAGCATAGATGCGCATAGTTATCAGACAACCATACTAATATAACACCGAAGCCTATAAAAGTCAACGGTTTTGAGAAAAATATAGTCCTGATTAGTCTCTTTTTATCCCTATTTAAGTGAATAACGATTTTTATGAAGCTCACCACGAAAATTTTATGCCTCAGCGCCGACGCTGCTTTCGATAATATCCGCCGCAACAGTAACTCCGTTTTCCTTCGCAAGCTTTTCAGCGGCTTTTTTTGCATTCATGGAAAACTCGTCGCTGTTTATGAGCGAGTCAAGCCTTGCTTGCACACGGGAAGCGCTGAGCTTCGTTCTGTAAAGCGGCTTTGGTCCGAGACCCATCGCGTATATGCGCTCACCCCAGAAGGGCTGGTCGCCGCCAAACGGTATAACAAGGGTCGGCTTTCCTGCAAGAAGCCCTGCCGAAAGCGTTCCAGCTCCCCCGTGATGAACAACAGCCTTAACCCGCTTAAAGAGCCATGAATGCGGAACGAAATCCGTAAGACAGGAGCAGTCAGGCGGAGTGTCAATACCGCATTTTGCAAGCTCCTTTGAAAATACAGCTCGAATTCCAAGCCTGCCCACTGCCGTTACGAAAGTTTCCAGCACATTTCTCATATCGTCCGACACCATTGAGCCGAAGCCTATATAAATCGGCGGCTCGCCCGCTGAAAGGTAGTCCTCAAGCGCCGGCGGCGGAATGAAATCAATATCATCCGAGTCGTGCCAGAAGCCGGTTATGTGTATGTTTTCACGCCACGACGCCGGACGGGGAAGCAACGTCGGGCTTACTGCGTAAAGCACAGGAACGGGTTTACCAGCAAGCATATAATCCGGATGCATTTTTCTCCTGCGCATATGAAGCCCCGATTTGCGGTAGTATTCGCCGAGATATTTCTTTTCAATATGGCGAATCATACCGTATGCAATATTATAGGTTATATAGTTGTAAACCCTGTTGTTGAGCGGAATTTTCGGAGCTACGGTCACGCGAAGCTGCGAAGTCTGGTCCATCGGATAGTACTGCGTCTGAATAAGCGGTATTCCCTTTGCTTCGGCTATCGAATAGAAAACCCCGCCGAAAAACGTGCAGATTATTACATCCGCATCCTCTGCGGCTTTCTGCGCCGAAAGCATGAATTCATCCGTATGGGCGGCAAGATATGAAGTTGCGTGCCGCAAATACATAAGCGGATTCGCGTGCGGGCGCATTGCGCTTTTCATAAGCGCGTCAACGCTTCCCGGCAACGCATGAAAAAGAAGCCCCGATTTTGAAACAAACGCGGAAAACGGCTCAAAAGCCGCAATTCGTACCTCGTTTCCCCTCTTTTTAAGCTCCTTGCCAAGCGCGATATAAGGGCTTACGTCCCCAAGCGAGCCGACCGCGTACATTGTATACAGCATCAGCGCTTACCCTTGCGCCGCCGCGGTGTACCGCCCGCTGTCTGGCTTTTCTCGGCGGTTTTGAATCTCTTTTGCTTTTCCATGCGCAGAAAAGCGTTGGAAAGACGAATGGCAATTTTGTGGCGGGAATAAACGAACTGCCCGTATATGAGCGCCGGACGCGCGCACGGAAGCCCGGGAACCCAAGGATAATCGTTCATTTTTTCTTCTTCCCACCAAAGCGAATCATAGCTGTCGGAATTATCAATCTGTATATCAGCCCTGAGCTTGTTGTAATTTCTCAGCTGCCTCATAGATGGGTGTTTCGGGCCCATAGAAACAATATCCGCGAAATCCTGCGCCGACGCATTTACTCTTTCCATTGTTTTCGGCATAATTTCGCTTCCGATACCCTTATCCGCAATCGACGCGCAGGTTACGGTATCCGCGCCGTAGCTGCCAAAAATGCCCTTCAGATATTTTGCGGTCTCCCTCGCGCCTGTCGAAGCGCCTACGCAGAGCGTGAATATATGATAGCCGTGAAGCATTGGTCTGTGAGTCATGAAAAACAGATGTTCAAGGAGGTTCTTCATTGACGAGCTAATCATTCCGGCGTAGACAGGGCTGGCGAAAAGAATGCCGTCCGCCCAGAATATAGCGTCGGTTATAAGCGAAACAGCGGCATAATGCGGGCAGTTTGCCTCGCTTGACGAAAGGCACGCCCCGCAGCCGTCGCATAGAGGAAGCTGCATTTCGGAAAGATAAAGACTTTTCACCGTTACTCCCGGCAGGTGAAGCTTTATGCTGTTTACTGCCTCCATTGTAAGCGCCTGAGTTTTTCCGTTCTCCCTCGCGGCAGATAGGACTAGAATATTCAAGTCCCTTTCCTCCAATACGTATTCATTCTGTTACTTGCTAAAGCCGAACGCCGGAGCGAATAGCGCGCATTCGGGCTGGTCCGTCAAATCCTCAGGCATAATTCTAAGCGCCTCAACCGTTTGAGCCGCATCATACCCCATCATGTCAAGATACTGCTTTTCATCCGATATCTGCCAATCGTCAGTCGATTCGTTTTTATAATGCATCGGTATTACTACGGACGGAGAAAGGCGCTTTGTAATTCTTGCGGCAGTTTCCGCGTCCATCGTAAAAAATCCGCCGACAGGTATCATAAGCACGTCCACCCTGCCGATTTCCGCAATCGTGTCCTCGTCAAGGCTGCAGCCCAAATCCCCGAGATGAAGCACCCTTATTCCGTCGATTTCCATCATATATACGATGTTCTCGCCGCGTTTTGCGCCTTTTTCGTCATCATGGTATGTCAAAAAGCCGCGTAGCTTAATCTCCGGAAAGATTTCATCCTCGCTTCCGTATTCGGAGAAAACTCGCGGCGAATTTCCGAAACGGGAAACGGCGTTATGGTCGTGATGCTGATGGCTGACTGTAACAGCATCCGGCTCGATTGACGGAAAGACGCATTTAACCGACTCGTCAAACGGGTCGGTCACAATCATAGTTCCGTCGGTTGAAGTAAGCATGAAACAGGAGTGACCAATCCAGCGAATAATCATCTTCAGCAGCCTCCACAAGAGAATTCTGTTAATAGCGCAAGCCCGCGCTTGTATAGGTATTCCGCAAGGAGCGCACCGCCGAACGGAATCGGGCTTTTCTCCCTGAGTGCTTTTGCTTTCCTTCGCATAAGCGTATCGGTGGCTTCTGATATCGCTCTTTCCGTTCCGATATCGCAGGCATGAAGGCAAAGGTTCGTAAGCGTAATGTCAAGCTCAGACGATTCGGTATCGCGCGAAAGCATGGTAATGCGCGATTGCAGGTCGAATATTTCTCCTTGCTCGCATTCCCCGTATCGGATGGACGTTTCCGCCGCATTCCGTCTGCTTTCGTACCATTCCTTGGGCGGGCTAAGAAACATGATTCCGCTTTCTGTTTTGGTATTCCAGCCGCGGTTTTCAAGCTCGGCAGCCGCATTTTCAAACGCTGACGGACTGAAACGCCTCGGCGCGTCGGACGCAAGCAGAAAGCCATTCCGTCCTCTTTGCAGAAAAAACGGCGCGCCGCCTTTTTGTAATATGCCGCGCGCCTCATACTTGGCGGAATTCACGAGCGTTCGCCGTTCTGGCGCTCGCGAAGTGAAATATTCAGCTCGTGCGCCGCCGTATACATTCCCTGAAGGGAAAGCTGATAAGCAAGGTTGATTTCTCGCGGCTCATCGTCAAGATGAACATGAACCTTGCTCGCAAAAATGTTCATATTAAGGCTTCCGTACGGCGTTTTATACTCTCCCTGAAAAGGACAGCCCTTATCAAAGACCATCATTGCGGACAAATCGCCGTTTCTGGACATAGTAACTCTTTCGCCCTCAACGGTAAGCCGTATGTCGGCAGAATCAGAGCCGTCGGGCTGCGATTCCGAATACTTGAGAACATAACCGGAATCTGTTTTTGTCAACACTCCCGGCGTTGTCAGCGATATTCTTTCGCCTTTTTTATCGCCATTATCCGCGCCCCACATGGAAACCAATACGGGAGTATCCTTCACAGCCGCCACCACCTTTCAGAAAAGCATAGCGCATTCTCGGGCTTAGGATTTATTATATCATTTCATCAAAGTGTTAGCAAGCCGCCGGATGTAGGCAGTATCTTTAATATTTCCGCTTCCTCACCCGTCAAAGCATCAATATATATAAGATATTCCGCGTCCGTGCCGGTCACTCCGATTTCATAGCAAAGCCTCTCGCTTCCGCGAAGAGGAATGAGGCAGAGTCTCACGCTTTCGCCTGCCGACGACACAAGCCCAAGCGCGTCCTCGGGGCTGAGCTTTACCTCGGCGAATTCTCTCGGCTTATGCGAAAGCAGATAATTTGTGCTTTCATAGCCAACCACTTCGCCCGTATCCATACGAATCTGAAGCTTGATTAAATCAGGATAGAGCAAAACGCCGTCCGTTATCGGCGCAAAGTTGATAACTGCCATCCCGTTATAGGTCTGGAAATACGTCGGCTCAAGCGCGTCAAGGTTCATTGATTTCAGGAATTCGCGCCCGTATTCTATACAGGCAGGCATATCCAAGATTTCTTGAAACGCCGCGCTTTTCGGCATTACAAGAAGCATATGCCCGCCCGCAACCGTCACCTCGGCGTAAAGCTCCAAATCAGGGAGCGATACGGAAAAGCCATAGCACGGAATGCTTCCCGATACGTCCGCAAGCTGCTCAAGCCGAGCAAGCTCCCTTCCCGAAAAGAATGCGCGAACCACTTCCTCCGCGCTTTCGCGGCTTATCGTATTGCTGCCCAGATTATCACGGCTTCCGCTCAAGCGCACATCGGAAAACGCTCCGTCAAATATCAGCCTCGGAACGCTTATTCCGCTGTCATGCTCGGAAAGCTCGCCGTTTTCCTCGGCTGCCGCAGATAAAACCGTAAGCAGGCTGCCTGCGTCAACGCCTCCCGAATACAAAGACGAAAGCTTTTCATTAATATTTCTTGCTCCTGAAAGCATTTGCGCAAGCTGGGAAACGTCCTCGTCCTCCAGCTCCGCGCCTTCCGCAACAGACGGGACGAGCGAATACGCATACGCTCCGCTTTCGTTGAAAAAGCCGCTTATTGCCCCGTTGCTTTCCTCCGGCAAAAAAGATATAACCTTGCTTATTGCCTCTGACTTTCTTGCAATCTGCGCCAGATAACCCGCGCGCATTCCCGAATCAGAGGAAACGAGCAGCTTCCCGATTGCCGTTTCCATTGCGCTCAAATCCTCCATCATCTGATTTGCCGCGCTGTTAACGCCCGCCTCGCTTGCGCGCTTCAGCGCAATATTTTCTTCATACTGAATTACAAGCCCTGCGGCAGCGCCGAGAAACAGAATCGCGAGAGCCGCTACTACAACCTTAATCTTCTTACTCATTCTGCCTCCTAGACTGCAAAAGCGTGTCTGCCTATCGTCAGGTTGACCTGACGCGTCCATATCCACGCGCTTGTCGCCGTTGCGGGATTATAGTAATATGTGCATCCGCCCGTAGGGTCCCAGCCGGCAAGCGCGTCGCGCGCCGCTCTTATGCAGTCGTCGCTGACGGGAAGATAAATTTGACCGTCAGAAACGGCGTCAAACGCGCCCTTCTGATAAATAACTCCCGCAATAGAATTCGGAAACGAAGGATGCTTTACGCGGTTAAGGACGACCGCCGCAACAGCCACCTGCCCAAGATACGGCTCTCCCCTCGCCTCGCCACTTACAAGCTGAGCAAGAAGGTATACCTCGCTTTCATATTCGGACGATACCGCAGCAGTTTTGTTGCCCGAAAAGCCGAGTCCCAACGCGGCGGCCGTTGAAGCGCCTACAACCCCGTCGGCTTTAAGCCCGTTCTTTTTCTGGAACGCGACGACCGCAGTATATGTTTTCTGCCCGAACACTCCGTCCGCGCTTCCGGACATATAGCCGTACTGTATAAGCTTTTGCTGAACGGCTCTTACATCCGTTCCGCGCATTCCCCAGTAAACCGATGAGATTACTGCCTGAGCGCCGAAAAGCGCAAGCGACGCAAGGATAATTGTTATAAGTATTACGGCTTTTTTCTTCATATCAGCTTCTCCGGCGCGAAAAGCGAGTACAGGAAGCGCCATACAGCGCTTTCAAACACAACCTCGCCGCTTGAAAGCGCGGCGGTTTCCTCCTGACCTAACGCGCACAAGGACGGATACAGAACGCACCACCAGTTTCTGCCCCCGCCGTCGCCGAGGGTTATCCTAAGGGCTGCATATTCGCCTGACGGAACGCTCGTTTCTCCATACACTCTGTCCGGAAAGCTGAACACGCCGATTTCAGCCTTGACCGTTCCGTCAAAGCCCGCGCTTCTCGCTTCGCTTCTTGCCTCCGCTTCAATCTGCAAAATGCTGTCCTGCGCTTTTTTCAGCGCCTGCTCGCTGTCAACGCAGTCGGCAAAGCCGTTTTCGGTGCAGTTCAGAACCGCGTCGCGGACGCGAAGCTTCACCGCCTGCATTTCAGGCGAATCATCGCTTGCGATTACATGAAGGCGTATAAGCCCCTCATCCTGCATGGAAGCCCTGAGCCTTGCATCGGAAACAAGCGCCGAATGATTTTCAGTCGCCATCAGGGAGCAAAGAAGCGCCAGTATAATAACAGGGCGTAAATGCCGCATAACCATACCTCCTACGAGTATAAGTCGATGCGTTATTTATGCCCTGTAATCATGATTATATACTGAGTATATCAGAGGGTTACTCCCTCGGAATACGTTTTTGTGAAGAAGCATACGGGATAAAGGCTTTTCAGCTGCCGCGAGCATTCTATTGCCGCCGCTTCCAAAGAAAAGGCTCCGTAAACCGCCGAGCCGCTGCCCGTCATAATCGCCCGCATTGCACCATAGTTTTCAAGCTCCGCCTTTGCCCTTGATATTTCGGGGCGCAGGGAAATCGAAACAGCCTCCAAGTCGTTTGTCATTAGCGCGCACAGGCGCGCATAGTTATGCGTCCGCGCCGCCTCCGCCGCCAATGCTGTATTATTGCTTTCTCCATATGAATTGCATAAAGAAAACACTTCTTTAGTAGAAAGCGGAGCGCAGGGCTGAACTACAACCAGCGGTACGGACGGAGCGAAGGAGTATTTGCTGACGCTTTCGCCTATGCCCTGAACGCGGCAAAGCCCTCCCCGCAGGCAAAACGGAACGTCAGCGCCGAGGCGCAACGCAAGCGCGGAAAGCTCACCCGCAGGAATAGTTACATTCCAAAGCTTCATAAGCAGCAAAAGCGCGGCAGCCGCGTCGGCGCTTCCGCCGCCCATTCCCGCGCCTATCGGAATATGCTTTTCAAGCCTAAGGCTTGCGCCCTGCCGTGTTCCGGTTGCCTTTTGGAGCATCACCGCCGCTTTGTAAACAATATTATCCCTATAATCAATCCCTATATCGCCGTCAATTTCAAGAGTTAGCTCGTTTGCCCGTTCTGCGTCAAGCCTGTCGTATATTTCGACAGACTGCATAAGCATATCGAGCAGATGATAATTATCCTCCCTGAGCCCTCTGGTTTCTAGCGTCCAGTTAATTTTACCGCGTGCAAGCGCGTACATAGAATCACTCCCGCTTCTATTATAAAGCGGGAGCGAATATCTGGCAAGCTCAGAGTGCTTTGCGCTTAAAAACCGTTACGCATTCCGGTATTCCGTTTTCAAATGCTCCGATGTTTGCGCGCGAAAGCTCGCCCTCTGTCACTCTGTATTTCTTCGCAATATCCCATGCGGTTTCATTTTTCTGCGGTCTGTACAGGTATATTCCGCTTTGCTCCTCGTGAGCGGCAATTTCAGCCGACGATACGGCGTTCATTATATTGGTTTCCACGCTGTGCGCTCTCATTTTTACAAGGCATTTCAGCTCTATCCTGTCGCCGCTGACCGGCGCGGCTTCAATTTCGGATATTTCCAGCATTACGGGCGTATCCTTCGGAATATCGCACCTCATTATTATCTGATACGGCAGCGCCTGCTTTGCAGTATGCAGCTCGTCATTCATTGTTGTGTACACGGTTTCGCTGTCCATTTCGCCGGAAACAACGCATCTGCCCTGCTGCGGAGAGGGATTAACGCTCTTTGGCGTTATTGAGGCGGCAAGCGCGTTTCTTACGTTTTCTCCGGTTTTTATAACCGCCTTGAAGCGCTCCTCGGCAATCACGTCCTCATTAACGCTGATTACGGGATAAGCGCTTTGCCGTGCAGCTATCGGGTCGCCCTCCGTTGTGTATGCGTCGCGAAGATAGTTCTCGGTCTGATGACTCAGCACCTTGACGCGAACGATTAATGTCGCCTCAACCCGCAGCAGCCTTCCCGCATCCTTGTCAACCGCGCTCATTACCGCCAAGTCCATAAGGTGCGCCTGCGCAATCATTTCGTCGCCCTGCCGTCCGCTCAGCTCAACAGCTGTGCTGTACGGCATTGTATGCCGCGTCAGGATTACGGGCGCTTCGTTATCCTCAGAGGCATGATATGCATAAATTTCAATATTACCCGAAACCATCGAGCGTCCCTCGCCGCCGGCGACATCCTGAACGGTCACGGTTCCCTTGCCGTAAAGCGTTTCGGAAACCGGAATATCCTCGGAAATCGGGAAAACATCCCTCAGCGTTTCCTCTTTGCTTCCGCCGCCGACTACGCGGGTCATCGTGACCTTGTCATAGCGGCATTCCAGCCCGCGCTCGTTTCCGTCCGCCGTTACGGTGAGCGCCGCGTACTGGCGCGTAACGTCAGCCGTCAGCAGGATTACAGCCGACAGCCTAAGCCTGCCCCCGTAAACGGATGCCTCGACGCTTTCAACCTGCGCGTCGCTTTCTGCGCTCATTCCGCTTTCACAAAGCTTCGCCTCAATCTGCTGCGAGAAATCGACGGACGTTTCTATGCATTTTGGGTGCTTTGGCTCGCCCTGCGTATAAAGCACATGAAAAAGCGCTCTGCCCTTAACGCCCACATAACCGCTTTGAGCCTCGCTGAATATAAGCGCGCAGTCCGCGTCCGTCATAAGCACGCGCACTTCCTCCCGCAGACCTCCGGGCAGGGCTACCTCCCCCTCAACCGACACCCTGCTCTGCTCCCTCGCAACCAGTTCCTCAAGGTCGGTATATCTTTCATCCGAAAGCATATTATATCCCCCTTTATATCACGCGTCCTACGGAAAGACTATGCGAGGCGTATCAAACATATACATGAAAAATCAAGCGCGATATGCTATCATATGATTAAATGATTCCCGCAAAGGAGAAAACTAAATGACAACGCCTATTTTGCTTGCAGTCGACCAAGGTACAACCAGCTCAAGAGCCGTGCTTTTTGACGACGCAGGGCGCATTCTTTCCTCGCATTCCGTAGCCTTCAAACAGCACTATCCGCAGCCCGGCTGGGTAGAGCATGAGCCGGAGGACATTCTGCGCAGCGTCACGGAGGCAATCCAGACAGCCGTATCGCTTGTTGATAACGCGGCTGCCAATATAGTTGCAATGGGAATTACCAATCAGCGCGAAACGACGCTCGTGTGGGAAAAGGCGACGGGCAGGTGCGTATGCCCCGCAATCGTATGGCAATGCCGCCGAACGGCAAGCTACGTTGAAAAAATAGAAAAAGACGGAATGAGCGAAACAATCCGCGAAAAAACGGGGCTTATACCGGACGCTTATTTTTCCGCAACAAAGCTGAAATACATTCTCGACACCCTCGGGCTTCATGAAAGAGCCGAGAACGGGGAGCTTTGCTTCGGCACGGTTGATTCCTTTCTCTGCTGGCATCTTTGCGAAAACCATCCCCATGTTACGGATGAAAGCAACGCTTCGCGCACAATGCTCTATAATATACATCTCCACAAATGGGACAATGAGCTGCTTGAGTATTTCGGAATACCCGAAAAAATGCTTCCGAGGGTTGTTTCAAGCGCTGAGGCAGTCGGAATGCTGAGCCCTATGATTATCGGAAAACCGATTCCAATGTGCTCGCTTGCGGGCGACCAGCACGCGGCGCTTTTCGGGCAGGCTTGCTTTGATGAGGGAATGGTCAAGAACACCTACGGAACAGGCTGCTTTATGCTGATGAACACGGGCAGCGAATGCGTTCAGTCCAAAAAGAAGCTAATATCAACTGTCGCATGGCGCCTCAGCGGAAAAACAACCTATGCGATTGAAGGAAGCGTTTTTGTCGCGGGCGCTGCAATCCAATGGCTGCGCGATGAAATGGGGCTTATATCAAGCGCTCAGGAGTCAGAAGCCCTTGCCTCCTCCGTAAAGGATACGGGCGGCGTATACTGCGTTCCGTCCTTTACAGGTCTCGGAGCGCCTTACTGGGATATGTACAGCCGCGGAACGATTATCGGAATAACGCGCGGAACGGGCAGGGCGCATATTGTGCGCGCCGTTCTTGAAAGCATCGCCTATCAATCGCAGGATTTGCTTAACGCAATTATCGAGGGCAGCGGCGTAACGCCGAAAAATATGCGCGTTGACGGCGGCGCGAGCGCAAACGGATTCCTGATGCAGTTTCAGGCGGATATTTCAGGAATACCTATAGTCCGTCCTCAGACAATCGAAACAACGGCGCTCGGAGCAGCGCTCTTTGCCGGATACGCAATAGGGCTGTATCCGACGGTTGACGACATCAGGAAATACGTAAGACGTGATTCCGAGTTTACTCCAAAGATGAGCGAGGACGAAAGAAGCGCGCGCCTCCGCAAATGGCACGACGCAGTCCAGAGAAGCATGGATTGGGCGAAATAATTATTTATTCAATATTTCGCATTATGCCCGCCTTGTACAAAATGAGGCGGGCATTGCTATTATATTCTACCAAATCGGCTATGACGATATAACCATATCATCCCATCCGAGTTGTTCCGGATGTATCGTGTCGAATTATGGCATTTATTCTACTGTGATTTTTTGATGTGACAAAAACGCCGTGCCTTTTGAATTTTCTACAAAATCGGAGAAATGTCTTAAATATTTTTCGAAATTGACTTCCATTATATCCATTATTGTGTTATGATGTAGTCATTGGCGCTCATTGGTATATCGGGTAACAGCACTTTCGACAAAGGCTTCCAATATTCGACACAATCCCAATATTCCTAGGAAACATTCGACGCCTGAATTGCATATTCCGACGTCGTTTGATATATAAAAGGAGGAATGCAATATGGACCCCATTCGCCTGCTGATTGTCGACGACAATCAAGAAGCTCGTTTTTTGCTTGGCGAGTTTTTCACCAAACAAGACGGAATCGAGGTAGTCGCACAAGCAGCCAACGGACTTGAGGCGCTCTCGCACATCACCCACAGCAGCATCGACGTTATGATAATGGATATCGTAATGCCGCAGATGGACGGCTTCACCGTTCTTCAGGAAATGCAGAAGATGAAGAACGTGAAGATTCCGTACACCATCGTAACAACCGCCCTTAGCCGCGATGATTTCATTCACCGCGCAGTTTCCCTCGGCGCCAAGTACTACATCGTAAAGCCATTCGACGCATCCACGCTCCTTCAGCGCGTTCTTGAAGCCAGAGGCAATGACGACTCAGGCGAATATACGCTTTTGCAGGCGCAAAACGGCCAGTCCCTTGACGAACGGTTATCAGGTCTTTTCTTGACCATAGGTATTCCTGCGCATATCAAGGGCTATAACTTCCTGCGCGAAGCTGTAAAGATGGTTGTTGAAAAACGCGATACCATCAACAGAATCACTAAAGACCTGTACCCCGGAATAGCGACAATATATCACACCTCATCCAGCAAGGTTGAGCGAGCAATCCGTCACGCAATCGAGGTTGCATGGTCGCGCGGAAGGGTCGAAATGCTCAACAAGGCTTTCGGATGCAAAGTTGTGACAAGGGAAGACAAGCCGACAAACGGCGAGTTCATTGCAATGATTGCCGACAAAATTCTGTGTGAGAAAACATATTGATTTTGCCTTTCATTTTTGCAGCACTTCATTCGGACGCCGATTAATCAATGAACAAAAGAAATTAACAAATATCCGCATCTCATCGGATGAATGCTAAGCAAGCAAAACTACTGTAAGACGTATTGCTACTATCAGTTCATGTCGATTAAGCCGCGAAGCAAAACGCTCCGCGGCTTAACTTCGTCTATATTTTTTTGGATTTTTTACTTTACGCTATAGACAATCTTGACTGTCGCGCTGACTGTGAGCGCTCCTGCGGAAATAACGGTAGAGCTTTCAGACGCAGCGCCCGCCGCCATTGTAAAATCGGCATTGCGGTAATACTCGGCGGAAGAACCGCCTTCCGTTATTGATTCAATACCGACAATCTCAATTCCGGCAGCCTTGGCGATGATGTCCGCCTTGGCGCGCGCGTCTGTTACCGCTTGCTCCAAAGCCTTTTCATACGCCGCTTTTTCATCCGAGCAGATGAAGCTGATTCCATAGCTCTGATTCGCTCCCGCAAGCGTTGCGGCGTCGATTGTTTCGCCAACCTTGTCAATATCGCGTATTATAACGCGGAGCATATGAGTGACCTCATAGCCCTTTAGAACGCGATTGCTGTTGCCGAAAACGTCGGACTTATATTCGTAGTTCTCGTTTACGGAATACTCGGAGGTTGTGATATCTTCCTTTATAATGCCTTTAGCGTCAAGCGCGGCGAGGATTCCGTTTATGACGACGGCATTGTCGCCCTGCGCCTTGGTTACGCTTTCGTCCTTGCTGACGCAGCCAATCCTTAGCTCCGCTCTGTCTGCGGTTACAGATACGGTCGCGGTTGAAGAAACGCTGATTTCGCCGTTATCTTCCGCAAACCCCGATAGGGATACCATCATGACAACCGTGAGAACCAGCAGAAACGCCAATACCTTTTTCATTTTTCATTGCCTCCTGTTAATCTTTTGTGTCTTGATACGAAAAACCAGCCGACTGAAAGAGTCATGAGAGCGCAGCCCGCGATTAATAGCCCTGTGTTATTTCCGCTTGATTCCTCGATTACGCTTTCCTGCATTTCTGACGCTCTGCCTGCGTAAGGCGCGCCGTTTGAAGAAAACATCGCTGCTTCCGCGTCTGAAGAATTCGCTCTTGACGTTACAGTCAGGCGCGGAGCGGGGACGCTTGCTTTAGCGTTAACTTCGGGGGACGGCATTGGCGAAGGAATCAGCGCCACTAAAATAAGTATAGCTGCGGCGGCGCATCCAGCCATGTTAATCGCTCCGTAAAACCGGCGGCGCATGGCTTCCTTCCGTATTTGCTTCATTGCCCTCAGCGTCGGCGTCTCCCACGCGTCCGAGCGCATTTTTGCCAGCTCGTTTTTTATCACGCGCTCGTCGCCCGTTAATACTTCCTTATCATCATCGTTCACGCTCTCTCACCTCTTTTCACCTTGGCAGGTTTTTCACTCTCACTGCTTTGACGAAAGTCGCTCCCGAAAAGTTCCGCATATTTATCATTGTTTTTGAGGAATTCAACCATTTTTGCCCTTGCGCGATTGATTCGGCTCTTAACGGTTCCCAAGGGCTGAGCGGTCATCTCGGCAATCTGCGAGTAGTCATAGCCCTGCACATCCCTTAAAACAACCGTCTGGCGCATATCCTCCGCAAGGCTTGAAAGCGCGTCCTCGACGGCATTGCGCCTCTCTGACGAAAGCAGCGCGTCCTCCGGAGATTCCGTTCTGTCGTCGGTAAACGATACTCCGTTTTCATCAAGCTCGTTTATTGACTCCTGCGCAAGCCTTGCATTCTTTCTGTAAATATCAAGGCAAACATTGCGGGTAACGCTGTAAGCGAAGGTTGAAAATGACGAATCGCCCCTGAAACGGCTCATGTTTCTCCACAGCTTTACAAGCGCCTCCTGAAGCGCGTCCTGAGCGTCGCTTTCTCTTATCATTATAGAAAGACACAGGGAATACAGCTTGGGCGCAAGCGGCTGCACAAGCTTATCAAAAGCGCCGGTATCACCGCGAAGTGCCTTTTTTATCAGTTTCTCATCCTGCACCCGCTCAGCTCCCTTCTTTTTTACATTCTGTCCAATTAACGCTATTGTAAACTATATTTATCCGATTGTGCAATCACAACCGTCGAATATTTAGCTTGACACTTCATTTGGCTTGTGTTACTATCACCGTGAATTTAATACCACCTTCAAATGCTTTGACGGAGACAGGCTGTTTTATAACTGTGTTTCAGAGAGTCGGCGCTTGGTGCGAGCCGATACGCGGAGAAACAGCGAATCACTCCAGAGCAGGCGGACAGAATCTTTAAGTAAGTCCGCACGGCGCCGCGTTACAGGCTGGAGCTTGAAAGAGCTTGAGGTGTTCGGCATAATGCCGTTCAAGTGAGTGGTACCGCGTGGGTTTATCCCCCGTCTCATATTTATATGAGGCGGGTTTTTTTATGAAAGGGAGGCGTTTTTCAATGGAACAGATTCAGCTGATTGCACTGCGAATTAAGGATTTGCGCGAGATTACGGGGCTTACCGCACAAGAGGTCGCGGAAAAGGCGGGAGTTCCGATTGCGGAATATATCGCTTACGAAACCGGAACAAAGGATTTTTCTTTCTCCCATCTGTTTAACATTGCGGAAGTCCTCGGAGTGGACATTTCCGACCTGCTTACCGGCGAAAGCCCAAAATTGCACGGCTACGTGTTGACCCGCGCCGGAAAAGGGCTCGCCTTTGAGCGCCGCAGGCAGTACCATTACCAGCATCTTGCCTATAACTTCAAGGACAAGAAAGCCGAGCCGTTTATCGTAACCGTCGATGAGGACGAGCCGGGCACAGTAAAGCAGGCGCACAGCCACGAGGGGCAGGAGTTTGATTTGGTTCTGCGCGGAATGCTTAGAATCAACCTCGGCGGCAACGAGCTGCTTTTGCGCGAAGGCGACAGCATCTACTACGATTCGGCTCTTGCACACGCAATGTACGCGGTCGGCGGCGAATGCAAATTCGTCGCGGTTGTCATAAAGTAATAACGGAAGGAAGAACGCAGATGACTCCTCTATACAAAAAGTATCTTGACGTGGAAGGTGACTTCCTTTCATATGATGATTTCCAGAAGAATTACAGGCTGAAAAAAATCGAACGCTTCAATTTTGCTTACGATGTAGTTGACGAGATTGCAAAAGCCGAACCTTCCCGTGAGGCGCTTTGCTGGACGGACGCAAACAAATCAGAAAAGCGCATTTCATTCGGAGAAATGAAAGAGCTTTCTGACAAGTGCGCAAATATGCTTTTGTCTCTCGGTTTGAAAAAGGGCGATTATGTGCTTGTAATCCTCAAGCGGCATTGGGAGTTCTGGCCGCTTCTTATGGGAATGCACAAGCTCGGCGTAATAGCCATACCCGCAACGCACCTGCTTATGTCCCACGATATTGTTTACCGCTGCAACGCCGCTAATGTAAAGGCTATATTCTGCTCGGCAATGAGTCAGGTTTCGTCTGAAATCGATAAGGTGCGCGGCGAAATAAAGAGCGTCGATAACTATGTTCTGTTCCGCTCTGAGGAAAAGCGCGAGGGTTGGCTTGATTTTAACAGTCTGCTTTCCTCCGCCTCAGCTTCCTTTGAAAAGCCCGTCGGCGCTGATTATCCGTGCGACAGCGACACAATGCTGCTTTACTTTACCTCCGGCACAACGGGAATGCCGAAAATGGTTCAGCACAATTACCTCTACCCTCTCGGGCATATCATAACCGCTGTATACTGGCAGCAGGTAATCGACGGCGGTCTGCATTTTACAATCAGCGAAACCGGCTGGATGAAATCCGTATGGGGCAAGCTCTACGGTCAATGGCTGGCAGGCTCGTCGGTTTTCGTATACGATTTTGATAAGTTTGTTCCCTCGGAAATACTCTCGCATATGCAGGACTACCATGTTACGACCTTCTGCTGCCCGCCGACTATGTACCGCTTTATTCTTCAGGAGGATTTCTCAAAATACGACCTTTCCTATTTAAAACATTGCACGGTTGCAGGCGAGCCGCTTCCTCCCGAAGTGGCTTCGGACTGGAAAAAGCGGACGGGAATCGAGCTGCATGAGGCTTTCGGTCAGACGGAGCTTACCGTTACCCTAGGCACATTCCCATGGATGAAGGTTTGCCCCGGCTCAATGGGAAAGCCCTCCCCCGGCTTTGACGTTGACCTTGTCGACGAAAACGGGCAAAGCCTCCCCGCCGGCGTAAACGGCGAAATCGCAGTAAGGACGCATCACGGCACTCCGATTGGTATGTTCACCGGCTATTACAAGGACGACGCATACACAAGCAAGGTGTGGCATGACGGACTGTACCGCACAGGCGATATAGCGTACCGCGACGAGTGGGGCTATTACTGGTATGTATCCCGCGCCGACGATGTTATCAAGTCAAGCGGCTACCGCATAGGGCCGTTCGAGGTCGAAAGCGCGCTTCTTGAACATCCCGCCGTGCTTGAAACGGCTATAACGGGAGTTCCCGACGCGCTGAGGGGGCAGGTTGTCAAGGCAACGATAGTCCTCAAAGCCGGCTACGAGCCGAGCGACGCGCTCAAAAAGGAGCTTCAGGATTACGTAAAGCACGCAACAGCGCCGTACAAGTATCCCAGAATAATCGAATTCACCGACGCTCTGCCTAAAACGATAAGCGGAAAGATTCGCCGCGTTGAGCTAAGGCAGAAGGACGAAACGGCGGTTAAGGAGGCAGAGTAATGCCCATCAATGTAACAGTATGGAACGAAGGCAGGCATGAGAAAAACGATACCGAAATCGGAAAGGTCTATCCCGACGGGCTTCACGGCGCAATCAAGAAACTGCTTGAAACAGACGGCGATTTTTTGATAACCACCACGACGCTTGACGACCCGTGCAGCGGGCTTCCGGACGAGCTTTTGGAGAAAACCAATGTGCTTATCTGGTGGGGACACATGAGCCACGAAGACGTTCCGATGGAGCTTGCCCTTAAAGTGCAAAACCGTGTGCTGCGCGGAATGGGCTTCATCGCCCTGCACTCCGCGCATATGTCACGCCCCTTCCGGCTTCTGATGGGAACGAGCTGCACGCTTAAATGGCGCGACGGCTGCCGCGAACGCCTTTGGGTAACCGACCCTTCCCATCCTATCGCAAAGGGGCTGCCCGAAACGTTTGAGCTGAAAACGGAAGAAATGTACGGAGAATTCTTTGATATTCCAAAGCCCGAGAGCGTCGTTTTTACCGGCTGGTTCAATACGGGCAATGTGTTCCGCTCAGGCTGCTGCTGGACGCGCGGTGCGGGAAGGGTTTTCTATTTTCAGCCGGGGCACGAAACCAATCCTACCTTCAAGCTTCCCGAAGTCGGTTTGATTCTCAAAAACGCCGTCCATTGGGCTTACAGAGTGAATATTCTGCCTTCCATTGACTGCGAGCAGGTTACCTCTCCGCTCGAAGGTTGAAGCCATCTGAAAGAATCGAAGCTTATACTTAAATTGCCGCTTGCAATATTTATTCAAGCGGTAATTTTTCTATGTTTCTTCACCCTCAAGCCTTAATGATTACGATTTTGCGAACATTTGTATGCTCAAGAAAACAGCGTGTAACCATGCCCTGAACGGCGCTGATTTGCGCTGATTTCTTGTTTTTTTATACTCAAATCTAAGAATTATAATGCAAATCTGTCTGCTCGGCGATTTTTGATTTGGTGGTAAATATGTGCTTTTCAGAGGCAAACTTGAAATGATACTCGATTTGTTCAAATGTTGTAACAAAGTTGTAAACTTCCAATATTGACAATAGAAGAGTATGTAAATATATTTATGTTTGTGTATAATCAGTAAAAGACTATACTGAAATATGTTGGTCGCTATCCCGAATAGTTTCATTAGAAGGCAGGAGGATACTTATGATAAAGAAGACAAAAATCGGTGTTTCCGTATTTCTATCGCTCCTCATCACGCTATTCGGGGTTTTCTCTTTTCCGTCGGCAAGCGCCGCAGCGATAACGAATGCAGCGACTTTGACCTATGATAATCTGCTGGAAGGTCTCGGCGTAGCGGCGACAACCGCCGTTGTTGCCAAAAAGGTAACGCAGAACGGTCACTCCGAAAGCAGCGTTTTTACGGACGAATTCGAAAAAAATGTAGCCAAGCCTTATCTCAGCAGCGCAAGATCGAATATCAACTCAACCACCTTCGACGTATCTGTCAAGGTATATCTTCCCGAAGGTCATGGCGACATTGATACCATGACTTTTGCTTTGTACGAGAAATCAAACAGTTCATTCACAAAATTCGCCGCTCAGACAGGTGATATTGTTGAGCAGACGATAACAAACATTCCTGCCTCGCAGACCACCTTGGATTTGACCTTCCGCATTTCAAGCTCAGACGCAAAAACATCTCAGCTTTTCGTATTCCAGCATGAGAACGGCACTTATATACAGAACGGCGCGGTAAACAGCGATAAGCTGACTGTTCGCTACGGAGATACCGAAATTTCTTATCCTGAAGCGATAACAGCGACTCCGGCCATCAACTATATCGGCAAAATCACGGGAAGCGCGCTCAATCAGGAGTATTTCAAAATTATACAGGGAACCGGCGGCTTTTACCTCCCCGGCACTCATATTGAATTCGGCAGTAATGTAAGATTGTACTATCAAGGTTTATATGCTTACGAACTGCTTGACACTACTTATCCGCGCGACTTGCGCAGCGGGCAAGTGTACATCAGCGACATAAATTGGTCAGGACAATATTCATATAAACGCTTTGAGGATGTTTCCTATAAATATGACAGCATTGAGGGAAAGGGTCATTTCTATTACTGCGGCGATGAAGTTACTTTTACCTTTTCAGACTCAGTAAACAAAGCCGCAAGCGAGCTTGATAAACTTACCACTTTTTCCGAAAGCCTTGCCAACACAAGCCTCGGTCTTGGCGGCACTTCAAAGGGAAACCCCGGAACGTCCGGATCTTCTTCGGGAAATTCCACGGTTACCGGAAATGTCGATGAATATGGAAACGTAGTTTCTCTCTATGCAGTGAATACAGTTACAGCTGGAGAAGGCTTTAAAATCGACACCTCATCGTTAAAGAGCGGCACCAATCCTGCCGACTGGGATAACAAGGGTTTGCCTATCGAAGAAAATGAATATGCGGTTTTCAATATTCTCTGCCCTTCAGCTGACGGAAAGCTTGTAATTCCTGATAACACGCTGAGCTTGTTTACTCCCGAAGGGAAAAGCAGCCCTAATCAATGGGGAAGCACCACCGACAGTAACGCAAGGTACTACTCGCACATAATATGGAATCCGGTATATCTCGATAACGGCGTGTATAAAAGCTTTAAAGGAACTATTGAATACTCCGGCGGTTCTCTCGGCGGAGTTATGCTTGCGCCTGCCAGCAGCGCAATCCTTGTAAGCTCCGTTGCCGACTCGGTTACCTTAGTCAGCCAAAGCGTTACAAACAGCGCCGAAATTCACCAGACCAGCTTTGCGAGAAGCGACAGACGCGCCACGAATGCCGATTTAACCATGGAGCGTCTATT
Source organism: Eubacteriales bacterium (assembly GCA_028705775.1). Classification (GTDB taxonomy): domain Bacteria; phylum Bacillota; class Clostridia; order Christensenellales; family Aristaeellaceae; genus STF2-37. Next base: position 23,329 of record JAQWCW010000015.1, read on the forward strand.
CGGCACGTTCTCGTTTAGCAAGGTACAGCCCGACGGATGGCAGAGCTCGCATGGAACCATCCCCCTTTCCGGCGCAAAATTTATCGTATACACCGACCCAAGCGATCCCGAGGGTTCAACTGTTGCAAATCTAACATCTTCTCCGGATGGTTCAGTCCAGTCCGAAAACCTGCCTGTATATGGATTAGACAGCGAAAAAATCAAGTACTACATTAAAGAAACGGAAACCAGCAACGGGCTTTCGCTCAATACCGCAATATCTCAAACACCCTTTACCCTCGACGAAGACACGAATAAAGTGCTGTTCGGCGGCACGGTTGTTGACGATTTCGCGGCAGGAAGTTTGAAAATCACAAAATCCGTAACAAATGTCGATAACGATTCAACAGAGTTCAGATTTAAGATATCATCGCTGCAACCGGTAATAGACTTAGAAAACACTTCGGATTTTAATACCGTTTATACCATCAACGATTTAGCTACAAATCAAGTTAAATCTAGCGGAACTTGTTCTTTCGCAGGAAGTCCTGCCGGATTCACTATGAGTTCGCCGGAGTATATAAGCATTAATGAAAATGAGTATATACTATTTGACAATAATTTACCGCTTGGCGTCTATACTATCGAGGAAATTCTCACGGGAATTCCTTATACCGCCACAACAACAAACCCCGGTGCCTTCCACGTGTTCGAAGGAAGCGTCGGATACGCGGCATTTACGAACACCCGCGATATGGGCAAGATGCACCTGAGCAAGATAGATGACAGCGACAATCCTCTTGAAAATGTCGTCTTTACAATCTACAATAAGGATACTTGTGAGACAACCGACATCGTCGGAACAATGACAACCAACAGTTCCGGATATGCCGAGAGCGAGTCCTTGCCTACCGGCACGTACTACGTCAAGGAAACCGCCGTTCCTGAAGGGTACACAGGCGTAACTACTGTATGGACTGTCGATGTTACCAAGGACGGAGATACTGCGGTTGCGGAACTCGCCATTGTCAACACACGCGACAAGGGTAAAATGTTCCTGTACAAGGTTGACGAACACAACGACTATCTTGCAGGCGTAACCTTCACAATTTATAACAAAGAAGCATGCACCAATGCTGATATCGTTACAACAATGACGTCTGTGGATGGAGGTCGTGCAGAAAGTATTGATCTCCCCACCGGTATTTATTATGTAAAGGAAACAACCGCACCTGCCGGCTACACAGGTTCTACTTCAAAGTGGAGAGTCGAGATAACCAAGGGCGGAATGACGCCGGTCGCAATCGCTCCTGTTCTCAACATACGCGACAAGGGCTCGGTAAAGGTAGTGAAGGTTGACGCAACCACAACTACCCTCAAGCTCTCCGGCGCTGTGTTCACCCTGTATACCGATGCGGATTGCACGCTTAAATATGCCGATATGCCTGCAACCGCCGAAAACGGCGAAAGCACGCTTTCGGGCATTCCTACCGGAATATACTACGTTAAGGAAACCACCGTTCCCGCTAACTACACCGCCGATGATACCGTTTACGAAATTACGATTGCAAAGGGCGTGGAATCTCTCGTAAACGGCGGAACCGACAAGCCCGGCTACGTCACCAACACCCGTGACTTGGGCAAAATGCACCTGAGCAAGGTTGACGAAAACAACAAGGCTCTCGAAGGCGCAGTCTTTACAATCTACAATAAGGATACTTGTGAGACAGCCGACATTGTCGGAACAATGACAACCAACGGTTCCGGATATGCCGAGAGCGAGTCCTTGCCCACCGGCACTTACTACGTCAAGGAAACCACCGTCCCCGATGGTTACACAGGCGTAACTAAAGTCTAAGCTATCTTCTATTATCCAAAGTATTTTTGCGTAGCACCCGTTGAGACACCTCAACTATGCTTTGGGCAGCATCATGTAATGTAAGCGTTTTGCATGACAAAGGAAGATGGGTGCTTGGGTTGAGCGTGATATACTTTTGTGTTAGCATCTGCAGATTGAAATGAATTAAGTGAACGCTAAACAGTAGAAAAGATACTATAGCAGTTACGTGATAGAAAGGGAAGATGTGTAATGATAAATTGTGTTGATACCAATTTTGCCTCCTACTATAAATGCGCATTACAAGTCAACCCATATTGCTATGCAGCGTTTCGTGGAGAACAAGTGATGGATGAATCTGTATATAACGAGCGTATTGCAGAAAAATGCGTAGCTAATGGTATTAGTATTGTTGGCTTAGCGAACCATGGTAATGTAGATTCATCAGAGAGCTTGCGCGAAGTACTGGAAAACCATGGAATAGTAACTTTTCCAGGTTTTGAAATAATGTCTGCTGAAAAAATACATATGGTTTGTCTCTTCCCAGAAAGTAAAACAGTTTCCGAGCTTAACAGATACCTCGGAGCGTTAGGACTGGGAGATTCAATAAATGGCAATGAAACAAGCAGTCTTCCGTGCCTTGATATTGCATCCTATGTCGTTCGCGTTGGAGGATTCTGGTATGCTGCACATATAACAAGCGAGAATGGAATACTTGCACTATCAAAGATGCATAATATATGGAGGAACGATTTACTCATTGCAGCACAGATACCGGACTCGAAGGAGAACATTGATCCACGATATAAGAACATCATTGCCAATACGGATCCAGCTTACAAGCGCAAGACTTCGCCTTGTTATATTAATGCCTGCGATGTAGATAAGCCGGAAGATTTGGAGAAAGATACCGCAACTGTTCTCGTTAAAATGACCACTCCGACATTTGAGTGCTTCAAAGTTGCATTTATGGATGCAGAGTCACGTATACGCTTGAATAGCGAGGTGGAATATGGTTATCAAAGTAGCATTAATAGGGTTTGCGTATTTGGTGGGTACTTAAACGGGCTTGATGTGAAATTTTCCAACAATTTAGTAACGATAATTGGAGGTCGCGGTGCTGGAAAATCGACGTTAATTAACCTTATCAGATATGCTTTCAATCGCCCGCCAATGGAAAGAGAGCGTCTGAAGGAATTTGACGATATGATTGAACACAACCTAGGGAACAATGCTAGGATAGAAGTATGCATAACATCCTATTCACAACATGGAAGAGAGTATAAGATAACCCGACGATACAATGGACTGCCTATAATAGAGGATACTGAGGGAAATGTTCTTGAGTTTCATGTCGATGATCTGTTGCCAAGTATAGAAATATTCGGGCAAAATGAGATTGCCGAGGCTGTACGAAGCGTTGAATTCGTATATCGAATCGTTCAAAGGTTATTTCTCGATGACAAATTGATCAAAGACCGCTTGAGCGAAGCCTATGAGCGACTCAGGGTGAATAGTAGCGCAATTAACGATATACAGAAAAAAATTTCAAAGGACGAAGTCCTTGTTGCAGAATTGCCCACTAAAAGAGCTAAGCTCAAGTACTACATAGACGCAGGCTTAGGTGAAAAGCTACCAATACTTAAAAAACTTGCCGAGCAAGAGGCTGCTTATATTCAGTTTATAGACAGTATACCAAGTGCACCTATCGATTGGCCACATATTCAATTAACCAATGCTAACACACCTGAGCTGGAATGCCTAAGAGAATTGTGGCAACAATTCGAAGAACGAGTAAACGAGTTGTCGGTTAGTTACTCTGATTTAATTGCCAAAACAAAAGAGCAAGCTGTCGCACTTAAGGAACAATGGAATCAAAATAGAAGGAAGTACGATGAACCTATTCAACAAGCCCTAGCCGGCGTTCAAGGCATACACGATAAAACTAGTTCTGAGATGGTTGCGGAGTATTCAGAATTACTCCGACAAGTAGAGCTTGGTGAACCTGTACAGAATCGCATCGAAAGCTACTCTACACAGTTATTGGAATTCTATAATGAAAGACGAACTATAATTGAGAACTGCAATAAGTGTTGGGATGCATATATTGATTCAGTAAGCAGACAACTAAAGCGAATCAATAAACGTATGGAGAAAAGTACAATCAAGATATCAATCGATTTCAGACAAGATAAAGCGCCGCTACTCGACATGCTACTAGGGATACCTGGTATTGGCGAAAAAACTATCAACGGCATCGCTGTATATCCCAGTTTTGATGTATTCCAGTTTGCTGATGACGTGAGAGCTGGCACCGATGTACTAAAGAGTAAATACTCTATTTCACAAGCTATCGCTGATAAAATTTATAGAGGCCTTGATCAGTCTAAGTTGCTAGAGATTGAGGGATTTAGATTGAAGGATGTATTTAACATTGAGCTGTTTGTAAACGGGAGGTATAAACCACTTCGTAGTTTATCGAAAGGCCAACAATGTACAGCAATACTAAGCGTTCTTCTCGTTGATAATAAAGATCCACTAATTATCGATCAACCTGAAGACAATTTGGATAATGCTTATATTGCTGAAAGCCTCATTGCAACAATAAGGCAAAACAAGACAATGAGGCAATACATATTTGCAACGCACAATGCAAATATCCCTGTATTTGGAGATGCCGAGTTAATCATTACTATGGCGGAGGAAGATGGTCTTGGTAGTACTATTTGCGATGGCGTAGGTTCTATTGATATTCCTACAGTAAAAAACTACGTAATAAAGATTCTCGAGGGCGGGGAGAATGCATTCCGAATGAGAGAATTGAAGTATGGAATTTAGAAACACAATATGCTGCGGATGACGGATGGCGACACTGAAGGGAAAATTCGTAAGCTGATGGACTATACCGCGCGTGGCGGCGACGTTGCCGACCCATGGTATACGGCAGAATTTGGCGTAACATACCGCGATATTCACGACGGCTGCGCGGGATTGCAGGAAGCGATGCTTCAGGAGGACAGAAAATTTGATTATGCCGATATGTAGGGATACCATACTGCTCAGGCAAAAGAGCATCGCTGCCACGTATGATGATACCGCGATCATCCGTGACCTCAAGGAAACGCTGACCGCTCATCTGGATTCCTGCGTTGGCATGGCGGCGAATATGATTGGCGTGAGCAAGCGCGTGATTGCTGTCGCCATCAGTCCGATGATCCTCGTGATGGTCAATCCCGAGATTTTGAATAAGGCAGACGCTTATGAAGCCGAGGAAGACTGCCTTTCATTGACTGGTACGCGAAAGACCACGCGTTGGGAATCGATTGATGTCAAGTGGCTCGACGAATCGTTCAAGCCGCGTCGACAGACGTTCACCGGTTGGACGGCACAGATCATTCAACACGAGGTCGATCATTGTAACGGGGTGCTAATCTAAGTTCGCTCAATATATTCCCCAACATGAACGGAGGATAGATAAATGGCTGACCTCACAGGGAAAACAACGCTCGTGACCGGAGCGAACTCCGGTATGGGCATGGCGATCGTGGCGGCGTTTGCCGATATGGGCGCGCATGTGGTATGTGCCGCAGCGAAACTCGCGGAAGAGCCGCTTTTGATGCGCTTGTCGGCGAGAAAAACCGAGGCATCGAACTGATGCTCTGCGACCTTGGCGATTTAGCCTCTATCCGTTCATTTGCGGAATCATTTCACAAAACGCATATGTGTCTGGACACACTTGTCAATAACGCGGGGTTTATTTCCCTTGACCGGCAAGAAACCAGCGACGGATTCGAGCGTCAGTTCGGCGTTAATCATTTGGGCACTTCGCGCTGACGCTGTCGCTGCTCGATCTTATCCCGTCTGGCGGACGAATCGTCTCAGTCGCTTCCGGCGCGCACAAGGTGGGACGCATCCATTGGGACGATGTCAACCTGACGCGCGGCTACAACGTCGCGAAAGCATATGGACAAAGCAAACTGGCCAACGTTCTGTTTACGAGGGAGCTTGCAAAACGCATGATTCATCGCGGCGTGACGGTCAACTACTGCCACCCTGGCGCAGTCGCCACGTCCATGGGCATTGACCGAAAAACAGGCTTTGGGAAGGGAATCACAGGTCTTTTGCGCCCATTCTTCCTCACGCCGGCGCAGGGCGCGGACACGGCGATTTGGCTTGCCACCAGCGATGATTGTCAAGGCGTTAGCCGCGAGTACTTCTGCAAGCAAAAGAAAGCCTACACTTCAAAGGATGCGTCAGATATGGCATCAGCAGCGCGGCTGTTTTCTTTGAGCGAAGATATGACAGGCGTCTATATGTGTGATGACGTAAGTGATTTATCCTTCCATCGGCATAGATAGACACCACTGCGCTAAAAAGTTGGCGGTCAAAAATGTAACGATCCGAACCGCTCCAGCTTGCTCTAGCAAACATGACCACTATCAAACGAAACCCCTGCACTATCGAATTATTCTCACTATCAAATGGTTCTCTTCATATCATTTGACAGTGCAAGCATAGCGTACCCATAAGCACGCGTTTAGCCCCAGAACCACATTATCAAAGCCACAAATAGCTCAAAAAGCCCTTATTTTGCGCCTTTTGGGGCTATTCCTTGTATCAATCACGCTCGACTGATAGACCTGATCGTCGCAAAGTCGGTCATCCGCTTTGCCCGCAATACCGTCGATACTCGGACCACCATTCGTAAGCTAAAAGAAAAAGGCGTGGGCGTCATCTTCGAGAAAAGAACATCGACACGCTGGATTCCAAGGGTGAACTGCTTCTCGGATGGTAAGGTAACTACGCCATATAAGCGGTTTCTCGGCTACTGGCGCATATGTCTTGATTCTATTTGGGTTGTGGGGCATACAGGAGACACTATTTACTTTGAATTATTGTATCTCCTTGCTGGCAGATAGGTGATTTATCCCTCCATTGGCATAGCGAAACATCACCGCGCCCGCGAATGTGGACAGTCAAAAATGCATCGCTCCAAACCGCTCCCGCGCAAGTAGACATAAATAATGCACCCATCCTTGCAGTGTGAAAATTTCCGTTAGGGGGATGCATACTATGCGTCGCAGGGATGCAAATTCCACGCAGGGGGATGCAAACGGGACGCACAACTATTGATAAAAAGAAACGATAGCTTTCAGTGATTGGCAGGGGGATGCAAATCTATAGACAAGCTGTGTCTATTAAGCTGGGCTGCAGACCGAATTGGGCAATCTCGATTTCACACAAATGACGGCAATTGCCACCCGTTATTCAATTAAATCCTTCAGCGCCTCGATTTTTCTTGTGTTTCGCCGGAACGTAGAACAAGAGCCGTCATTTTCGTGACGACTCTCATTCTATCAACTGTTAGGTTGAATTATGGTGCGTCCGACAGGATTCGAACCTGCGGCCTTCAGAGTCGGAGTCTGACGCTCTATCCAACTGAGCTACGGGCGCGAGCAGGGATTATTATAACATCAGGAGATTGAGAAGTCAAATACAGGCGAGACCGGCGAGAAACGCTGAATTAGTCTGACGAAGCAGAATACAGGCGCGAAAAACGCATATGAAACAAGGTAATTAACCCTCAATCACGGCAGCGCCTTAGCGAAAAACGCCCGCCGCCGCGTTTGCCTCAATACGAAGCCGCAGACGCGGCTTTATATCGGGGTACTCTAACGCGAGCGGCGGGAGCAGAGCTTCAATTTACGGAAAGCTTGGCTTTACTCAGCCGAAGTCTCCGCCTTTTTTGCCGCTTTCTTTGCAGCGGGTTTCTTTGCGGCGGCTTCGCCGTCTGTTTTCTTTGCCGGAGCTTTCTTCGCCGCAGGCTTCTTGACGGTTTCGGTATCGGAAGCCACCTTTTTTGCGCTTGTCTTTTTGGCTTCGGACTTCTTTTCCGCCTCTGCGTCATCGGCTTTCTTTACGGCAGCTTTTTTTGCAGTCGGCGCTTTCTTATCTTTCTTTTCCGAATCGGGCGGGCAAAGCTTTTCATACAGCTTTACATACTCCTGTGCCGATTTTGTCCACGAATAATCGCCGTTCATTCCGCGCCGCATAAGCTCCTGCCATACGTCCTGATGGTCGAAGTAATAATAAACGGCGCGCTGAATCGTGCTGAGCATATCATGAGCGTTATAGTTGAAGAAGGTAAAGCCGTTACCCTCGCCGGTGTACTCGTTATACGAAAGCACAGTGTCGCGCAGACCGCCTGTTTCGCGGACAATCGGCACAGTTCCGTAGCGAAGGCTCATCATCTGGCTGAGTCCGCAAGGCTCAAACTGGCTCGGCATGAGGAACATATCCGCGCCGGCATAAATCATATGCGCAAAGCGGTTGTCCATCGCAAACCTTGCTGCAATCTTATTGGGATACTGATGCTCCGCCCAGCTGAACAGGTTGACATACCTTGCGTCGCCCATTCCGAGAATTACGAGCTGAACATCCATATCCATGAGCTGGCTGATAACGCAGTCGATTAAATCCAGCCCCTTCTGATTGCTCAGGCGACCGACCATGCCGATAACGGGAACGTCGGGACGGATGGGAAGCCCCGCTTCCTTCTGAAGCTCGCTCTTGCAAATCGCCTTGCCGCTCATATCGTCGGCGTTATACTTCGCGGCGGTGAAGGTATCGCCGTCGGGGTTATAGGTTACGATATCAATTCCGTTCAGAATTCCGGCAAGCTGCTCGCGGCGGGCGCGAAGCAAGCCTTCCATCCTCTCGCCGTAGTACGAATTCGTAATCTCCTCGGCGTAGCTCGGGCTTACTGTCGTGATTTCGTCCGTATAAACCAGCGCAGCCTTCATGAAGTTGGCGCAGCCGTAGCACTCAAGCTTGTCATCGGTAAACAGGCTGTCGCCCAGCCCCAAGACATCCTGAACCGCCTTGCGGTCGAAAATGCCCTGATACTGGAGATTATGAATGGTAAAAATGGTCTTGATATCCTTATAGAAATCAAGATGCGCGTACTGGATTTTGAGCAACGCGGGAACAAAGCCCGTCTGCCAGTCATGGCAATGGATTACGTCCGGATGAAAATCAATATGCGGAAGCGTGTTGAGCACAGCGCGGTCAAAGAAGCCATAGCGCTCATACTCATCGCCGCCCAGCCCATAGATATAGCCGCGGTCAAAATAGTACTTATTGTCTATAAAGTACCACGTTACGCCATCCATATTGAGCGCCTCAACGCCGCAATACTGATTGCGCCAGCCCAAATCGACCTGAAAGTCGCACACATGGCGCATCTGGCTCACATATTCATCCGGAATTGCCGAATACAGCGGCAGCATAACGCGAACGTCATGCCCCTGTTTAGCGAGAACCGGCGCGAGCGCTCCGACAACATCGGCAAGCCCGCCGGTTTTGCAGAACGGAACGCATTCGCTTGCACAGAAAAGAATCTTCATAAATTGCCTCCTTAATTTGCCGCCAAAGGTCAGATGACTACATTCTTAGCGACAACGATGGGGTATGCCGCAGGTCCAATCAGACGGGCGTTACGCTTGATAACCGCCTGCTTATCAAGAATACAGTTTTCAATCTGCGCTCCGGACTGGATTTCCGCATCCTGCATGATAATGCAGTTCTTGACTACCGCGTCGGGCGCGATGCGAACGCTGCGGAAGAGAATCGAATTCTCAACCCTGCCCTCGATTATCGAGCCGTCGGCAATGAGCGAATTGACAACCTCGCTCTTGCCCTCATACCTTGCAGGCATTTCGTCGCGAACCTTGGTGTAAACCGGACGGTCCTCGCTGAACAGCGAGCGCAGGGTGTCCGCCTTGAGCAAGTCCATATTGAAGCGATAGTAGCTCTGCACGGAGTCAATCTGCCACGCCTTATCCTTGAACTCAAAGCCGCAAACCTTCATGCTCTTGTCCGCGACAAGACGCTGGATTACATCGCGGGTAAGGTCATGCAGACCGTGAGCAACGCCTTGGTCAACCATCGTGCGCAGAAGCTCGCGCTTCATGAGGTAAACCTCCATGAAGGTGTTCTCATTGCTCGGATTGGTCGGCTCAATCTCCATATCGGTTACGCGGCCTTCCTCGTCAACCGCAAGGTAGGTATTCGCTTCGCTTTTCTGCATGGAGGGGTCTTTGGTATAGAGCATTGTTATGTCCGCGCCGTTATCTATATGCGCGGCAATCATATCATCAAACTTATAGTTGTAAATGATATGGCTGTTGGTTAGTATGACATACTCCTGCCTCGAGCGGCGCAGATAGCTGCTGTTGGAGCGGAGCGCGTCAAGCATTCCGGAATAAAGCCCTACATTCTCGCGGGTAAGGAAGGGCGGGAGGATATAAAGACCGTCGTTCTTGCCGTGCAAATCCCATTCCTTGCCGCTTCCAAGATGGTCCATAAGGCTGTGGTAATTCTTCTGCATTATTACGCCGACGTTGCGCATTCCGCTGTTAACCATGCTCGACATAAGAAAATCTATAATGCGGAAGCGTCCGGCTACGGGCAGCGCTGCGATAGCGCGGGTTATTGTAAGCTCGCGCAAGCGGTCGTCACGCTCGCCGGTATAGATAATACCCATTACATCTTTCATAATTCATGCTCCTTCCGGCTTATTTGAGCTTTTCGGCTGCCGCCGCGTCAACCTGCTGTCCGGCTTCAACAACTATGCCGGAGGGAATTACTGCGCCCTGACCGACAACCGCGATATTCCCCTCTTCGCCGCCAATCTTGGCGCCCGCCTTGATAACGGCGGTTTCGGCAATTATCGCGCGGCGCACAAGCGCTCCACGCCCTATAACTGCGCCGGGCATTACAACGCTGTCGATGATTTCCGCGCCCTGCTCAACGGTTACGCCCGCAAACAGAACGCTGTGCTTGACCGTGCCGAAAACCTCGCAGCCCTCGGTAATAAGGCTGTCCTCTACGATTGCTCCGGCAGCGACATAATGCGGAGGGAAGCCGGGATTGCGCGCGTATATGCGCCATTTGTGGTCGTAAAGGTCTATCGGCATCGGGCGCTTGAGCAAGTCCATATTGGCTTCCCAAAGGCTCTCGATTGTTCCGACATCCTTCCAGTAGCCGTCAAACGCATACGCGACAAGCTTCTGCTTATCGGCAAGCATTTTCGGAATGATGTTCTTTCCGAAATCGTTGCTGCTCTTTTTATCAGCTTCATCGCCGACAAGATATTCGCGGAGCTTCTGCCAAGAGAAGATGTAAACGCCCATGCTCGCCTTGTTGGATTTAGGCGCCTTCGGCTTCTCCTCGAACTCAACGATGGTGTTTTCCTCGTCCGTGTTCATTATTCCGAAGCGGCTCGCTTCCTCCCACGGCACTTCAAGCACCGCGATGGTCGCGTCGGCATTCTTCTCGATATGATAGCGGAGCATCGCATTGTAATTCATCTTGTAAATATGGTCGCCGGAAAGAATCAGAACATAATCGGGATTATACTGCTCGATAAACGCGATATTCTGATATATTGCGTTCGCGGTTCCGCGATACCATTCGCCAATCTTGCCCTTCACATACGGAGGCAGCACGAATACGCCGCCGTTGGACAAGTCAAGGTCCCAAGGCGAGCCGCTGCCGATGTAGGCGTTCAGCTCAAGCGGCTGATACTGCGTAAGCACGCCTACGACGTCGATGCCGCTGTTGGAACAGTTGCTCAGCGGAAAATCGATTATTCGATATTTTCCGCCATAGGGGATGGCAGGCTTTGCCATGTTCTGCGTCAGGACGCCGAGGCGGCTGCCCTGTCCGCCTGCGAGTAGCATTGCCACGCAGGTCTTTTTCCTCAACATAAGTTTCGCTCCTTTACGCTAGGATACTTTAATCTCCAAGACCCTGCCCTTTCCGGGGAAGTATATATTGAATGCATTCCCCGCTTTACGCGGGAGGCGCATTAACCTCAAAGAGAAGCAACGGGCGCTTCAGCTTTTCGGCTTTACCGGCGAATCGGATATTCCCTTCTGCCCGCGCTTCGGGCTTGAAGGCTTTACCGCGCCCGTGTCCGACAAATCCGCCTTCGCCGTCCTGTGACGCTTCATTTCGCTTCCGCGCGGATTGACTACCGCAGTAAAGGGATTGGCGTCATCTGAATATTTCGTCGCGGCAGAGTTTATTTCCTTTTCAAGCTTGAGCTTCGGAGAATTTTTGTCAAACGAGAACGCCAACGGCTCCTCTACGCTCTCCTCCGCTTCCTTCTCCTCCTTCAGGCTTTGAATATACTCAAGCTGCTCGCTTGACGACGTTCTTGAGCGGGAATGCTTCTTTTCCGGCATTTCCTTTACATACGAAAAGTAAACGCTTGAAAGCGGCGGGACGCAGATTAGCGCGGAATAAGGCATTCCGTTGTAGTTGCCCTCCTGCGCCGTAAGCTCGTAAGCGTTGTACTGATTCGAGCCGCCAAACTCCGCGCGGTCGGTATTGAGCACTTCGCATATTTTTCCCTTTGCGGGAAGCGGGAGGCGATACTCGGGAAGGAACTGCGGAGTGAAGTTCGTGACGCTTATTATCGTCTTTCCTGAGCGGTCACTCCTTGTAAACGCGATTACGCTGTTATCCGAATCATCGGGAACAAGCCACTGGAAACCGTCCCAACCGGTATCAACCTGCCACATTTCGGAATGCTCCAGATAGAAATGATTAAGCGCCTGCACGCATTTCTGCATTTCGGGATGCCTGTCATACAAAAGCAGGAACCAATCAAGCTGGTCGTCATACTTCCACTCGATGAAATGCCCGAATTCGGAGCCCATAAAGAGCAGCTTTTTGCCCGGATGAGCCATCATATAACCGTAAAGCGCCCTGAGACCTGCAAACTTCTGCCACAAATCGCCGGGCTGCTTATCAAGCATCGAGTGCTTTCCATGAACAACCTCGTCATGCGAGAAGGGCAGAATATAATTTTCGCTGAACGCATACATCAGGGAGAAGGTCAGCTTGCTGTGATGCCATTTGCGGTAAATATGCTCCTTTTCGATATAAAAGAGAATATCGTTCATCCAGCCCATATTCCACTTGAAGCCGAAGCCAAGCCCGCCCATGTAGGTAGGCTTTGTAACCATCGGATAAGCGCTCGATTCCTCGGCAATCATCATTGCGCCGGGGAAATCGTGATAGATAGTTTCGTTAAGGCGGCGAAGGAAGGCAATCGCGTCAAGATTCTCGTGTCCGCCATAGCGGTTGGGAAGCCAGTCCCCTTCCTCACGGCAGAAATCGTAATAAAGCATACTGGAAACCGCGTCAACACGAAGCCCGTCCGCATGGAATTCACCGAACCAGAACCATGCGTTGCTCAAAAGGAACGAGCAGACCTCGCCGCGCGCGAAATCGAACATATGGGTTCCCCACTGCTTCATATCGCCTCTGCGCGGATCAGGATGCTCATAGAGCGCCGTTCCGTCAAAGCGGCGAAGCCCGAACTCATCGCGCGGGAAATGCGCCGGAACCCAGTCGAGAATAACGCCGATGTTCGCCTGATGGCAGCGGTCGATAAACTCCATGAATTCCAAAGGAGTGCCGAACCGCGCCGTTGCCGAATAGTAGCCCGTCACCTGATAGCCCCACGACATATCGAGCGGATGCTCCATTATAGGCAAAAGCTCGATATGAGTGTAGCCCATATCGGTTATATACGGAATCAGCTCGTCGGCTGTTTCAAGATATGTGTACAGGCTTCCGTCCTCATGGCGCTTCCATGAGCCAAGATGCATTTCGTAGATATTGAGGGGGCTTGCGTAAGGATTCCACGCCGCGCGCTTTTTCATGAACTCGGCGTCTTTCCACTCATGACCGCCCAAATCACAGAGCTTGCTTGCCGTTCCCGGACGAAGCTCGCTCTGAAGCGCATACGGGTCAGCCTTTACGACAACGCTGCCGTCCTGCGCCTCTATCGCGTACTTATATGTTTTAATCTTTTCTTCCGCGCCCTCATAGGAGTATCTTTCCTTATCAGAGGCGATATCGAAAACGCTTGCGGGAAGGCGGGCTTCCCACGTTCCGTCATAGTTTTTGCTCATTGGCGTTGCGCCGCGCCGCCAGTAGTTGAACTCGCCTACAAGCGAAACAGCCTTGGCGTTGGGCGCCCATACGGAAAACTGCCATTCATCGCCGTGAAGCGTATGGCAAAGCCGCGCGCCGAACATTTTATAAGCGCATCTTGAGGTTCCGCCGTGAAACTCATCGCGCATTTCCCGCGTGGGAGGTTCGTATAACATAGTTCCCGCCTCCGTTACAGCATGGAGTGCCATGCCCTGATATCCGCAGAAGACTCTTTCCTTCAAGCGTTAAAAAGGATGATTAATGCCGTTCATATTATGAAATCAAAGCACCGTATGCTTTGGTATTTAGTAATACAGTGCGGCATGAGGCGCAATAACAACCTGAAGCCGATGTACTTTTTTCCGTATTCATTATAGCATGGAAATATTGCTTTGTCTAAGCTCATAAGGCAAAATAAACAGATTTTATGTGTATACGGCAAAAGATTAAAACGTTTTCCCGTCCCACCGGGGCAGAATCCGTCCCTCCCGATTATGCGCACGGCAAAAAACACCGCGGCAGAAGCTTTACTGCCGCGGTATTTTTCGTTATATAAGCCTGAGCCCGCTTTCCGCCTGCTCCCTGTTATACTTGTCCAGCAGGGTCTTGATGCGGTTATAGGGATTGAGGAGCATACTGAGGGATTTATCATGATTAAGGGTTGCGATTATGTATGCCATGAACTTGCTCATATCCGCCTCGGCGTACCAAGGCGCGGCGCGCAGCTCCGGAGTGCGATAGGTAAGGTTGGTCGATATGACCTTCGTTATAATCCCCTCTTCATAAGCCTGATTGAACGCGTCAAGCCCGTTTGTGAAATAAGGGAAGGTAGCGGAAATAAAAACCCTGTTGGCTTTGCGCTTCTTCATCTCGCGCGCAAGGTCAAGGCTGCTCTCGCCGGAGGAAATCATATCGTCCGAAACGAACACATCCTTGCCCTCAACGGAGTCGCCAAGGTACTCATGCTTTATAATCGGGTTTCTGCCGTTAACAACGCGGGTGTAATCGCGGCGCTTATAGAAGAAGCCCAAATCCAGCCCCAATACGGACGCATAGAAGATATTGCGGTCAAGAGCGCCCTCGTCGGGGCTGATAATCATCATATGGTCGCGGTCGATATGCAAATCCTTTTCCGTCCTGAGCAGCGCCTTCATAATCTGATATGACGGCATTACGCTCTCAAAGCCCGAAAACGGAATCGCGTTCTGAACCCTGTTGTCATGCGCGTCAAAGGTGATTATGTTTGAAACGCCAAGGCTCGTAAGCTCCTGAAGCATCATCGCGCAGTCAAGGCTTTCGCGGGAGGTGCGGCGATGCTGCCTGCCCTCATAGAGCATGGGCATGATAACGTTGATTCTGCGCGCCTTTCCGCCGATAGCGGCAATTATGCGCTTCAAATCCTGATAATGGTCGTCCGGCGACATCATCGCCTGCCGTCCGTACATTTCGTAAGTGCAGTTATAAGCGCCGACATCTATAAGAATATAAATATCATATCCGCGAACCGTTTCGCGAATCATGCCCTTTCCTTCGCCGTTGCTGAAGCGCGGGCAATGAACGTCAACAAGGAAATTCTCTCTCTCAAAGCCGGGAATCGTAAAGAGCGCGGTATCCTTCGCCTCCGCCTCTCCGCGCCAGCGAAGAAGCCAGCGGTTTATGGCAGCGCCGAGTTCCTCGCAGCCCTGCATGGCGACAATACCGAGCGGACCTACCGGAGCAGACATCGTAGGGTCGAGTTCAAAAAGGCTTGGCAATGCTGACAACCTTAATCATCCTCTCATCTTGTTGGAATCTGTATTCCGAAAGGCCCGACAGCGGCGGCAAACGGTATGAAAGCGTTTTCACCGGTATTAGCTTCACACGAAGCGGAGCCATCTGACCCAAGCATTATACTACATAATTCGCGACCTGAAAAGAGCCGCAACAAAAATAGGCGCGCCGCCTTATAATAAGCGCATAAAGCGCAGGCGGTTTTACTCCTGAGTCAGCCAGTCCGCAGGCTTTATCGTTACCGAATCCGCCTTCTCGTCGGCAACCTCGTCCATAACCATCAGAACCTTATAGTTATCAACGCGCTTTTTGACCGGCTGAGCGGTTGACATTACAAACGCCATGCCGACGACCGTTACGGCGAATTCGCGCATCAAATCCACCATGCCTTTTGCCGTTCCGCCGCCCTTCATGAAATCGTCAACGATAAGGGCGCGCTGCCCCTCCGTTACCGCGCGGCGCGGAAGCGACATGGTTTCAATGCGTCCGGAAGAACCCGATACATAGTTTATATTAACGGCAGGCCCTTCATACACCTTGCTTGAGCGGCGGGCAATCACGAGCGGAACGCTCAACGCCTTCGCTGTTTCGTACGCAACGGGAATCCCCTTTGTTTCCATCGTAAGCACGAAGTCAGGCTCGGTTTTGTAATACTGCCCTGCCAGAATACGCCCCATTATGCCGACAAGCTCCGGCTGGGAAAGAATATCCGACAAATACAGAAAGCCGCCCGGAAGAACGCGCTGAGGAACGGCGAGCTTCTGCGCAAGGGAATCGACAAACTTGTACGCCTCCGCCATCGGAACAATCGGGCGATAACGAACGCCGCCTGCAGCGCCGGTCACGGTCTGCATATCTCCGAGAGCGTACGCTGACACAACGTCCTTGAGTATGTCCACGTCCTCGCTCATTGTGGACTTAGCCGCGCCGAACATATCGCAAAAATATGAAAGCGTGTAAATGCGGTTTGGCGAGTCGGTCAGAATTTTGCTCATGGCTGCCAGACGTTCGTTCCTGCGCACTTTATCCATAACAACCTCCTGAATAATCAAGCGCCGTTTCAGGCGGAGACAATTAACATACCCGTACATTATAACGCAATGGAAAGGAAATATAAAGAGTAATATAAAGAATTTCCGAACATTTTTCAGTATAGTCAAGCGAACATTTGTTTATACATATATTACGGCAGCTTATACGGGCTTTTCAAAGCCGCTTTCCCCTTCTCAAGCTTTTTCCGCGCAGACTGCAATATCCGTTCGCTTACCATTTGCATAAAACGCCTGAAATCAGTTATTTTTAAATTCACATCTTGACACAAATCCCACTTTGAAGTATACTAACCCTTGCGTGAAGCGACGCGCTCAATCATGGAGAGATGGCTGAGTGGTCTAAGGCGCACGACTGGAAATCGTGTGTGGGCTTATACCCCACCTAGGGTTCAAATCCCTATCTCTCCGCCATAAAAGGACGTCAATCTCGATACGAGGTCGACGTCCTTTTTGTTGTGATGGAAAGTGTTGATTTATAAGGGTTATAGAGGATTCTCCAACTGTGGATATAGCTTTAAGAGTGGATTTCAACGCTTGCTACAATCCAAATATTACCATGTCCCAGACACTTTTACACAAATGCTTAGGTGGGTGCATTTTTTGCACCCAGTCGAACGTAATGAACTGAACCCCAAAAGTTTTCGTATGTAAACCTGTCATCGATCATGAGAGCGACAAAATGTTTGCGTTGACATATCCCGTTCCAAAACATATGATTATATCATCCAGAGCGTTGCTATACACAAAAGAACAGAGCGCAGACCGTACAAGCCATCGATGTAACAGGAGGGTCACTTATGAAAAGAATGCTCGCTTTGCTGATTGTTCTCTCGCTGCTGCTGCCCGCCGTGGCGCTGGCGCAGGATAAACAGGTGGTAACCTTTGACGACCCCGTGCTGGAAGCCGTGATCCGTGGCCTAGTGCGCGTGCCCGAGGGTGACGTGACGGCCGACAAGCTGGCCAAGCTCACCGCCATCGGCACCGGGCGCAATTACGAGCAGACGCCCGACCCGGCTACACAGGTACACAGCCTGGCTGTGCTGCGCTACTGTACCAAGCTCAAAACGCTGGAGCTGAACTTTCAGGCCATTACGGACGTGTCACCGCTGGCGGAGCTCACCAAGCTGAAAACGCTGGAGCTGGGCGGCGACAACATTGCTGATATTACGCCGCTGGCCGGGCTTACCGGGCTGGAAACGCTGCGCCTGTTCAACTGCCAGGCGCAGGACTACTCGATCGTCGCCGGGCTTAAAAAGCTGAAATCGCTGGCGCTTTCATTCTCCACCTTCAGCGATACGTCGGTGCTGGCGGGGCTTGGCAAGCTGCAAACGCTGGAGCTGCAATACTCCGCAGTGCGCGACGTGACACCCCTGGCTGGGCTCAAGGCGCTGCGCTCGCTCACGTTGGAGGGCTGCCCCGTATCCGACTACTCGCCCCTGCTAAAAATCTACGCCAAGCTCAAGACTAAGGATTTCACCATCCCAGACCCCTCCTTGGGCGAAGCGGTGGCCTTTGACGACCCGGTGCTGGAGGCAGCGATCCGTTCGGCGCTGGGCAAGCCCGGCGGGCCTGTTTACCCCGCCGACATGGCTACGCTAACCGAGCTGCACATGGGCTTCGACTACGACCCCAACCCTCCCGAAGGCTCGCGCGTGAAGAGCGTGGCCGCGCTACGCTGCTGCGTGAACCTGGAAAAGCTGGACCTGAACTTTAACCGCATCACCGACATTTCTCCGCTGGCCGGGCTTACCAAGTTGCACGAGCTGGGGCTGGGGGGCAACGAGGTGGCAGACATCGCCCCCCTGAATGGCATGACGGGGCTGCAATCGCTCTGGCTGTTCAACTGCCGGGCACAGGACTACTCGACGCTGGCTGGGCTTACGAACCTGACCTTGCTGGCGCTGGAATATTCCTCCATTGCCGACCTGACGCCGCTGGCGGGGCTCACCGGGCTGCGCGTCCTCTCGCTTAATGATACGGCCGTGACCGACGTGTCGCCCCTGGACGGGCTTACCCAGCTGCGTGAGCTGAAGCTAGGCAACTGCGCCATCGCCGATTACAGCCCGCTAGCCGCGATCGTCCCCCAGCTGGAATCCATGGATTTCGACCCCGAGCACCCCACGGTGCTGGTCGCCTTTACCGACCCGCAGCTTGAAGCGTGTATCCGCGCGGCGGCGAACGTGCCGGAAGGCCCTGTGAGCGACCGGCAGGCCGCGGCCATCAACGAGCTTGCCTACACTCGCAACGATGACGCGCCCGCCAGTGAGAACATTTTCGACCTGTCTGCGCTGGCCTACTGCACGGGACTGAAAGTGCTTAAGCTGGAAAACATCGCCGCTACCGACATTTCTGCGCTGGCCGCCCTCACGCAGCTGGAACAGCTGACCCTCACGGGCTGCAAAGCGGTCGACTACTCCGCGCTGGCAGGGCTCACCGCCCTGCACGGGCTCGACCTCACCGGCTCGGCCATCGCCGACGTTACGCCGCTTGCGGCGCTTTCGTCGCTGGAGGGGCTCAACCTGTGCTACACCGACGTGGCCGATATCGCGCCGCTGGCGTACCTGCCCGCGCTTACGGGCCTGAAGCTGGAAGGCTCGCGCGTGACGAATTTCAGCCCCATGGCGGCCCTCTACCCGAATATGATAAAGAGCGATTTCGTGCTGCCGGAGGCAGGCGTGGTGCGCTTTGCCGACGCGCTGCTGGAGCAGGGCGTGCGCGCGGCGATGAACAAGCCAGAGGGCGACATCACGCTGGAGGAGGCGGCTTCCATCACGGAACTGAACCTGAGCCAGCCGGATGGCAGCAACGATTCCATCGCCCTGCTGCAGGGGTTGGAGGCGTTCACGGGGCTTAAGCGGCTGGATCTGTCCGGCAACAGGCAGCTGGGCGGGCTGTGGCCGCTGGCGGGCCTAGCCAAGCTGGAATGGCTGAACCTGACCCGCTGCAACGTGACTACGCTGGCGCCGCTGAGCAAGCTCACAGCCCTGCGCGAGCTGGCGCTGGGCTGGGCTGGGAACGTGCCTGATCTGAGCGCGCTGGCCGGGCTCGCCCAGCTGATCTCCATCGATGCCAAGGGCGTGGGCATCCGCGATATCAGCGCCCTGGCCGGGCTGACCAGCCTGGAGTACGCGGGCCTGACGGATAACCGCATCACGGACGTGACGCCGCTGGCCGGACTTACACACCTCACGGGGCTGGAGCTGGGCAACAACCCCATCGTGGACTTCACGTCGCTGGCGGCCCTCTACCCCAACCTGGAGTGGAAGGATTTTGAGATCGGCACAGCGCCGGTGAGCGGCACGGTGCACTTCAACGACCCTGTGTTGGAGCGGCGCATCCGCGACTACCTGCAAAAGCCGGAGGGCGACGTAACGATGGCCGAGGCGGCGGCGATCACCAAGCTGGACCTGGGGCTGGACTGGCAGCCCGACATCCCCGAGGATACGCAGATTGCAGACGTGTCGGGACTGGAAGCCTTCACCAACCTGACCGAGCTGAACCTGGGCTTCAACCGCGTGGCTGATATAAGCCCGCTGGCGGGGCTTAACAAGCTGCTGGATTTGAACCTGGGCGGCAACATGGTGTCGGACATAGCGCCGTTGGCCGGGCTTGAAAGCCTGCAAAGGCTGGCGATTTTCGGCAACCGGGTGGAGGATATCAGCACGCTGGCGGGGCTGACTGAGCTGGGCTACCTGCACGCGGACCGCAACCTGTTCACCGACCTCACGCCCCTGACCGGGCTTACGAAGCTGACCTACATCGACATCTCCGATATGCCCGTGGCGGATATCGGCCCCTTGGCTGCGCTGACGGACCTCAACTATCTGGATATCGCCAACACGCAGGTGACGGACCTGACACCGCTTGCGCACCTGACCCACCTGGTCGGGCTGAAGTTGGAGAACGACGCGATCACCGATTTCAGCCCCCTCAAGGATGTGTACACCAACCTGACGGATAAGGATTTTGAGATGTAGAGCGCGATAGCATTGCCCTCCGCCGCAGCGGAGATAGGGTCAAGGGCGATAGCCCTTGTCAGGTTTCCAAAGTGTGAAACCCTTTGGCGTAAGTAACACGATTGAGGCATAATAGCCTACTCTCAAAAAAGATCCTGTCAAAATCCACAAACAATTGTTGCGTGGAAGTGCCACATTTTAAGGGTCCGCGAGCATTGATGCAAAACCTATTTTCAGCCTAATCAAAGCATGTATACCGACATTAGTTGGTGCAAAGAAGCTCACCGGTTGCGGTGGGCTTTTTTGTTTGCCTGCAAATCTCCCCTGAAATACCGGCTTCCGGCGCTCTTTTTGCAGGAATACACGGGCGGGCGCGCAGGCGGGATTTTGACGTTCGCGGATGACAGAAAAATGCGCCTCGTGGGCACTCAAAAATACACGATCTCCAAAGGCTCCCGTGTAATCGTGCAATGATGCACCCACCTCTGATGGATCTTGCGCCTGGCTCATGGCGATTGTAGATGCGCAGATTTCGTGGCAGCGCGCCTCGCTGCGTGTTATGCCCA
Source organism: Eubacteriales bacterium (assembly GCA_028705775.1). Taxonomy (GTDB): domain Bacteria; phylum Bacillota; class Clostridia; order Christensenellales; family Aristaeellaceae; genus STF2-37. The sequence continues at coordinate 44,501 of JAQWCW010000015.1, forward strand.
GATCGTGCAGGTCAACTATCAGGCACTATGCGCTCCCTCATAAACTGTATGAAACACGAAGTCGCCGATGGAAATACACGGTTTTTCTTCCATGCCAGCACATGTCCCGTAATTCGTTCAGGAGCGAATGGAACAAAAACGAGCATCTCATTCGGGCGAATGGAGTGAGCGCCTTCTACACAGATCACGTAACCCAAGCCCCGCTCCACCAGCGATATAACATTCGTGAGCAGGTTATGCGAAGCGATGATCTTTAGATTCTCACTCTCTACGCCCAGCCAGCTCGAAATTTCCTCCTGAACGATCCTGCGCCTGGGAAGAATCAACGGCAGCGGAAGGATGTCCGCCATGCCGACGCTGCCTGCCTGCGCCTTGGGATCGTCCCGCTGCATCAGGACGCCCCATCGTTCCGTGCACGGCAGGCGGATGTAGTCATATTTGGCGGCTTCCACAGGTTCCAGCAAGATGCCGATGTCGATGTCGCCCCGATCCAGTTTTTCTCGCACGTCGTCCCCATCAGCGTTGTACAATTCATACTGCACCATGGGATGCTCTCCAGAGAATTGTATGAGCGCGTCCGCGAGCATCCTCGCAGCGACGGTTTCGACGCAGCCGATGGCCACAACGCCGCCAACCAAATCCTCCAGTTTCGCCAAATCGCGTTCAGTCTTTTCAAGAAGAAGGATCATCTCCTTCGCCCGCTGCTGAAACAGGACGCCAGCGTCTGTTAAGGTGATCTGCCGTTTGCCTCGAATCAAAAGCCGGACACCAACCTCCTTTTCCAAATCCATCAGTTGACGGCTCAAGGTCGGCTGGGTGACGTGTAGCACTTCGGTCGCCCTGGTGATGTTCCCTTCCCGCGCGACCGCCAGAAAGTATTTCAGAACCCGAATGTCCATCCTATTCCTCCTATCCGGTCGTTGATCCCATTATACCATCTCTGCCCGTCCGCGAACACAGGGCAGCGCATTTTTCATTCAAAAATTGAATAATACGGCATCCATTATAGGCATTTGACATTCCTTGCGAAAGCCCTTATCTTATGATCACGGGATACCCTTTGACGACCGCCAAGGCAGTCGTTCATGAAATCAGGCACATCAGAAAGACCACCCGAATCACGAACCTCTCGTTGGAGGAAAGGACGATGTTTGACAATAAAGCGCTCCGGCGGCTGATCCTTCCGCTGGTCGCGGAGCAGCTTCTGGTTATGCTGGTAGGCGTGGCGGACACCATGATGGCCTCCTACTCGGGCGAGGCGGCGATTTCGGGCGTGGCGCTGGTGGATATGGTGAATGCGGTGGTCATTGCGCTGTTGACCGCCGTCGCCACCGGCGGCGCGGTGATCGTATCACAGTATCTTGGAAGCCGGGAAGCACAGCACGCGGATTTAGCCGCCAGCCAGCTTCAAACTGTCACCTTCCTCGTATCTCTCACATTAACTGCCGTATGTCTGTCTTTGCACAAGGCCATCCTCGGTGCGCTGTTCGGCGCGGTGGACGAGGCCGTGATGCGGTCAGCCACCACCTATTTTCTGATCACCGCCTGCTCGTTCCCCTTCCTGGGCATCTATAACGCCTCGGCGGCGCTGTTCCGCTCGATGCGCCGGACGAGTGCCACCATGTGCGTGTCTCTTTTGATGAATGTGGTGCATATCGTTGGCAATATCATCGGAGTATTTGTGCTGCACGCGGGCGTGGCGGGCGTCGCGGCATCGACGCTCGTTTCCCGAGCGCTGGCGGGCGTCGTGATGACGGGCATGGCCTTTGGAGTGAAAAACGCGGTGCGCATCCGCTGGCGGGAGATTTTCTCCTGGAATCGAGAGATGATCGGACGAATCCTGCGCATCGGGGTGCCCAACAGCATTGAGAATGGGTTATTCATGCTGGGCAGGGTGCTGGTTACAAGCATCGTCGCACTGTTTGGCACGACGCAAATCGCGGCCAACGGCGTGGCGCAGAGCGTGGATATGTTTGCCATCGTTGTTGTCAGCGCCATGAATCTGGCCGTGATCACCGTGGTGGGCCAGTGCGTTGGTGCGAAGGAATACGTTCAAGCCGAGAAATATCAGAAGAAGCTGATGCTGGTATCTTACGTCGCAACCACCGTGTTGACCCTCGCCGTATGGGCGATGTTACCCGGCATTTTGCGCCTCTATACACTGTCGGACAATACTTGGAAGCTCAGCTTCAACCTGATCATGGCCCACAACATCATGGCAACGCTATTGCACCCGACCGCATTCAACCTGCCTAACGGCCTTCGCGCGGCGGGCGACGCACGCTTTACGATGGTTGCGGGCATCGCCTCTATGCTGATCTTCCGCCTCGGTACTGCGTACCTGCTCGGAATCGCGTTTCAGATGGGTATCTGGGGCGTGTGGGCCGCGATGGGCATGGATTGGCTGGGCCGTTCCGCAATCTTTGCCCTGCGCTTCAAAGGCGGGCGGTGGCGGGAACACCGTGCAATCTGATTGGGCGCATTATAATCGGAAGGAGGTGCCATAGAGTGTTTGAACGTTGTTTGATCGCATATTACCCTCATTCGAGTAACTCAACCGTCACCTCCATCGTATCTCTCGCTTTAACCCGCAGTGTGCTTGTCCTTGCACAAGGCCCTGCGGGAGGCAAAACGCTATTTCAGCGATGTGGATTAACGACTTATTCACGCCTACAAATTTCCAGGAGGACGATTGAATGCAAAGGAATTATCTCGGCCATGAAATACCCAAGCTCGGCTTTGGACTGATGCGCTTACCCATGATCGACGGGGAGATCGACCTCAAGCAGGTAGAGAAAATGGTGGACACCTTTATCCAAAAAGGGTTTACTTACTTTGATACCGCCTATGTCTATGCGGGCGGGAAATCCGAGGGTGTCGCGCGCGAGACGCTCGTCAAACGCTATCCCAGGGAAGCGTTTCAGCTTGCCACCAAGCTCCCCATGTGGCTGGTCAATCAAAAGTCCGACATGGAACGCTATTTCAGTGAATCGCTGGAGCGCGCAGGGGTAGAATACTTTGACTTCTACCTTTTGCACGGGATGCGGGCTTCCGTCTCGGACAGGTTTCCCTCGTCCAATATCGAGAAGGCAACGGATTTCGGTGCATGGGAATTCATTCAAAGAAAAAATGTCAATAGCGTTCTGAAAATGCCGAAAAATGGCGGTTAAAAAGTGTAAGAAAATGGCGGCCAGGGTACAGGCAGCCAAGGTTACATTCGAGGGAAAACGGCTTACGAAGGTTCGAACAGAGCGTTGACAATGTGCTGCTTTTGTTTCATGAATTCCTTCCTTTCCTTCAGGCGGTAGCTCTCCCCCTTAATGTTGACGACAGTGCAGTGGTGGAGAACGCGGTCGAGGATCGCGGAGGCGATGGTGACGTCGGCGAAGACCTCGTTCCACTGGGAGAAGGCCTTGTTGGAGGTAAAGATGGTGGAGGCCTTCTCATAGCGCTTGGCGATCAACTGAAAGAACAGGTTCGCGCCCTGAATGTCCATGGGCAGGTAGCCAATCTCGTCAATGATAAGCAGCTTGTAGCGGGAGAACCACTTCATCTTTTCGGACAGACGGTTCTCGTAATGGCTGCGTTTGAGCATATCGATCAGCGCGTGGCAGTTGACGTAATAGGTGGAATATCGGTTCTGCGCGGCGAGGGTGCCAATGGCGGTGGCGAGGTGTGTCTTGCCGACGCCGGGCGGGCCGAGGAAGACGACGTTCTCGGCGTTCTCCAGGAAGCGCATGGTTGCCAGTTCCAGGATCTGGCGCTTGTCAATGGAGGGCTGGAAGCCGAAGTCAAAGTCCTCAAGGGTCTTGCGCATGGGGATGCCGGACATGCGGATCTGGTTCTCGTAGGCGCGGCGGCGCTTGCCGGCAGCCTCTTCTGCGAAGATGTGATCCAGCACTTCCACGATGTTCAGATCATCCTTCACGGCCCGCTCCAGGTAGTTGTCCAGGGTCGTAAGGGTGCTCTTCATCTTCAGGACTTCCAGGTTATCCTTGATGCGCTGGTAGAGGATATCACTCATGGCCCACCTCCGTCGCCGCGTCGTAGACGGACAGGTCGATGTGCCGGATGGGGAAGTCGACGATATTGTCCCCGCGGAGCAGCGTGTTTTCGGTCTCAAACTGATGCTTCACGGTGAGGCGCCGGTAATGGCCCGGATTGACGACCATGTCCCGGCTCTGGTAAGATAGTTTGTGGGTAGCAATCTGCTTTCCGTTGTAGTGGACGGCAAGGGTGTTATCCAGGGCCACGACTGCCACATCCTTGCCGACGTATTCCGCGGGCACGGAGTACTGATTCCCGGCAAAGCTGATGAGGCAGTCCTTTTGTACCCGGCGCAGGTTGATCCGGTCCAGGATGTACTCCCTTTTGACCGGGCTCAGGCGCTCCTTCTTCAACTGGGCGAAGGGGATCTTGCCGGTGGTGGCGTGGATCTTGCCGTTGACCTTGTTGCACCAGGAAATCGCCTGACCGTTCAAGTCGTCCAGGGAAGTATAGCGGATGCCCACCATGAAGTCCTTCCGGACATACTGTACCGTTCGCTCCACTTTGCCTTTGGTCTGGCCCCGGTACGGCCGGCAGAGAACGGGCTTGAAGCCATAAAATCCCGCGAAATCCTCAAACTGCCGGTTCATCTCACTGTCCTCCTGCTTGAGCAGACGCTTGACCACCACCTGCTTCATGTTGTCGTAGAGGATCTCCTCCGGGTAGCCCCCGAAGTACCTGAACGCGTTTTGGTGGCACCGGATCAGCGTGCCTGTGGACATGTCGGTCACGAATTCAATGTATCGCATCCGGGAGAACCCCAACACCATGAGGAAGCAGTACAGCTTCCTTAGCTGCCCGCCGTCCCGCACCAGATGGTCTTCGAAGAATGCCCAGTCTACCTGACCCTGAAGCCCGGGCATGGTCTCGAACCGTACCGTCGCCTTCTCGTCCAGGTCGCCCTTCTTCTGTCTCACATATTCCCGAACGATGGTGTACTTCCCTTGAAAACCTTGCTCCTGCAGCTTCTCCAGGATCTTTACCGCGCTGTACGGCGCTTCTTCCAGCCATTGGTCGATCTGATGCTTGTACGGGTCCAGTATGGACGGCTTCGGCCCAGACAATTGGTACGCTGGCTTCGTTTCTGACAGCGCGTATCGCTTTGCCGTACGCGGGTCGAGGTGATACTTCTTCCCGATTTCCGTGTAGTTTAATCCCTTCTGGCGGTCGTTGCGGATGTCCATCCATTTTGCTCCTTCCATTCCTTCAGCCCTTTCTGCCACACCGTCTTGTGTAACAAAAAGAGTCTACCATCCGCCCGGCCTCAGCCGCCACTTTATGACATTTTTTCCGCGCCATTTTTTATCATTTTATCACCGCCACCGACAAAAAAGGCGGAAGGGAAAATTAAGCATATCGGGTTCAGCTTTCACGATACGGCGGACGTGCTCGACCGGATGCTGACCGAGCATTCCGAGGTGGAATTTGTCCAGCTTCAGATCAACTAGGCTGACTGGGAGGACGAGAAGATACAGGCCCGCAGATGTTATGAAGTCGCCATGAAGCACGAGATACCCGTTATCGTCATGGAGCCGGTAAAGGGCGGAACACTCGCGAATCTCAGATCCGATGTTGGTGATATTCTTCATGAGGCGAACCCGGGCACTTCGTTCGCCTCGTGGGCGATCCGGTATTCAGCATCTCTCGACGGCATCATCACAGTTCTAAGCGGAATGTCCGATACCGACCAACTGGACGATAACGTGTCCTATATGGAGAGATTTCAGCCCCTGGACAGCGGCGAAAGAACAGTCATTGAAAAAGCTGTCGAGGCACTGAAATCGGTGGAACTGATCGGCTGTACAGCCTGCAAGTACTGCGTTAACGATTGCCCTCAGAACATTGGTATTCCTTCGATCTTCGAATTGGTGAACGAGTTTCGCGTGTACAGAGATCTGGCATATGCGAAAAGGCGTTATGGAAACACAATGAAGGAAAGCGGCAAGGCATCTGACTGTATCGCGTGCGGCTCCTGCGAGAGCCACTGCCCGCAAAAGCTGGAGATCATTCGGCTGCTGAATGAGGCTGCGCTGCAACTTGAGTAAAGACCGCATGGGCGGTCGTGCGATTTGAATGCTCGCATTATAATCGAAAGGAGGTGCCATGGAATGCTTGAACGTTGTTTGATCGCATATTTCTCTCACTCAGGTAACACGAAACGGATCGCGAAGATGATTGGCGAACTGACGAAAGGGAGCTTATATGAGATATGCCCGCAAAATCCTTACCCCTCAACATATAAGGCAGTCCTAGACCAAGCACGCAGGGAGATCATGAACGGAGTAAAGCCTGCGCTCAAAGGCCAGTTGCCGTCGCTTGACGAGGTTGCGGTTGTTTTTGTCGGCACGCCGAACTGGTGGAGCACCATCGCGCCGCCCGTCGCCAGCTTCCTGTCGCAGAGTGATTTAGCCGGAAAGCTGGTAATTCCATTCTGCACGCACGGCGGGAGCGGGTTGGCAAGAATCGCAACAGACATGGAGCGCCTAGTCCCCGGAGCCAAGGTGCTGCGCGGATATGCGACCTATGAAGACGGCGGGCAGGACACGATAGCGGAATTGACATCCTGGCTGGCACTAATTGGCGGAATGAAACAGATGGCATGACAAGAAATGGAAGGAGGACGATCCTATGAAATACGCAACCCTTGGCAATTCCGGCATTGAGGTATCCCGCCTCTGCGTAGGCTGCATGAGCTTCGGCGATCCCGCCAGCAAAATGCACGCATGGACGCTGAACCCCGAGGAGAGCGAGGCGCTGATCAAGCGTGCTCTCGACCTGGGCATCAACTTCTTCGATACCGCCAACGGATACTCAGCGGGTACCAGCGAGGAGTATCTAGGGCGTGCTCTCAAGAAGCACGTCCCCCGCGACAAGGTAGTCATCGGCACCAAGGTATACAATAACGAAGGGCATCTATCCAAGCCAGCCATACTGCGGGAGATCGATGGGTCATTAAAGCGCCTGGACACAGACTATGTGGATCTGTACATCATCCACCGCTTTGACTACGATACTCCCATCGAAGAAACCATGGAGGCGCTTCACAGCTTATTGAAGGCTGGTAAGGTGCGGGCCATCGGCGCTTCCGCCATGTACGGATACCAGTTCCACAACATGCAGGTTGCGGCGGAACAGAACGGCTGGACAAGGTTTGTTTCCATGCAGAATCACTATAACCTGCTCTACCGGGAGGACGAGCGGGAGTTGATCCCCATCTGCAAAGAGCAGAACGTCGCCCTCACACCCTACAGCCCGCTGGCCGCCGGGCGGCTTTCTCGCCTGGAATGGAAGGCCGACACCCTCCGCAGCCAGACAGACAAGATTGCCATCTCCAAGTACGACGATACTCAGGAATCCGACTATGGCATTGTCCTCAGGGTCAATGAGCTTGCGCAAAAGTACGACGTGACGATGACGCAGATTGCGCTGGCGTGGCATCTGGCCAAGGGTGTGACCGCGCCCATCATCGGCGCGACCAAGGCGAAGTACCTTGACGATGCGGCAGGTGCGTTCGACGTTACCCTCACAGCGGAGGACGTCGCCTATCTGGAGGAACCATACGTCCCCCATAAGATCGTGGGCGCGCTCCCGCACGCATAAGCCGAAACTGTGTCCATGGAAAAGACATATGAGCAAAAAGGAGGATTTCAAATGAAACCAGTGACTGCTGGCCGTGATGCGCTGGGAGAGTTTGCACCCCAGTTTGCATCTCTGAACGATGATATACTGTTCGGCGAGGTTTGGTCGCGTGAAGAAATGCTCTCCCCGAGGGATCGCAGCTTGATCACTGTATCCGCCCTGATGGCAAGCGGTATTCTTGACAGCTCTCTGCAATTTCATATCGGCAAGGCGAAGGAGAACGGAGTAACAAAGGATGAAATGGTGGAGGTGTTGACCCAGCTTGCCTTCTATGCTGGCTGGCCCAAGGCGTGGGCGGCGATGCGCATGGCAAAGGACGTTTATTTGGGATAACATACATCGCTCGTGACAGGACGACCTTCTGGAGCTGAAACGAAGCAACATCCTTTCTTGCATTGACGCGGAATCCCGGCAAAGCGCCGGGATTCTGTATATTTTGGGGGCTTACTTGTCCACGTCCTCCGTGGATGCCGCGCCCTTCTTGCCTTTGCCCTTACGCGCGGGCTTCTTGGCCGGTTCGTTATCCTCGGGCTGCGCCTCAGCCTTTGCCTCGGCTTCCACAGGTTCCGGTATAACTTCCGTGGCCTCCGGCTCTACCGTGATTACAACCAGCCGCCCTTCGCCTTCGTCCTCGATGATCTCGGCCTTGATGGCCTCGCCGTCCGTCATTGCCGCCGCGATGTCGGCTATCGGCTCGCCAGCGGCTTGTGCGTCCTCCAGCGCCTGCGCGAATGCCTCCACCACCGGTGCGGGAAGGGATTCGCTTGGCTGCTCGTCATGCGGCTGCGATTCCGCCTCCGCTGCAATGTCTACCGCCGGTGCCGCTTCCTGCGGCTGCGCGTCTTGGGCTAAGGGCTTCCGCGTCCTCCGCTCGCGCGTCTGCGGGAATTCCTCGGGCAGCACGCCCGGCTCGAACATAATCTTGAAGGTGATCGCGCCGTTCAGCGGTACGTCGAATTTGAAGTCCTGATACTCCAGCTTCTTGAGGTCGTCTGGGATTTCGATGTTCTTGTACCGCTTGATCTCCCTGCCCTCCACTAAAAAGCATACCGGAACCGCGTCCCTCAGTTTCGCCGTGAGCTTGCCCATTTCCATGATTCGTTCCTCCATTCGTTGTTGTACGGGCTTGTCGCCTGTGGCTCACAGCTTACGCAGTCACCCGTGGAAAGCAAGCCTTCACGGCAAAGAAATCAAAAGAAATTTCTGCACTGTACACGCCCACTTACGGCGTTTTCACGGCCATGGGCGGGAATCTGGGCCGGGCCTACGTCGAAAACGCACCACATGGGCGTTGGTGGTGCGACATATCGGAAATCCCGAGGGACGCAAAAGCCCGGCGCTTTTGCCGGGCCGTGTCACCAAGATTATCTGGTTTCTTCGGCGCTGAGCCGCAGCGCGCAGAAAATAGCCGGAGCACCTACCGTTACCCATAAGCTGCAACAGCGATTTTATGTCATGTACATGGCCGACATGCCAACAAGTAATACAAAAGCTATTACCGTAAGAACAATGGCGATATAACGTTTGGCTCCTTTCACTTTACTCATCTTAAAAAACACTGGCACTACCCCAATGGCGGCTCCTATGATTCCGAATATCATTGCTTGAAGAACAACGGCATTCATTTCGCCGCCCACCTTTTCCGGCAAGGATGCAAGGCAAGGCATGAAGTATCCTAATTTCAGGACAAAGGAAACGACCATTGCCACAATGTAATCTACTGCAATACCCGCCGTGAATCCGATTATTCCTCTGCGCAACGCGCACCTAAACATCTGCTGTCACGTCCTTTCTTAGAAGAAAATCATGTCTGAAACATAACGTTCATCACCGCCAGAGGGTCGATTGATGATTTCGCCCTGAAACCACAATTCCGTTGAACCGCCTCCATCCAGATTCATTGCTGTCTGAGCACCGTAATCTATGAATAGCTGCTGGAGTTCTGGAAGCGTCATCCCTTTGGAATAGCCCTCTTGACGTCCGTCCGCAATAATGATGATATAGTGCAGCGCATTGATCTGACCAATGGCGGTACGAGGCTCGCGGCGAGAACTCTTGGTGGAGATCACATCAAAGGCGCTGTTGAAGCTCGCTGCCTGACTGTCGCGCACCAATTCCGGGCCAAACTCAAAGGTTTGCCAGACCCCCTCGGCAATGAGCTGCTGACCAAGCGTCGCCGGGTCTTCGCCTTTGCGATCCACCTTCACGGACATATTGCCCGCTTTGTCTACAATCAGCATGTTGCGTGTTGTATCATGCGCGCGGATCAACGTGCCATTTCGGATGATCGTCCCATACTTGTGAGTGCCATAATCATCGCCATTGATGGCCAGAACAGCATTATACCGTGCTGCCATCTCAGAAATCGGTTCCATATCGCCAAAAGGCTGGTCGCTGCTCAGGGCGGTTTGAAAGCCGGATATGTCTGCAATCTGTACGTCCACCACGAAATAGGTGATGCCATTTTCGCTGATTCGATTGATTGTAATTTGGCGGAAATCATCCTGATATTGATAGTCGTGGGGCTCGCTTATGCAGGTTGGCTGCCACTCCGTAGCACTGGCCGAAGTGTTAAAGCTAAAAAGCAGAATTGTAAAAATAAGTAGGGGACATAACATTTTCCATGTACGCTTCATCGACAGTTCCTCCATTTATCTTTCGCTCCCGTTTGGGAGGCAAAATAAATATATCAGAACAAAATGAGAGGGAGATGAAAATGAACGGCCAGTGTAAATAACGCAGCTACTCATCTGATTTTCATCAATACATGCTATAATCAAAACGAAATAAAGGGCGAGGAAGGTTCTCCATGCGAGTTTTGATTATAGAGGATGACGATGCGCTCCGAAAAATCCTTGTCAAGCAGCTTAACTCACAGGGGTATGCGGTCGATGCTTGCAGTACAGGGACGGATGGTTTGGATTATGCAACCGCTATGACGTATGACGCGATTATTCTGGACATTATGCTTCCCGGTATCAACGGCTTGGAGATTCTTCGCCGTTTGCGTAACGTGCATTGTGAGAGCGGCGTATTGATGCTCACCGCAAAGGATGCCATAGAGGATCGGGTGAATGGATTGGATATGGGCGCTGACGATTATCTGACAAAACCGTTTGCCTTGGATGAATTGCTGGCACGGGTACGAGCATTGATGCGCAAACGCACAGAGAATCATTCTCCTGTACTGACGGTAGCAAACTTAGTGATGGACACGGCGACGCATACCGTCACGCGCGGGCAGCGCGCGGTTGTTTTGACGGCCAAGGAGTATGCGCTGCTGGAATACTTCATGCGCAACGCAGGTCATGTACTGACACGGGATCAGATCAGCGAGCATGTGTGGAATTACGAGTGCAGTCTTGAAACCAATCTGGTGGATGTGTACGTGCGTTATCTGCGTGGGAAGATTGATAAGGACGAACCTGTGAAGCTGCTCCATACGGTGCGCGGATTCGGCTATGTACTTAGAGCGGAGGGCAATGAATGAGAAAGGCCATGCGGCTGCGCAACAAAATGACATTATGGTATACCGCTCTGACCTTTTTGATCACGGTTGTATTTTGTCTTATGCTATACTTCATAACCAATAATGTGCTGGAAGGAATGCTGGAGTGGGAAGTACGGTTATCCATGCAGCAGGTCATTGCTCAGATTGAAAACGAACACGGTATGCTGACCTTTGAAAACGAAGTGCCTGTATCCTCTACCAGCATGTTCTTTATTACAGAGGAAAATGGAAGCGAACTGGCTTCCTACGGCGAGGACATCACGATTTTTGATCAGGTGCCAGTGAAGGAGAATGTACTTCGGAAGGTAAAGGGCGAAACCGGCGAATGGCTGTTGCTGGATTCCGAACCAGTCAATGTAGGCCATTTTGTATTGCGCGTGCGCGTGGCAGCCTCCTACGCCCTCCATCATCAGGTGCTCTCCACGCTTCGCATTCTTTTTCTGGCTGGCGTACCGTTGATGACACTCATTGCGCTGGCAGGCGGCTTTGTCATAGCCAAGCGTTCGCTCCGGCCTATCCGCAAGATCATCAACAGCGCGGAAATCATTTCACAAGGCGACTTGTCAGAGCGCATTCCTGCGACACATGCCAAGGATGAACTGGGGGAATTGACCGGGACGCTTAACCGTATGCTGTCAAGTGTGGACACTGCTTTTGTGAGGGAGAAGCGCTTTACCTCGGATGCTTCTCATGAACTGCGGACGCCGATAGCCGTGATCCGGGCCTATACGGAAACCCTGATGTCCGAGCCGGGCTTGACTGCCGACCAGCAGGATTCCTTGCAGACGATACTCACCGAATGTATGCGGATGCAAAAGATCATAAGCCAGCTATTGACTATCACGCGCGGTCAAGAGGGACGTTATCCAATCTGCATTGAAACAATACGTCTGGATGCCATTTGTGAAAGTATTTCCGAAGCGATGGCGGAACAACTGACAGCCAAAAACATGTGCTTTGAATGCGCGATTCCGAATAATTTTGAAATCCAGGCAGATCAGAGCCTCATTACGCAAATGCTGCTCAATCTCGTGGAGAATGCTATCAAATATGGTAAGTATGGCGGGAATATCTTTCTCTCTGCTGCCAAAGAGGATGAACAGAACATAATCACACTACGTGATGACGGCACAGGTATCCCGAAGGACGCCTTGCCTCATATCTTTGACCGCTTTTACCGGGTGGATTCCTCCCGCGACCGCAGCGGTACAGGGCTTGGACTTTCAATAGTACAATGGATTGTTCTGGTGCATGGTGGCAGGATTCATGTGGAAAGTGATCTGGGTAAAGGAACCACTTTTTACGTTTTCATCCCCAGCACCTTTGTTCTGCTGGATCATTCAAATGGGTCATTGTAATCTGCATGAAAATCCAAGGCACAGACGAATTCATAGACAACTTCCCTCCAATCGGGATCATGGTTCATGCTATTTCAAATGGTACATTGCAGTCCCCGCATACCACGTTGACCTGCTTCGTCGCCCGGATGATCGCGCCGCATATCGGGCAGACGTACTTGATGCTCCGGTTCTTGCTGGTCTGGCGTCCTCCCCGGATGGTGGTCGTGGTTTCCTCACCGCCTTCGTCGCTGTCGCCCTTGGTCTTGATCTGGAGCAGGGCTTTGCGGCTGGCAGTAATATCCTCCATGCCGGGCTGCTGGGCCAACCACGTCGCCGTTTCCGCGGTCAGCGTCGTGATCGTCCAGCCGTAGGTGGCGTGCTGCTCGATGTGCAGGCCGTGAGCCTCGGCCGTCTCCTTGAATTTCATGTTGTGGTAGTAGCCGTTGTTGCTCACGTCCTTGATGTCGTGCGTCAGGTCGTAGAGGTGCGCCATCTCATGGAGCATGGTCGCGGCCACCTCGCCAATGGGCCGGTTAATGTACTCGGCGCAGATATTGATTTCCCGGTGCGCCTCGCCATTGCCCTGCCAGATTTCATATACGCTGCACCAGCCATACGCGCCGTGCCCGCCGTCCGGAGATACGGTGATCGCCGGGCGAAGGAGTTCGGAATTGTAGAAGTGCGCATTGAAAAGGTCAAACATGGCTTCGGTCTTGGCTACGATTTCGGAAATGTTCAGCATTGCGGGTTCCTCCTTGAAGATTTCGTTCGGTGTGGTCACAGCTTAGCGTTTTGAACATAATCTTCAAGCTGGAAAAGTGTCCAAAGAAAGCCCCCAGTTGCTGATGAAGTGGCATATCTTGAAGCACAGAATGCAATACAGAACCATCACTGGTTGGCAACCGGCTGGGGTTCTCCAACGGCGAATCCCGTTTGCAAGAAAAATTTGTCATTGCGAAACGGTTGCAAGGGAAACCAATTTGCGCTATAATAGTTGCAAAGGACACTATCGAGGAGGACGGGGTATATGCACAGGATTGGACAGCTCAACGCAGCCATCTACCGCAATATGCAGACCTTTTTAGGCAACAAGCTGGCTGGGCTGGATATTAAGAATGGACAATACGACTTCTTTCTTGTGATTTCCCTGAATGAGGGCATTTCACAGAAGCAATTAAGTGAACACCTGCACATTGGAAAATCTACCACAGCCAAGGCGGTCAAGAATTTGGTGAGCAAAGGATATGTAAGAAAGCAAAAAGATGAAAAAGATGGCCGGATTGACCATTTATTTCTAACCGATAAAGGGCGGAAGGAGGCTCCTTTTGTTGAAGCGATTTTTATAGAGAATCAAAGTGTGGCTGAGAGCGGGTTATCGGAAACTGAAAGTGCCCAACTTATGGTGCTCATGAATAAGGTTCTGAACAATTTTGTGGCTATTAACGCATTGCACTCAGAGGGAGATAACGAAGATGAGTAAATCGAAGCTCTGGACATGGAACTTCGTAATAATCACAATTACCAACTTTTTTCTGTTTTTCGCTTTCCAGCTTTTTCCGTCTGCCTTGCCGCCGTATCTAAAATCGCTGGGCGCAGCCGATAACATGTTGGGATGGCTTCAGGGGATTTTAACCGTTGCCACTTTGATTGTTCGCCCATTTGCCGGACTTGCTCTCGATAGATATGGAAGAAAAGGAATATTCATCGTTGGACTTATCGGTATGCTTCTGTCAACGGCAGCGTATAGGTTCTTTCCTGTGGTTGGAATCATTTTCGTTATCCGGTTTGTGCACGGAATGGTGTGGGGTGTCGCGAATACTGCTTGTAGTACAGTCGCTACTGACAATATTGAGAAAACCCGTTTTGCTGAAAGCATGGGTTATTTCAGCCTTACCAGCAGCATTGCGATGGCGGTAGCGCCCGCTGTTGCCCTTTCACTCGGTATGCAAAACAACGTTTTATTGGCATTGGCGTTTTTGTCAATCACCATAATCTTAGCCTTCCTGATAAAATACCAGAATCTTCCGGTGGAACAAACGAAGAAAAGAAAGGCTCCCTATGCAAAGGAGTCTCTCCTACCGTCCCTCATTATGGTCTTTTTCTCGATTACATTTGGTGCAATTCTAACCTTTATCGCGTTGTATGGAGCACAGAGATCCATTGAAGGCGTTGGGCTGTTCTTTACTGTATATGCTGTATCTATGCTGTTGACACGCCCCTTCTTAGGAAAGCTCATTGACAACAAAGGATTTGGTGCGGGCGTCTGGCCGGGCGTCGTGATGGTTCCCGCCGCATTGCTATTGCTTTCCATAAGCGACAGCCTTATAGCTTTCCTGATTTGTGGTGCTGTCTATGGAATTGGAATTGGTGCGGCACAGGCCAGCCTACAGACAATGGCTATTGTAAATGTGCCAAAGGACAGAACGGGAGCGGCCAACGCAACATTCTTTACCGGCTTTGATGGTGGAATTGGCATCGGGGCGGTTTTGGCCGGATTTGTTTCTACCATTTGGGGATATGGCGGGATGTTTGCTTTTATGGCTATATTCCCTGTACTGGCAGGCATTGTGTATTTCGTAACCTTAAAACGGAATCAATCGCAGCGTATATAAGTGCAACATAATGAAGGAGGGATCATCATGAATATCAAGGTTATGTATCACTCGTCAACAGGGAACACGGAAAAACTAGCCAAAGCCATTGCAGACACAGTGAACGCAAAGGCTGAACCGATTGGAAGTAGCGCAGCGACAATCTCCAAGCCGATAGACTTGCTTTTTATCGGGGATGGTACTTATTTTGGGAAGATGCACAAGAAAACCGTAGCTTATCTTTCGCAGTTAAGCCCCGCTACGGTAAAAAATGTGGCTGTTTTTTCAACTTACGGCGGACAGGATAAGGTTGGTGCAGACATAAGCAACCTCTTGCAAAAGCGAGGACTAACGGTTGTTGGCAAGCCGTTTACCTGCAAAGGGAAGGCTTGGGGACTTATAAACCGCAAGCATCCGAGCAAACTCGACTTGGAAAATGCTCGCGCTTATGCAAAAGATGTGGCGGCGGCGTTGGGACAATGAATTGAAGAACCATAGAAGCGCGATACGACTACTTCTTAACGTATGAAAGGACGTGTCTATTCATGGATTACTTTGAATTGCTTAGGCATAGGAAATCTACCAGAAGGTTTACGGATGAGCAAATATCGCAGGATGATCTTTCTAGAATACTGACTGCCGCAAACGCAGCACCGGTTGGTAGCAATCAATACAAAGATATACACCTGACCGTTGTGCAGAATAGGGGAATACTGGACAAGCTCTCAGAGGCTGCCATAAAACGCTGGGAGGATAGAGCCAAGATGAAAAAAATCATTGGCGATACTCCCAATGTTGCATTTAGCCAGAGAGCAATCGACCCATTTTACGGTGCTCCTACAGTGATTTTTGTATCGCACAGAAAACAGGATTTACAGCCCGGTATTGAGTTTTCAAATGTTGCGTGCGTTACCTACTCCATGCATCTTGCCGCTACAGAGCTTGGCTTGGGTAGTGTGTTTATGTGGGGTTCTCTCGAAGCGATGCGTGAAATTCCCGAGCTTGACAATACGGCACTTTTGAACTTGCCCGACAACTTTCAATCTCTTATCGGTATCGCTATCGGCTATCCACAACAGGCATTAAGCGAAAGGGATTTAGCGACAGATAAAATATCAGTTAATCATATAAGCTAGGCCATTCTTGAACCGAAAAGGCCTAAGTGATAGCTTAGAAAAAGTTCGCGCTTTGCAAAGAATATGATGGCATAAGCAAAGTAGTATTTGACCGCTTTTTGCCCGAATGAAGTGTATATTCGGGAATTGAGATGATCTCGCTATTTAGGAAGGTGCTATATTGGAACAGAGAATAACTCGGTTACTGACAGAATATCTTCTTGCACATTCCTTTACATCGAAAAAAGAAATGGCGGAGAAGATTGCTATTCCTTATAGAAAACTTCTTAAAGCGAGCAGCACGAACAGCGACCAACTCGTCACAGAGGTTATGGAACAAATACTTCGCTACTGCATTCAGCAAAAGATTCTTCTCGATGAAGTCCTCTAATAATCTTGTTAAAAAGGCGGGATACTTCGTGATCGCGAAGCACCCCGCCTTTTTACTTTTTAATGTAAGCATTGTAAGAGGCCGGTGAAAGCCCGGATCGCGTCATCAGTAAAACTGAACAGCGTAGTTTGGAATCGGGAGCAAACCCGAGCGGAGGGTGTCAATCCTTTGCCACGACGGTTTGATAAGCCTTCGCAGCCTTAGGAGGGCTTACGGGTTGTATCCCCGGTAGAATCCGGTTCCTTGATGTAAACGCACCCACGCAACCAAGCCGAGCAACGGACGCCGATGCAAGGGAGTACCAAAATCGCCGGAAATGACTGCTTTACCTAAGCGAAAATCATACCCGCAATATGGACAAATGGCATAATCTTCAAGTAATACCTTTTTACATTTTGGACATTTGTTTGTATGTGAATCTCTTTTTATCATAAATAATCCCCCTAAGCTGTAACTATGTGTAGAACTAGCTAGAATTAGCAATCAGACAGCCAAAATGACTCAGGTTTCCTCAGCAACCCCAGAGCCTGTCATAACCGCCGTGGGATTTAGCAAAGAAGCTTCGAGGACGAAAAGTGTCTGAAAGCCATATTTTGCTAATCCGAGTATAGTCCAGTTCCCTGCTCGTGTCAATCTTGCAAGGATGTTTGGCAAGAAGGGAATATGACTGAAGCCTTGGGTTCTCCGAAAAGATATTCAGCTTCCAGAAAGCCTGCAGCTGTATACCACAGTCCCTAACAGTGAACACTCCGGTTTTTGGGCCACACACTAAAAGATGCAGCCTGCCCCTTATCTAATAGGCTATCATTTCATATCGCCAATAAAGTTGAAAACCACACTGATCTCCTGCTGCTTCTTGCCATCAACCACCACCGCGTCGTGAACGTAGACCTTTTCAATGAACGCGGCGACGATTTCCGGCGTCAGAGCCTTAATGTCGGTGAATTGCCGTACAAGGCTGGCGGACAGGTTCACACCGTTCGATCAAGAATCAGGAGGTTCCTTCCCCCAAAGAACTCAAACTCAATACTTCCATCCCTACCCACGACCCCCTTGACCACCAGCAGCCGCCAAAGCTTATCGTCCCAAGAATCCAGTACAAGTGGGCTGGTAGAAAGTTTGTCGATGTACCCCTGCAACTCCCGTGCGCGATTCACCCTGTCCAGACATGCGGCTTTAAGCTTTTCAAGCCGCTCTATGGCCTTCTGATGCCTGTCAACCAAACTGTTATAGTGTTTATTGAAAGCATCCTGGTCTTGGGCTTTTTCGGCGTTCTCATGCACACAAGCGCTGACCAAGCCAGCAACCAGCTTGATTTCCTCATTCGCCTTCGCTATCTGGGCGTCCAGCTTCGAGTGATCGCTGAGCATATCAAGCATGAGCCTGCAATCCGAAACGACCTGTTCACGGTTACCCATCAGCCGGTTGTAGGCTTTCAGGAACGCCGCCTTGATCTCGTCTTCCGTCAGGTGCGGGGTAGCGCATTTATGCTCGCCATTGAATTTAGCGTTGCAGCGCCAGATCACCTTGCGATACTTGTCGGTAGAGTGCCAGACCTTCTGGCCAAAGAAAGCGCCACAATCCGCGCAGACCAGCTTGGAGGAAAAAACGCTGCTGCCGCTGTAGTGCCCTCCGATACCCTTGCGGCGCTCGATTTCAGCCTGCACCAGGTCAAACTCGTTTGGGGCTATGATCCCCTCGTGGCTACCCTCAACGTAGAACTGCGGCACCTCGCCAGTGTTGGCTTTCATCCGCTTGGTCAGGAAATCGACCGTGAAACGCTTTTGCAGTAAGGCGTCGCCCTTGTACTTCTCGTTTCGCAGGATGCTGTTCACCGTGGTCTGGCTCCATTTTTGCTTGCCGGAGGGCGTTGGTATGCCGTTTGCTTCCAGATGGCGGCAGATACCAGCAGGGGTTTTCCCCTCCAGAAATAAGCGGAATATGCGCCTGACGATCACGGCTTCTTTCTCTTTAACCACAGGCTGCCCGTTCTCGCCCTTCTCATAGCCCAGAAAATGCTTGTAGGGCATGCTAACCTTGCCGTCAGAAAACCGCTTCCGTTGCCCCCAGGTGACGTTTTCAGAAATGGAACGGCTTTCTTCCTGGGCTAGGGAGGACATGATGGTGATCAGCAACTCGCCCTTGGAATCCAGCGTCCAGATGTTCTCCTTTTCAAAGAATATCTCCACGCCGTGTTCTTTGAGCTTGCGCACCGTGACCAGACTGTCCACGGTGTTGCGGGCAAAGCGGCTGACGGACTTGGTGACGATCAGGTCGATTTTCCCAGAAAGCGCGTCGGATACCATCTGGTTGAAACCCTCACGCTTCTTGGTGTTGGTGCCACTGATGCCCTCGTCGGTATATACGGAAATGTAGGTCCAGTCCTCATGCTGCCGGATGAATTTGG
>JAQWCW010000016.1 GCA_028705775.1 Eubacteriales bacterium
GCTTGACTGGGGCGTTCACCTTATCGACCAGCTGATGGATATGATTGACGAAAAGGTTGTAAGCGTCGGCGCGAGCCTTCAGGAGGTATACGCGGACGAGGCGGACGACAACTGCAAGGTTACGCTCACCTTTGAAAGCGGGCTTCAGGCGCTTGTCGAGGTTGCGACCAACTGCCTGATTATGCTCCCGCGCTGGCATATAGAGGCAAAGGACGGAACGGCTGTAATCGAGGACTGGGACTGCAACGGAAAAATCGTGCAGATTCGCGAAGGCTCGGAAATGGAATGGAGCGACAGAATTACCTACACCTCCGCAGGTCCGACAAGAACAATGTCGCCGCGGCCCGTCCAGACCACTCTGGAGCTTCCCCTTCCAGAGGTCAAGGCGGACTGGTGCGAATTCTATCAGAACATTGCGGACGTAATCAACGGCAAGGCGGAGCTGATTGTGCGCCCCGAGCAGGCAATGCGCGTTATGAAGGTCATAGATTTGTGCTTTGAAAGCAGTAAAAAGCGCTGCGCAATCCCCTGCAGCATCTGATTGGAGGCAAGGATGGACATTTTCGAGCAAAAGCTCATGCTCTACGGAGCGGACGTGAAGCGCGCCCTCGCAAGATTCGGCGGCGACAGGGACATATATAGGGAATGCATAAGGCTGCTTATCGGCGGCGATTCCTTTCAGAACCTCAAAAGCGCCGTGAGCGAGGAAAACGTAAACGAGGCGTTCAACGTTGCGCACGCAATGAAGGGCGCGGCGGGAAATCTGGGGCTTGAGCCGATGCTTGAGGCTATCGGCGAGGTAGTAGAGCCGCTTCGCGGCGGCGAAAAAATGCCCGACCTTTCGCGCGCAATAGCCGAAATCGAAAGGCAGCGCAAGCAGCTTGAGGGCATTATCGGCTGAAATCAATACGCGGTTTCTGCTTCATGCAAATAAAAAATGCCGCCTCCGCACATCGCGGGGGCAGCATTTTTATTGCCTGATTACAGATTACAGCTCAATCTTCGTCTGCTGCTCGGCGGGCAGGGAAACAACTATGCAGTCGTTCACATAGGTGCGCTCGGGCAGAACGATAACGGTGGAAACGGGCTTATCCGTTACGGTAAACGGCGCGTGATGCCAAGTGCCGGGGCGCAGGGAAACCATCGTTCCCTTCGGCACATAGAAAACCTCCATCTCGTCCCACGGAACGATGCCCGTGCCGGTGGCAGGAGCGACGTGCAGAAGGATATCGCCGTCAAGCGGGATGATTCCCTCCGAGGTGTGATTATGATACTCAACGGTATCAATGATGAAATCGCGCTTTGCCGCGCGGCAGATTGAGAAGCTGGCAACGCCGGCGCCCTTCAAATCCAGCTCAAGCTGGTCGCGGTAGAAGGGAGTGGGCTCGTCGCCGCAATGCGGTCCGTCCAGACGAAGCAAATCCGAAAAGCTGCCGTAGGGCTTAAAGGCGTCAAGGGTAAGAGGCTGTACTGTAACTGAGCGCATGAATAATCTCTCCTTTTACGATTGGAATAATGAATATACGAATTGTAATCCCGAAACGGGAGGGATGGCAATTCATAAATTGCGGTATTTTGGGCGCTGCCGTTACTTTTCCGCCTTTGCTTCTTCCGCCTGCGGCGCTTCAGCCGGCGCAGGGGCAGGCGCGGGAGCGGGGGCGGGCTTTGCGAGCATACGGTGCTTTGCTATATGCGCCGCGGCGTCCATTGCCGCTTCAACGAGCATCGCTATGCCGATAAAGCTGTCAACCACGTCGGGAGCCAGAATTGTTACAAGCCCCAAGGTGAGCGAAACCATAGCGCCGATGATGTAAACCCACCAATGGGTTATCTTCCAGCGCAGGGCGTCAATCGCCATCTGCATTTTAATAAAGCAGCCGAGAACCAGCACAGCGCCGCAGAGGAAGCTGAACAAATCCACAAGCTTCGTTGGGTAGATTGCAATAATGGCGCCGAGAGCAACAACCGCAATGCCGACGGCAAGCGCGTATGTTCCGTCCTCCGGCTTCGGCGGCTTACGGAGATAGCGGACTATCCAGAAGATTCCGACAGCGACAAACGCCGCCGCAATGCCATAAATAATAATCTGAGACGCCTCGCTCGGGAAGAGCAGCATACAGACGCCTATAAGCGCATATACGACAACGGCAAGCCAGCCAGACGCTTTAGCCATCGCGCGTTCGACGTTTTCCGGATTCACATTCTTATTTTCTTTCATTTTTCGACCCTCCAAAACCTATTTATCGTGCTTAATGTATAATCATAGTAACATTACGCGGCGATAAAGTCAAACGATATCCTCGCCGGCGTCAGCCCTTTCCATATAGGCGGCATGAGCGCCGACAAGCCTCTCGCGGCGAAGAAGGCGGATTGCGGGATTATCGGAGATATGGGCGCGGGCAAAAAGCGGCGCAAGGAACGTCTCCTCGCCAAAGCCGCGCTCCGAAAGCCCCTGACGCGAAACCGCCAGCAGCCTCTGCATTAGCTCCGCTGTTTCCGCCTTATCCGCAAAAGCGACAGCGCCGAGGGACGCCTGACGGTTGCGCTCGTTAGGCTCGGGCATATCATGGCTTCCGTCGAACTCGCGGGCAATGGCAAGCGTCATGTCAAGCTTTTTGCGAAGCCCAAGATTGAAGGCGCTCGGGACGAACGAATCCGAAAATGGCTGCGAGCAGAGAATTCTGTACTCGGTAGTTCCGTAGGAGGTTGTAACGATATTCCTTTCAAGGTCAAGCTGATGAATGTCCTCCGGCAGCGCTTCGGGGCTTTCAAAATACTTTCCGACAGGCTCGGGCCAAAACAGCTCCGTCTTTCCCCCGCGCTCGCGCATGAAAATACATATATCCTTATAGCTTTCCGCTATGTCCCTGACGGATTTCAGCCCAAGCTTCTGCGCGCCGACAAGCCCGATTTCCGCAAACGGCGAGCGCATATACAGCTCGTTTCTTGAGCAAAGGTACTGCTTCTGCTCAATATGCGCGGGCGAATCCGAGAAAAGAAGAATGTTCAGCCAGCCAAGGCGCGTGAACGCCTCGAAAATAAGCGGAAGCTCCTCCTCCGTCGTGTTGAAATGCACCTGCTCGGAGGACACCATGCAATAGAAATCCTTATGAAAGCGCCGCTTTACGGGATGCTCGCGGAAATACTCCGCAATGCTCAGCGTAAGCTCGCTCTCCACCAGATGCGGAGTCGTCTTTACGATATTCGGGTTGTAGCCGACGCCGATTATTGCGTGGCGGAAGGGCTTAAGCGCCTCCTGCGCCGTTTTAAGCGTTTGGCGGAAGCGACGGTAGATTTGGATTAAGTCGGGCGCGCTTGCCATAGCGAACTCGATATTTTCAAAGCAGGTGTCGAAGGTGAAAACGTTGCCGCCGTCATCCTTCGCCTTTAGCGGAACTCCGTTCCTGTCGCGGCGAACCACATGGTAGCCGATTCCGCACACCGCCTCAAAAAGCGGCTCGACAACCGAAAGCTCAATCGCGGGCGCGGTTTCGTTGACAAGCGGAAACTCAAGCTCGATTCCAACGTGATTCTTGGTGTTGCTTTTTATGCCGTCGGTCAGGTAATGGCATATCAAGTCCGTGCAATCCATAAGGATTACCCTCCTTGCGGCTTATGCCGCCAAACGCCGCTGATTTAAAAACTCCTGCGGCGGATATATAATATACATATGGAGGCAATCGGTCAAGCACAAAAATAATGCAGAGGCAATCGCCTTTGAGGGCGCGCGATAATTGACAACCAAAGCCGGATAAGATAGAATTTTATGAGCGCTTAGAAGAAATATTTAAGCGGCGCGGAGGATATATGGACGATATTTCGGAAAGCGAGATATGCGAGGAGCTGCTTGAGGAGCTGCCGGAGATACAGGACGTAGGGGACGACTTCGAGCTTGCCTACGGCTGCATTTTTTGCAAAACGGGCAGCGAAAAAACGATTGCCTACTGCCTCAGGCGCTATTTCGGCTGCGCTGACGCAACCTACCTCCGCCAAATCAAGCATAAAAGCGTAAACGGGACAAAGAGCGACGTTGAAAAGACGGCGCTGCCCGGATATGTGTTTTTTTCAGCCGCCAATACGGGCTATTACACAAGCTCCGGAATGCGGATAATGAAGGACGTTCTGAAGCTTCTGTGCGACCAGCGCGGCGACTGGCGGCTTTCGGGAGCGGACATGGAGTTTGCCGAAAAAGCGCTCGCCTGCGGCGGGCTGTGGGGCGTATCAAAGGCGCAGGTTATCGGCGGCAGGGTTCACATAACCGCCGGCCCGCTCAAGGATTACGAGGGAAGCATTATCAAAATTGACCGCCGAAACCGCAACGGCTTAATACAAATCAACTTCGACGGAAGATTATTCAAGGTATGGCTCGCCTTCGACCTTACGGAGGAAGTCAAATCAGACGAGAATGCAAAGGAGCGGGAATGATGGGCGGAATGTTCGGTGAAAACATACGCTTTCAGCTGGCGGCGTTATGCTTTCTGTTGCTTATGCTCCTCGATTACGCGCGGCGCAAGCGCCTGAAGGTGCTTTCAACGCGCTTTTTCAGCGCGATGATGGGGCTTACCTTCCTGAACCTGATATTCGATATAGGGACGGTGTACACGATCTGGCACATGAGCGAGGTGACGCCGTTTGTAAACAGGCTCTGCCATCAGCTGTTCATCGGCTCGCTCGATATGCTTATCTACTGCCTTTTCCTCTACGTTGTGCTTCTTACCTTCGGGCATTTCAGGCAGTTCAAGCTGTTGCTTGTATTGAGCGCAATTCCCTTCATAACCTCAATGCTCTTTACCGTGTTTTCGCCGCTTGAATACTACAACGACGGCGCGCGGGCGTATTCCTACGGCGCTATGGCATGGTCTGTCTACATCTGCGTTACGATATACATTTTCCTGATTGACATTTTCATTTTCACGCACAGCAAGAGCTATACGCCGAGAAAAAAAGCCGCAATCCTCATTGCTACGCTCATCTGGATTTTCGTTGCGGTTATACAGTATTTTGCGCCGTGGCTGCTGCTGTCGGGCTTGGGCGTTTCAATGATGGTAATGTACATTTACCTCACTTTTGAAAACCCGAACGAAAACATCGACCAAGACGCGCATTGCTTCAACCGGCGCGCCCTTCGGCTAATGCTTGACGAGCGCTGCGGGAAGGGCGCGGAGCTGTACGCCCTGAGCCTTGTCATAGACGATTACGCGCGCCTTTCGCTCCGCTACGGCAATCAGGCGGCGAACAGCCTGCTTGAGCAGATATGCGAATTCGTGACGGACGAAACGGGCTGCGACATATTCCGCTACCGCGGCAACGGGCTTTGCGTAATCGCCTTTTCCGCAGGCAGGAAGGACGAATGCGCAATAAAGCTCAAGGCGAGGATGGAGCGCTCATGGTCGGTAAGCGGTGTAAGGCTCTCCCCCGCATGGCATCTTGCCGTTATCGCCTGCCCCAAGTTCGCCTCAAACAGCGACGAGGTTTTCTCCGCAATGGAGTATATGTACGCGCCGAGCGATGCGGAAAACGGCGACTCGGTAAGGATAATGAGCGAGGACACCGTAAAGAAAATGCACCGCGCCGAAACCGTTCAGCGCCTTGTCGAGGAGGCGGTTTTGCACGACGGGTTCGAGGTGTATTATCAGCCAATCTATTCGGCAAGCGCCGCCGCGTTCCATTCAGCCGAGGCGCTGGTGCGCATGAAGGATAAATCGACGGCGGGCTATGTTTCTCCGGACGAGTTCATTCCGATTGCCGAAAGAATCGGGCTGATTTCCAAGATAGGCGAAACCGTGCTGGACAAGGTTTGCCGCGTGATAGAGAAAAACCGCCCGCAGCAGTACGGGCTTCAGTATGTCGAGGTCAACCTTTCGGCAATACAGATGGACGACCCCGAGCTTGCGGCAAGGCTTAAAAACATACTCGCAAAGCACGGAGTGCGCCCGTCGCAGATTAACTTCGAGGTTACGGAATCCGTCGCGGTTGCGTCGGGTCACACGTTCACAGAGAACCTTACGGCGCTTCACGATAACGGCTCAAGCTTTTCGATTGACGATTTCGGAACGGGCTATTCGAACCTTGCGCGCGTTGCCGGAATGGACTACGACATGATTAAGTTCGACAAGAGCCTGATTTGGCCGTGCTTCTATGCGGCGGATGAAGCAATGAGCCCCCGAATCGTGCTGGAAAGCATGACGAAAATGGCAGGCGCGCTGAGCCTTCCCATCGTAGCGGAGGGCGTCGAAACCAAGGAGCAGGCGGATTATCTAATCGAAAACGGAGTCGAGTACCTGCAGGGCTATCTGTACTCAAGACCCGTTCCCGAAGCTGAATTTGTATTATTTTTGCAAAACAATCACGAAAAGTTCTGAAACCCGCAAATTAATTGCCAAACATCTGCTAAAGCGTTTGACACGAAAACGTTTAGCGTCTATAATCATTACGGAAAAGGGAATGAAACGAAATCGAAACGTAACATAAATGAGCAATCATGAAAAGGAGATACCAATGAAAAAACTGACCGTGATACTTATAGCGCTGATGCTTACGCTTTGCTGCGCTCCCGCGCTTGCCGAGCGCTTGGAAATTTCGCTTGACACCACCGCTTTCACCCTCGCATTTGAAAAGCCGGACGGCGCAAGCATTACCTTGGACACAAGGGAGCCTGAATTCATATTCCTTGAAATGTATTTTGACGACGACCCCTCCTGCGCGTACTATCTGATGGTTTCCCCGTTTGAAACGTATGCGGCTCAATCCATGGCGGAGCTTTCCGATTCGGATTTGACCGAATACCAAAGCGCCTATATTCAGGACATGGACGCGCCAGTAACCGAATGGCTGACCGACTCCGCCGGACGCAAGTGGCTTTTCGTTGACGAAAACGGAAGCTCCTATGACGGCGCGGAGGCCGGAACCATCTTCCGCGGCTACTCCATCAGCGTAAGCGCGTTCAACGAGGATTTCTCCGAGCTGAGCGCCTCCCAGACAGACAGAATCAAGGCGCTTGTCGAGTCGGTAATAACCACGGAAATGTAAGTTCAGGCAAGAAACGCCGAAAAGCAGAACGGATTATTGCAACGCGCCGCCGATAATGGCGGCGTTTTTGTTTGCGGCATTTTAAAAAGCCTGCCGAAAAGCCGGCAGGCTTTAATTTGATTATTCGGAAATTTATTTAAGCATGGCAGCCGCAAGCGGCAGCTCCGTTTATCGCGCGTAAGGTCTGCGTCCGCTCAAGCAATGCCGCCCGCGCGCCGCACTGCTCAGTTTGCAAGCACCGCGTCCCTTGCCGGAAGCATCAGCTTGTCGAGCGAGGTTACGTTTTCAATCCTGCCCCTGTCAACGGAGGCGGCAAGCGCGGGGTCAATCGGCAGCTGGGCAAGCACGGGCAGATGATATTCCGTGCTGACCTGCTTGAGATGGCTTTCGCCGAAAACCTCTATTTTCTTGCCGCAGTCGGGGCAGAGCGCGTAGGAATAGTTTTCGACTACGCCGAGCATGGGAATATTCATCATTTCCGCCATTTTGACCGCCTTTTCGACGATGACGGAAACAAGCTCCTGCGGCGAAGTGACGACGATAATCCCGTTTACCGGAATGGACTGGAACACGGTAAGCGGAACGTCGCCCGTTCCCGGAGGCATATCAATGAGCATTACGTCAATCCTGTCCCAAAGCACGTCCGTCCAGAACTGCTTTACCGTTCCGGCAATCACAGGGCCGCGCCATACGACGGGGTCGGTTTCGTTTTCAAGCAAAAGATTCAGGCTCATCATTTCAATCCCGCTCTTGGTTTTAACGGGGAAAATGGTATTGCCGTTGCCCGTCGCCTTTTCCGTTATGCCAAACGCCTTGGGTATGGACGGGCCTGTTATATCCGCGTCAAGAATCGCAACGCGCTTGCCCGCGCGGCGAAGCTGGCAGGCGAGAAGCGATGTGATAAGGCTCTTGCCTACGCCGCCCTTGCCGCTCATAACGGCGATTACCTTTTTGACCGCGCTGCCCTCAGAGAGCTTTTCAAGCATATCCTCGCGCGACATTTTGCGCGAGGCGCAGTCCGCCTGACAGCTTGAGCAATCATGGGTACATTCCTCAGCCATATGGAAAACCTCCTTAGATTATGCGGCGGCGCTTATTCGGCGCTCCGCACGGTTATGGTACCGCAAATTCGTGTTCTGCTTCCGTCCGCGCCTATAAGCGTCCATCCGTCCTCGTCTATCGTAACGTCATACTTGACGGAGGCGTGGCTTTCGCGCGCCGCGCTGACCTTCAGGTTTGCCCTGCCGAGCCGCAAACGGCGGATTTCCCACTCGTTCCAACAAAGCGGCATTGACGGCGAGAAGCGGATTTCCTTTTTCGGCGTGTTCGGCTCTACGCCGCAAAGCTTGGTAAGCACGGGATAGACAATCTGATTGAGGCGCATCGCCGTCAGCACGTCGCCCTCGCAGTCGGGACGAATCGGCATACAGCGGTACATTGAATCTGTATTTTTTTCAAGTACGCCGAGCAGCTTTTCAACATCCATGCCGTCGTCGTCAGCGCCCGCGAATTCACTGAGCATTTTTTCGGCGGCAGCTCTTTCGGTTTCGGGCGCTTCGCCCGTAAAATGCTCAAGCATATCAAGATAAAGGCTCTCGGCGCGGGCTATTCCTGCGCTTCTTGCGCCGGACGCGCAAAGGCGCTTATAGGCGGCGGCAAGCGACGGGAAAAGCGTCCTCAGGCTGTCGTCATCCCCCGAAAAGCGCCAAGCGAGCGACGCGGAGCGGGTATAAAGCGCAAGCTCCTCCTCCGAGGCTCCGGAAAGGCTGTTTTCAAGCAGGAGTATCGTGTTCCATGCCGCGCCGTACTGATTGAGCGCAAGCAGCCCGGGAAGCGCGGGAAGCGTTCCCGATATGGTTGTCGTCGGGTTTTCCGGCAAGCCGGTCAAAAGCGCGCGGCCGTCCGCGTTCTCGTACAGAAGCCAGTCGTAGGAAAAAACTGCCCACTGGATTGCCTGCATGAGCGTCGGGTCGGGCAGCATATAGACCGCGTTGTCCACAAAGCGGGTATAGCGCGCCGATTTTTCGGCAAAAAGGGCGCTTGATTCGCCGCGCAAAGCGTCAAGCGCGTCCTCCGCTTGCATTCTGCTGCGGCGCGAGCCGGCGATGAAAAGCCGAAGGGTTTTTTCGCCCCTTGCGGGCAGGCGAAGGCGGTAGAAAAGCCGCCCGTTTGCGCCGTGCCCCGCCGTGTTCCCGAAGCCGTAAACCTCGGGAGTTGAATCCCAGAGCAATACGGGGCAGTCCGTCTGCGCGCCGAACGCTATGTGATAGGGCTTGAGCCTGTTTCTGGCAAAGAACGCGCGCGAGCGCTCGTCATACTCAACGATGTCGCCTGTCGTTTCCTCATCGCCCGACATATCCATAAGCTCCGTTCTGACGGTGAAGGATACCTCGGCATAGCGCGGAACGTCATAAAGATTGGTAAGCGAAATATCGATTACCATTCCGGGCCGCATATCGGGAACAAACTGCGTGCGGCGGATGACAAGCCCCTTATCCGGCAGCTTATAGAAGAATTCGTTCTCGAACGGACGCGCGCGATAGGCGCACGCCTCGGTAAGGGGAACGTCCTCGACGGCAAAATAGAATCCGTCGGCAAGCTTGATATTCTTGAGAAACACGCCGCCGCGCTCGCCCGTTTCGCCAACCTCGGGGAAAAGCCCGTTCTGCGAGCCGACGCAGTACAGCATATCGCCTGACGTAAGGCAAAGGGCGGTAAGCCTGTCGCGGCTCACAACGGAATACGAACTTAGCATAAGCGCCTCCGATACTGCTTTATCTGTTGTTCAGGTTCTGCCTTGACGCGCGGACGGTCGTGAGCATTTCCGAAACATAATGGTCCATTTCAACGTGCAGGCTGTCAAGATAGCTCTTGACCTTGGTTTGCAGCTCAAGCATTTCCTGCGTCGCCTGCGAGCGATACTGGTCAGCCTCAACCTTGGCAGTCTGAAGCACCTGCTCCTGACTTACCATGTACGCCCCCTTTTCCTGCGCCGACTGGATAATCTGCGCCGCCTGAGCGTTAGCGTCGTTTATGCGCTGCTGGCACTCCTGCATCGTTTTCTGCTCAAGCTGCTGGGCGCGCGCGGAGGCTTCCTCCGTTGTGCGCTGCGCCTGAGCCGCGGCGTTGTCAAGGGTCTGCTGCGCGTTCTTCTGGCTGTCCTCAACTGTAAGGCGGGCCTTGTTGTTCGCTTGGGAGATAATCTCCTCCTGCTGGCTGAGAACGGTGCTTGCCTGCGATATTGCGGACGGAACTTCATCATGCAGCTGATTGAGCCAGCTTAGAAGCAAGTCCCTGTCCATCACATAGGTATTGAGCGCAACCGCCTGACGGCGCGCCCCCGAAATCTCCGATGTGATATTGTCGAGCAAGGTGTTAAAGGTATCCTGCATACGGCTTATCTCCCTTCCGATATATGGTAATACTCATAGAGCGCCTTTTGAGCCTCCGGCGAGGCGTAAGAGGTAACGTCGCCCCCGAACGAGGCAATCTGCCTGACCATCGAGCCGGAAATATAGCTCGTTTCAGGCGAGGTGAACAGCGCTATCGTTTCAACGGCGTAGCCCATATCGCTTCCGAGCTGATGGTTTATATGCGCAGTTTGCATTTCGGAGTCCATATCTATACCGTTGCGAACGCCGCGGATGCAAAAATGGATGTCCTCCTTGCGGAGATAGTCCACAAGCAAGCCGCTGAAAGATGAAACGCGGACGTTTTCCATGCCCTTTATGCTGTCCTCGATGATAGCCATCCTGCGCGTGACGGGCAGGCAGCAGCGCTTTTCGGGGTTATGCAGAACCGCAACGATGACCTCGTCAAACAGCGCGGTTGCGCGGCGGAGGATATCGCGGTGTCCGTAGGTAAACGGGTCAAAGGAACCGGCATAAACGGCGCGCTTCATTTTCAAGGTCACTCCTTTTCATCGGTGGTTTTACAGGGCGTTACAAAGCTGATTACCGTATCGCGGTATTTGCGTTCGTCAAGAAGCTCAAAGCCGCAGGGAAGCACAAGCGGATGACGGACGGAGCGCTCAACAGCTATAAGCGCGCCCTCCTCCAGCCTGCCCGTCTCACGGAGCAGCGAGAGCATTTTTTCATAGTCGCAAAGCTCATACGGCGGGTCGAGAAAGACGAGCGAGAAGCGCTTTGTCATCCTCTGCAGCGCTGCCTCATAGGGAATTGCGTAAAGCTCGGTTTTATCCTCCAAACGGAGCGAGGCTATGTTCTGCCTCAGCGTCTTTACCGCCTCGCGCCCGCTGTCGCACAGCACCGCGAAGCCCGCGCCGCGTGAAAGCGCCTCGAACGCCAGCGCTCCTGAGCCGGCAAACAGGTCAAGAACCGTCGTTTCCTCGTCGATTCTTTCGCGCAGGATGTTGAAAAGGCTTTCCCGCACCTGGTCGAGCGTCGGGCGGGTTTTATCCGTCTTTGGCGCGAGGAATACTCTCCCCCGCATATCTCCGGCGATTATGCGCATTAAATAAGCTGTTCCGGACCCTTCTGCTGACGGGCGCGGCGCTCCTTCTTTTCCTTAATCTTTTTGCGGCGCTCAGCGCGCGCTATGCTTCCGTGCGTAAGCGCCCTGTCGCGCTTTCCGAGCTTATAGCCAATCGGGAAGGCAAGAGGCGCGACGAGGCAGAGCAGGGGCGAAAGCCGCTCCAGAACGAGCAGCGCGTCATAGTTTTCCGCGCCAACCATCTGAACCAGCGGGAACAAATCAAGGCGCACAACCGTGCGGAAAATGGTCAGCCACTGAACCTGATTCACGCTCTGATAATACGAAAGCGCGTAGGAAAACTCCTCGCGGCGGGCGCTCGTTGTCATCCAGCGCGGAAGCGACTGAAGTTGATAGCCCATTCTTTGCGTGAATATCGCAAGCACGCAGGCGGCGATAAAGAAAGGAAGCACGCCGAGCGCCATTGCAACCCATGCCTTTTTTGCGCCAAAGCAGCGGTCGCGCTCCGTCTGCGGAATAGGCTTGCCGCTTTCATTCCTGCGGAACATGATTTCGGAAAACTGCGCGTCCTGAACGCCCCAGCTTGAGCCGGAGATGAACAAAAGCGCGGCAACAGCCCCGTAAAGCAGCAGATTCGTTATAACGCGAACCGCAACGGAGCCGAACGAAAGCGCGCTGCCCAAAAGAAAATAAAGAACGATTGCCAGAAGCTGATAGCCGAAAACCGTAAGCGCATACCTGCGGGCAGGCTTTGCAAACGCCCTTTCTGCATATAGCATCGGCTTTTCTATCGGCTTGATTGCGCCCCTGTCGTTCTTCTTTTTGTGCTGCGAGTTTTCCATCATTTGTCCTCCTCAGCCACAACCACCTGATGCATAACAATATCATGGCTTTCGCGGTGAATATAATCCACCACCTGGCAGGTGAACACGGGGCAGACCGTATGGCACTGGTGCGAGGCAAGATAGCGGTCATAATAGCCGCCGCCGTGCCCGACCCTGACGCCGCTTCTTGTTACGGCAACGCACGGAACGAGCAGCAAATCAATCGCGTTCGGGGTTGCGCGGAGCACGCTCTTTCCATGCCCCTTCAGCCCGAACATTCCGACCTCCATATCACTCTCGTCGCGCACAAGCCCGTAGGTCATAATTCCGTCCTCATGGCAGGCGGGGAAATACAGCTGCTTATGCTGCGCCCAGAGCGCGCGATAAAGCGGATACAAATCCGGCTCGGACTTTGTGGGAGCGAAGGCGTATATCCTGCGGTACGGCTCGCAAAGGACGAGCAGCTTATCATAAAGAATCTGCGTTTCCTTTTTGCGCTGTTCCTCGGTCATTTCCCCGATGCGGCTGCGAATTTCCCTGCGAAGTTCCGGCGTAGTCATCATAAGGCAAGCTCCTTTAAGCAAAGCCGCGTAGCGGCAGCGTATATTCGGCGTTGTTGGTATTATTTCGATGAAAACACGCCGAATCCTCTCTTTGGCGTGAAAGAACGGGCTATCCCTGACATTTGAATGGGTTTTCGACGAGGCGCCCGCCGATTCGGTAAAGGCGCTTGACGCGAAGGGACGGCGCGCAGATTATTTCATACGAAATGGTTTCAGCCCATCCCGCAATATCGTCGGCGGTAATTGCTTCATTCCCGTCCCTGCCAAGGAGCGTTACCGCCTGATTGCAGGCGCATTCGGGAA
The DNA here is from genome assembly GCA_028705775.1 of Eubacteriales bacterium. Classification (GTDB taxonomy): domain Bacteria; phylum Bacillota; class Clostridia; order Christensenellales; family Aristaeellaceae; genus STF2-37. The sequence goes on from JAQWCW010000016.1 coordinate 13,172, forward strand.
TGTCCGTTACGTCTATCATCATCTGGTCCATGCAGATTCTGCCGATAATCGGCGCTCTTTTGCCGCATACCAGTACAGAGCCCTTGCCCGTGGCAAGGCGGTGATAGCCGTCCGCATAGCCGCAGCAGACGGTTGCGACGCGGGTTTTCCTGCCCGCGCGGAAAATGCAGCCGTAGCTGACCGCCTCGCCCGCGTCAATCTCCTTGATATGCGTTATCAGCGCCTTCCACTCCATCGCGGGGCGCACATCAATCAGCCCGACGCCCGTCGGGTCGTAGCCGTACATCGTGATTCCAAGGCGCACCATGTCCATATGCGCCTCGTTATAGCGGTATATAGCAGCCGAATTCGCGGCGTGAACGGTAATCCCGTCCGGCAGGAAGCTCAGCATATCCTTTAAGCGGGAAAGCTGCATTTTCGTATACGAATCATCCTTGGGGTTGTCGCTGTCCGCAAAATGCGTAAAAGCGCCGGTGAGCTTGACGCGCGGCGATTTTTCGATTTCGCGCATAACGCTTTGCAGCTCCTCCCTTCCGCGGACGCCGATGCGCCCCATTCCGGTATCGAGCTTCAAATGAACATATGCGTCCGCGCCAAGGCGCTCGGCGGCAGCTTCAAGCAGCCTTATATGCTCAGGCGTATAAACAGCCTGCGTAAGCGACAGGCGCACAACGTCGTCCTCAAGCCCGAAAGGCATTCCGCCGAGCACGAGAATCGGCGCGTCAATTCCGGCGCGGCGAAGGTTTTCGCCCTCGTCAACGCCGCTGACGCCGAGCATATCCGCGCCCGCATCAAGCGCCTGAAACGCCACGGGCACGTCGCCGTGCCCGTATGCGTTCGCTTTGACTATCGCCATTATTTTTTGCTCAGGCGCTGCCGTCTTGGCTGAAACGACGTTATCTCGAATCGCAGAAAGGTCGATTTCAAGCCAGCAGCCGCGCAGGAGTGATTCAGGAAGCGTTCTTATCAATCAAATCGCCTCACAGGGAGCGAACTTCCTCATTGGTGAGGATATGCACTCCACTTTTTTCAAGCACAGCAGCGCCCTTTTCAAGCTCCTGAACGCGGAAGATGATGACCGCGTTCTTGCCCTCGGAGCGGACGAAGCTGTAAAGATACTCAATCGAAATTCCGGAAGCGGACAGGGTCTGAACAACGCTGTCAAGCCCGCCGGGGCAGTCGGGAACTTCGGCAGCCAGAACGTCGTTGAGCCGCGCGGTATAGCCCGCCTCGGTGATGACCTTCATCGCCTTTTCAGTATCGCTCATTACGGCGCGGATTATGCCGAAATCGGTGGTGTCACCTATGGAAAGGCTGACAAGGTCGATATTGCTGTCCTTGAGCAGCTTTGTAAACTCGGCAAGCCTGCCGGGCGAGTTCTCTAGGAACACGGAAATCTGAGTAACAAACATACCATTACCTCCCGATATTTATTTTTCCCGTAAGGTCTGAGCGACCTCAGATATTCTTTTTATCCTTGCGCAAATCAATTATGCGCTTCGCCTTGCCCTCGGAGCGCGGCAGAGAGCCGGGCTGGCAGAGCTTTACCTTGCAGTGGACGAGCACGCTCGACGCGAGCTGCTCCTCAATGCGGCGCGTGAGGTTTTCAAGCCCGCGGACGGTATCCTCCATGCCCTCGGGCGCAAGCTCAACCTGCACCTCCATCGTGTCAAGCGTGCCTACGCGGTCGATTATAAGCTGATAGTTGGGCGTGATTCCCGGAACGCGGGTGAGCGCGAACTCAACCTGGCTCGGGAACACGTTAACGCCCCTGATAATAAGCATATCATCGGTTCTGCCGGTTATGCGGCTCATTCTGACGTGCGTTCTGCCGCAGGAGCAGGGCGCGGCGTCAAGCGTAGCCAAATCATGCGTGCGATAGCGGAGCAGCGGCATTCCCTGCTTGGTGAGCGTTGTGAAGGTCACGTCGCCCTGCTCGCCGTACGCCTGCGGCTTATCGTCCTTACCGATGGTTTCGACATAGAAATGGTCTTCCCATACGTGCAGCCCGTTCTTTACGGGGCATTCCATAGCGACTCCTGGCCCTTGGATTTCGGTAAGCCCGTAAACGTCAAGCGCGATGATGCCGAGCATATCCTCGATTCGCTCGCGCATTCCCTCGCTCCACGGCTCAGCGCCGAAAACTCCGTATTTGAGCGAAAGCTCACCCTTTTTAATTCCCGCCGCCGCGATGTTTTCCGCAAGGTTGAGCGCGTAGGAGGGAGTGCAGGCGATTGCCGTAGCGTGGAAATCCTGCAAAAGCTGAATCTGGCGCTGGGTATTGCCGCCCGAAACGGGGATTACGGAAGCGCCGATGCGCTCCGCGCCGTAATGCGCGCCGAGACCGCCGGTGAAAAGCCCGTAGCCGTAGGCAACATGGACGACATCCTGCTTGGTTATTCCCGCGCAGGTCATGGAGCGAGCCATGTTTTCAGCCCAGCGGTCGATGTCGCCGCTTGTATAGCCCGCAACGCAGGGCTTGCCCGTCGTTCCGGAGGAGGCGTGTACGCGCGTTATCTGCGAAAGCGGGACGGCGAACATACCGAAGGGGTAATTATCGCGCAAATCCTGCTTCGTGGTGAAGGGCAGTTTGTCGATATCGTCAATCGACTGGATGTCCATCGGGGAAACGCCCAATTCCTGCATTTTATTGCGGTAGAAGGGCACGTTTTCATAAACGCGGCGGACGACGGCGCGAAGGCGCTCGGACTGAACCTCATGAATTTCATCGCGGGACATACATTCCATACGGGGATTCCAAATCATATTTTCCATAACTTTCAACGCTCCGTTTGTAATAAATTTATTGCTTGCTGAGTGGGCGGCGGAAAACCGCGCCCTATGAGGCGTTGGTTCGGGTTATGAAAACTCAATAAGCCATGCCGGAAACCGGCGCGAGGCAGCGCTCAGGCATTGCCAATGGATTATGAATTTTCATAACCCAAGGTAAACGCCCTGCGGTTTAGCTCAAGATACTTTGCAGGAACGCATTTTTCAAGAGCGCTGAGCCACTTATCCTTTTCAAACGGGAGGCGCTTTGCCATAGCTCCCAGAAGAACGACATTGACAGCCTTTATGCTCCCCGCTTCCTCGGCAAGCTTATCGGCGGGAATTTCGCAGGCGCTTACGCGCTCCCTGATTCCGCCCAGCGGGTCGGCGGGATACTTCTCTGCGCCGGTTATAACGGGCATGGGAAGTATGCGCTGAGTGGAAACGATAATCGTTCCGTCCTTTGAAAGGAAGGGCAGCGCCCTTGCCGCCTCCAAAGACTCGAAAGCAAGAAGGAAATCCGCCTCGCCCTCGGAAACGAGCGGCGCGTAAACCTCGGAGCCGAAAATAACGTGCGTTATTACGGAGCCGCCGCGCTGCGCCATTCCGTGAACCTCGGAAACCTTGACGGCGAGATTTTCGGAAACGGCAAGCTGACCCAGAATTTTGCTGGCAAGCAGGGTTCCCTGCCCGCCGACGCCGACGATAACTATCTTATGATTCATTTGTTTTCGCCTCCAACGGAGGATTTTATTGCGCCGAAGGCGCAAAGCGGAGCGCACAGACCGCAGTCCACGCAGAGCGCGGGATTGATGCGGACGCCGCTTTCCGTTTTTTCGATTGCAGGGCAGCCGAGGGTAAGGCACTTGCCGCAATTGCGGCAGCCGTCAACCTTGGCGCTCTTGGTTTCGCCCTTGATTAAAAGCTGGCAGGGGCGGCGGAAGATGACGACGGAAACCCCGTCAAAATCAAGCGCCTTTTGCAGCTCCTCGCGGCTCTTCTTAAGGTCGAACGGGTCTACGACGTGAATATCACGAACGCCGCAGGAGGCGCAGAGCGCTTCCAGATTCAGCTGCGCCGCAGGCTCGTTGTAAATATTTTTTCCGCTTGCGGGGTTCTGCTGATGACCCGTCATTCCCGTAATCCTGTTGTCAAGAATGCAGACGGTGTTATGACCGCCGTTGTACACGGAATCGATGAGCGGAGTGATTCCGGAGTGAACGAAGGTGGAATCGCCGAGAACCGCAACGGTATGCCGGCTTGCGTCCCTTCCGAGCGCCTTTTCGGCACCAAAGCTCATTCCGACGGACGCGCCCATGCAAAGGCAGGCGTCCATGCTGCTCATCGGCGGAAGCGCCGCCATTGTGTAGCAGCCGATATCGCCGTAAACGGTGAGCTTCATCTGCTTCATAACGTAGAAAGCGCCCCTGTGCGGGCAGCCCGGACAAAGCACGGGCGGGCGCGCGGGAATTCCGGCAGGAACATCGGCGCTTTCGGGCAGCTTTTTGCCAAAGGCAAGGCGAATGCGGTTAACGGAAAGCTCGCCCTGAATTCCGGTAAGGTTTTTGCCCTCAGCGGCAATTCCCCACGAAGCAATCTGCTCCTCGATTACGCCCTCCAGCTCCTCGATAACGACAAGGCGCTCAACCTTTCCGGCGAACTCCTCGATAAGCCCGCGCGGAAGCGGATTCACAAGCCCGAGCTTCAAAACGCTCGCCTCGGGCAGCGCCTCGCGCACATACTGGTAGCACACGCCGGAGCAGATGATTCCGAGCTTTTCATCACGCATTTCAATGCGGTTTTCGGGCATTTTGCAGGCGTCGGCGGCAAGGCGCTTCTCCCTGTCCTCAACTATGAGATGGCGCTTTTTCGCCATTCCGGGCATCATTACATACTTCTGCGCGTCCTTTTCGTAGGGCTTGATTTCGGGCTTTACCCTTTCGTCAAGCGTTACAACGCTGCGCGAATGGCTCAGGCGCGTCGTAAGGCGAAGGAGGACGGGCGTGTCGTATTTTTCGCTTATATCAAACGCGAGTTTGACAAAATCCTTGCACTCCTGCGCGTCCGCAGGCTCAAGCATCGGCAGATGGGCGGAGCGCGCGTAATAGCGGCTGTCCTGCTCGTTCTGCGAGGAATGCATTGCGGGGTCGTCCGCGACGGCTATAACAAGCCCTCCGCGAACTCCGGTATAGGCGGCGGTGAACAGCGGGTCGGCGGCAACGTTAAGCCCGACGTGCTTCATGCACGAAAGGGCGCGCGCTCCGCTCTGGCACACTCCGAAGGAAACCTCCAGCGCAACCTTTTCATTGGGCGCCCACTCGCAGAGCATATCCTCGCGCGGGTACTTGGCGCATTCCTCCGTGATTTCGGTGCTGGGCGTTCCGGGATAGCTGTTTACGGCGTGAACGCCGCATTCCCAACAGCCGCGCGCGACTGCCTCATTACCGAGCATCAGCTTCTTTTCCGGCATCATTCAGGCATCTCCTTACAAAATAACAAATATCAGCGCAAATCGGTCACGCGCTTCGCCTTGCCCTCAAAACGCTTGAGGGTGCTGGGGCTGACGAGCGACACCTTGATGTCAATCCCGACAACCGTGCGCAGCGCGGTAACTATCTTCTTCTGCAGGTTTTCAAGGTCGCTGAAACGGTCGAGCATTGCGGCGTCGATAAGCTCTACCTTGACCTCAAGATAATCCGTGTAATTATGGCGGGTAACGACAATCTCGTAGTTGGGGCCGATTCCCTCCATCGTCAGAAGAACGCTCTCAATCTGGCTGGGGAACACGTTTACTCCGCGGATAATCAGCATATCGTCGGAGCGGCCGGTAATCTTCGCGATTCTGTGGCTCGTTCTTCCGCACTCGCACGGCTCGGTTATGATATGCGTTATATCACGGGTGCGGTAGCGCAGGCTCGGCTGCCCCTCGCGCTCAAGCGACGTAAGCACAAGCTCGCCCGTTTCGCCGTCGGGAAGAACCTTGCCGGTAATCGGGTCGATAATCTCGGCGTAGAAATAATCCTCGTTGATATGCATTCCCTTGCGGCACATACACTCGCCCGCAACGCCGGGGCCCAGAAGCTCGGTAAGCCCGTAGTTCTCGGTTACAACGCAGCCCCAGCGGCGCTGAAGCTCCTGCCTCAGCTCCTCCGTACTCGCCTCCGCGCCGAATATGCCGCATTTCATATGAATGTCCTTCATGACGCCCATCTTTTCCGCAACCTCAGCCATGTACATCGCATAGGAAGGGGTTGCAATCAGCACGGTCGTTCCGAAATCCTTCATGATATTAAGCTGGCGCTCGGTGTTTCCGCTCGAAATCGGGATTATGGCGCAGCCAATCTTTTCAAGCCCGTAGTGAAGCCCGAAAGCGCCTGTAAACAGCGTGTAGCCAAAGGAAATCTGGGCAATATCGTCGGCGGTAGCTCCGCCGGCGGTTGCGACGCGCGCAATGCACTCCGCCCACATTTCCAAATCCTTTTTCGTATAGCACGCGGTAATCGGCTTTCCGGTAGTTCCCGACGAGGCATGAATGCGCACGATATCGCGCATCGGAACAGCAGCAAGCCCGAAGGGATAATGCTCGCGCAAATCCTGCTTGGTGGTAAACGGTATTTTGCTTATGTCGTCAAGGCTCCCGATGTCCTCAGGCGTTACTCCCGCCTCGTCCATCTTATGGCGGTAAAGCGCCACATGGTCATACGCGGTGCGGACGGTTTTTTTGAGCTTTTCAAGCTGCAATGCCCTAAGCTCGTCCCTGTCCATATTCTCCGCTTTTTCATTCCAGATAGCCATGCTCCCTGCTCCCTTCCGTTCTTCAAAGCTTACGAATGCATACTTCAGCGCGCCTGCCGGTCTTCCGTGCTTCCAATGCGCGCTCCGTCAATATGCCTTTTGTCAGTATACCAAAAATAATAGCTCATTGAAAGCCCAAATTACGGGCTGCATGGATTTTTGCTGTTCATTTAGCTCAAAAGAAGGCAGGAGTTGCACAGGCGCGCATAGAAAAGGAAAAGCTGAATAAGCCGGAGGTATGAATAAATGGATAGCGCAAACGAAAACGGGCTGCCGAAGATTATTGCGGTTGTGGGAACGAACGCGTCGGGCAAGAGCGCACTTACTGTCGAGCTGGCGCTTCGCTTCGGCGGCGAAATTATATCAGCCGACTCGCGGCAGGTTTTTCGCGGGCTTGACCTCGGAAGCGGCAAAATCACGAAGGCTGAGATGAAGGGCGTTCCCCACCATCTTATCGACGTATGCGAGCCTAACGATTTCTTTTCAATGGCTGATTTTCAGCGCCTCGCCTACGCCGCGGCGGACGATATAATCGCGCGGGGAAAGCTGCCCTTCCTTGCGGGCGGCACGGGGCTTTACGTTAATTCCGTGCTGGACGGCTATCTGCTTTCCGATATAGCGCCCGACCTTGAATACAGAAACGAGCTTGAAAAGCTGACGACGGAACAGCTGTATAAAATGCTCACGGAGAAAATGCCCGATTTAATAATCGACAAAAACAACCGCAACCGCGTTATGCGCGTGCTTGAAAAGCTGCACGACGGGGACAGCGCCGTTCCGCAAAAATGCCCGCGCTATTCGTCAGTGCGGCTCGGCGTGAGCTGGAAGCGCGAAAAGCTGCTTGAAAGAATCGACGAACGCCTCAAAAGAAGAATGGACGAGGGAATGCTCGCGGAAACGGAAAACCTTTTGAAAAACGGCGCAACGCCTGAGTTCTTGGACGGCTTGGGGCTTGAATACAGATACCTTTCAAGATATGTCTTGGGCAAATCGGGAAGCCTTGACGAAACCCTCAGCGAGCTTTCGCTTGCAATCAAGCGCTTTGCAAGGCGGCAGATGACATGGTTTCGGCGCGACAAGAGCATTATATGGCTCGATATGGAGGCTTCGCCGCTTGAAGAAGCAGAGGCGGCGGTTAAGGCATTTCTAAACGGGAATTGAAAAACGCGGCGGTAAATTCCGCCGCGTTTCTATGTGCATCAGAATGTATCGGGTTAAGCGCCGTTTGCGGCAAGGCAAGCCTTACGCCGCGGTGCTGCTTGGCGGATTCAGGCGGCGGCGCTCCTCGGATTCGACAGCGCCGATAAACCGAACCGCTCCGGCGGAAAGGCAGACGATGAGCAGCGCCATAAGCGCGTAAAGCAGCGCGTTTGACACGCTGGACTTATCAAGCGCGAACTCGATTCCGATTATCGCGCCCAGGATAACGGCGAGCAGCCCGAAGGAAATCCACGCGCCGCGAACGCCGCGGACAATCGAATAAATGCAGTAGCCCGCAAGGGTGAACGCCGCAATAAGCATATTGAGCTTTACAAAGCCGAAGGCGGGCGCGCCGTATCTGCTGAGGCTTTCCATTATCAGCTGCGCCGCAGAATAGATGAGCAGGAACTGCCAGAAGGCGCTCTGCTTTTTATGCAGCCTTATGAGAAGGTACACGGAGAGCAGAATCAGGAATATGCCCTCAAACATGAAGATTGGATGAACCCACTCGCCGTATGCGTTTTCCCACGCAAACGGATAGAGCATAAGCCCCTCCATCTCCGCTTCAACATCCATTCTGCCTGTGCTTACGGTAAAATACTCCGAAAAGCGCGCGAGCGAAACGAAAAAGCAAAGCGCGGGCGCCGCCGCGTCAAGGGTTTTGCGCGGCTTCAAGCCCATCGCCTTTGAATAGAGGGAAAGCCCAATCAGAACCGCAAAAAGCGCCCCGTACATCATCAGCCCGCCGTCATGAACCATCCACAGCGCGGAGATTCCCCGCTCCGCCATATAATCCGCTTCGCCAATCAGGGCATAGGCGCAGAAAAGCAGCCTTGAGCCGAGCATTCCGCTTGCAAGCATTGTGAGCGCGATTGGGATAAGCCGCTTGCCCATCCCCTTTGTGCGCAAGCATACGAAAAGAATCGGAAGCGCGAAAAGGACGGACGCGGCAAGAGCGACTCCGTAGGCAGGAACGCTGACGCCGAAAATACTTATGTACAGCGGGGCTTCCTGCATTTACTTCGCCTCCCCGTCAACGAGGGTCGCAAAGTAAATAATGTCATAAACATAGCGCACCTTATGGGACGAAAGCGCGTTAATCTTCTCGTTGTTAAGCACAACAGTTGAGGACGAGCCGCCGTCAAGGTTGAACGCCTGCTGAACGCCTAAGGAATAGAGATAATTCTGAAACTCGAATATGGTAAGCCCCGTGCTTTTTTTATTTTCAGGGCCTTCGGTTGCGACGATTGCATAGGAAAGCTCGCCGCGCTGACAGAAGGCGATTCGCTGGGTTTCGCGCAAAGGCCCGACGGCGCACTTGGAGCTTTCCAAATCCGCGCGCTTTTCCCCGTCTATTATAAGCCCGGGGCCGAAGGAGAACGCGTTAACAATGTCGCCTTCATAAGCGGCAATCGCTTCATCTGTCGGTTCGACAATGATGTGCATATCGCCCTTGCTGTCGATAATCAGAACGTCCTTATCCTTCGCGGGATTATCGCGAATCATCTCGCCCGCGCGGTATATAAAGCCGTCGCGCCCGCTGCTGTATGTGTAAAAATCGCCGTTGCAGGCGGCTACCGCGTTTGCGCGCTTTGCAAGCGCGGACGCAGGGCGGGTCGCCTTGCCGTTGGTAAGGCTGGCGCGGTAGGTTCTCAGCTGCGTCGGGGAGGCTATGTCAATGAGCGCTATCATTATATTGGTGTCGTAAGCCCTGTCCGTCAGGATTGTAACCTTGATGCTCGCGTCCTCATAGCCGGTTTTGTCGGGCAAATATCCGGCGGCGGAGGGAACATAAGGCGCGGCGTCCTCGTTTAGTTCAAGGGGAGTAAAGGCAGAAACGTCAAAGCTGACCGTCTGCTCAAGCACAGGCGGCTGATGAGCTTCCTCCTCCTCGGCAAGCACGGGCGACGTAAAGCAAAGCGCGAGCGCCATAATCAGTATCACGAGAGCAACGGTTTCAAGAACCTTCTTCATTGTCGGTTTATTCTCCCTTGGCAATTATTTATATTTGAGCGGAAAGAGCCTAAGCCGGACATGGTGTTCTGCGGCGCGATATCGCTCTGCCGCTTCGGTTTCGCCGGACTACTCAGAATTATAGCATTGCAAAAATGCCGTGTCAACCAAAGGAAGCCCGCACGGCGCTTTGCGGGGCTTGCGAAAGAATACGGCGAAGGTTATAATATAGTGCGAATGAAACTTTGGCGCAAAGCATTGCGCCGATTTAAAAAATACGAGTAAAGAGGTACGGCTGAGTGAAGAAAGCTATGAGAATCATCGCCGCAGCGCTGGCGCTTTTGCTGCTGGCGACGAGCGTTTCGGCATTTGCGGAGGAAACGGAAATGCGCGGCTATGAGCGCGGGCGCGGCTGGCAGTATCTGACCTTCGGAAACTATCCCTATGAAAAGGACGGAACGATAGCGCCGATTACGTGGAGGCTGCTCAAGATTGAGGACGGCACAGCGTTCATGATAACAAACTGGATTATAGATTTCACAACCTTCCATGACGAAAAAGACCTCGACCCCGACCATCCGCTGAAATATAAGGACACAATCTTCTGCGACTGGTGCAACACGACGGCGATAAACGCGATGTTCACCCCCGAGGAGCAGAAGGTGCTGATAGAAATGGAAAACGGGCGCGGCTTCGTATCGGCGGCTACCTTTGAGGAATTCTGCCAGACGGACTGCGGCTTCATCACCGCAAGGAGCGAGGACCCGAACAGAATCGCGCAGGGAACTCCCTACGCGCTGAATCAGGGGCTTAAAAAGATAGAAAAAGGCAATTCGTGGTACTGGACTGCCAACAGGTGCAGACCCGGCTACCGCTTCATTGTTGCCGATAACGGGCATATGTCCATAAGCGGCGCGAACAGGAAGGGCGGCTTCCGCCCCGTTGTGTACGTCAAGCTTGACATGATAGAGATCACCGGCGGCAGCGGAACGCTTGACGACCCGTTCATATGGGCTGTAAAAACGGAAGAATAAGGAGCAAAACATGAAATACGGAAGGCTTATACGGTTCATTGCGCTGATTCTTTCCCTGATTATGCTTATGCCGCTCTGCGCCCTTGCGGAGGATGAAGCCGCAGAGCCGGAGGCTGTCGCGGAAGGCTCAGACGGGGAAAACAGCGCGCGCGACGAGTTCATCGACGATATAATCGCGCTTGCCGAGCAGAAGTACACGGACGCAAACGGACGGGCGCAGCGCGCCCAGTATGCTGGCGACATCTATATTTGCCGCAACTTTGTGACATACCTGTTCACGAGCAACGCGGACAAGTACAGAATGCAGGAATACCCCGACGTACCCTTGAAAATACCCGCGAATAAAAAGGCGACGACGAAGCCCAAATACGGCTCGGGCGTTATGTGGCAGGATGTTCCCGCCTCCGACGGCAACCCGTTCTACGCGGCGGCGCAGTTCCTGTACGACCCTACCCTAAGCAAAAAAGAGAACCGCGAAAACGCAAGAGAATTCCTCACGCAGGTAAAGCGCGGCGATTTCGGGCAGATGAACGTGAGCTATTACTACGGCTCAGGGCCTCACAGCCTGATTTTCATCGCAGACTACGACGAGGAAAACGACACCGTGACATGGACGGACAGCAATATGCCGGGCGAAAGGCGCAATGGAATCCGCTACGGCTATGTGCAGTACGACATCACGAAGGAAATTGAATTCTTCATCGACGCCTTCTGCCGCCCTCAGCGCGGCGCAACCCTCTACCGCCTCAGGGACGATATAATCAAGGCAGAGGACGCGGAGTGAGGCGGGAATAAGTTCGCGAGCATAGGTTTATAAGCAGAGCTTGCGAGCAGGATTCGCGAGCATAGGCTCAAGAAAAGCCGGACGGTTTCGTCCGGCTTTTGGTATGTTTATACAATCCCTCAAGCGCTGCGCGAATATCGAGCGTTTCCGACAATCCCTCAGGCGCTGCGCGCCAGCTCCCTTTACACAAGGGAGCCTCCTTTGGGTAAGCCGTCTGCTTGCGCAGACGGCTTATGATATAACGTCACTATAATCGTTAATCAAGTTACTAAGAAACAAACACAAACCAACAGGCGTCTATTTCATAGCATGGTAGCGCTACGAGAATAAGCCTCCCTTGTGCAAGAACAGGTGGCGCGGCGTAGCCGTGACGGAAGGATTGTCGTTAGTTTCTCGCAAGAAGCGTTATTGAATAATTATCGAAAATCCTTATATATCAAGCGTTTCCGACAATCCCTCAGGCGCTACGCGCCAGCTCCCTTTGCTACATACGAGCCTTCTTTCAGCGAGCAGGCTACTCCAGATTCTCAAACAAATCGTTCTTCTCAACATCCTCGCCCACCGTCGACGACACAAGTCCGAATGCGGTATTGTCGTACTGAACGCCCTGATTTGCCATAGTGTAATGGCCGTGCTGGGTGTAATGCTTGTCGTAGGCGATAATAGCCGCCTCCTGAGTCGTGAAGCCGCCAAAGAATTCGCACGGAACATCAGACTGAATATGCATCACGTTTTTAGGATAGAGATGAATATAGAACTTTTTGACCGTCCACGCGGGAAGCTTTTTATCGGTTATGCATACATAGCTTGAGCTTGCCGCAAGCGTCACGGCGCGCTGAACATATTCGGAGGTGAGCTTATGCTGCATATGACCGTACTCGCCCTTGGTATCATGGGTAACAATGACCTCCGGCTGATACTTACGGATATTGTAAACCAGCTCGTCCACCGTGTCGTACTTTGGCCAAGACTTCATAGCGGCGCTCTTTGACCTGAACGCCGCGTCCTCAAGCCCCAAGAATACGGGGCGCGTCCTGAGCCCGACCGACCAAAGACCCGCAAGCGCCTCGGAATACCTGCCGCGCCCGCAGTTCGCCATATAGAGCATTACGATGGATTTGCCGCGCGACGCGCTGTCGGGAATCGTTGCGCCGAAGAAAAGCAGCTCGTCGTCCTGATGCGCGGAAATAACCATTATATCCGCCTTTTCGGGAGTCGGCTCCCATTGCTGAACCTGCGGCGAGAGCCTGTCCATATCAAAAACATGAAGCTCGCCGAGCTTCAAAACGCGCTGCTTCGACGTAATTTTAAGCCCGCACTTTGCGGTATCCTCAGTAAGATAGAAATTCCTTACAAAAAGGCGCTCGTCATCCTCCGCGTTGAAAACCTCAAGCGTTTCGCCGTTTTTATCATAGCAGGTCAGCTTATACTCGTTCTGCGCGTACATCCACTCAAGCTGAACCATCGCGTGATGAACGTCCTCCGGAATGGTGAACTCAAGCAGGCGCTTGCCGTTCGGGTCCCATACGGTATTATAATTGCCGTCGTCAAGCCTTCCGTCAGCCATTTTTTTTATATTGAAGGTTACCTCGCTGTTGACATTGAAGCAGGTGGGATTTTTACCGCAGAAATAGATGGGATAAGCGATTGTTTTGTTTTCGTCCCCCGCCTGATAGCTGATTCTCAGCTCCATCTCGCCCGCGAAGGGGAAAACGGGCAGGCTTTTCTTTTCATCAATAACGGCAAGCCCGTTGACCATAGGTTCAACGGCGGTTTCAAGATTTATTGACGCCGCGCCCGAAAGCGGTATAGTGCCGAGGCGCTGAGTTGTGAGCAGGCGCACGTTATACAGTTCAACCGCCGCGTCCCCCTCCAAGCCCTCCGTATTAAGCAAGCCCTTCATTGAAAACCAGCTGTACTCGTCAACGATATGCGAATAATCCGCTTCCTCCATAGCCGAAGCGCCGAGCGCAACGATTGGGAGAAGCGCGATTACAAGGGCAAGGATAAAAGCAGACAGTCGTTTCATCGGTATTACCTGCGCTTTCGATATTTGTAAGAAGCCGAATGCTGATATTATAGCACCATCCTGCATACGGTGCAAAGGCAAAAGCGAAGAAAAAAAGCGATTTTCAAATGAAAAAGGCTTCCCCCGCAGCATGGCGGAATTATTGCAAAGCGCCTTTTACCATGGTATAATGACCCATGCGTATTATACGCAAGCACTATGTGAAAGGATAAGCGCAGCAGCGAACAGGTTAAATAATATGAAAAAATATCTGTTATGCCTTCTTGCCCTGATGATGTTTATTCTCCCGACGGCAGCGGGCGCAGAGGACAGCGCGACTGCCGCGCCGACTGCGACTGAAGAACCGACCGTATCCTACGACGGGCTTACCGTTCCCGTTTCCTCCGTTACCGTTGATTTTGACGAGGCTAAAATCAAGCCGACCGACATAGCAAAGCTTGAGAAATTCATCGAGCAGCTTCCGCAGCTTGAGCTGCTCAATATGTACAACACAAGGCTTACGAACGCGCAGATGGATGAGCTGGCAACAAAGTTCCCGACGCTCAAGTTCGGCTGGACGCTCAAAATAGGCGACCACGCCGTAAGAACGGACACTACCGCGTTTTCAACGCTGCACAACAAAAGCTCAAAATACCACACCGCAAAGGATTTTGCGCCGCTTAAATACTGCTGGAACATCAAGGCGCTCGATATCGGGCATAACAACATTTCCGATTTGAGCTTCCTTTCCGGACTGACCGAGCTTCGCATACTGATTATCGCCTGCGACTATATAAAGGATATTTCGCCCGTCGCGAACCTGACAAAGCTTGAATACCTTGAAATCTTCAAGAATCAGATTACCGATATTTCGCCGCTTGAAGGGCTTACAAACCTGATTGACCTCAACATTTGCTTCAACAGGATTAAGGACTACACCCCGCTTTACGGGCTTACGAACCTTGAGCGCCTTTGGCTCTACAACAGCAATACCTACACCGATTCGATTCCCGTTCCGAGCGACGTAATAGCAAAGCTGAAGGAATCGCTGCCCGACACGTATATCGACTCAAAATCGTACTCGACGCTCGGCGGCTGGCGCGAGCATAAGAGATACTTTGTGCTCAAGGAAATTTTCGCCACAAGCACCTTCATGCCGTGGGACGCTCTGGACAATGCGGATGAGCAAACGGTTTCCAAGTAAAGAATTGAAAGGTTGTCAAGACGAATGCGCAGATACGGCTTGCTTTGCATGGCATTAATCATGACCCTGCTGCTTCCGGCAGCGGCAATCGCAGAAAAACCGGCGATGCAGAAGGGCTTCCCCGTCGAAACGCCCACCGCTCCCGAGGAGATTGTTCCAACCCTGCTGCCCATTGATTTCACGGGCGGAATGCCGGTGAATTCAAAATTCTACGCAGACGACAGGCTGAGCTATTCTGACCCTACGATTACCGTATCAATCGAAAGCGGCAGATATGAAAACTGCGACTGGTGGGCGGCGCGAATCAAGATTTCGGACGCTTCACAGCTGCGCACAGGCTCTGCGGGCGGCTTTGACTCGAACATGACGATGAACGGGCCCGCGCTTGCCCGCCGCCTCAACGCCATACTTGCCGTTGACGGCGACTACTACTGTTTCAGCAACAGAGGGTATATCAAGCGGCAGGGAACGGTTTTCTGGAGCAATATTTCCGGCTACGAGGATATGCTTTTTATCGATGATAAAGGCGATTTCCATATTGCCCGCAACGCAAAGCAGGAGGATGTGGACAGGATGGAAAGCGAGTACAGGATTATAAACTGCCTGACGTTCGGGCCTGCGCTCGTGCTGGACGGAAAGCTTATTACGGACTACACGATGGTTACGAACAGAAAAGCAAGCGAGCCGAGGCAGAGAATGTGCATAGCGCAGGTGGGCGAGCTTGAATACCTCTGCGTGTGCAGCGCAAGCGCCGCGCGCGGCTCATACGGGCTTGATTTGTATCAGTTCAGCTCGCTTGTGGCGTCCTTCGGCGTTCAGAACGCTTATAATCTGGACGGCGGGGATTCGACAATCATGGTTTTCGGCGGCGAAAAGATTAACGACATAAGAAATCCGGACACGAGGCAGATAAGCGATATCGTTTACTTTGCCAGCGGCTATAAGCCCGAATAATAAACGGAGGCGCAAAAATGTATCTGTTATGGCTTGGTATCGGCGCCGCAATTTGCTGCGCGCTTTTTGCATTTCTCCTTCATTCCAAAAAAGCGGGAAGCGCCGCGCAAGCGCTTCTCGTACTGCCGATTGCGGTAATCCTCGGCACGGCGCTGTCAAAGCTTATGTATTTCATATGCAAGATAAGCGCAGTTCTGCCGACATACGGGCTTGCGGCGCTCATACGGAATAATCCGAACGAATTCTCCTTCGTCGGCGCGGCGATTGGCGTCGTCATCGCCGTAATCATCGTCAGCCGAATCTTCGGCAAGGAAAAAAGCGCGTTCCTGAGCGCGTTTGCGCCTGCCGGCGCGCTCATGATTGCGATAGCGCGGTTCGGCGAATATATGCTGGGTACAATCGGCGTAGGCAATTATATCGACGCGCAGAGCCTCTGCTTCTTCCCCCTTGCGATGGAAAACGAATGGCACGAATGGTACGCGGCGGTTTTCATGCTCGAAGGGCTGCTTGCCCTCATCTGCGTCATGGTTTCGCTGATTTCGTATCTGCGCGGCGGGAAGGATGTAAAGCATCTGTTCTCCAGAACGGTTTTCTACCTTTGCGTTCCGCAGATTATTTCCGAAAGCCTTCGCGCCGTATCGATGAAATGGGGCTTTGTGCGGATTGAGCAGGTTTTCTGCGCGTTCGCGGCGCTCGGAATCATCCTTTACAACATCATTCTTTCAGGAAGAAAGGGGCTTCGCGCCTTCTTCCCGTTTATCGGCGCAGCCCTGTGCGTAATCCTCTGCGTAGGCGTTGAGTTCGCGCTTGACAAAACGACGCTGCCGAACCTTTTATGCTATGCCGTTATGCTCCTTGCCCTCTGCGGAATGAGCGCCGCAGAGATTTTCTCAGTTAAGTACAGGAAAAGCGCCGAAAGCGCAGGTATAAGCGCCAAAGCCTGAAATCGCGCAGACAGTAAAAAGCCGATAATTCTGCTTTACACAAATAAGACCGCCGCGAACCGACAATACAGAGCCGGTTCGCGGCGGTTTGCCATATACGTTTTGCGGGATTGCCGCAGTTTTTTGCCTTACAGCGTTTGAGCGGCGCGCCGTATCATGGGCTTGCGGCGGCAATATCGGCTGCGGCAGGCAAGCCTGAGCGGAATATCCGAGGGCTTTTGGAATATGCTTATACGCGCGCGTGCTATACGGGCGCTACTGCTGCTTTGCCTGAAGGTTCTTGAGATATGCAACGTATTCCTCTAGGCACCAGCCGGTTGCCTGCATTATCTTTGCGTGCTTTACGCCGACATAGCGGTAATGCCATGCCTCGGCTGAAATCTTGGTATACGTCTTTTTGACCGCCTGAAAGCGCAGGATGAAGCCGTAATCCCAGCAATGCTGCTTGAGCCACTTGAAATGCTTCGTGTTGCCGAAGGTTTCATCAATTACGTTAAGGTCGAAGGCAAGACCCGTATGATGCTCGCTCGTGCCGGGGTCGGCAACGGTATTGCGCGTGCGCGATATTGCCTGCGAGCGGGTGTCGCCGTTCTTCATATAGTTATTGACGTAGCGGTTGAACAGCGTTTTCTGATAGTCATAGGTGCGGTAGGCGGCGGCAATTTTCCAGTCGTCATAGCCCTCACTCTTTGCGTCCGTCAGCATCTGCTTAAGCGCCTCGGCAGCCTCCCTGTTCGCCTCCGTATCGGAATCCTCAAGCTTGACAAGGGAATTCGGCAGAACGTCCCTGAGCGCAATCAAATCATACGGCGAATAGTTCTCCGCGATTGGGAATTCATCGTTTATAAGAAGGGGAAGCTCGGAAATGTCAATATCGGCAAGCGCCGCGATTGCGTTTTTAAGGGCGGTTACAGTCCCGCTTCCCACAACCCCGTCGCCTTCAAGCAGAACGGATTTCTGGAAGTTGGTTACGGATTTTGCCGTTCCCGCGCCGAAATCGCCGTCAATCGCGCCGGTATAATAGCCAAGAGCGGTAAGCGCCGTTTGCAGCTGCATAACCGCCTCGGTGTTCTTTGAATTCTTCTTGAGAAGCCCGTCGGGGAACTTACTCCAGTCGATGGAAACGCTTACGCCCGCAAAGCTGCCGTCCTGCGCGTTCGTCTGGACTGATATGCTGCCCTCCTTGGGCGCGTTTGACTGGGCTTTCGCCATGCTTATTGCGGCAGCGATTTCCTGACCCGTAAGCCCCGCATCATCGGCGAGGGCAAGCGAAAGCTCGGTCGGCTTGGGCGTCGGCTTCGGGGTTGCGGTGGGCTTCGGGGTAGCCGTTACGGGAACTCTTGTAGGCTCTTTCGTAGGCGGAAGCGTATCGGAAACGACAACCGCGTTTGCGGTTGCCGCAACAGGCTCGGGCGTATCGGTGGGCGCGGGAGTTTCCGTCGGTTCGGGCGACGGCGTAGGAATATATTCCTCGGCAAGGTCGCTTTCAAGCACGCGGCGGCTTCTGAGCCCGTATATTCCGTCCGCGTCAAGCCCGTGCTGCGCCTGAAACAGCTTTACGGCGTTTTCCGTTCCGCCGCCGAAATCGCCGTCAATCGCGCCGGAATAATACCCAAGACCGGCAAGCAGGGTTTGCAGCTTCTTTACTTCTTCCGTTTCGGAAGAACCGCTGCGCAAAACGGGCGGCGCGGCGGTAGGCTCCGGCGTAGGCGAATTCGGGTCGCCGGTAACAAAGGTAAGCCCGTAGCTCGGAGAGGGCGTCGGGGACGCGGATAACTCCGTCAGAGCGTCGCTGTAAGCGCCGACAGCCCGAACCGCAAAGAATATAATCCCGACGGCAAGCAAGCCTATTACGGCAAAAAACGCGGCGCGTATGCTTTTATCAGAGCCTGTGCTTCTTCTCATTGCCCCTCCAAAGTAATCCGATTTATCAGCCTTAAATATAACGCGCGCTGCGCAGCTATTTATCCATTATCATTCAAGCTCAAGCAGAACGGGGCAATGGTCGCTGCCCATAACGCCGTCCAGGATATCGGCGCGCTTAACCCTTTGCGCAAGACGGCTTGAGACAAGGAAATAGTCGATTCGCCAGCCCGCGTTATGCTCGCGCGCCTTGAACATATAGCTCCACCAGCTGTACCTGTCCTTCTCGTCGGGATGAAGAAAGCGGAAGGTGTCGGTAAATCCGGCAGAGAGAAGCATACCGAACTTTTCGCGCTCCTCGTCCGTAAAGCCCGCGTTTCCGCGGTTCGATTTCGGGTTCTTGAGGTCTATTTCCTCGTGCGCAACGTTCATGTCTCCGCAGACGATAACGGGCTTTACCGCGTCGAGCTTTTTAAGGAACGCGCGGAAATCGTCCTCCCACTCCATTCGGTACTGAAGGCGGGTAAGCTCGCGCTGAGCGTTCGGCGTATAGACGGTTACGAGATAAAAATCCTCATACTCGGCTGTGATTACGCGCCCCTCTTTGTCATGCTTTTCGCTTCCGATTCCGTAGGAAACGGAAAGAGGCTTTACGGCGGTAATTATAGCCGTGCCGGAATACCCCTTCTTTTCGGCGTAGGAGTAATACTGCTCGGCGTCGGGGGTTTCGATTTCCGCCTGCCCCTCCTGCATCTTCGTTTCCTGAAGGCAGAGCATATCGGGCTTTTCAAGCGCGTAGAAATCCATAAAGCCTTTTTTGAGGCACGCCCTGAGCCCGTTGACATTCCATGATATAAGCTTCATCTCGTTATCCTCTCAAATGCAGATACAACAAAACGGGGGCGGCTGAAGCCGACCCCGACTTTCTATCCGTTTTCAAGCTCAGTGAGCCGAAGGATAGATAAGCAGCATAACGATGGTGAGAACAATAAACACCACCGCGCTTATCTTGGTTGCAAGCTCAAGCTTGCCCTCGAAGGTCTTAGCCTTGTTCTTGCCAAAGAAGGTTTCAGCGCCGCCGGCAATCGCGCCGAGACCCTGAGTATTGCCCGCCTGAAGCAGAACGGTGGCAACGACGACGAGAGCGGAGATAACCACGAGAATATTGCAGATAATGTACAAAGCGGTCATAAAAACAGCCTCCCTTAAAGTGACTTACGCATTATAGCATACAGATTCGCGCTTGGCAAGCGTTTTGAACGTTTCGCCAAAGGTTTGGAATTTTCAGCCCTGCTGCTGTTTCTGGGTATCCTGAAGGAACTTTTCGAGCTTGCGCTTTACCCTTTGCAGGGCGTTGTCGATGGATTTGGCGTGCCTGCCGAGCGCCTCCGCTATTTCCTGATAGCTTTTGCCGTCAAGATAAGCGTTCAGCACTTCCATTTCAAGCCCCGAAAGCATTTCGCCCAGCTTGCCCTCTATATGCGACAAATCCTCCTGCCCGATGATGACCTCCTCGGGATTTGTGACCTTGCCCTCGACGATGATGTCGAGCAGGGTTCTGTCGCTTTCCTCGTCGTACAGCGGCTTATTGAGCGAAACGTAGGAATTGAGCGGTATGTGCTTCTGCCTTGTGGCGGTTTTGATTGCGGTTATTATCTGCCTTGTAACGCACAGCTCGGCAAACGCCCGAAAGGACGAGAGCTTTTCGGGGCGGTAATCGCGTATCGCCTTGTAAAGCCCAATCATACCCTCCTGAACTATATCCTCATGGTCAGCGCCGATAAGGAAATAGGAGCGCGCCTTGGAGCGCACAAAATTCTTGTATTTGTTAAGCAGATACTCCATGGCTTCGCCGTCGTTCGTTTCCTGAAGAAGGCGAACGACCTCCTCGTCGGACATATCGCGAAGCTCTCTTTTTCCCTCCACTTGGCTGCTCCTTCCGGAAGGCGCGCCGCCGCCCTCCGCTGCTGATTTTTTAACCGCGGCGTGAGCGCATGATTTCGTACATCATAACGCCGGCGGCAACGGAGGCGTTAAGCGAGCCGATTTCGCCCTTCATGGGAAGGGAAACGCGCTTATCGCACTTTTCAAGCACAAGGCGGCTTACGCCCTCGCCCTCAGCGCCGATTACCAGCGCAACGCCGCCGGAGTAATTGACGGAGGAATAATCCTCGCCCTCCATGTCGGCAGCGTATGCCCAGATTTCCTTTTCCTTGAGCTCCTCAATGGTGTTTGCAAGGTTGGTAACCCTTGCGACCTTGATATGCTCGACTGCGCCCGCGCTCGCCTTAACAGCGGCGGGGGTAAGCCCGACGGAGCGGCGCTGCGGGACGATGACGCCGTGCGCGCCGACGCATTCCGCCGTGCGGATGATAGCGCCGAGGTTATGTGGGTCGGTAATCCCGTCAAGCAGGATAAGGAAAGGCTTTTCGTTCTGCGCCTCTGCAAGCTCAAGCATTTCATCGATATCGGAATACTGATAGGCGGAAGCGAAGGCAATCATGCCCTGATGATTGCGTGTTATATCGTCCAGCCTCTGCTTGTCCACTTCCTGAACGATAACGTGGTTTTCCTTTGCGAGCATTATAATCTCGCGCGCAGAGCCGGAAAGCTCGCCGCGCATAACGAGCAGCTTTTCGATGTCATGCCCTGCCTTGAGCGCCTCGCGGACGGGATTCCTTCCGCAAAGCAGATTCTCCGGCGGAAGCTCAGGCTCTACCGCCTGCACAGGCGCATAAACCGGCGCTTCCGGAGCCGCCGGAATGGGCTTCACGGGCGCGGTATACTCAAGCTTTTCATATTCGGGGCGGCGCGGCGCTCTTATGCCGTAAGGCTTAGACACTCTTGAGAAAGATGGCTTTGCCCCTCTGTCAAACGCGGGCTTGCCGAATCTCTCGCCCGTAGCGGGTCTTGCTCCGCCGCCGAGCGCGGGCTTTCCGTATCTCTCGCCCGTAGCGGGTCTTGCTCCGCCGCCGAACGCGGGCTTTCCGTATCTCTCGCCCGTAGCGGGTCTTGCTCCGCCGCCGAACGCGGGCTTTCCGTATCTCTCGCCCGTAGCGGGTCTTGCTCCGCCGCCGAACGCAGGTTTTCCGTATCTCTCGCCCGTAGCGGGTCTTGCTCCCCTATCAAACGCAGGCTTGCCGTATCTGTCGCCCGTAGCGGGTCTTGCTCCGCCGCCGAACGCGGGCTTGCCGTATCTGTCGCCGGAGGCGGGCTTTGCATATCTGTCGCCGGTATCAGGTCTTTCGCTCCTGCCAAAGGAGGGCTTTGCTCCGCGCGAGCTGAAGGAGCTGTAAGAGCTGCCCGCAGGTCTTTCGCTTTTGCCAAAGGACGGCTTGGACGCAGAGCCGCGATAGGAGCTGCCCGCTCCTGCTCCCGCTCTTTCGGGCTTTGAGCGCGATACATACTGGTCGCCGTAGGGGCGCTTGCCCTTTCTGTCGGTGTAGTGCGTTCCCTCGTCGTCCCAGCTGCCGGACTGACCGCGGTTTTTATTCCCGCTCCCGCCCTTGTTCATATCGTTATAAAACGGCATATAATATCCCTTTCTAAACAGACGTCAGTCTGCTTTCCCCATCTTGAGCGCGGCAATCTCCGCGCGCGTTTCAGCGGCTCTGCCGCAGGTTTTAGCGCCTTCGGAGCATTTGCCCCTTACGCAGTCCGGTCCTGCGTTTTCAAAAAGCGCGGGGCAGACAGCATAGCACTCGGCAAGCATTTTGCGCGCAAGCGCCCTGATTTCCCACTGAGCGCGGGAGCAGGAGCGGAGCGCAAAGAAATGCAAAAGCTCCCTTACATTCATTGTAACCATAAGCCGAGTGGTGCAAGCGTTCGGAAGCACGAACCTGGCGTCCTCATTGGCTTTTTCGCCTTTTCCGCCCAGCTTTTCCTGCCACGCAAGATACCACGACTGCATTTCAGCCATCTCGCGCTCATATTCCTCCACAGCCTCGGCGCCGAGCGCCTCGATTGCGGGAGGAACGACATAGGAAAAGCCGCCGTCATAGGAAACATAGCGCTGACTCTGCACGGAAAAGCTGGCAATCCTGTGCCGCGTCAGCTGGGCAAGAAGGCTTCTGGAAACGCCTTCGACAAGAAAAGTAAAGCTCGCGTGTTCAAGCACGGACAAATGCCCCATCTCCGTAAGCTGCCTGATGAACTTTTCCTGGTCCTTTTTCTCGATTTTTTCCCTGAGAGAGTCCAAATCGCCTCCCGCGTAGCAAAGCTTCGCGGCAAGAGCGACGACAAGCTCGGAGTCGAGAGTATTTCGGAGAATTTCCACCTTGAGTTCAGACCTTGGCATCTTAATCCCCCTCAAGCGCCAGATAATACGGCGCAAGCTCCCTGATTCTCCCGCTCTGCCCCGTAAGGAAAAGATAACCCAAAAGCGCTTCCGCGCCCGTAGCTCTGGCATAATCGGACGGGCTTTGGTTCTTGGGCGCGCGATGCGTGGGGGTGTTCCTTCCGCGCTTGAGCACCGCGCGCTCGCTGTCGGTAAGCAGCGGCTCGATTCGCGCATAAACGGCGGATTGAGCGCCCGCATTGACGAGCGATACGGCATTTCTGTGCGCATGAAGGGTGTTGAGCCGCCTGCCGATAAAGTGCGAGCGCGCAATCAAATCATGCACGCTGTCCCCAACCAGCGCAAGCTGAAGCGGAGAAAGCAGCTTCGCTTCCTTCTCCGTCATAGGCGGAAACGCGGAAAGGCTGACGGACAGGCTCTCGTTCATCCAATACTCCCCCAGTATCAAACTTGATTATATCCGAAAAAGCAAAAAAACACAAGGAAATTGAGAAATATAAATCGCCGGAAGCGAGCGGCCGAAACGGGCTTTTACAGACCGCCGACTCCCGCGTCCGCAACAACGTCCTCTATTCCCCCGCCGAGACACTTATCGCCCATATAAAGCACCAAGCTCTGCCCCGGAGTTACGGCGCGCTGCGGCTCCTTTGAATAAACGCTGAAGCGCCCGCCGCCGAGCCTTGTAACGGTTACCTTCTGGTCGCCTTGGCGGTAACGGTACTTGCATACGCACTCAAACGGAACGCCGATTTCAGCCGGAGGCTCGCCGGAAATATAGGTTTCGTCAGCGCAGATTACGGTATGCGAATAGAGCATTTTCGCGTCCTCGCCCTGAGCGACGATAAGGCGGTTTTTTTCCATATCCTTGCCGATGACGAACCAGCTGCGCCCGTCCCCGCTGCCGCCGATTCCAAGCCCGCGCCTCTGCCCCAGAGTGTAATACATCAGCCCGTCATGCGCGCCGACAACCTTCCCGCTTTCCGTAACCATATCGCCGGACTTTGCGGGAAGATACTGCGAGAGGAAGCGCTTGAAATTGCGCTCGCCGATAAAGCACACTCCTGTCGAATCCTTCTTGTGCGAAACGGGAAGTCCCGCCTTTTCCGCGATAGCCCGAACCTCGGGCTTTGTAAGCTCGCCAACCGGAAAAACCGCCGAGGAAAGCTGGCGCTGAGAAAGCATATAAAGGAAATAGCTCTGGTCTTTATTCGCGTCAAGCCCGCGCAGGAGAAGGCTTTTTCCGCTTTCATCCTTCACGGTTCGGCAGAAATGCCCAGTGGCAATCTTGTCCGCCTGCAGCTTCATTGCAAAGCTGAGAAACGCCTTGAACTTAATCTCGCGATTGCACATTACGTCCGGATTGGGGGTTCTGCCGATTTGATATTCATGGAGAAAATAGGAAAACACCCTGTCGCGGTACTCCTGCGCGAAATTGACGGAATAATAGGGAATGTCAATAATATCGCATACAGCGCGAACGTCCTGCCAGTCCGTTTCGCCGGTGCAGACGCCGTTTTCGTCCGTTTCCTCCCAGTTGTTCATGTATACGCCGATAACGTCCCAGCCCTGCCGCTTGAGAAGCAGCGCCGAAACCGCGGAGTCAACGCCTCCGGACAGCCCGACAACAATACGCCCGCTCAACTTGCGTTTACCTCTGAAAGATATTCCGCAAGAGCGGCGCGCGCCTGCTCGAACACCTCGTTTGGCGCTTTTAGCGCGTCAACGGTGATATAGCGCTCCGGATATTTTTGCGAAAGCGCGTCAAAGCCCATGAACACGCGGCGGTGAAAATCATGCTTTTCGCTCTCTATCCTGTCCAGCTCGGACGCGCCGGAGCGCCTTTTGAGCGCCGTAACGTCGTCAAGCCGCAGATATATGGTTTTGTCCGGCATAAGCCCGCCTGTCGCGTACTCGTTAAGGCGCATAACCGTGTCGATTCCAAGCTCGCGCCCGCCGCCCTGAAAGGCTGCGGAGGAGTCGATATACCTGTCGCAAAGCACTATCTTTCCGTCCTCGATTGCGGGCGCAATCACGGTTTCGGCGTGCTGCGCGCGCGCGGCTGAATAAATCAGCGCCTCGGCTTTTGCCGTCATTTCGGAATTGCCCGTGTCAAGCACGATTTCGCGCAGCTTTTCGGATATAGGGCAGCCGCCCGGCTCGCGGGTATGCACGACCTCGTAGCCGCAGCGGGGAAGGAAGTCGGAAAGCATACCGATTTGCGTAGTTTTGCCGCTGCCGTCAAGCCCCTCGACGGAGATGAAAAGCCCGCGCGGGGGCTTTTCGACATTGCCGCAGAGCAGCGTTTCAAGCTCGCCTATGCTGCCCGCAATATAGGTCGCTCCGGCGTTTTCAAGCTCCCGCTTCGTTCCGTAGCCGAAGGTAACGCCAATCGAATCTATTCCGTTATCCTCAGCGCCGAGTATGTCGTATTCGCGGTCGCCCACCATCACGGAGCGCCCGTCCGACATTGCCGCGCGCACAAGTTCGCGCTTTGAATCGTCCATAGCCGCTCCGTCAGGGCCGTGAACGCAGTCAAAAAGCGAAGCGATTCCGAAATGCTCAAGGATTTCAAGGGACGTTTCGCGCGGCTTGCCCGTAGCTACCGCAAGCCTTGCGCCCGCGCGCCTAAGGCGGCGCAAAAGGCGCGGAATGCCCGTTATGACGCGGTTTTCAAATTTGCCGATTGTCGTATAGCGCTCGCGGTAAAAGCGCACAGCCTCCCACGCGGCGGAATCGTCCATACCGCAGTAGCGCTTGAAGGAGGTAACAAGCGGCGGCCCGATAAACTTTTTCAAATCGTTTTCGGGAACTGCTCTGCCCATTCTTTCAAGGGCGTAGCGGACGGAGGCGGTTATTCCCTCATGGGAAAGCGTAAGCGTTCCGTCCAAATCAAAGATTACATTGTCATACTTAATGCTCATATTTTCCTCCGGCGTCAAAAGGGTAAAAGAAGCAGCATAAGGGGGATTGTAGCAACGGAAAGCGCGGTGCTGAGCGCTACGCCTCCGGCGGAAAGCACGGAAGCGTCGCCCCGCCCAAACGCCTCGGACTGCATTGCGGAAATCGCGGAGCCTGGCATTATCGTGCAGAGGCAGAGCGCGCCCCACACGAGCTTCGGCGCGCCGACGATATAGGAAATTCCGTAGGCGAGAAAGCCGAGAAGCACAAGGCGGAAGCTGATTGCAAGCAGCATCCTGAAATCCTTGATATGCTTGAGGCTCAGTTCGGTAAGGCGCGCGCCGATTATCATCATGGAAAGCGGCGTAGTCATATCGCCGACGGAGTCAAAGGCGCGATACACAACATCCGGCAGCTTCACCTGCAAAAGAAAAAGCACGAGCGAGAGCAGAGCGGAAATCATAGCGGGGTTGAGCAGGCTTCTCAGCACGCTTTTCACATTAACCCTTCCCGTATAGGAAAGCTGACCGCAGCTCCAGATGACGATATTGAAGGCAACGTTATAGACAACCGCGTAAATCAGCCCCGCCTGCCCGAGAACCGCGATAACGACGGGATAGCCCATAAAGCCGCAGTTTGAGAATGTCACCATATGCGTATAAACGGGGCGCAAATCCTTCTTTGCCCGCATGAAGATTAAGGCTCCGATTGCAAAGCTCAGAAGGAGAAAAACAAGCGAAAGCAGGAACTCCTCGGCGAGCGACGGAAGCAGCGAAAGGTCGCTTTCGTTTTGCAGCGCGGCAAGCATGAGGCAGGGCAGCGTGATATTGAGCACAAGCCCGTTTATGCCCTTGAGCACGGGCGTAGGGAAAAATCTCAGCTTGCCCGCGAGAAAGCCGACAAGCATGATGATAAACAGCACAAGAACCTCGGTAACAGCCTGCAAAACGGCACCTCCGATTCAGCCGCGGCTGAATACCGCGGTAAACCTAGTTATAATATCACACCAAAGAGTAAAAATCCACTTCAAAAGCAAAGCCGAATAGTGTAGAATACAAGAGTTAAGATATATCGGAGGCGTATTATGAGAGTTTGCCTGATTGAGCCGGAAATCCCGCAGAACACCGGCAATATCGCAAGAACCTGCGCTGCGACAGGCTCGGAGCTGCATCTTGTGAAGCCGCTCGGCTTTGAAATTTCGGATAAATACCTGAAGCGCGCGGGGCTTGATTACTGGAAGCTGGTCAAGGTTGTCGTCCACGAAAGCGCCGAGGAGTTTTTTACGGAATATAAGGGCGCGCGGATGTTCGCCGCCTCCACAAAGGCGACGAAAAGCTACTGCGACTTTGAGTATCGGGACGACGACTTTCTTGTGTTCGGCAAGGAAACAAGGGGCTTGCCGGAGAATATAATAGCGCACTTTCCCGACACGCAGATTCGGATTCCGATGATTAGGGAAGCCCGCTCGCTCAACCTTTCAAACTCCGTTGCAATCGTGCTTTACGAGGCGCTCAGGCAGCAGGGCTTCAAGGGGCTTGTGAGCGAGGGAATGCTTACAGGGCGCGAGGAAGCGGCGGCGCCGTGGCTCGACTACCTGTAATTTACATGACGCAGGACGGAATAAAAACGCCCTTGACCTCGTTGAGATTGAGAACACTGACGGAAGGGAGGTATCAGCCTTGCGCAGAAAAAAAAGCGATGAGGAGCTGTACGGCGAGCAGTATGACGACGGGCAGTACGGCGGCAATCAGTATGCCGACGCGCCCTACGACGACAGCTACGATGTGAAATATGACCCAAGGTACGATATTTCTGCCGGCGACGGCGCAGACGGCGAGATACTGCCCCAGACCGACGAGGAATACGCGCAGTACCTTGAGGAAACCGAGGAGGACGAAAAAGAGAGGCGAGTCGGGCGGCTCAAGATTGCGGCGGGCGTTGCCGATTTCGTTTCGGTCGTTCTCGGAATAGTAACCATCATCATTTTCATGGCAATCCTCCTCAGCCTGTATAACTGGCTCAGCGGCGACATCGCCGGAATCCTCGGCGGCTTCGCGGGAGCAATGCAGTAAAGGGCGCAGCATAAAAAGAATAACGGTTTTCAAAAAAAGCGCCGTCCCGAAAAGGGCGGCGCTTCCGCGTATAACAAAGCCTTCAGACCCGCAAGCCGCAATGCGGCAGCTTTCCCGTCATTTGCGGTTTTTCCCGTCCCTTTTGTACTTTTTCGTCAGCTTTTCCATTTCGGCAATAACCTCGCGAACCTCGGCTTTTCTTACGGCGTTTGCGGCGGCGATATAGATTACGGGCAAATAAAGCGCAATCAAAAGCCCGATGAACTGCTGAAACAGAACGGCAAAATTAACGCCGGAGGCGATGTCGTAGGTTACGAACATCGGAAGCAGCAGAGCCGCGGCTGCCGCCCAGCAGACGTAATAAAAGCTTTTCTTTACATTGAAGCTTCCGTCAAGAATTGTGCTGCCGCCCTCCTCCCTGACGTCCGCAATAAAGCCCGGAAGGAGCTTGAACGCCGCGCGCGCTTTCGGATTTTTCGCAATATACAGCCTATTGCCTTCCTTACAAGCAGAAAAACCGTCGCTTTTCAGCGAGGAAAGAAGCTCATCCTGCCCGCAGATGAATTCATAATGAAAAAATGCGCTCATATATTCCACATCCAAACCGGCGCAGAGCGCCGAAATACTGACTGCCCGCGCGGGGCAAACCTGCGATAATAATACATAATCCCGCGCGCAAACGCAAGATAAATTAAAAGTCTTGCGCATACAGGCAATGCGCGCATTTCCGATTGCCAATCAAGGTCTTATATGGTATTATTACATTAGAGTCACAGACTTGTTACAAGGGGGCACATCACATGAGAAGCAGGAAATCAGCGGCAATAATCGCTATTCTTACAATCTTTATCATAATGCTGATAGCGCCGAGCGCATACGCAAAAAGCGTAAAACAGCTCGACAGCATAAGCATTTACGGCATTACAGAGCTTGCGGAGGGCAAATCCACAACGCTCAAAACGGCGTATACGCCTACCAACACGGCGTACAAAAGCGTCAAATGGTCGTCGTCAAATCCGGCTGTCGCGTCGGTAAATTCCAAAGGCAAGGTGACGGCAAAGCGCGGGGTCGGCGTTCAGTCGGTCACAATAACAGCCGTTTCGCGCTCCGTTCCTTCCGTGAGCGCAAGCTATAAGCTGACGGTAAGACCCGCCGTTACAAGCGTCGCGATTACCGCGCCGAGCAGAATTATTGATTTTTCGACGGGCAGCGGCTCGGTGGCGCTTTCCGCAAGAACCTTCCCCGAAACGGCGAGCGACAACCTCAAATGGTCGTCAAGCAACACGAGAGTCGCAACCGTTGACGCAAACGGATTGGTAACCGCGCACAAGAGGGGCAGCGTCCGCATTACCGCAAAAGCGACCGACGGAAGCAACAAGAGCATGAGCGTATACCTAAACGTTGTATACGCCGTTCAGAGGCTTGAGCTTACATATTCGCCGGCGCTCACCTCCGGCAAGAGCATGAAGGTTTACGCAACCTTCGTTCCCGAAAACGCAACGAACAAGAAGCTCACATGGTCGTCAAGCGATACGACGGTCGCAACCGTTTCGTCCTCCGGAACGGTCAAAACCAAAAGGGTTACGGAGGCTAAAACCGTAACAATCACTGCGGTATCAAAGGAAAACCCGAACATTTACGCGCAGGCGGCAATCCGCGTGCTTCCCAAGTCCACCGCCGTCAGCGTAAGCGCGCCCGAAACGAGCATTTATCTCAAGGACAGCGTTAACCTTTCGCTTACAGCCTCCGTGCTTCCCTTCGACGCAAGCCAGAGCGTAACATGGTCAACGAGCAACAGAAGAATCGCGACAGTCAGCTCGGACGGCGTTGTAACGGCGCTCAAGGCGGGCAGGGTCAAGATTACTGCCAAGGCAGCGGACGGAAGCGGAAAATCATCATACGTTTATCTCACGGTTCTTGATAAAACCGCAAAGGCAATCGGCTACCGCGCTCTGCTTATAGGCGAGGTCACTTTCCCAAGCTCCTACGGCGGCAACGCATACCGCAACCGCGGCGATATAAATTCAATGGCTCAGACGCTTTCGCGCTTTACGGGCGACAACGGCGAGAAATACAAGATAACGAAAAAAACCGACCTTACGGCAAACGGAATTCTCTCCGCAATCGGCACCGCCTTCAGCGGCGCAGGCCCGAACGACGTAAGCCTTTTCATGATTTCCAGCCACGGCGACACATCGATGTCCGGCTCGAGCGCGGGCGAAATAAGCTGCTATAACGGAAACAGCTACCTCACTATTTCGCGCCTCTCAAGGGCGCTGAGCGAAGTTCCGGGCAAGGTTATAGTGCTTATTCAGACCTGCGGCTCAGGCGCGGCAATCGCTTCAAACGGCGCGCGCAGCGCTGCAGCCCCGTTTGACCCGGAAGCGTTCAACAAAGCGGTTATTTCCGCCTTTGCCTCATCGACCGCCACCTACAACGTAGGCGAGCTGCGCCAGAGCAAGTTCTACGTGCTTACCGCCTCGCAGATAGGCGAGCTGAGCTGGGGCTACGAGTATTACGACAAGGACGGCTTCAACTACTTCCCCCGCTGGCTGCAGCAGAGCGTTGGCTACGACGCGGAGAACGCCTCATGGAAAGCCTCGCTGCCCGCCGACACTAACAGCGACAAGCGCGTTTCCTTAGCCGAGGCGTACAAGTACGTGAGCAAATTCAACACCTATAAGATTTACTACTACGATGATTACGGACGGCTGCAAACGGCTTATCAGCACGTGCAGGTTTATCCGGCAAACTCATCCTTCACCTTCTTCCAGAAGTGATTTACAACAAAGCCGCCGGAAGCGATTCCGGCGGCTTTATTGCGTTTTCATGAGAATATTTCGTTTCGGCTATGCCGCATATGCGAAAAGCCGAAGCGGCATTCGGTGTTATTTTTGTATATTTGATGGAAATTTACAGCCGCATATGGTATCCTGTTGAAAGAGCAGGCGCGGCGGCGCTGTACGGATGTAAACCGGCGATTTTAACGTTATATCTGTCAGCCGGACAAACGCTCAAGGCGGCGCTGTACGGATGTAAACCGGCGATTTTAACGTTATATCTGTCAGCCGGACAAACGCTCAAGGCGACGCTGCACGGCACAATGATGATGAGTAGGTGCGATGATATTGGATAATGATAAATGGCTCAAGGAGCTTATCGACGCAAGCGGAGTCACGCGGGAAAAGAAAAGCGATACCCTTAAAGAGCTGAAAAGAATGGCAAGCGCCGGAATCGACGTGATAGTGCCGGTTTATAAGGGCATCGAGGAAACAACCGCCTGCCTTGAATCGGTTCTTCAGGACGATTCATTCCCCCTTCGCCTTACGGCAATCGCGGACTGCCCTCCGGAAAGCGGAATGACGGAGGCGCTTTACGCAATCGCGCAAAAGCACGCGGGAAGAATGAAGGTCATCGTTCACGAAAAAAACATGGGCTTTGTAAGAACGGTGAACGAGGGAATGAGTGAAACCACGGGCGACGTTGTGCTGCTCAACAGCGACACGCTGGTTCCCAAGGGCTGGCTGACCTCGCTCTGCACATCCGCGGCGTTCATTCCGCTTGCGGCTACCGTTACCCCGCTCTCCACAAGTGCAGGCCCGTTCACGCTCTTTAAGGATAATCAGATTTCCAAGGAGGATTTCCCGCTATACGCGCAGGCGGTCAGAAAGCTGCACGGTCAAGCCTTTATCAAGGTGCCCACGGGTCACGGCTTCTGCCTTTTCATCCGCCGCGCGGCAATCGAAAGCGTCGGGCTTTTCAACGCCGAGATTTTCGGGCGCGGCTATGGGGAGGAAAACGACTTCTGCCAGAGGGCAATTTCAAAGGGCTTCATCAATGTCGCCGATTTTTCAACGCTTATCTATCATGCAGAGGCAATCTCCTTCGGCGGGGAAAAATCGGAGCTGGTTGAGCGCAGCAAGGAAATCTTGCAGCAGCTTCACCCCAACTACAAGTCTGAAATAGCAAGATGCTTTTCGGGCAATGAATGGCGGGGCGTAATGGGCGCGCTTGAAGCGAGGATAACCGAATATCTCTCGCTGAATCCCAGCCTCGACCCCGCGCCGAAAAAGCGCCTGCTGGTTGCAATGCACGAGGGCGCGGGCGGAAGCATAAACAACAGAAACGATATGATGCGCGCCCTGAGCGACAGATACGACTGCTTTTTCCTGACCGGCAATATGAAAGCCTTCAACCTGCGCTACGTCGGCGCGAACTGCAAAATCCTGCTCGAAACCATTTCGCTTGAATACCCCATGGATAACCTTACGTTTGAAAGGGATGACGTAAGGCGCATATACGAGCGGATTCTGCTCCGCTATAACATCGGCGCGGTAAACATGAGCCATCTGCTCGGCGAAACCTTCGACCTTGTGAAGCTGTGCCGCGAGATGGACATACCCTGCCTTTATGTTCTGCACGATTTTTACACGCTCTGCCCCGATTTCCAGCTCACGGACAAGGATATGCATTTCTGCGGCGGCAAGTGCAGGGAGGGCTGCGTCTGCGCGGGCAGCGCGAAATGGCTGCGCCTTCCGCGCGAGAGCGTCCATAAATACGTTTCGGGCTGGAGAACGGCAATGCGCGAATACCTTCCGCTTTTTGATATGCTCTGCGCTCCCGACAAGTCGGTCAAATACACCTTCGCCTCGGTTTATCCGGAGCTTGAAAGCCGCGTAAGGGTTATCGAGCACGGGCGCGACCTTGAGGAATACGCAAAAGTCGATTGCTCGTACCCCAAAGAGGGCGAGAAGATTAAGCTAGCAATCATCGGGAGCATAGGTCCTGCAAAGGGGCTTACGCAGATTGAGGAGCTGCTTGAGGAGGACAAAGAGCACAAGCTGGAAATTCACATTTTCGGAAACGTATCGGCAGACGCAAAGCTCAGCGGCGTAATTTTGCACGGCGGATACGAGCGCGGAGCGCTGAGCGGGCTGTTGGATGAGGCGAAGCCGAGCTACGGGCTGCTTCCCGGCGTTTTTGCGGAAACCTACTGCCATACATTGACGGAGCTGTGGGCGATGGGGCTTCCCGTTATCGCCTCGGCAGTCGGGGCGCTCAAGACGCGAATGGAAAAGGCTGAGGCGGGCTGGCTGTTCGAGCCGCGGGACACAAAGGCGCTTTACAAGCTCATCACAGAGGGCATAAGCGAAAGCGACTATGAAAGGGCGAAGAAAAACGCGCTCGCGCTCAAATTCCCGACGACGGCGGACATGGCGCGCGAGTATGAAAAAATCCTTTTCCTCGGTGACAGGCTCAAGATAGAAAACGAGGAAACGCACATCGCGCGCACGAATCTGATGCAGACAATATCTCCGTTTGGCGAGGCGGAGGCAAGCGCAGCAGGCGGCGCGCCGGAAAAAAGCGCGCTTTCGTCCAAGGAAACAGCAACGTTGAAGCGGCAGGTCAAGGAGCTTCGGCACGAGCTGAAGCATTCGCTCACCTGCTATCGGCGGCAGATTGGCGATTCGATTGTGGACGCATGGACAAACAAGCGCCTGCTGCCGAAGCTGCCGTACAAGCTGTACAAAATCAACCGCGATTACAGGCGCGTAGACGCCCCTGCCGTTACAGCGGCAGCAGCGCCGATACGCAAAGCCGAAGAAGTATTTGAAATGAAATATCCGGAGCAGACCGCGCCGCGCTTCCCCGACGGTGTTACGGAGCGGACAATCGACATAATCGTGTGCGTTCACAACGCGCTTTCAGATGTAAAGCGCTGCCTGCAATCCCTTCTTGAAAGGCGAACCTTCCCCTTCGGGATTATCATAGTTGATGACGGAAGCGACAACGTAACGGCGGAATTCCTCAAGGAATTCATGCAGAATACCGGCGCGCGGCTAATCCGGCACGACACGAGCGCAGGCTATACAATATCGGCAAACGAGGGCTTGCGGCTTTCGACCGCCGATTACATGATACTGCTCAACAGCGACACAATCGTGACCGACCGCTTCTGCGAAAAAATGCTCCGCGCGTTTGACAGAAATAAGAACGCGGGCGTATTAAGCCCGCTTTCAAACGCCGCCACATACCAGAGCGTTCCCGACGTTTACAGCGGAAACAGCTGGGCGGTTAACGATTTGCCGCAGGGGCTTACGCCCGACGCGGTAAGCCTTGCCGTAGAAAGAGCGGGCGAGCCGACATATCCGCACCTCAAGTGTGTCAACGGCTTCTGCTTCATGATTAGCCGCGCCTGCATTGACAAAATCGGCTATCTGGACGAGGAAAGCTTCCCGAAGGGCTACGGCGAGGAAGTAGACTACTGCCTGCGCGCCGAAAAAGCCGGAATCGAATGCCGCGTTCTTGACGACACGTACATTTATCACGCGAAAAGCAAAAGCTTTACCGACACGGGAAGGCGCATTCTTACCGCCTCCTCAGAGCCGACGCTTCGGGCAAAGCACGGCGACGAGTTTGCCGTATTTACAGAATCGCTTAAAAATAACGCCGAAATGCAGGCGGCGCACGAAAGAGCCTGCGCGGCAATAAAGAAAATGCAGGAAACGCTTTTGCCGCTTCGCGGAAAGCGCGTAGTGTTCATTCTGCCCGTCAACTCGGCAAGCGGCGGCGCGAACTCGGTATGCCAGGAGGCAGCCGCTCTGCGCGCGCTCGGAATTGACGCAAAGATTGCCAATCTGGAGAAGAAC
This sequence comes from Eubacteriales bacterium, assembly GCA_028705775.1. GTDB lineage: Bacteria > Bacillota > Clostridia > Christensenellales > Aristaeellaceae > STF2-37. The sequence goes on from JAQWCW010000016.1 coordinate 47,597, forward strand.
AGGAGCGCCTTTACCTACGAATACGGCGAGTGCGGCGACTGGACGCTGTGGTACAAAAAAACGCCGGACGAAATCGCGGAGCTTGCGGACATTGCGGTTGCTACGATGTTCCACTCCGCGCGTCAGGTTGCCGGAATGAAGCGTATAAATCCGCACCTCAAATCCGCCTACTATGTTCAGGATTATGAGCCGCTTTTCTTCCCCGATGGCAGCGACCATAACATTGAGGCGCTCGCCTCCTACACGCTCGACAAGGATATGCTGCTTTTTGCCAAAACAGACTGGATATGCAAAACGGTCGAGACGCATCACAGCGCAAGCGTAAAAAGAGTTGTGGCGAGCATCGACTGGAAAGTGTATAATCCTTATAGAATAACAAAGCGCGAAGGCGGCGAAGCGCTCGTTGTATCGGCAATGCTCAGACCAAGCACCCGTAGGCGCAACCCCAGAGGCACGCTAATCGTGCTGAAAGCCGTAAAAGAAGCGCTTGGCGACGCGGTCGAAATCAGGGTGTTCGGCTGCGAAAGCGACGAGCTGGAGCAATACTCGGATATTGCCGGCTTCCCGATGATAAACAGCGGGTACTTGCGGCGCACGGAAGTCGCGGAGCTGCTTGCAATGAGCGATTTGTTCATTGATATGTCCGACTATCAAGCGTTCGGGCGCACGGGAATTGAAGCTATGGCGCTCGGCTGCGTTCCGCTGCTTCCCGAAAAGGGCGGAGCGGACGAGTATGCCGTAAACGGTAAAAACGCGATTATTGCGGACACAAGCGACGCTGAGGGCGCTGCCGAAAAGGTGATTTCGCTTCTGCAAAACAGGGCGGAGCTTGCGCGCATGAGCGAAAGCTGCCTTGAAACCGCAAGGCGATACAACGCGTTTTTCGCGGCGATGTCGGAGGCGGAGCTTTTCGCGCAGAAACTCAGCGAAAGAAAAAGCTTCCTCAAGAGGCTTGGGGAAAGAAGGAAAGCGGGCGGTGTTGACCGATGAGCGGCGAAGCAAAATCCGGAAACAGCTACCTTATTGACAAAAGCATAATCGGCTGCGTCCGGCACGTTTCACGCGAGCTTTTCGCAAACAGGATGCGCGTCTGGCGGCTTGCCCGCTTTGAAAAAAAGGCGAAGCAGAGCGGAACGTTTTTCAGCTCCGCATGGAACATACTGAACCCCGCCTTCCAAATATTCGTATACTGGTTCGTGTTTTCCGTCGGGCTTAACGTAAAAAGCATGAGGGACGGAGTTCCCTACGCCGTATGGCTGATGAGCGGAATTCTCCCTTGGTTTTTCATCAACGGCTCTATGATGCAGTCAACGGTTTCAATCGTCGGCGCGGCGGGAATGCTCAAAAGCATAAAATTCCCTCTGTCCGCAGTGCCGGCAAAGTCGGTTGTCGCAAACCTTATCGACCATCTGTGGACGGTGCTGATTCTAGTTCCCGTAATCCTGCTTTCCGGCGTCAGGGTGACGGCGAGCATTCTTTACCTTCCGTACTATATGCTCGCAGCGTTCGCGTTCCTTATATCCTTCGGGCTGCTCGCGTCCGCCCTCGATACGGTTTTCAAGGATTTTTCGCAGTTTTTAAGCCCTATTCTGCGCCTTACGATGTACATTTCGTCCGTCGTCTGGTCAATCGACAACCTTTCGCCCACGCTCAGCTCGCTTATGCGCCTGAACCCGCTGACCTACATAATTGAGGGCTACCGCGATTCGCTTCTTTATGCGGGAAGCCCCTTTGCGCAGCCGCTCAGAACCCTCGGCTTCTGGGTTTTCACAGCGCTGCTCTACTGCCTCGGCTCGTTTATTCACTGCCGCCTGCGCGAAAAATTCGTGGACGAGATTTAAGGAGGGCGTATGGAGAGCAACGTAATGATTCGCGGATTTGAAATTACAAAAACCTACTCAATGCGCCACAAGGACTACAAGGGGCGGCTTGCGGCAATCCTCAGAAGGGACAAGCCTGCCGAAACCTTCACGGCGCTAAATAAGGTGAGCTTTGAAATTGCGGAGGGCGAAATCGTCGGGCTTGTGGGGCTGAACGGCTCCGGAAAATCAACGCTTTCGCAGATAATCGCGGGAATAACCTATCCCACAAGCGGCGAATTTGAAATAGGCGGCTCCTGCTCTATGCTTTCGGCTTCATCGGGGCTGAACGGCAATCTGACGGGGCTTGAAAACATATACTACAAATGCCTCCTGCTCGGCTTTTCGGAAAAGCAGATTAAGCAGATGGAGGCGGGTATAATCGACTTTGCGGATATAGGCGAGCATATCGACCAGCCGCTGCACACGTATTCAAGCGGAATGCGCTCGCGCCTCGGCTTTGCAATCTCGATAAGCATTGACCCGAAGGTGCTTATCGTTGACGAGGCGCTCGCCGTCGGCGACCAAGCCTTTTCAGCAAAATGCCTTGCCGCGATGAACGATTTGAAGAAGAAAAACACCACCATCATTTTCGTAAGCCACTCGACGGGGCAGATGCGCGGCTTCTGCGACAGGGTTATGTGGCTGCACAAGGGCAAGAACGTCGGCTTTATGAAAACGGACGATATACTGCCCGCCTACGACGCGTTCACAAAGGATTTCAAGCGCCTTACCAAGGATGAAAGGCAAAACCTTGAGCCGGAAATAGCCAAGTATATAACAAAGCAGGGCTGATACACGCAAAGCGGGCGCGCTTCCAGCCAAACAGCAGAATCGGAGAGCAAATGAAAAACGTAAAGAGAAAATCAATCGGGCGGAATTTTTCAATGTGCGTTCAGCCGGCGTTCATCATCGGCACGAATAACGAGGACGGCTCGCACAACTTTGCACCGATTACATGGGTCAGCGTGACAAACGAGAAAAACGACGATTATCTGCTTGTCATAAGTATGTCCGGAGAGAAAACGACCAAGCAAAACGTGATAAGAACGGGCAAGCTCAGCGTAAATCTCGTAAGCACGGATATGCTGGAAATAATGGATTATTTAGGCTCGCGCCACGCGAAGGACGGAAAAAAGGACGCCGTATCCTACGGCGTTTCAAGGGGCGAAGCCGTTGATGTTCCGGTTCTTGATGCAAGCCGCTGGGTATACGAATGCGAGGTTGCCTCCTTCGTCAAAACGGGAGATTCGACAACCTTTTTCTGCAAAATAATGAACATACAGGCGGACGAAAGCCTACGCGCCGAAAACACATTCGATATAAACCTTGAAAAGCTTGAGCCTGTCATTTATTCGGGAATGTACCACAGCGTCGGCAGGCTTCTGGGTAAAATCGGCGATTTCGCGAAAAAGAGCAAGAACGCCTAGCGCAAAGCGGAAATAACCCGCGCTCCATTTCACAAGCGGTATCGCAAAGAATATCAATATCCCGACTCAAACGGCTTGCTTCAATTCACATACAAATTTTTAGAAAAACGCGCCGACATCAAGCAAAAAACCGCCGCATTAAGCGGCGGCTTGAGAAAACAGCGCATTGCGCATTTATGTTGCGTAGCTTTCGAGCAGTTCGAGAGTCTCCCTGCCGGAATCAATTTCGTACATAAGCCCGAGCGGAAGGGAAAGCTTATCCGCTCCGTGACCGGCATGAACGTTTTCGATTATGGGCTTATCCTTCGGCAAAGTGCTTTCAAGCACCTTTTCAAGCGGGATTGACGGCTTGTCGCGCCTGTCCCCGCAGGATATGAAATTGCCGAGAACTATGCCGGCGCAGGCGTCGAACGCTCCTGCGTTGCGAAGCTGAGTAAGAAAGCCGTCAATGTAGTAGGGCGGCTTGCCGATTTCCTCAATGAGCAGTATTGCGCCCTCTAGCGGCGGCATATACGGCGTTCCGAGCAGCGAGCAGATAACCTGAAGATTGCCGCCCACAAGCCTTCCGCGCGCTTTTTTTGCGGCGGCGCCCTTAAAGCGGCGGAACGGCTCGCCCGACGGGTTTTCAATCATGCCCGTAAACGGCTCAAACAAAAGCCGTCTCAGCTGAGCGAGGCTTTTTTCGTTATGAAAGCCCTCGCTTTTGTTTTCGCCCGGCATCGGCGCGTGCATAACGGGAATTCCGCGCCCGACAAGGGGAAGATTGAGCGCCGTTATATCGGAAAAGCCCAGAAACGCCTTATCGCGGGCAAGCTCAAAATACGGCTCCGCGTATTCGAGCAGGCGCGCCGAGCCATAGCCTCCGCGCAGGCAAAAGATACCGCGAGCGCTTGATTTAAGCGCCTCTATAAGGTCGCGCGCGCGCGTTTCGTCGCTTCCCGCAAGATAGCCGAGCTGCGCGTCAACGGAAGGGTATCTTACAGCTTCAAGCCCGAGGCTTTCTATTGCGGCAACGGCGGCGTCGCGGTTTTCCTTTTCATAGATTGGGCTTGCGGGCGCAATAAGCGCCACCCTGTCCCCTATTTTCAATCTTTTCGGCATAATTATAGCGGACGGAAGCGCCGCACGGCAAGGCAGGCAAAGTAGAAAACGGCGGAAACAAGCACTACGGCGCTGCCCGCCGAGGCGTTGATTGAATAGCTAAGCACAAGCCCGAGAACGCCGCTCACAACCGAAATTATGACGGACAAAAACGTATACGAGCGGCTTGAGCGGGTCACGTTTCTAGCGGCGGCGGCAGGCAGAATCAGCAGCGCGTTGATAAGCAGCACTCCGACCCATTTTATGCACAGCATTACCGCGATTGCGACAATCACCATGAACAGGTAATCCATCGACTTCGTTCCGACTCCGCGGCTCATTGCAAGCGGCTCGTTAAGCGCCGTAAGCAGAAAGCGGTTATAGAGCAGAACCCAGACGGCGGCTACGCCGGCAAGCGCGAGCAGCAGCCAGAGTATATCCGAGGGCGTTACGGAAAGCACGTCGCCGACAAGCAGCGTCGAATACTTTGCAAAGCCTCCGCCCCTTGAAAGGATTAAAAGCCCGAGGGCGATTGAAACGCTTGAGAACACGGAAATAACCGTGTCGGACGAGGACGTTCCGCGCTGCTTGACATAGCCGATTAATAGCGCCCATACAACGCCGAAAACGAGCATACTAACAAGGTCGCTCTGCGAGCCGAGAAGGATTCCAAGCCCGATTCCCGCAAGCGCGGAATGCCCGAGCGCGTCCGAAAAGAACGCCATCTTCTGCGAAACTGCCATCGTTCCCAACAGGGCAAGCATAGGGGTCAGAAGGAGCATTGCGAGAAACGCGTTCTTCATGAAATCGTATTTCAGAAAAGAAAAGGGCAGGATTGCGTCCATTATTCCGTAAATCGTCTGCATTACGCGCGCCCCCCTTCAAAGTCCGAAAACACCCGCTTGAACGCGTCCGAGGTATACACCTCGTCCGGCGGGCCCTGCAAAAGCACGGATTTCGACAAAAGCACAACATTGTCGGCATAGCGCTTCACAAGCTCCAAATCGTGGCTGACAAGCAGGATTGCCATGTGATGCCGCTTGCGCAGGGCAAGCACGGTTGCAAGGAACATCGCAAGCCCGTTGTTGTCAATTCCGCTTACAGGCTCGTCCAGTATAAGCAAATCGGGCGCGGGGGTCACGGCAAGCGCGAGAAGCACGCGCTGAAGCTCGCCGCCCGAAAGCGCGCCAAGGCGCTTTTTCATAAGCAAAAGAGCCGAAACGCTCTCAAGCGCGTCGCGGATAACTGCCCGCGTTTCCTTCCTTATCCCGAGAAATACGGGATAGCGGCTTAGGCTCGCTGCAAGAAAGTCCTCAACCGTCATCGGCATTTCGCGGTCAAATTCAAGGCTTTGCGGAACGTAGCCGGTTCTTACGGAGGAAAGCGCGCGCCCTGCCGAATCGAGGTGCTTGATTTCGCCCGTATGCTTAACCTGCCCCAAAAGCGCCTTGACAAGCGTAGTCTTGCCCGCGCCGTTCTGCCCGATAAGCGCCGTAAGCTGCCCGCAATGCAGATGCATTGAAACATGGTCAAGCAGCATATCGCCGGAAATCTGAACGCCGACATCCTCAAGCGCTATTCGGCAAAGCCCGCAGGATTTTTGTTCATGCGCCATAATAATCACTCCAATGTCTACAAAAGACATATACAGTATATAGCCACAAAAGCCCCTGTGCAAGCGCGCTTTAAGAATTAATCGCGCGATTATCGCGTCAGCTGCCCGATTTGTTGTCGTTCTCCTTGTCGTTCTTCAGCGTTTTAAGCACCTCAAGCACGCTCTGCGGGAACGGAACGCCAAGCAGCGCAACGTTTTCAAGGATTGAAATCCCCTCGTTTGCCGTATAGAAGCCGATTCCGGCAAGCCTGCATATCCCGTCCGCGCCCGTAATCCTGTCAACGCATACGCAGAGCATGATAACAAGCAGCATCAGCAGCTTTTTGGTAAGCCCCCTGAACGCTGCGGAGGACGAAACAGCGCCCGATTCGCTTTTCGGGCTTTTGCCGCATACCGCAACAATAAGCCCGACGGCAAAATCAATCCCCATAACGCATACGAGCATCAGAAGCGCGGTATCAAAGCCGCCGAGCATTGTGCATACGGCGCTTGCCGCAACGCCAATGACATTCCAGATATAAGCAATAATCTTTTGCGTATCCCTCACCCCTTGTATTTATTGATTAAGGTATCAAGCTCAAAGAGCAGCTCCTCAAGCCTTTGCGAGTAAACGGGCGGCGTTTCCTCAGCGTTTTCCTTGTCGGTTTCGCCCATAAGCGCCCTCCACGTTTCCTCCGTCACAATCCCGCTTTCGTCAATCCCCCGCGCTGCCTGAAACGCCTTCAGCGCCTCCAGCGTTTTCGCGCCGAAAATTCCGTCAACCGCGATTTTGCTTCTTCCCTCCGCCTCAGCCCATGCCGAGAGGTGCGTCTGCGCGGTTCTGACGCTTTCGCCGCGCGCCCCGATGGAAAGCGTAAGCATAGGTAAATCAACTCCTTTATAGCCGCCGGAAAAATCGCAGTCCTTCCACTCCCCGAAATAGCCCCAGTCGGACGGCTTGCTCGTTACGACTCCGTAAGCGGCGCCCTTTGCCTCAACGACAATCCCGCCGCCGATATACAGCCCGACATGGCCGTATCTCTTGCTTGACTGATAATACTTGAAAACGCCCGCGCCCGCCTTCAGCTCCCCGCCGTCCTCAGGCGCGCCGGAAATCAGCCTGCCCTTCCTTGCGCAGCATTGCGTATACTGCGTGTGGCTTCCGTGCGGAAGGCTTCCGCCCGCCGCCTTTGCCGCGAGCATTGTAAGCCCCGAGCAATCGACAATCTGCTTCCCCATCCATTTTTCGCGCCCGTATTTATACGTTTTGGAAGCGTACTGCTGCCATTTTGCGGCGCTGTAATCAAGAAACGCCTCCGAACAAACCTGTCCGGAAGCGCCCATTATGTAGCCCCAGCCCTCGCGCAGCGGCGTAAGGGCGTATTCGCACATCGCTTTTCTGTCCAAATGCTTCCCCCCTTTATACGCTTATGTCAGATTGTCTGCCACGCGCTTCCGTCATAGGCGTACTCCTGATGAACGCTTTCGCTTCCGCCATAGGAAACGGAAACCTCCGCGTCCGAAAGCGCGACTGCGCCGCCTTGCGAAAGCGGCTCGATTACAAGCCGCATATTCCCTGCGGAAAGCAGCGGAAGCGCGGAGGCGAGCGAAAAGGAAAAGCTTGCGCCGCTTGCCTCCGTTTCGCCGCAAAGCCGCCTTTCGCCCTGCCCGTCCTGCCTTTCCGCGGCATAGAGAGCATATTTTGCATATGGCGCGGCACTTCTTTGAAGCATAAAAAGCGCGGCGGCTATCTGCCTTCCCGCGTCAAGCTCCCCGCCTGACGATTGCGGCAAAGCAGAGCTGACGGCGTAGTGCGTAACGCAGCTGAGAGTGCGATAAATATAGTATTTCTTTATATACCGCTTGCCCGTCCAGCCGCCGACAGAAAGCGCGCTTACATCCGTTGAGAAGCACGAGGGCGAGGATTCCTCGCTGACTGCGGTATCTCCGATATAGGCGTATGCCCCGTCCTCCGCCTCAGCCGTGCCGATAACGGCGTCGCCGTTATTCTGCCATTCGCCGTCCTCCGAGGTTATCGGCGGCTGCGCCCCCCTGTCCCCGCTGACATAAGAGTAGGTCACCCTTGTGCGAATCCTGCGCTGCTGCCTTGTCGATGTCAGCTTATAGCCGCTAAGCGCGGGCGAATACGAGTAGGGCGGATAGCCGACAGAGCTTGAAAGCCGCAAGTACCTGTCCCCGTATTTCGGATGCGCAACGGCTTGAACGGGCAAATCAGAGCCGATATAAAAGCCGCCGCCATAGCCGAGAAAGCCTCTAATCGTGTCCGCGCCGAGCGCCGAAAGAAAATTCAGGGCGGCGCTTTCCGCAATTCCGAAGGTTGAGCCGTCCCCGAACTTCACATCCTTGTCCGTTTCTCCGCTCGCGTCATGCGTTATGTCAAGCGTTCCCGACACCTTTGCGTCCTTCATGCTCACGTTGCCCTGCTGGCTCAGCGAAAAGCGGGCGTTGCTTCCCTCCGAGTCCTCCGCGCCGAAAAACAGGGCGTACTCGCTGTCCGCGGCTCTGTTATAAATTCCGGCATACTCGCCCTTTGCGCTTCCCGCCTGAACCTTGAGCGCCGCGCCCGCCTCCATGCATATCTCGCCTGTGGCGGCAACCCGAACAATTCCGTCCCTGATGATTACTGCGCCCGTGTTGACCTCCTGCGCCTTGCCGTCCTTCACGGCGTTGAAAACCGTAGTCTGTCCGCTTGCTTTCATCGACTCACCCCCTTACTCAGCCGTCATAACGCTGAATTCCGTAAGCTCTGCCGTAATAAATCTATCTCCCGCAGACCTATTGCCTATAACCAATCCGCCCTCCACGGCAGCCGTGAAGCCGGAAATCGTGCCAACGCTCTGCGTGTATTCGGCAGATACACCGTCAGAATTTGTACCGGAAGCGTAGATAGTAACGTTGTCATTTGCAACCGTTACATCTACCGTGAACGTCCTGAGCGTCTGCCTGCGCAGAATTCCGAGCAATTGACATTCCTGCGTGTTCGCAAACACCGCCGCGCCGCCCTTTTCAAAGAGGACGGATGTGCCGGTTGCCGTTCCTGCGTAGGAAATCGACATGTAGCTCGCTTCCGTTCCGTCCGAAAGCGTGAAAAGCCTTGTGTTGTTCGGCATATCGGCAGCGGCGACGAACTTGAAATGCAGCTTGTAGCTCGTAGCGCCATTGAGATTTACGCTCGCAAGCGAAAGCATTTTACCCGCAGAGGATATGTACGGATAGCCACCCGTTCCTCACTTCGCTTTCAAGGTAGCTGCTCAGGGACGAAAGCACCTCCTCAGGCTCCTTCCCTCCGCAGACGAGTGAAGATACAATCTCATCAGGCAGCGCGTATTTCTTGCTCAGCTCCGCCGCCTTCAGCGCCCTTTCGCGCTTTTCAAGCTCCTTTTCGCGTTTTTCCAACTCAAGCTCCCTTTCATTTTCCTCCATTGTTTTCCTCCTCCCTCATCTTTTCCTCATACGCTGGGTCGTCCACGAACGGCAGCATGGAAATAAGCGTCCTTTTGCTGAGAAAGCCGGAAAGCGCGTTCATCGTTTCCGCTATTTCAGCCGTGTTCTGCGGAATATTGCGCGTAAACGATATATTCACGCCGCACAAGTCGAAGGCAAACGGAACGACAAGCGGGCAGATAAGCCTCATTCGCCTGCGCAGGGCGCGCCTGAAGCCGTCCTCCTTCGTTGCCGCCGCCTGCTCCGCGCCCCAAAGCTTGTAGGAAATCGCAACGCCGCTCTGGCTTTGCGCAAAGTTTTCGTCCGATATGTCGGGCGTAAGGCTGAGCGTGTGTATGTCCCTGCGCAGGCGGGTTTTGTAAACCTCTGCGAACGAATCGTTGACCTCCTTGGTAAGCCAGCGCGCGCTGCCGCCCTCGGGCATAAGCGCCGCGCCCTTTCTGGATATTTCCTCCAGCTCCCGCGTATCAGTTCCGTCAACGCCCGTCAGCATGAGCAGCGCGTTCGTAAACCCGCGCATATCGCTTTCCGTAAGGCTCTGCGCGAGATTGTAGCTTTTGATGAGCGGAATCACGCGCTCAAAATCGCCGCGCTCATCGCGGTTATTCGCGAATATGACAATCGGAACGCCCGAAAAGCCGTGCAGGGCAGCGCTCTGGCGCTCATAGCCGCCCGCGCGCTCAACAAAGCGCACAATTTCCGTATCTGTGTATATGTCGAGCCTGTTTTCGGGCTTCGGCAGGGCGCGCGAATAATCGCAGGCGGTGTAGAACCTGTAAACAGCCGCCGGCTCGTCGCCGCCGCTTTCGGGGTACGCCGCCGTTATCTCGCGCGAGTCAAGCGCCGTAAGCCTTACCTCGCCCTGCTCGCTCAAGAAAAGCGCCTCGGCGCCGAAGCCCATAACGCTCGCGTCGCGCAAAACGCGCTGGTTATGCTCGCGCTCGCCGTTTCTGTCAAGCGCGTCCTGCAGCAGCTCAAGCCCGCGCGAAAGCTCCGGCGCGGCGCTGTAGCTTACCGGCTTTCCGAGAAAAAAGCCGCATTGCGTGTCGGAAATATAGGCGTAGTAGTTCGCGTTCGGCTTGTCGCCGTCGCCGGTGTCGCAGCCGTTTTCGTAAAGCCGCATCAGCCTGTCCATAACGCGCTTTCTTTCCTCATGCCTCTTTCTTGCCGCCAGAATCGCGCCCGTTTTCAGGGCGTCATCCTTATCGGCAAGCAGCATTCTATCCACTCTCTTTTCCCCTCCAAATCTTTGCGCCCCGCGCCCTGCTCTTGAGCATTTCGCCCTCAAGCGCATAGCGCAGCGCGTCTATCAGATGATTGTTTTCGTCCTCCGGAACCGGCAAGGGAAGCCCGTCCCGCCCCTTGCGCCACGAGTATGCGGAAAGCTCGGCAAGAAGGGCTGAGCATGATTCGTCCGCAACGATGTCCTGTCCCTGAAGCCACTGGATTCCGTGGTTAACGCTGTCGGGCCCCTTTCTTGCGGGCACAGCGCGTATTCCGTACTGCCGCAGTTCCGCAATGGATTTCGGCTCGGCGCTGTCGCACACGAGCATTCCGCCGCCGATTATGGGCCTTAGGCGCGCGGCAAGCTCATGATTGGTAAGCCCTCGCTCGCACAGCTCACGAAAAACGCTCACCCGCTGCCTTTTCTCGTCATACGCGCACATTACAAAGCCGCACGGGTCTTTTGAAAACCCGAAATCCAGCCCGTACAGCGGGCGCGAGCATACGTCGCGCTCCCTTTTCAAATCACCGCGCGAAAAGCGGCGGAAAACGGTCGAGCCGTTTACGCCCCACTCGCCAAGCGTGTACACGCGATAGAAATACTCGTCCTTCTCGCTTTCAAGCGCCGTCCTGTCGTCGTCCGTCAGGAAAACATTGTCGCGGTAGGTGGTTTTCAGAATCAGCGTGTCGCGGCTTTCCGCAAGCCTCGCGCCCTCGCCGTCCGCCCATATGCCCTTAAAAAACCTGCCGAAAATCCAATGCGTTCGCAAAACGGGATTAAAGGTCAGCGTAACGCGCTTGACGAAGCGGCTCTCGCCTCTCAGGCGCTTTTCAAGCTGCCGCAAGTCGCTTTCAAGTATTTCCGTTGCCTCCTCAACCCAAATGTCCGTCAGCGCTCCCGTCTGCGGCGTTATGGATTTGACCTTCTCCACATCGTCAAGCCCGCAGAAAAGCACCTGTTTTCCGTTGTTCAGCGCGGTTATGCTCCCTTCCGCCTTCGACACGGAAAACAGCTTCCTTACGCCCATCCTGTCCATAGCTTTCAGAATTTCGTTCTGGCAGCTGTTTCTTATCGAGCGCGCGACCCTTCTGACCACAAGATAGTTGCGACCGGCAAGCACGTCCAGAACGCAGCGCATTGCGACAAACGCGCTTTTGCCGCTCCCCGCGCCGCCGAAAAAGATTTGAAAGCGGCGCTCGTCCTCAAGATAAGGAAGATACGCGGGGTTAAAAAGCCCTCTGTCAAGCTTAAGGCGCATCCCTTGCGTCCGCCCCTCCGGTAAGCGTAAGCGCAATATCGCCCTGCGCCGTGCTCTGAGTCTGCGCGTTTTTCGGGCGTATTCCGCTCACGTCGAGCAGGAATGTCAGCGCGGTCATGTCGCCCTTTTCCGCCTTACGGCATACCGCGTACATGGAGCTGAGCAGAATGTCCTGCCTTTCCTCCTCGATGCCCTGCCGCGAAAGCTCCGCGCTTTCCTCATCGCTCAGGTGCGCGCGCATTCCCAGCAGGGCGCGCGAGCATTTTGAAATATTCTCGCGCGTTCGTGTATTCTTAGCGGCTATTTGTCCTCCCCCCTCCGGCATTTATTCATAAAGAAACGCCTCCCCCGCAATGCGCGGAGAAAGCGTCTCGTTTATGCCTCAGCGTTTTCGGCAAGCGCCCTTAGCGCGCAAAGCCTTTCATCCATAAGCCCCCTCCGCATGAGCGGCACGGGAAAGCGGCAGGCGAATCTGCGCTCGATTCTGTCCCAGTCGTAGCCGCTCACATCGCGGTCAACAACTATCTGCCGCTGCGCCTCGGGCAGAGCCGAAAGCATTTGCTTTATGCCCCTGAGCCTGACGCAAAGCTCGCTTTCGCGCGCCCTCAAGCGCTTGAGCGCCCGCAAAGCTTCCGTATACTCGTCCTTAAGGCGGGGCGGCATATTGCCCGCCGCAAGCTGCAAGGCGCAGGCGGAGGTGATGTCCGAATGCCCCTTGACGTACATTCCCGTGATTCTGGCGCCCATCAGCGTATCGCCCGCCGCAAACACGGCGCGGATAAACCTGAGCCTGTCCCTCATTTCCTCAATCTCGTCGCGCGTAAGCCTTAGGCTCTTTATATCGTCCCTCACGCTCCAAAGCCTCACCATTATCCGCCTCCGCGCCTCGTCCATCGCCATTTCGATTCCTCCCGTCCGCCGCTCCCGCGGCTTTTCCTGCCCCTGCGGTAATCCGTCCGCCCTTGTTGATACACAGATTGGACGATGACAGAATATCGCAAACCAAATACGAACACAAGTTCGCTTTAATTCCGATTACAGCTCAGAAAAAGGGTCAGACAAAGCCGATAATTGACGGGTTCGATTCGTTCCGGCACATTTTTGGGCATACAAAAAGCGCTGCCGGTTGAAGCTAAAAGCCTCACGGCAGCGCCTGATGTCAAGCGGCTCAGTCAATCGCGGAAAGCTTTACCCTTATGCAGGGGCGAACAACGCCGTAGGGATGGCTCATATAGCAGGTGGCAAGAGCGCCGTCCCAGTTTACGCACACGATGTTGTTATTGAACGCGGGCGAGCGCAGCCAGTACCAGCTCGTTTTCTCGAGGTCGTCAAGAAAGCGCTCGCTGCTTACGTTGCCGCCGTCGCTGACGGCTTTTTTTGTCGGAGCGCAAAGCCTGTCGTAATCGTCCGGCATATATTCAATCATTTCGGCGTAGCTGAGAAGGAACACCTTGTCAGTAGTGTTTTCGCCGAGACGCTTGGGCGGAAAATCGGGATGCGCCTGCGCGTAGCTTTCGTCAATCGAGGACGACGCAATGCTTTCCTGCTCGTCTGCGGTAAACGCGGCTTTCAGGAAAGTGTGGTTAAGCCAAGAGCGCAGGGAGCTGTTCGACCAAGTCTGCTTGCTGCTTGTATCGTTGAAGGGCTTGTTTTCAAGCGCATAGCGGCTGATTAAAAGCGCCTCGCCGCCCTCAACCTCCAGCACCTTCCACTCGATAGCCTCAGCGCCGTTCAGCGTATCGTTGTCCTGCTCGTAGCTGCCGAATTTAACATACGTGCCGACCTTTACATCGGAATCGGCATTTGCGGGCGCGTCGGCGTCTGCGGGGCGCGCAGTTCCGCAGTCAGGGCAAAAATTACTCGTATTTCCGCCCTTGCCGCAGTTCGGGCAGAACCACGAATCATCAGCAAAAGCAAATGAATAGGCGAGAATGAGCGCCAGAGAAATCAGAATAGCAACCGAACGCTTGAGCATATTCGTCCTCCTTGCCATACATAGGTATTAATTGCACATATTGTCAATTTCATGATAGCATCCGCATCAGCCTGTCTCAAGGATAATTAAGATTCATGCAAGCTGCGTCAGAGCATTCTTTGCATATAACAGCCTGCCGAAAAACAGCTCAGGCAGGCTTGAATCTCGCTTTTGCATCCTACCGAAAGCCGCAAACGCGATGCAGGGCAGGCGCAGACAAGCCGCGGGATTACATTTTGGTATAAAAAACCGCCTCCAAGGGCGCAATAGGCGCCGAAAGAGGCGGCTAATATCAAGCCGAACGCTCAGACTATCATATTCGGGCGCATTTTTCGGACGGCATAAAGGCAGGAGCGCTTGCTCTGCTCGATATGCTTTTGCCAAAGCTCGGTAAGCGCCTGCAAATCGCGCTCCTTGAGAAGCCGGACAAGCTCGTGATGCTCATGGTGGCTGCTTTCGCGCCTGCTGTCGTTGGCAATGGACATTCCGGAAAATTTGACAATGTATTCCTCTTGGCTTTCGATTACTCGAAGCACGCGGGACATCTTTGAAATTGCGAGCATATTCTGGTGCAGCTGACGGTTAAGGATAACCAGCTCCTCAATGTTCAGCTCCTTGAGCGCCTTATCCATCTTTACAAGCAGCGCCTCAAGCTTTTCGATATCCTCGTCCGTCGCGTTCTTGACGACGCTCGGAATCGTGAGCATTTCCAGAGCGTTTCTGATTGTGTAAATCTCCTCAATATCGGCAATCGTGAAGGCTCTTACCACAACGCCGCGGCGCATTGCATACTCCACAAGCCCGTCGCGCTCAAGCTTTCTGAGCGCCTCGCGGAGCGGTGTGCGGCTGATATGCAGCTTATCGGCATATTCGGTTTCGACAATCCTCTCGCCTGCGGGTATTTCGCCCGTAACTATGGCGTGCTTGAGTACCTCATAGGCGATTTCGCGAATGGGTCTGCTCTCCATCATCGGGTCAAAAGTCAAGGATGGCATCATCGCACCTCCTGTTTCTCTTTTGTTTTCTGTATACAAAACAATGATAACACATTTCAGGCGCGTGTCAAGCCTCAGTTCATGTCGGGTTCTGTTGCGGTTCACGCAAGTAAAGCATTTTTTCTTGCGTATCGTGCAAGTTAAGGGAGTAATTAAGCGTGATAGAAAAGCAAAGAGCAAATAATCAAATCAATAATACACTTCACAAATCCGGCAGATATAGCAGCGCAAATCGCCGCTGTTTGCGCCGCGCATATACGCCGCCCGCGTTGCTTCGCAAACAATCGCCCGCAGTGCCGCGCAAATCAAACGCTTGCAACGCAAGCAGATTCGTCATTTCCGCAAATTCTTACCCTGTACCGCCCGCATTGCTCCGCAGACAATCGCACAGAATGCCGCGCAAATCAAACGTTCGCAACGCAAGCAGATTCGTCATTTCCGCAAATTCTTACCCTGTACCGCCCGCATTGCTCCGCAGACAATCGCACAGAATGCCGCGCAAATCAAACGCTTGCAACGCAAGCAGATTCGTCATTTCCGCAAATTCTTACCCTGTACCGCCCGCATTGCTCCGCAGACAATCGCACAGAATGCCGCGCAAATCAAACGCTTGCAACGCAAACGGATTCGTCATTTCCGCAAATTCTTACCCTGTACCGCCCGCGTTGCTTCGCAAACAATCGCCTACCTTAACATATACATCAAACGCTTGCAACACAAACAGATTCGTCATTTCCGCAAATTCTTACCCTGTACCGCCCGCATTGCTCCGCAAACAATCGCCCGCAGTGCCGCGCAAATCAAACGCTTGCAACACAAACAGA
>JAQWCW010000017.1 GCA_028705775.1 Eubacteriales bacterium
GTTACCGTAACAGTAACCGTCGGAGTCACCTTCGGCGTCGGGGTCGGAGTGTTTTTATATACAAGGTAGCGTGAGGCGACATAGCCGGTATAGCCGCCGTACTTGCAGTTTGCCCATGTTCCGTTATCTGAGTAAACGGTAAGCGTAGCATAGTTGGGCACGCTCGTTAATTTGCCGTAGGCGGTTGACGGGCCTTTGCGCATATTGAGCGTTCCGGAGGAAAGCACCACAATCGCCTGCCGCTCTGCCTGAGGGGTGGGCGTCGGCTTGGTTGTCGCGGTAACGGTCGGAGTGGGCGAGGGGGTAACCGTAACGGTCGGGGTCGGAGAAGGCGTTACCGTAACGGTCGTGCTGGGAGTGGGCGTAACGGTTATCGTGGGCTTCGGCGTCGGGGTCGGCAGCGGTGAGGAGAGCTTTATATAGTCGCTCGAGCCGAATCCGTACAGGCTGCCGTAGCTTATATAGTAATAGCCGTTTTCTTCATAGTATACGTTGACCTTTGTTCCGTCGGGAAGCGAATCGAGAACCGTGCTTCCGGAAGACGCGCCGGAGCGTATGTTGAGCTTGTATGTGCTCTTGGACATCGTTATAGTTCCGATAACGCCGTCCTCGCCCTCGCTTCCGCCGCCGCCGCCTCCGCCGCCCTCCTCGGTAGGAGCAGAGCCGGGCCACGAGCTTGTAAGAGTCAGATAATCCATTGAGCAGTAGCCGGAAGCGCCCGCGCTGACGATGTGAGCAAAGCTGCTATTATAATCTAGAACGATGAGCGTTTCGCCGCGCCCGACAGAGCCGACGATTGAAGCCGTCGAAGACGCGGACTTGCGAACGTTAAGCGCGTTCGTATTGACAATCCCATAGCAGTTGAAGGTGATTGCGCTCTCGCTCGAATTATCCGGTACTGGCGCAGTCGCGGTAACGGAGGAGGCGGGCAGATAACCAATCAGGTTGCCCAGCTTGGCAAGATACCAGTCCCCGTCCTTCTCAAGCAAACGAACCTTGAGGTCGTTATAGAAGTAGTACATTTTTCTGCCGCTGTCGGACTTTGTTTCGGTAAGATAAGCGCCGCTTTTCGCGGTGATTGTCCCGTTGAAATTTTCGGTTGTTTCAATTTCGCTCGGGTCTTCAACCGTCGGGTCGCCGATGGACGAGCCGTCCATTTTGGCAAGCAGGTTGTTTGTAAAGGGATAGCTGTAAAGCGTGCAGCCGGGGAAGTAGAAGCCGGTTATCTGGTCGTACTCATAGCCGATGCTTCCCATGTACTGCGCTCCGCGCTGGCTCATTCCTACGCCGTGACCGTAGCGCCGCGCGGTAAGCACAAAGCCGTTTGTGGTCTTGTCTACCGTCCACAGCTCGTTTGTTCCGCCGTTTATGCTCATGCTGAGCTGGCTTTCAAGTTCGCTGAATATATCGGTTTCAAGCGTGAAGCTTTTCTTTGCGGAAACGCCCGCTTTTGTTTTGCAGCTTATGGTTACGCCGAAAAGCGCCTTGGTATAAAGGCGGCTGGGGGAGGCGTATTTAGGGCTCCCAAGGGTTATGGAGTCTATGGTTTCAATGGTGAATGACGAGGTGGAGCTTTGATAGCCCGCGTCCGCAAGCTCCTCGGCGGCTTTTACCTTCAACAGGCTTGATATGCTGCTGTTTTGCGAGCTTGAGGAAAAGGTTTTGTATACGTTTGTTGATTTTGCGCGTGAGGCGGAGTTGGCAAGGTCGAAGGGGTCGTCCTTTACGCCCAGATAGGGGTAAGCCTTGCTGCCCCATACGTTGGCAACCGCCTCCGTCTGCCCGCCGTTTGACGCGGCGTAGTATGTTCCGGCGTAGGATGAGCCGTACTGCATAACTATGCCCTTCGTTCCGTCAACGGCAGCCTTTGCGTTCGCGTTGCCGGAGGGCGTTCCGCGGTATACCTGCGAGGAGGTATTGTCCTTAACGTCGTAGTAGCCCGCTGTAGTTTTTGACCTCAGGCAGTAGGTGCGCGCCATGATTGCCTGCGCCTTGAGCGCCTCAAGCGGGAAGCTGTTGTCCATTTCATAGGGGACAACGCCGTAAAGATACCTGTCTATATAAAGATGCGCGACTGCGTAGAAGCTTCCGCTGTCGTTGAATACCAGCTGCAAATCGCAGGGATATGTGTTGGAGGAATAGGTCGTCTGCGCAATTTTGAGGTAATTGGAGTCGCTTGTGGAGTGGCGGCAGAAGCGCAGCTCGCTTCCCATATCGGTCGTAACGCCGCCGACGGTCGCGCTTATTTTCCTTGTGGAGCGGTTTATGCTCACCTTTACGTCGCTTCCGCTTGAAACGGAAACGTCCCTGCTCCCGCTCATGGTATATGAGCCGGCAGTCGTAATGTTAAGCACGCTTTCGTCGCTCAGCGCGGCTAAAAGCACTCTGACCGTTCCGTTTTTCGTCGCGTTTGAGTATACGGTGTTCATGCGCGAAACGCTTGCGTTTGCAATGCTGTCCGCCATTGCGGGCGGCGCGATAAGCGAAAGGGCGATTACCGCCGCGAACACCTTTTTAAGAATAACCGGAAGCTTATTTATATGCGGCTTCATAATATACCTCCTGAATGATACATAAACAATGAAACAATTTTGTAATCAATTTGTAGTATATCACCGCGCGCATACCCTGTCAATCCTCACATGAATCTTGTGACGATGTCTGCTGATATTTCCAACTGAAAAATTACTAAAAAAAAGCGCCTCCGCATACATTGATGCGAAGGCACGGCAGAATTGCCGCTCAGCCTTTCTTGATTTCCGCGAGGCACTTCTTGCAAACCATCTTGCCCTTGTAAGCAGTAAGCTCCTTCACGTCGTCGCAGAAGACGCAGGAAAGGGGATACTTCTTGAGGATGATGCGGTCGCCCTCGGTGTAAATCTCAAGGGAATCCTTTACAGCGATGTTCATGGTGCGGCGAAGCTCTATCGGGATTACAATACGACCGAGCTTGTCAAGGTCACGTACGATACCGGTTGATTTCATAGGTTTTCCTCCTCTGTAATTAAGTGTGATACCCCGTACAATGTATATTATATAGTTATAGTAATGAATTGTCAACACCTTGTTTATGAAAATTATGTGAATAGATTAAAAGGAGGCAAGAAATTTGGACTTTTTTGTACTTATTGCCCTTATCGCGAGTTTTTTTTCCATGCTTTCGGGCGGAACAGTCGCCGATTGCTCCTCTGCAATCGTGTCGGCTTGCTTTGGCGCGGTGGAAAATGTTCTCGGAATGCTCGGCGCAATGACGCTTTTTTGCGGTATAACGGAGGTCTTGCGTCAGGCAGGCGCTGTCAAACGCATGGAAAGGCTTTTGCGAAAACCGACAGCATGGCTTCTTGGGCGCGGAATAAGCGAAAGCGCAAGAGAAAACGTTATCATGAACTATTCCCTGAATCTTCTCGGGCTTGGCAATGCCGCAACGCCTTACGGACTGAAGGCGATGGAGGAAATGAAAAAGGACGGCAGCGGAAAGCTTTGCGAGGGAATGCTTGAGTTCATACTGCTTAACCTCAGCGCGGTTCAGCTTCTGCCGGTAACGCTTATTGCCCTCAGAGCGGCGGCGGGAAGCGCGAACAGCGAGGCAATCGTGCTTCCCGTTTTCGTTTCAACCGTCATATGCACGCTTCTTGCCGCCGCGATTATTGCGCTGAGGAAATGCCGCTGCAAAAAAGTTTTGCCGATATAGCCGGACGGAGGTAAAAATGCGTACTGCCGCATCGCTTATAATTCCGCTTATGCTTGTTTTGTCCGTCATTTACGGAAAAATGAAGCGCGTTCCGGTCTATTCTGCATTCATTACCGGCGCGGCTGAGGGAATGCGAACCGCCGCGCGTATTCTTCCGCCGCTCGTGCTGATGTTTGTGCTGATTGCCTTTCTCCGCACAAGCGGCTGCCTTGCCGCTATGGAAAGGCTGCTTTCTCCGCTCTTTGCTTCTTTTGGCATTCCCGAAAAGCTTGCCGGACTTATTCTGCTTCGCCCCGTATCCGGCTCGGGCGCGCTTGCAATGGCTTCGGATATCATGAGCGCCGCGGGCGCGGATTCACAAATCGGTTTGACAGCCTGCGCGATTGTCGGCACGAGCGAAACAATGCTTTATACCTTAACGCTCTATCTTCCCGCAGGAGGCGTAAGAAAAAGCGGTGCGCTGCTGCCGCTTGCGCTTCTGCTTTACCTTTGCGGAGTGGCAGGAGCTATACTGCTCGTTCCGCTATTTGCGTGACTGCCGCGGAGGAAAGCGCGCGGTATGCGCCCCGCCGTCGTCTTTGAGGTGGATTCTTCCGTCGGTAAGAGGCTTCCCGTCAAGCTCGGCAAACGCCGTGCTTCTGTCGCAGATAAGCGTGTAAAGCGTGCTGTTATATCGGTAAATAACGCTTGCCGTATCAAAATTATCCGGCAAAAGCGCGCGAAGGCAAAGCATATCGCATCTTTTGACAAGACCGAGCAGCTCGCGCGTCACAACTGTGAAAAGCCAGCCCGCGCTTCCGGTGTACCATGTCCAGCCGCCGCGCCCGTAATTATCCGCGTTTGTGTATATGTCGGCTGAAATAACGTAAGGCTCGCGCATATATATGTCCGCTTTTTCCGTCGTTTCCGCATGGGTTGCGGGCAGAAGGGAAAGCGCAAGAAGCCATGCTTTTTCGACAAGACCCTCCTTGCAAAGCGCCCATAGATACCAGATTGCGCCGTGCGTGTACTGCCCGCCGTTTTCCCTTATTCCTGCAGGGTAGGAGGCAATGTATCCCGCCCTTCTTGCGCTTTCGTCAAAAGGAGGGCTGAGCAGCTTCATAATTCCCGTCCGCTCGTCATAAAGCTCATTCCACGCGCTTGCAAGCGCGGTGCTGACTCTGCCTTGCTTCAAGGAAATCAGGGATGAAAACGCCTGCGAAATCAAATCAATCCTGCACGCGGCGCTGCTTTTTGCGCCTATCGCCTCGCCGCCGGTGTAAAACGCGCGCATATACCTGTCCCCGTCCCAGCAGAAGTCCTCAATCGCCTGCTTGAGGCTTTCGGCAAGCGGATACAGGCGGCTTTTTTCGCTTTGCGGGCAGAGGGGAAGGAACTCGGAAAGCGTCAGCGCAAGGAACATCGAAAGCCAAACGCTTTCGCCGCCGACTTCGTCCATTCCGTCGTTCCAGTCTCCGCCGAGCATCATGGCAAGCCCGCGCTCGGAAAGCTGTATGCTGTCGATAGCCCTGACGCAGTGCTTCATCATGCTTTCCTTGATTTCGCTTACCTGCGCCTTTGCGTATCTGTCCTTTTCGCCGCTTTCAAGCGGCGGCATTGTGATGTACGGTATTCTTTCCTGCAAAATCAGCTTGTCGCCGGTTATGTGAACGTACTGCGAAAGCACATAGGGCAGAAAAAGCCTGTCGTCCGTTATCCTCGTGCGTATTCCGACAAAATCCTCGTGAAACCAGTGCATAACGTCGCCCTCGGTAAACTGGTGCGCGGCGCAGATAAGCAGCTGCCTGCGTGCAATTTCGGGCTTCGTCATCATGACGGAAAGCGCGTCCTGCAGCTGGTCGCGGAAGCCCGTCGCGCCGCCCGCCTGCGACATTCCCGCCTTTGCGTAAAGCCGCGATGCAATCGCCTGATAGGGAATGAAGTGGTTTATGAGCAAATCAAGCTGCCTTACGGGGGTAGCTATACTTATAGCCGATAGCGTTTCAGCCCATTTTTCTTTTGCTTCATCCATTCGCCCGAAAACGTTCAGGTTGCTGAAGCCGGACCATATTTCGATTTCGTCCAAGCGCGAGCGCTTGTCGGTCGCTATATATGCAATCGTCTGGGTTGCGCCCTCGCCGGGCTGGAGGGAAAAAGCTCTTTTAAGCCTCGCAAGAGGAAGATACTCGTCCGCCGCAGCCTTCATTCTCGGCTCGGAAAAGATGGAAACGCGCATATCGCAGAGCGGCGTTTCGGCGGTTATCTGCCCGTCGCTGTTTTTGTAAAGGGTTACGGTTTCGCCGTCCCTTATCCTTTCGCCGAGAATCAGAAACGCGCTGAATGAAATTTCCGCTGTGATTGTTTTTCTCGATATATTCCGCATTTCAAGCAGCCTTATCAGCGCGGCTTCCCGTAAATCGGTGAAAACGATATATTTGATTTCAAGCCCGCCCTGCCTTGAAAGGAATACCGCCTCGCCCGCGCTGAAAAGAATTTCAAAATCAGAGTGCTTTTTTGCCGTCGGATAGGGGAGCAGCAGCTTTGAGTCCGCCGTTATTTCAAGCCTTTCGCCGCATTCCGGACTAAGCTCGCTCTGCGGCATAGGCGTAATCCTCATGTGGTGGCTGTTGCGGAAATATGAAAACGACGCGCCGCATGAGTTTATAAGCGTTCCCGCTTCGGGCGAGCTGATAACCTGCGCCCACGGCATCGGCGGCAGAACGCCGTCTTTAAGTATCAGCCTGAACGCGCCGCTTGGCTCAAAGCCGCCGTGTCCGCTTATGCCAAGAAGCTCGCTTCCGCTTTCGTCCATCCTGCCGCCCGTGAAAATCTCGCTTTCCTCGCGTCTTTCCATAGGCGTTTGAAGCGCGGAAACGGCGCTTTCCAGAGACGGGTTTTCATTATTTATATGGATTCTTGAAAGCCGAATCAGCAGCGCCCTTGCGTTTTCATCGGGAGGCGGCGCAATCGCTGTTTTCTGCGCTCCCTCCGTGTTTTCAAATATCCCCACTTCGGAAAGCCTTTCGCGCAAAGCCGCAACGTCGCCTGTAAACAGCGTCTCGAAGGGCATTCTGTACGCCGTAAGGCACTTGAGCAGGTTTGTAAGCCGCAAAACATCCGTTTTTTCGTCCGCTTCAACGAATATAAGCGGGCTGTCGCCCGAAAGCGAGTATTCCCATAGCTTTGAGCGTTTTTCGGCAAGCGGCGCCGCGCTTCTTCTTTTAAGAAACATCGTTTCCATTGCGCCAATCGAGCGGAAAAGCAGACCGTCCTCGTAGGGGCGCATATCGCCCCTTTGCATGAACGCCTCCTCATGCGCCTCGGAAAGCACGAGCGCCTTTTCGTAATCGCCCCTGCCTGCCGCGGGCGTTTCACGTTCGCCTCGCGATACGTCAAACCGGAAAAGTATGCTGTTCTGGGCGCTTTCGCCGCTGAAAAGAGCCGTGATTAAGCCGCAGGGCATTACAACGTCGCCGAAACGGCTTCCTATTTTATCGGCGGGCAGGCTGAGGGAATACGGAGAGCTGGCAGAGGAGCATTCGCCGAGCGCGTCCCGCCTGTCTGCCGTCATGAATACTTTCGCGCCCGCCGCCGCGCAGGAAACGTTAAGCGAAGCGTCAAAGCCGCTTTTTTCCCGCGAGCGCCTGTAAAAACTCATTTCCGTTTCGCTTTTTCGCCTTGCGCTTATGAACAAATCCGCAAAGGACGGGTGCGCCTCGTAGCCGTCCTCCGGCATAAGAACAGGCTCAAAGTAGAGCCTGAGCGACACAGCGCGCGGCTTTTGCGATAAATCCTTCATTGAGCAGTCGAGGAACAGCGCGCCCGAAAGCGGCTCAAGGCAGTATACAAGCGTAAGGCTTATTGAAAGCGCCGAAAAGGTCAGGCGCAGCCCGCCGGGGAAAAACACCGCGTTTTCCGTGCTTTCAAATACGGCGGCGCTTTCGCCGCTTTCCTCGTCCCTTATGTGCAAGGCTAGTCCTGCGCGCTTTGACGCCGCGTCCATTGACGAGCGGAAAACAGTTATGTTTTCATAATAGTATTTTACCGAGCTGTCGGCAAAGGCGATTAGCCTTCTGCCTTCTGCATACATTGCCCGCGCGGGAACAAGGCGGCTTCCTCGCAGGACTGTGTATTCGGCTTTTGTTTTTTTGGAAAGGGACGGGGGAACCTTCGGAAGCCTTGAGCGCCGTCTGGGCATGGAGATGGGGCTTCCCTCGCAGAGCAGGGTTTCAAACGCGTTTATGACAGGTATGTGCGAAAACATCGTCATCGGGCTTTCCTTGCATAGAAAGTTCGCAATCGCCGTCAGTATCATCCCCTGATGGTGCGCCATATGGCTGAAAACAGGTCTGTACGGCAGCTCAAGCCCGATTCGCGGCTTGTAAAAATCCGCCGCCTCGTAAAGCCCGTATTCGTCGCTAAGCCCCATTGCGCGCATTCTGCGCAGGTTTTCAAGCGCGCCGCGCGGCTCAAGCGACAGGCTGAGCATTCCCGCATATGGCGCTATGACGCCGCTTTCGCATTTGCCGTCCTCCGCAAGCGCCTTTACGCCGAACGCCTTGTATTGATAGTTCATGTTGTCGTCGAACTTGTAATATCCGCTTTCAGATATGCCGTAGATTCCGAAAAGCTCGCTGCTTTTCTGCACCGCGACAGCCGCCGCGCACGCGTCAAACAAGAGCGTGAAGCGGTATAGGGGCAGAAGCAGATGCGGCATAAGGTACTCGAACATCGTTCCGCTGTACGACATAATTGCTCCGCGCGGCGCGTTCCATGCGGGCGTTCTTTGCAGGCGCGAAAAGTGCGAGCGGGGTATCTGCCGCAATGCGGTTGCGGTAAAGGACAGAAGCCGCGCCTCGCTCATAAGCAAATCGTAGTGCGCGCCCTCCGGCCTTTGCCCCGAAAGCGCGCCTATATAGAATAAATCGGCGGACGAGTCATAGAGAAAGTCGAAATCCATTTCGCGCGCAAACCCGTCAAACCTACTGCTCAATTCGGCGCAGCGCTTCGGCGATTCGGGAAGCCATGTTCTGAGCGCCTGCGCGGCGCACATCAGGCACGCGCAGAGATTGCCGCTGTCAACGCTCGAAATGTATATCGGCTCAAGCGGCGAAAGGGAAATCGTATCGTACCAGTTGTAAAAATGCCCGCGCTCCCTTTTGAGCCTGTCCATTGAATCCGCCGCGCGCTCAAGCCGCAAAAGCGCCTCGCTTGCTTCAAGCAGTCCGAGCTGCTTTGCCGATATGAGCGCCGTTATGTAAAAGCCGATATTGCTCGGGCTTGTCCTGTGCGCAGCGCCCTTTTCGGGGGAAAGCTGAACGTTGTCAGGCGGAAGATAGTTGTCCTCCTTTGTAACGCTTTTTTCATAGTAATCGAGCGTTTCCGCAGCCGTGTCCATAAGCAGCCGCTTTTCCTCGCGCGACGGCTCGCTTTTTTCGGTAAACGGCTTTTCAAGCGTCGGAACAAAAAAGGGCATTATGATGAATATTGCGGAGAGCATAAGCCCCGGAATGAAAACGGCTTCGTTCGTCAGCGCGCATAAAGAGCAGAGTATGGCTATAAGAAGCTGAGGCCAGCCTTCCTTCAGCTTGAAATTCGGGCTTTTGTTTTCCTCCTGCGCGCTCGTAGTCCATTCGAGCAAAAATTTACGCGAGAATACCATCCGCCAAACCGCCCTCACAATCGCGTCATAGCCGGACGCAGTTTCGATTGGCAGCAGGGCAAAGCGAACCGCAGCCGAGCAGAACGCGATTCTGTCAAACGGCACAAGCGACGGAAGAAACCATATTGCAAGCAGGATTTGCAGCAGGATTGCGTCGCCCGTAAAGCTGCTCCATATAAGGATGGCAAGAAACGCCTGCGGATAAAGGGAAAGCAGGATGTTCTGGAATATCTTGTGCTTGCTTGACGAGCCGAGCGGATTCTTTTCGCCCTTTGCGCCAAAGCGCTTGAACGGAAGTATATAGGGCAGCAGCTGCCAGTCGCCGCGTATCCAGCGGTGCAGGCGTTTAAGATATGCCCTCAGGTACTGCGGATGGCTGTCGAGAAGCACTATGTCGGAGGCAAGCCCGCAGCCCGAAAGCTCGCCCTCAAGAAGGTCATGGCTCAGCACCCGCTCGGGCGATATATACGGCGACGAAGCGGCGTGAAAGGCTCTCACGTCATAAATGCCCTTGCCCATAAAGCTTGAAAGGTGCAACAGTCCGGACGGCGCATCAAACGCGGATTTCTGATAGGAGTCCATTCCGCCGCGCCCGCCCATCATAAGCCCGAAGGGGGTTTTCAGCGTCCGTATGTCCGTCTCCATTCGCGGCGCGATAACGCTGTATCCCCGCTTGCCGCCGCTTGCCGCGCGCTTTGCGTTCATCGGGTGCAGGATTGTCGCAAGCAGCTCGGCGGCGCTTCCTGCGGGAAGCACGGTGTCCGCGTCGCACGTAAGAACATATTTGTACATTCCTGTAAGCTCGGCAGGCTCGAATGTTGCCGCCGCGTATTCGTCGGGGCAGGGCAGACCCAGTATAAGCGAGTTCAGCGATTCAAGCGCTCCCCGCTTCTTTTCCCGCATCGTATAGGCTTTTTCGCTTTTTATATAAACCCTTGAGCGCTGCAAATAGAAAAAGCGCTTTCCGAATTCGCCCGAGAGCGCCGCTATTGCGTCCGTGGCAGCTTTTACTATCAGCTCGTCGCCTGCTTCAACGGGGTGCTGCGCGTCCTTGAAATCGCCGAGAAGAATGTATGAAAAGCGCTCGTCGGGATTCGCGTGACAGTGCATTGCAAGCCGCCGGACGGCGCTTATTGCCGTATGCTCGTCCGTCAGTAGCACGGGCGTTGCAATCAGCAGCCGCTCATCCTCCGGAATCTCGCTTTCGGAAAGACGGGGAAGAAAAGCGGGAGGAAGAAGGCGCGACAGCAAAGCAATAAGCAGCGCCTTTATCATGAAATATGATGAAAACGCGAGCAGAAACGCCGTGTAAAAATCATAGCTCAGGGTAAATAAACCGAAGCCCAGTACGAGCAGAAACAGAACCGCAAGCGTAAGCCTGTACAAACCGGCGGAGCGCTCAGCTGCGGCAAATGCGAGCCGGCCTTTTATGCTGATTTTTCCCGCGCTTTTGCACAGCGTTTTCCGCCCCTTTCCTATAAGGTAGTAGCCGATATGCGTTTTTTCCTCGCTGTGCCCTAGCTTTTCCGCTTCCTTTGACAACGTCAATGCGCGTTCGGCGGCTTCCGTTTCGCTTTTGCCGCATCTTCGCGCAAGTATTCCGCATTGCTCGCGGTAATACGCGCGGCTTTTGATGTCCATCTTTGCGTATATATCGTCCTCGCAAAGCAGTTTTTCCGTCTTTGACGCTCTTTCGATAAAGCTTTGCC
This sequence comes from Eubacteriales bacterium, assembly GCA_028705775.1. Taxonomy (GTDB): domain Bacteria; phylum Bacillota; class Clostridia; order Christensenellales; family Aristaeellaceae; genus STF2-37. The sequence continues at coordinate 11,042 of JAQWCW010000017.1, forward strand.
TGTTTAATTGCCGAAGCCCTCTTAATGACGCGATTATCCTGCTTACCTCGGCGCAGTTTTCGGCAAACTCGGTATCGCCGTTATGCGAAGGCTTTTTGAGCGCGGAAATCAGCGCTCTGTAAAGCTGCCCCTCAAGCAGTAGAGGGAGCGCAAAAAGCTCCTCCTCCGAAAGCGGGAAAACGCTTTCCGCCATTATAACCGCGCCATGAAGCTCCGACGTTTCTACACGGTTTTCCGTTTTGCTGAGATAACAGATTGCGAAAACCATAGCCCTTACCGTGCCGGATATGGACGGAAGCGGCGCAAGCGACGACAGCGACGACAGCGCCGCGTCAAGCCCCATCAGCAGAAACCGGCTGTTTTCAACCGCCTCGCGCATAGGGCGTGGAATATCCTCAAGCGTTCCCGCCGTGCAGGCAGCGGAAAGCATTCGATTAAGCTCTGCGTACATTCGCCTCGGAAAATACGGTCTGAGGCGCAGCCCGCGCTTTTCTCGCTCAAGCTCCGCCTTTCTTAAAAATTCAAGCATTTCGGCGTCTGAGCGGGGGAGCGCGCCAAGCTCGCGGGGATAAGCGCGCGCGCCGAGCCTGACCGTAATGAACAGCGCCGTCAACACAGCCAAGCTAACAATAATCTCCATTGCGTATCTCCCCTCTGAAACCGTTATTCTGTTAACTGTTTTCAGGCGTTTTTAAGTATTTCGGCGCCCTTTTCGTCTTGGAACTGGTTCGTGTAGAGGTTGTAGTACATTCCCTGCTTTGCTATCAGCTGATGATGCGTTCCGTCCTCCATAACCTTGCCGTGCGAGATAACCAGAATTCTGTCCGCGTTTCTTATTGTGGAAAGGCGGTGAGCTATGATAAAGCTTGTTCTTCCGGTAAGAACCGTCTGAATCGCGTGCTGAATTATCTGCTCGGTTTCGGTATCGACGGAGGAGGTTGCCTCGTCAAGCACGAAGATTGCGGGGTTTGCAAGAATCGCCCTTGCGAAGGAAATCAGCTGCTTTTCGCCGGTTGAAAGCCTTCCGCCGCCTTCGCCGACATCCGTATCAAAGCCCTTGTCGAGCTTTTTGATGAACGGCGTCGCGTTTACCATGTCGGCAGCCTTTTCGACTTCCTCGTCGGTCGCCTCGAGCCTTCCGTAGCGGATGTTCTCGCGGACGGTTCCGGAGAACAGATGCGGCTGCTGCAAAACGTAGCCGAGGTTGCTTTGCAGCCATAGCTGACTGCGCTTCTTGTAGTTTACTCCGTCAATCAGTATTTCGCCGCTTGTCGGCTCATAGAAGCGGCAAATCAGGTTGACGATTGTGCTTTTTCCGCTTCCGGTTTCGCCTACGAGCGCGATTGTCTGTCCTGCCTTTACGGAGAGGGAGAAATCGTCAAGCACCTTTTCGCCGTCCTTGTACTGGAAGGAAACGTTCTTGAAGTCGATATCGCCGACGAGCTTCGGCCAGTTTTCGCGCTTGGGATGGAAATTGTCGCCGAACTCAGCCTCAACTTCGGGAGTGTCGATAATCTCCGGCTCGGTTTCTACAAGCGATACAAGCCTTTCGCCCGCCGCCTGAGAGCCTTGCATTTCGGAAATAACAGCGGCTATGTTCCTTACCGGCTGGAAGAACTGAACGGTATAGTTGATGAACGCCTGAAATACGCCGAGGGTCATGCCCATTACAACAACATTGTGACCGCCGCGCCAGAGAACATACGCCGTCGCGATGCTTCCGAGGGAAACGACTATCGGCAGATAGAGGGAGGAAAGGCAGGCGCTTTTTACGGAGGTGCGCTTCATTTCCTTTGTAAGCTCCTCAAATTCCGCGTAGTTCTTTTCCTCGCGAACGAGCGTCTTAGTGGTTTTTGCGCCCATGATTCCTTCCGTGAACGCGCCCGTAATCTGGCTGTTCGTCTTTCTTACAAACCGCTGATTGTGCAGTATCTTGCCCTGAAAGCGCGCGGATACGATTGCGAGCGGAGGGAAAACGAGCATTACAACCAGCGCGAGCCGCCAGTCCAGCAGGAACATCGTTACGGAGCAGAAAATGATGTAGAAAGAGCCCCATACAAGGTCGAGCAGAGACCAGCCGATTGTGTCCGCTATGCGCTGCGCGTCGCTTGTCATTCTGGTAAGCAGAAAGCCTACCGGCATACGGTCGTAATAAGAAAACGGAAGCTCCTGCAGCCTTTGAAAACCAAGCTGCCTCAGGGTGTAGCAGGTTCCGACTTCAATCTTGCCGCAGCAAATCTGGAATGCAAATACGGCTGCCGCCTGCAATGCCAGAAGCCCGAGATAAAGCACGATGAAGCCGGTAAGGTTGACGTCTGTTCCGGCAGGAATCAGGGTGTCGATTGCATAGGTTGTGAGCAGCGGGAAAGCTACGTCGAGCACGGCGCAAAGCCCCATCAGCACGACTACCCACCATAGATACTTGTGGTAAGGCTTTGCATAGTGCAAAAGCTTTCCCCAGAGCTTCATGTCAAATTTTGTTGTATGGTCTACGTATTGTTCTTCGCCCTGCATAAATCAGTTCGCCTCCTTTTCCACTTTTCTGCGGCTCTCGTCAAGCTCCTCGGCAAGCGCGCTTTGAATTGCGTTGATGCGCTTGTAGAGTCCGTCCGTGTTTATAAGCTCGTCATGCGTTCCGGATTGAACGATGCGCCCCTTATCAAGCACGAATATGCGGTCTGCCTGGCTCAGAGTCGTTATGCGGTGGCTGATTATCAGCGTCGTCGCGTGCTTGGGCATATTTTTCAGCTCGCGGCGTATCTGCATATCTGTTTCGGTGTCAACGGCGGAAAGGCTGTCGTCAAAAACGAGCATTTCGTTATCCTTGAGCAGCGTGCGCGCAATCGCGATTCTCTGCTTCTGTCCGCCGGACAGGGTAACGCCCTTTTCGCCTACTATCGTATCGTAGCCCTTGTTGCTCTCAAGAATGAACTGGTGCGCCGCCGCTATTTCGGCCGCGCGCTCAATCTGTTCGTCGTTTATGGAGTCAAGCACGATTCCGACGTTTTCCTTGATGGTTTTCGAGTAGAGGAACGGCTCCTGAAGCACAAGCCCTATGTGCTTTCTCAGCCATTCGCGGTCGATGTTTTCAATCGGTATTCCGCCAATCGTAATTTTGCCGCTCGTCGGCGCAAACAGGCGCTGGAGCAGATGCACAATCGTGCTTTTCCCGCTTCCGGTAGCGCCGAGCAGGGCGATGGTTTCGCCCTTGCGAATAGTGAAGGAAAAGTCGCGCAGCACGGTCGGCGAGCCGTCATACTTGAAGGATACGTTCTCAAAAACGATATCACCGAATTCATCGGGAATAATCGCGTTCGGCTCGTCCGGCTCTGTCGGAGTGCGCAGCACCTCGTCTATGCGCTCAATCGAAACAAGGCTCTTGCCCGCGTCGGACAGCGTTCTGCCGAGCTGGCGTACAGGCCAGAGCAGCATTCCGATATACGAGGTGAAAACGACGACGGTTCCTATTGAAATCCAGCCCTGCGCGGCGTAGTAGACGCAGATGAGCAGCGTCACCATTGACTGGAGCATCGTCATAACGTCGCCGGTGGACCAGTAGATTGCCATGTACTTGATAAGCTTCATAACCTTGCTGCGGAAATCCTTGCTGCACTCGTCGAACTTCTCGACCTCGTACTGCTGACGGCCGAACGCGCGCACAACGCGAACGCCCGCAAGGTTTTCCTGCAATATGCCGCTCAGGCGGCCTTCGCTTTCGTCAACTGCCTTGAAGTTCTTGATAACGAGCTTGAAGTACCATGTGGCAAAGGTGAAAAGCAGGGGAACGATGATTATCGAATACCATGTGAGGGTAACGTTTCTGGTAAACAGAAGCGCCATTGCCAGCACTATGTTCAGCACGCAGTTGAAAATTTCGGGCAGCTGACCCACCATGAAGCGGCGAACGGTGTCAACGTCCGAGGTTGAGCGCTGTATAAGGTCGCCCGTCTGCGCCTTTACATGGTAGAGGAACGGAAGCTTCTGAATATGGGAATAAAGCTTCTCGCGCAGCTCCTTTGAGGCGCTTTCGCTCGCCTGCGCTGCCCAGCGCCCCTTGAAATAACTGAAAACTCCGCTTATAACATTGAGCAGAATAAGCACAAGCCCCGTTATCCACAGGTTGTTTCTCAAATAGTCCTTGCCGCCTATCATGTCGACCATTCCGCTAAGAATGGGGGACATACCGGACGGCGCGTCGCCCAAAATTGAATCAATGATTTCGGCGAGCATAAGCGGGAGCAGGTAAGAGATGAACACGGTTATCACGATGCACAGAAACGTGCCCGCGTAGTACCACGCGTTCTTTCTCACAAGCCCGAAAAGCAGTTTAAGTCTGCGGCTCTTCATATATATCCTTCCTCCTTTGGAGCTGAATCCTTCATGCCATGCTTCTTACGGCGGGAAACAAAAAAACGCCGCAGCCTTATGCGCTGCGGCGGCATAGCATATATCCTACTGACGCAAGGCGTCCGAAGGCACCGCAGAGCAAATTTCATCCCTTAATGCGAACTTATAAACGGGCACAGTTATCCCCATAACGACAGCTGAACCAATTTGACTTACATAGTTAATCATCTTTGCGGCGCCTCCTTTCATTAATATCAGCAACAAGCCTCGCCTAGAATACAAAATCCAGACAGCTTTGTCAACCCTTTTCATAAAAAAAGTGTATATTTTTATGCGCTGTTTTTTTCAATGAAACGTTTTACGAAAACTATTGCTAAACAAAAGCCTCTGGGCTACAATGAGCGCGGTATATACTATTATTTTGTGAGGTCTTTATGCGCAGAGGGAAAAGGGGACTTGCCGCAATCGCACGCCGCTTTGCGATGTATGATACAACGGGCTTCACTCCAAGCCTTAAAAAGAGCCTCTTTTGGGTAATCGCCGCGGTTACCTTCGGTCAGTGCTGCTTTACGGTAACTCAGGGCGCGGTCTGGACGGGCTATCTGCTCGACGTTATGAAGGCGGACGATTTCCAGCTCGGTCTTATCGCCGCAATTCCCGTGTTTGCGAACTGCCTGCAGCTTGTGGCAAGCGGAATCCTTGAGCGCCGCCGCAACAGGCGCTTCATGTTTCTTTTCTTCGGGCTTGTCGGCAGGTTTTTCTGGATACCGATTGGGCTTATTCCAATTCTTCTTCCTGCCGCCGCGCCGATTGTCAAGATAGCCTGCCTCATCTTCTGCGTCGCTATGGTTTCGGGCGGCAACAGCTTTGTAAACATATCCTTCGCAAGCCTTATGGCGGACTTGGTTCCCATGCGGATAAGGGGAAGGTATTTCACCGCGCGCCAGAGCATTTCGCTCATTTCGTCCGTTTTAAGCGGGCTTTTGGCAGCGTGGGTCGTTGACAGGTTCGGTCAGGACGGCTATATTTTCGTGTTCATATTTGCCGGAGTAATGGGAATGGCGGATATCGCGAGCTTCTTTTTCGTCGATTTCCCGAAGATGTATTCGGACGACAGCCCGAAAAAGGAATCCTTCATTACAATGCTGCTCGCCGTGTTCCGCGATAAAAAGTTCATGGGCGTGGTAATCTTCTTTACCTCGTGGTGCTTTTCCGCGTCAATCGCAAACCCCTTTTATAATGTATATATGCTGAATAATCTCGGCATGAGCTATACTGACATAACGCTGATGAATCAGATTACGGCAAGCATAATGACCGTGCTTTTCGTTTCCCGCTGGGGCAGACCGATTGACGAATACGGAAATAAGCCGGTAGTCAAGTTTGCGGGACTTATCTGTTGCGTCTTTCCGCTTTTGTGGCTTATAATGAGCAAGTCCCGTCTGTGGATGATAGTGCTCATGAATGCGCTTCAGGGTCTGTTCTGGCCGGCTGTGGATATCGGGCAGCAGAACCTGTATCTTTCGGAAAGCCCCGAAAAGAATCGCTCAATGTATCTTGCCGTGTTTTTCGTGGTGTATAATCTGGTGGGCGTAAGCCTTGCCAACGCGCTTGGCGGGGCGCTGCTCAAGGGCCCGTTTACGGCAATGGAGGGGCTTGGCTTTACCATCATGGGCGAAGCAATCACGCGCTATCAGTATCTTTTCCTGCTCGCGGTTGTGCTGCGCATTTTCGTGGTTATGGGGCTTTCGCCGCTCATTCTTGAAAGCGGCGCCGCGCCGATGAAGGATATGCTCAGAACGATTAAGTCGGACGCTTCAAAGAAGCTGCGCTACGGCTACTACTCAATCTATGTGCGCAGGGCGAAGAAGCAGGCGGAGAAACAAAATAAATGAGGAGGAATCAGCATGGCTACTAAAAAACGCGCCGAAATCGAGGAAAGACTCAAGTGGAAGCTTGAGGATATATTTGAAACCAACGAGGCGTGGGAAAAAGAGTTTTCGCTTTTGAAGGAGGAGGTTTCCGCCTTTTCAAAGTATGAGGGAAAGGTAAGCGAAAAGCCGCTTGAGGTTCTTGCGGCCTGCTCCGAGCTTGCTCAGAAGCTTTCCAAGCTCTACGGCTACTGCTTCATGCGCAAGGATGAGGACAACACCGTTTCCCTTTATCAGGGAATGACCGACCGCGCGATGAGCCTTTACGTCGCGTTCAGCGCCGCCTGCTCCTTCATCGAGCCGGAGCTGCTTGAAATGCCGATTGAAAAGCTTGAGGAAATGCAGAAGGACGCGAAATTCTCCGATTACAGCGAGCGCATAAGGCTGCTCGTCCGCTCCAAGGCGCATATGCTGCCCAAGGAGCAGGAGAGGCTGCTTGCCATGACTGGCGAGCTTGCGCAGACCCCCGATAACGTATTCACAATGCTCACCTCCGCCGATATGAAGTTCCCCGACATTCTTGATTCCAAGGGCGAAACCCATACGCTTACCGAGGGCAGCTTTGTAAAGTATCTGATGAGCGACGACAGAACCCTGCGCAAGAATGCGTTCGATACGCTGTTCTCCACCTATGAAAAGTGGGGGAACACGATTGCCGCAACCTATTCCGGAAACGTCAAGGCGGATATGCTCAGGCGCAACGCGCGCGGCTTTGAAAGCTGCATGGCTATGAGCCTTTATCCCTTTGAAATTCCCACCAGCGTTTATCATAACCTTGTCGATGTTGTTTCGCAGAATATCCCCACGGTTTCCCGCTATGTCGAGCTGCGCAAGAAGGCTTTGGGGCTTGACGAGGTTCATCCCTACGATATGTACGCTTCGATGATTCCGGACGCGGACAAGAAGATGAGCTACGATGAGGAGTTCGAGCTTGTCTGCGAGGGTCTTGCGCCTTTGGGTGAGGACTATATCAAGGTTCTCCGTCGCGCCAAGGAGGAGCGCTGGATTGACGTTTATGAAAACGAGGGCAAGTCCAGCGGCGCTTACTCCAACGGGCTTTTCGGCTGCCATCCCTATATCCTGCTCAATAATCAGGATAATCTTGAAAGCGCGCTTACGCTCGCCCACGAGCTTGGGCATACGATGCACAGCTATTACAGCAACGGGACGCAGTGCTTTGAAAAGGCTGATTACTCCCTGTTTGTCGCTGAGGTTGCCTCCACCTGCAACGAAATGCTGCTCATGAGCCATATGCTGGACACCATGAAGGATGAAACGAGCCAGAAGTACCTTTGCAACGTTCTGCTTGAGTCCTTCCGCACCACAATGGTTCGCCAGACGATGTTTGCCGAGTTTGAGCTTAACGCGCATACGATGGCTGAAAACGGTCAGCCGCTTACCAAGGACGCGCTCTGCGATATGTACTACAAGCTCAATCAGAAGTATTACGGCGAGAAGGAAGTGCTGGATGACCTTCTGAAGGTCGAGTGGATGCGCATTCCGCATTTCTACCGCTCCTTCTACGTTTACGTTTACGCTACCGGCTTTGCCGCGGCTGTATATCTTGCAAACCGCATCCACACCGAAGGCGCGCCCGCCGTCGCGGATTACAAGAAGTTCCTTTCCGCCGGCTGCTCCGTCGGACCTCTTGACGCGCTGCGCCTTGCGGGAGTCGACATGGAGAAGCCCGACGCGGTTCACGCGGCTATGAAGGTGTTTGCGGAAACGCTTGATAAGCTGGAGGGTCTGCTCAAGTAAATCCGCTTAGCGCCAGAAAAATCCATAAAGTCAATAAAGGAACGCTGCCGGCTCTGCGGCGGCGTTCTTTTTGCGCCTTGCGCTTCCGCTTTTTTGCGCAAATTATATTCTGCCTCGTCAAAACCCGATTCCGACACTTGACGAAGCGCCGCTCATTTTGTACAATAAATCAGTTAGAGCGTTATCACGCTGATGAATGCTTTGCTCGCATGAACTGCGAATAAATTCACCATGCTCCGCTTATCCGGCGGCGATGGGCTGAAAGGCAGAGGGTCAATGAATACGAAATTCATCTTTGTAACGGGCGGCGTCGTATCCTCACTCGGCAAGGGCATAACGGCGGCTTCTTTAGGCAGGCTTTTGAAAAATCGGGGTCTGCGCGTTTCTATTCAGAAATTCGACCCGTACATCAACGTTGACCCGGGCACGATGAGCCCCTATCAGCACGGCGAGGTGTTCGTAACGGACGACGGCGCCGAAACCGACCTTGACCTCGGGCATTATGAGCGCTTTATTGACGAAAGCCTCACCCAGTCGGCTAACGTGACGAGCGGCCGCGTCTATAAGACGGTTATTGACCGCGAGCGCAAGGGAGAGTATCTCGGCGCGACGATTCAGGTAATACCGCATATAACCAATGAAATTAAAAAGAATATTCTTGCGGTTTCGCGCCTCCAGAACGCTCCGGACGTTGTTATAACGGAAATCGGCGGAACTGTCGGCGATATCGAGAGTCAGCCGTTCCTTGAGGCAATCCGCCAGATGCGCACGGAGGTCGGCAAGGAGAACAGCCTTTATATTCATGTAACCCTGCTTCCTTATCTCAAGCGTGCGGGCGAGCTGAAAACGAAGCCGACGCAGCACAGCGTTCACGAGCTTGCGGGAATCGGAATTCAGCCCGATATCCTCGTTTGCAGAAGCGAAATGCCCATTCCCGCTGATATGCGCGAAAAAATCGGGCTTTACTGCAATCTGCCCGCCGAAAACGTGTTCCAGAATCTGAACGCGCCCGGCGGAATATATCAGGTTCCGCTCCTTCTGCATGAGGAAGGCTTGGACGACAGGGTATGCGAGCTGCTCGGAATCAAGGCGGGCGTTTGCGACCTTGCCGAGTGGAGCGATATGGTCAAGCGCCAGATGACTCCCGAAAAGGATGTAACGATTGGGCTTGTCGGCAAGTATGTTTCCCTGCCCGACGCGTATCTTTCCGTCGTCGAGGCGCTTACCCACGGCGGAATCTTCCATCACTCCAAGGTCAACGTCAAATGGATTGCCTCCGAGGAGCTTACGGATGAAAACGTTGAAAGCAGCCTTGCGGACGTTGACGGAATCGTTGTTCCCGGCGGCTTCGGCGCGCGCGGAACAGAGGGCAAAATTTCCGCGATTCGCTATGCCCGCGAGCATAACCTTCCGTTCCTCGGGCTTTGCCTAGGAATGCAGATGGCGACAATCGAGTTTGCCCGCAATGTAGCCGAGCTTCGCGGAGCGCATTCGAGCGAAATGGACCCGAACACCCCTTATCCGGTTATCGACCTTATGCCCGACCAGCAGAATATTGACGAAATGGGCGGAACAATGCGCCTCGGAAAATACCGTTGCTCCATCATGCCGGGAACGAAATCCCGCGCGGCGTACGGAGTAAGCGAAATCGAGGAGCGTCACCGCCATCGCTATGAGTTCAATAACGAGTACCGTGAGCGCCTTGAAAAAGCGGGGCTTGTGGTTGCGGGGCTTAATCCGGAGCGCGATTTGGTTGAAATCATCGAGCTTCCGGAGCATCCGTGGTTTGTCGCGGTTCAGTTCCATCCGGAGCTTAAATCCCGCCCGAACCGCCCGCATCCGCTTTTCAGGGATTTTGTCGGCGCCGCGCTTGAGTATAAGAACGCTTCCGCGCTCTGATAAGCCTATTTTTGAATTTTTCTCGCGGACAGGCTCGTTTTCGGGCTTGTCCGCGCTTTGTTTATGTAATTTGATATTAATTTTTGAATCGGCGTAAAATACCTCTTGCATTACGCGCCCCGCGGTGCTATAATTCCTCTTGTGAGAAACAAAGGCGTTTCGCATACGGAAGGTTTATGCCTTCGTTTGCGGGCGTCTTTTATTTTTTCACATTCAAGTTTATCCCTGAGCATTCACAAGGAGGAGAAGGCATATGGGTTACACCAAGGACGAGATTAGGAAAATCGTGAAGGAAAACGACATTCAGTTCATTCGCCTGCAGTTTACCGACATCTTCGGCACGCTTAAGAATATCGCTATTACTCCGAGCCAGCTTGACAAGGCGCTTGACAACCAGATTATGTTCGATGGTTCGTCGATTGAAGGCTTTGTGCGCATCGAGGAGTCTGACCAGTATCTGCGTCCCGACCTTGATACCTTTGCGATTCTCCCTTGGCGTCCGCAGCAGGGCAAGGTATGCCGCATGATTTGCGATGTATACACTCCCGACGGAAAGCCCTTCGAGGGCGACCCGAGGTACGTGCTTCGCAGAATGCTCAAGAAGGCTGCCGATATGGGCTATTCCTTCAATGTCGGGCCTGAGGCGGAATTCTTCCTCTTCAATACCGATGAAAACGGCAAGCCCACCCTCAAGACTCACGACCAGGCGGCATATTTCGATATGGGCCCTCTTGACCTAGGCGAAAACGCCCGCCGTGATATGGTTCTCGCGCTTGAGGAAATGGGCTATGAAATCGAGGCATCCCACCATGAGGTTGCCCCCGGACAGCATGAGATTGACTTCAAGTACGCCGAGGCGCTTACCACCGCCGACCGTATTATGACCTTCAAGCTCGTCGTTCGCTCCATTGCCGCCCGCCACGGTCTGCACGCCACCTTCATGCCGAAGCCCGTATTCGGCATCAACGGAAGCGGAATGCACACCAATATGTCCCTTATGAAGGACGGCAAGAACGCATTCTATGATGAGAAGGACCCGATGCAGCTCAGCAAGACCGCTTATTCCTTTATCGCCGGCGTGCTTGAGAATATCCGTTCCTTCTCCGCAATTTCCAACCCGCTTGTAAACAGCTATAAGCGCCTTGTTCCCGGCTACGAGGCTCCCGTATATCTCGCATGGTCTGCAAAGAACCGCTCTCCGCTTATCCGCATTCCCGCCGCGCGCGGAATGGCAACCCGCGTAGAGCTGCGTTGTCCGGACCCTGCCGCCAATCCGTATCTGCTGCTCGCTATGTGCCTTGCGGCAGGTCTTGACGGAATCGAGCGCGGTCTTACTCCTCCCGCTCCCCGTGAGAACAACATCTTCACGATGACCGAGAGCGAGCGCGAGGCTGCCGGTATCGGCTCTCTGCCCGGAACGCTCAAGGAAGCGATTGACTTGCTTGAAAAGAGCGACCTCGTAAGGGCGACCCTCGGCGAGCATATCTATAACTACTATGTGGACGCCAAGAACAAGGAATGGGACGAGTATCGCACCAAGGTACATGAGTGGGAGATTGAGCGCTACCTGACTATTCTGTAATTTGTCTTGCAAATCCCGATTAAAGGGTGTGGTAGAATGGCTCTGATGGGTCAGAACGTTCTTGTAGCCGCACCGACGGCGGTTTCCTCCAAGCTGACTGCCATACTGCAATCCGCGGGTTACGGCGAATGCCGCGCGGTGCAGACGGGCGGCGAAGCGATGCGTATGGTTGAAAGCAGATGCCCCGACGTGCTTATAACGAGCTATCGTTTGAGCGATATGATGGGCATTGAGCTTGCGAAAAGCCTTTCGGATACGCTCAGCTCCATCGTAATCACCAACGAGAGTCAGCGCCAGCTTATGGAGGAAACGCCGGAGAATGTGATAGTCCTGTCCAGTCCAATCAGCAAAGACGCTTTTTTATCGACTGTGTCTGTCATGCTAAAAATGAACCAGAGTATGCACAGCCTGAGCAAGCGCGTATCGGAGCTTGAAAAAGCCCTTGAGGAGCGCAAGCTTATGGACAGAGCGAAGGGATTGCTGATGGACCAGCATCATATGACGGAAAGCCAAGCGCATCGGTTAATCCAGAAGATGAGCATGGACAGGGGAATGCGGCTTATTGACGTTGTTAAGGCCATAATGGAAGGCAATATCTGAGGCTTATGCAAAGATGCGCAGGCGGTTATTCGCTTGCGCGTCTTTTTCTTACCTCAAAATCAGTAAAAAATCCTATTAAAAGCAATTTAATGTATGCTTTTCCGAAAGGAGACGCCCCGATGCTCTACAATGAAGGCCGCGCGCACCTGCCAAACGGCTGCGCAATCAGCGGCATAATCGACACCTCCGGCGGGCTGTTCTCAGGCAGCGACATAATCGAGTCGATTGCCCTTATGCATGAGCGCTCAAACGGGCTTGGAGGCGGCTTTGCCGCTTACGGAATTTATCCCGACCATCCCGATGAATACGCGATTCACGTTTTTTATGATGATTTGAAGGCGCAGGAGAACGTGGAGGCGTTTTTGGAAAAGCATTTCCTGATAATGCTCTCGGAGCGCATCCCCACCAGAAAGAACGCCAATATCGTAAGAAGCCCGATTATCTGGCGCTATTTCGCTCAGCCGCTCAGAAACCGCGTTGCGGTTTCGGGCTATGACGAGGAGGAATATGTCGCCCGCTGCGTTATCCATGTGAACAATGATTTTGACGGCGCTTTCGTATTCTCAAGCGGAATCAACATGGGCGCGTTCAAAGGCGTCGGCTATCCGGAGGATATAGGCGAGTTCTATATGCTGGATAACTACCACGGCTATTCGTGGACGGCGCACGGCCGTTTCCCGACGAACACCCCCGGCTGGTGGGGCGGAGCGCATCCGTTCACCCTGCTTGATTTCTCAATCGTGCATAACGGCGAAATATCGAGCTATGACGCGAACCGCCGCTATATCGAAATGTACGATTATCATTGCTCGTTGATGACCGATACCGAGGTTATGACCTATCTTGCGGATATGATACTTCGCCGCCACGCGCTGCCAATCCATATGCTGCCGAAGATTTTCGCCGCGCCGATGTGGGAGGAAATCGCGAGAATGGACGATAAATCGCGCGAGGAATATGAAACGCTCAGAGCCGTTTACGCAGGCGCGCTCATCAACGGCCCGTTCTCGATTATCTTGGGCTTTAACGGCGGCTTCATGGCGCTTAACGACAGGCTCAAGCTCCGCTCGATGGTTACCGCAAAAGCGGGCAGCAAGGTTTATGTTGCCAGCGAGGAAAGCGCGATAAGGCGCATTGAGAAAAATCTTGACGAGATATGGACGCCGCGCGGCGGTGAACCCGTTATCGCGCTGGTTGACGAAAATGCCGATATCGGCAGAAGGAGGCGCGTGCTGTGAGCATATCCTTTCAGATGCCGCGCTATGAGGTGCTCAGGCGCGAGGACAGGTGCGTGAAGTGCCGCGTCTGCGAGCGCCAGTGCGCAAATCTGGTTCATCGTTATGACGCGGATTTGGATAAGATGATTGCGGACGAAATGCAGTGCGTCAACTGTCAGCGCTGCGTTGTGATGTGCCCGACGCGCGCAATCGCGATTCGCCGCTATCCGCTTGAGTACCGTGAGAACGCAAACTGGACGGAGCGCGCAATAGTGGAAATCCAGCGTCAGGCGGAGGGCGGCGGCGTGCTGCTTTCGGGTATGGGTTCGCCGGACGATAAGCCCGTTTATTGGGACCATATGATGCTCAACGCCTCGCAGGTCACGAATCCGTCCATTGACCCGCTCCGCGAGCCGATGGAAACGAGCGTTATGCTCGGCTGCAAGCCGGACAGCGTAACCCTCGGCGCTGACGGAAGCGTAAAAACGAAGCTGCCTCCGCAGGTTCGCCTCTCAATGCCCGTTATGTTTTCGGCAATGTCCTTCGGCTCTATAAGCCTCAACGCGCAAAAGAGCATGGCGATTGCCGCAAAAAAGCTCGGAATAACCTTCAATACCGGTGAAGGCGGACTTCACAGGGATTTGGAGGAATACAAGGACGCGGCAGTTGTTCAGGTTGCCTCCGGACGCTTCGGCGTTCATACCGATTATCTCAGCGCCGGCTGCATGATTGAAATCAAGATTGGGCAGGGCGCAAAGCCGGGCATAGGCGGGCATCTGCCGGGCAGAAAGGTGAACGCCGACGTTTCCGTAACCCGTATGATACCGGAGGGAACGGACGCAATTTCGCCCGCCCCGCACCATGACATATACTCAATCGAGGATTTGCGCCAGCTAATCTTCTCGCTCAAGGAGGCTACCGAGTATAAAAAGCCGGTATGCGTCAAGATTGCGGCGGTGCATAACGTTGCGGCAATCGCGAGCGGAATCGTCCGCGCCGGAGCCGATGTAATCGCAATCGACGGCTTTCGGGGCGGCACGGGCGCAGCGCCCACCCGCTTCAGGGATAACGTCGGAATACCCGTTGAGCTTGCGCTTGCCGCCGTTGATTCGCGCCTGCGCAAGGAGGGAATCCGCCAGCGCGTATCGCTCATTTGCTGCGGTTCAATCCGCAATTCCGCCGACATCGTAAAGGCTGTCGCAATCGGCGCAGACGCTTGCTATATCGCGTCCTCGGCGCTTATCGCAATGGGCTGCCATATGTGCGGCACCTGCTTTACCGGCAAATGCAACTGGGGAATTGCAACGCAGGACGAGCGCCTTACCCGCCGCCTCAATCCCGAAATCGCCTCCGAAAGGCTTGTAAACCTTCTCAGCGCATGGAATCATGAAATAATGGAGATGCTCGGAGGAATGGGGCTTAACTCAATCGAAGCGCTTCGCGGCAACAGGCTTATGCTGCGCGGAATCGGGCTTAACCAGAAGGAACTTGACGTACTGGGCATTGCCCACGCGGGGGAGTGAACGTAGATGAAAAAGATTAAGATAAATTCCTCGCTCTGTGTCGGCTGCGGGCGCTGCGAAGTGTTCTGCACGGCTAACCATTCCGCTTCCCGCGATATTTACAAGGCGTATACGCTTGAGGGGCTTCGCGGAACGAACAGAATTCATCTTCTTGAGGGGAACGACGGCTATGCCGTTCAGTGCCGCCAATGCAAGCATACGCCCTGCGTGTTTGCCTGCATTTCGGGAAGTATGCACGTAGACCCGTCAAGCGGAGCGGTTATCAACGATACCAAAAAATGCGTCGGCTGCTGGAGCTGCATTGCCGCCTGCCCGAACGGATGCGTGTTCCCGTACCATGAAAAGGACGGGACAAAGTATGCGCTCAAGTGCGACCTTTGCCTCAGCGCGGACGGCGAACCGGCTTGCGTAAAGGCGTGCCCGAACGGCGCGCTGACGCTTGTGGAGGTGTAACGGATGAAAGTTAAGTATCTGATTATCGGCTCGTCCGCCGCGTCCATAGGCGCGATTAACGGAATCAGGCAGGCGGATAAAAGCGGAAGCATTGCCGTTATAGGCGAGGAAGAGGGCAAGGCGTACGGACGGCCGCTCATCTCCTATTACCTTCAGGGGCGCACCACGAAGGAAAAGATGAGCTATATGGACGAAGGCTTTTATCTCAGGAACGCCGTCGAGCTGTATTCCGGAGTAAGGGCTAAAAAAATCGACGTAGCGAAGAAAGCGGTCAAAACCGATAAGGCGGGCAGCATAGGCTATGAAAAGCTGCTCGTTGCAACAGGCTCGGTTCCCTTTGTTCCGCCGATGGAGGGGCTTGACGGGCAGGAAAACGCGCATACCTTCATGCGCTTTTCGGACGCTTCTGCAATCGAAAAAGAGCTTGACGAAAACAGCCGCGTGGTCATCGTCGGCGGCGGCTTAATCGGGCTGAAAGCGGCTGAGGGAATATACGAGCATACGAAAAATATCACGGTTGTCGAGCTTGCGCCGCGCGTGCTTTCGACCGTTCTTGACGAGGAAGGCTCAGAAATTGTCCGCGAAAGGCTTGAAAAAGCGGGCGTTCGGTTCGAGCTTGGCAAAACCGTAAAGAGCGTTGTCGGAAAAAAGAAGATAACCTCAGTTGTTTTGACCGACGGATTGGAGCTTCCGCTTGACGCGCTCGTGCTTGCGATAGGCGTTCGCCCCAATACCGCGCTTGCAAAGGACGCGGGCATTATCGTTGACAGGGGAATCAAGGTTGACGATTTCATGCGCACCTCCGAAAAGGATGTTTTCGCCGCGGGCGACGCCGCGCAGGGCTATGATGATTCATCGGAGCAGAGCAGAATTCTCGCGCTGTGGGTAAACGCCGCAAGGCAGGGCTTTACTGCGGGAATCACAATGGCAGGCGCTCAAATCGAAAAGCAGGTTTTCCTTCCGCTCAACGCAATCGGGCTTTTCGGGCTGAGCGTTGCAACCGCCGGAGTCAACGCGGGCGAAAAAGAGGGCTTCACCGTCCGCACTGAAAGAAACGGCGAGGAATACCGCAGGATTGTTGAAAAGGACGGGCGGCTTCGCGGCTATGTGCTTATGGGCAGGGAAGTCAGAGGCGCGGGCATTCTTACCGAGATTATCTATCAGAAGTATACTAACGCGGAGCTTTCGGGCGATACCGTACACAGCGAGCTTAATATGCGTCTGATGCCGCTCTCATATCAGCGCGCGGCGCTTGAGCTTATGCAGGATTAAGGAGGTGCGGGCATGGAGATAAAGGCGGGGCTTATGGACTTTGAGGCGCTGAATAAAATGGTTCGCGCCGACGCTGAGGACGGCAAAAAGCTTGTTCTGCGCGAGGTGAACGGTCAGCGCTATATCGGCTGCGGGCTTTGCGGCAGCGCTGAAATCGACGTTTACGGAACGCCGGGCAACGATATGGCTGCTTTCTTGAACGGGCCTTCGATAACCGTTTACGGCAACGGTCAGGACCAGCTCGGCAATACGATGAACGCCGGTACGGTTGTCGTTCACGGCAGCGTTGGCGATACGGCGGGTTACAGTATGCGCGGCGGCGAAATCTTCGTCAAGGGCAGCGCGGGCAGTCGCGTCGGAATCCATATGAAGGCGTATAAGGAGCATCATCCCGTGCTTGTAATCGGCGGAAGCGTCGGCGATTTTTGCGGCGAGTATATGGCAGGCGGAACGCTCATCGTTCTGGGGCAAGGCGGCAAGCCAAGCCCAATAACCCGCTACTGCGCAAGCGGAATCCACGGCGGAAAGCTCGTTCTTCGCGGCGAGGTTTCGCCGTCGCAAATCGCAAGGGAGGCGGACGTCCTTCCTATGGATGAGGAAACTCTCAGCGAAATCGAGCCGCTTATCGAAAGATGGTGCGGGTATTTCGGCGGAGATAAGCGCGAGCTGCTTTCGGGCAAATTCACGCTCATCAAGCCAAAGGGCAAGAATCCTTTCGCAAGGCTTTATACGAACAACGTTTATTGATGAAGTTCGCCCGCGTTTTGCTTTTGTGGCAGGCGCGGGCGTTTTCCATTGTTGACGAAAAAACGTTTTACGTTTATAATCAGTTTACAAGACTGTTTCGATTATCAACATTTCAACAGGAGGATACAAGTATGAAGCTCATGCGCGGAGTAAATTTAGGCGGCTATCTTTCGCAGTGCAATCATGAAATGGAGCATTACGAAAACTGGATTGGCAAGAGCGATATTGACAAAATTGCCGGATGGGGCTTTGACCATGTGCGCCTGCCCGTGGATTATCAGGTGTTTCAGGACGACGACGGGAATACGCGCGAGTATGGCTATGGCTTTGTCGAACGCGTTGTTAAGTGGTGTGAGAGCGCAGGTATCGACGTGATTATCGACTTGCATAAGGCTTACGGCTATGATTTCAACTTTGCGGGCGATAAGGAGCAGAACAATCTGTTTGGCAGCGAGCGCCTTCAGGAGCGCTTTGTATCGCTCTGGAGCGATATCGCAAAGCGTTTCGGAAAATACAAGCACGTCGCCTTTGAGCTGCTCAACGAGGTTGTGGAAAATGAAAATGCCGCGCCTTGGAACAAACTTATCGCGCGCAGCGTAAAGGCGATTCGCGAGTACGCAAAGGACAGCGTTATCATCTACGGCGGCATATGCTGGAACAGCGCGTCGACCCTGAAGCTGCTTGAAAAGCCAATGGACAGCAATATCGTGTTCACCTTCCATTTCTATGAGCCGCTTCTGTTTACTCATCAGAAGGCAGGCTGGGTCAAAAATATGGACATGAACCGCGTTGTTAATTACCCTGACAGCATGGAGCATTACAGGAAGGAAACCGCGACCCTCAGCGAGCAGGGCGGGACGCTTAACCATATAAAGGCGCAAGAAATCGGCACTCAGCTTATCGAGGAGCTTGTTTATCAGGCGGTTGACGCGGCAAAGAATGCCGGTGTTCAGCTCTACTGCGGCGAGTTCGGCGTTATAGATGAAGCGCCTGTTCCGGATACCCTGCGCTGGTTTGAGGATGTTGACGCCGTTTTCCGCAGGAACGGAATCGGCTGCGCCGTATGGAGCTATAAGGAAATGAATTTCGGAATCGTCGGCGAGCATTACGCTTCGATTTTTGCAAACCTTATCAAGCTCTGGATGGCTAAGTAAATCGGCAAGCGCAAAGCTTGAAACAAAAACGCTCTCTGTCTTTTCGGCAGAGGGCGTTTTATTGCAGCTCAGGCTGTTTCCTGTTTCTTTATGCCCGCGTCAAATCCTTCATCCAGTTGAAGCGGTTAATTTTTACCGCCGCTACAACGCATTTCAGGATTTGGTCGCACTTGAGACACGCAAATGTAACCCATGCCGGAGCGCCGAAATGCGCGGCGATAATCGCGGAGGGAAGCACAATCAGGAAAACGAATATGGTGTCGTTCTTGAAAACGAAGCCGATATCGCCGCCGGATTTGACAAGCCCGAACAGGCAGGGCATCTGATAGCCCGTTCCGATTATCGTTACCGATAAAACCCTTGCGAATCTCATCGACTGCTCGGCTGCCTCCGGAGATATTCCGGAGTAAAGATTTATGAACGGGGTGCTAATCAGGTAAACGAGCGCGCCGGAAAACAGCCCGACAAACATAAAGATAATCTGCGTCGTTCTTGCGTATTCCTTCATCAGCTCGCGCTTGCCCGCGCCGATGGTTTTTCCGGTTATAATTCCGACGGCGGATGCAAGCCCCGTTATCGTTATGTATGCAAGGGTGTTGAGCGTATTGATGACGCTTGCGGCGGTTATGACGGGCGCGCCGTAGCCGCCTAGAATGCGCGAGTTGCACATCATGTTCACAGCCCATACAATTTCGCCTGCGGTAAGCGGAAGCCCGTACTTGATGAAGCTGCGGGTCAGCGGCTTATTAGCGGCAAGTATGTGCCTAAAGCGGAAAGCCAGCCTTTTGTCATACAGGAAAACGTACGCACCGATTGCCGCTGTTTCCACAACGCGCGAAAGCAGGGTCGCTATTGCCGCGCCCTTTACGCCCATAGCGGGGAAGCCGAGCTTGCCGAAGATTAACACGTAGTTGAGAAAAATGTTCACGAAAAGTGAAAGCAGGGATACGGACATACCGATTTTGGTGATTTCAACGGAGCGCATCGAAGCAATCAGCGCTTGAGTTATGCAAAAAAACGGATAGGAGAGGCACACGAAGCGAAGGTATATTGCGCCTTCTGAAATAACGGCGGCGTCGTCCGTAAAGAGGGCGATGATTTCAGATGAGAGGAAGAAGCATACTGCCGCGAGTATAAGCCCTACAAGCGCCGCTATCCGCAAGCCGATGGCGGTTATGCTGCGTATCTGCTCCTCGCCCTTCCTGCCCCAGTAC
This sequence comes from Eubacteriales bacterium, assembly GCA_028705775.1. Taxonomy (GTDB): domain Bacteria; phylum Bacillota; class Clostridia; order Christensenellales; family Aristaeellaceae; genus STF2-37. The sequence goes on from JAQWCW010000017.1 coordinate 30,739, forward strand.
TGCGCGGAGATTATAAGGATTGCGCCGCTTATTCCCGCCGTGAACATCTGAATAAAGGTCTGCATCTGGTTGCCCATATAGACGCCGGAAACCGCCGCGTCGCCAAGCTTGTTAACCATCAGGTTGTCCGCGAAGGACACAAGGAAGGTTATCAGGTTCTGCAAAGCAACGGGAATCGCGAGCGTCAGCAGGCTTCGGTAATAGCTCCTGTCACGGGTAATCCACTTCATCGGTAATTCATCCTTGCTGAAACGTTTTACCTTGCCTTAGATTCTACATCAATACGGAAATGCCTTTAGCGTTTCAAACATAATTTTGCAAAGCAAAGGGGGAAGCTTTCGCTTCCCCCTGAAAACTAAACTATGCTATTGCTCTTTGAAGGCTTACTTGCTCTTCTTGGAGTTGATGGCGGCGTGAGCGGCAGCCAGACGCGCAATCGGAACGCGGAAAGGCGAGCAGCTTACGTAGTTCAGACCGACATTGTGGCAGAACTCGATGGTGGAGGGGTCTCCGCCATGCTCGCCGCAGATGCCGAGCTTGATGTTCGGGCGGGTTTCGCGTCCGAGCTTGGCGGCGAGCTTTACAAGCTTGCCAACGCCATCCTGGTCCAGCTTGGCGAACGGGTCGCTCTCGAAAATCTTATTGTCATAATAAGCGCCGAGGAACTTGCCGGCATCGTCACGGCTGAAGCCGAAGGTCATCTGGGTAAGGTCGTTGGTGCCGAAGGAGAAGAACTCAGCTTCCTTGGCAATCTCGTCCGCGGTAACGGCGGCGCGAGGAATTTCAATCATCGTTCCGATGTGGTATTCCATCGTCACGTTCTGCTCCTTAAAGACTTCGTTGATGGTGTCAACAACAATCTTCTTTACGAAAGCAAGCTCCTTGACGGCGCCTACGAGCGGAATCATGATTTCGGGAATGATGTCATAGCCGCATTCCTTCTTCACGTTGATGGCTGCCTGCATTACGGCGCGGGTCTGCATCTCGGCGATTTCAGGGAAAGTTACGGCAAGACGGCATCCGCGATGACCCATCATCGGGTTGAACTCATGGAGCTGGTCAATCTTCTCGACAATCTTCTCGCTGGAGGTGTTAAGCTCCTTGGCGATAGCTTCGATTTCATCAATCATGTTCTTCTGGGGGAGGAACTCGTGAAGCGGCGGGTCAAGATAGCGGATGGTCATGGGACGGCCTTCGAGAGCCTTGTACATCTGCTCGAAATCGCCTTGCTGCATCGGCAGAATCTTGGCAAGCGCCTTCTTGCGCTGCTCGACGGTGTCGGCAAGAATCATCTCGCGGACGGCGGCAATACGGTCAGCCTCAAAGAACATATGCTCGGTACGGCAAAGGCCAATGCCCTCGGCGCCGAACTTAACTGCCTGAATGGTGTCGCGGGGATTGTCGGCATTGGTGCGAACCTTGAGGGTGCGCGCCTTGTCAGCCCATGTCATCAAGCGAGCGAAGTCGCCGCTTACGGCAGCTTCAACGGTCTTAATCATTCCGGCGTACACCTTACCGGTGGAGCCGTCAAGAGAAATCTCGTCGCCCTCGTTGTAGGTCTTGCCATCGATAACAACGGTCTTCTTTTCCTCGTCAATCTTCAGCTCGCCGCAGCCAACAACGGCAGTGCGTCCCATACCGCGCGCTACAACGGCGGCGTGGGAGGTCATTCCGCCGCGGGCGGTCAGAATGCCCTTGGAGAAATCCATGCCCTCGATATCCTCAGGGGTGGTTTCCTCACGAACAAGGATTACGGGGATACCGGCGCGTCCGGCGTCGGCAGCCTCAGCGGCGGTGAAATAAATCTTGCCGGCGGCAGCTCCGGGGGAAGCGGCAAGACCCTGAGCGATGGCCTTCGCAGCCTTGAGGGCGGCGATGTCAAAGTTCGGGTGAAGCAGGGTGTCGAGCTGCTTGGGCTCAACCTTCAGAACTGCCTGCTCCTCAGTGAGCATTCCTTCGTCAACAAGGTCAACGGCAATCTTCAGAGCGGCCGCAGCGGTGCGCTTGCCGTTACGGGTCTGGAGCATATAGAGCTTTCCGCGCTCGATGGTGAATTCCATATCCTGCATATCATGATAGTGGTTTTCGAGGCTCTGCGCAATCTTGGCGAACTGGTCGAAAACTTCGGGCATGGAGTCATGCAGGGTGGCGATGGGCTGCGGGGTGCGGATGCCGGCTACGACGTCCTCGCCCTGAGCGTTGATAAGATATTCGCCGTAGAGCTTCTTTTCGCCAGTGGAAGGATTGCGGGTGAACGCAACGCCCGTGCCGGAGTCATTGCCCATGTTGCCGAATACCATGCTCTGTACGTTGACGGCGGTGCCCCAATCGGAGGGGATGTCGTTCATACGGCGATAGTAGATAGCGCGGGGATTGTCCCATGAACGGAAAACAGCCTCGATAGCCTCGATGAGCTGAGTCTTGGGGTCCTGCGGGAACTCAACGCCCTTGTTCTCAAGATAGACCTGCTTGAAGCGCTTTACGACTTCCTTGAGGTCGTCAGCGTTAAGGTCAGTGTCGAACTTGGCGTTCTTAAGAGCCTTTACAGCGTCGAGCTGAGCTTCGAACTTAGCCTTTTCGATGCCCATAACGACGTCGGAGAACATCTGGATGAACCGGCGATAAGCGTCGTAAGCGAATCTTTCGTTCTGGGTCAGGTTGGCAAGTCCCTTTACGGCAACGTCGTTAAGACCGAGGTTGAGGATGGTGTCCATCATGCCCGGCATTGAAGCGCGCGCGCCGGAACGGACGGAAACCAGATACGGATTCTCAAGATCGCCGAACTTCTTGCCAACCAGCTTTTCGGTGGTGGCGAGAGCTTCGTAAATCTGGTCCATTATATCGCTGCCGATTTTCCTGCCGTCATCATAATAGCGGGTGCACGCTTCGGTGGAAACGGTGAAGCCCTGCGGGACGGGCATTCCGAGACCCGTCATTTCAGCAAGGTTCGCGCCCTTGCCGCCGAGCAATTCACGCATATTAGCGTTGCCCTCTTTGAACAGGTACACATACTTTTTTGCCATGTTCAGTTCATCCTCCTACAGTTATGTAATGTCTGCCTCATTGCGGGAAACGGGTTTTATACTTTGATGATACCCGTTTAGCCTTTCCAGTATACACTTATTGAAGCCGTTATGCAATAAGGTTTTGGCTATTCATCTGCGCAAATTTATAATTATGAACGCTTTTAAAGCCCCCGAAAATGCAAAAAGCGCATTTTCGGGGGGATTGAGCTTCAGGCTCGTCAAGGCTTTTTGATTTCAACGCTAAGGTGTCTGCAATTCTCTATGCGCGCTCCGTTGTCGCCATGCTCCTTGTCAAAGGAATACGATTTCAGGATTTCGCACGGGAAGCTTTCGCAGCTTCCGCAGAATGTGACCTGCTTTTTTACGGCGCATTCGGCTACGTCGCATTTGCCATGGAACGGCTTGCCTCCCGTTGCAATGCAGCCCTTGCAGCCGCACTGCTCCCTGAATGTGCAGTCCTTGCATGACAGCCCGCAGTAGGTGTCGATTTCCGGATTTGTCATTTACTCGTCCTTTCTTGCTTAAGGTATTATCGGGCGTGAAAACTCAGCGGATACTGCCGAAAACTACGCATATCCTGCATATTTGTGAGTATTGTATCATATTTTCTTCAAATATGGTATACTGTTATGGATATTTCGACTGACGCGGAGGTATTCGCCTATATGGCAAAAATCAAGACGACATATGTATGCTCAGGCTGCGGCTATGAAACTGCCCGCTGGCTTGGCAAATGCCCCTCCTGCGGAAGCTGGAACACGATGGAGGAGACGGTTCAGCAGCAGGAAAGCTCCATTGCCGCCGCTGAAAAAAAGCAGAAGCAGCGCCCCGGGCAGGGCGGCGAGGCCATGCTGCTCAGGGATATTCCGGACGATGCGCAGATTCGCGTAAGCACCGGAATGCAGGAGCTTGACAGGGTGCTCGGCGGGGGAATCGTCGAGGGCGCGCTTATGCTCGTCGGCGGCGACCCGGGAATCGGAAAAAGCACGCTGCTTTTGCAGGTCAGCGCGCATCTTGCCGCCTCCGGCTCAAAGGTTTTGTATGTCAGCGGAGAGGAAAGCGCGCGCCAGATTAAGCTGCGCGCGCTGCGGCTCAATATTTCCGCCGACAATCTGTATATACTTGCCGAAAACGCGCTTGACGAGGTTGAAAAGAAGCTCGAAGCGCTTTCTCCCGATTATATGGTTATCGACTCGATTCAGACGATGTACCGCCCCGATATGGTTTCGGCGCCCGGCTCTGTAAGTCAGGTTCGGGAGAGCGCGGCGCTTTTGATGCGCCTTGCAAAGCAGACGGGCTGCGCAATCTTCCTTGTAGGCCATGTTACCAAGGAGGGCGCGCTTGCAGGCCCGCGCGTGCTTGAACATATGGTGGACGTTGTTCTGTATTTTGAGGGCGACCGCCAGCATCAGTACAGGCTTCTGCGCGCGGTCAAAAACCGCTATGGCTCGGTAAACGAGCTTGGGGTATTCCAGATGATGGACAGGGGAATGCTCCCCGTTGAAAACCCGTCCGAAATGCTTCTTTCTCAGCGCGCCTTGGGCGCAAGCGGCTCTGTCGTATTCTGCGGGCTTGAAGGCTCAAGACCGATGCTTGTCGATTTGCAGGCGCTTGCGGTTCAGAGCAGCTTTGCAGCGCCGAGGCGCACGGTCAACGGCGTCGACCAAGGGCGTGTTGCTCTGCTTCTCGCTGTGCTTGATAAGCGCGCTGGTCAGCCGCTCTTTAATCAGGATGTTTACATAAACGTTGCGGGCGGGCTTGAGCTGACGGAGCCTGCGCTTGATTTGGCTTTGTGCGTCGCCGTCGCGTCGTCGCTCCAGAATAAAGCCGTCATGAACAACTGCGCGATTATGGGCGAGGTGGGGCTTGCGGGCGAGGTTCGCGCTATATCGCAGCTTGAGCGCCGCCTCAGCGAGTGTATGCGCCTTGGCTTTGACCATGCCGTAATTCCGAAGGAAAATCTGCGCGGCGTAACCATTCCGGAGGGAATGAAAACGCACGCCGTCGATACCCTTGCCCAAGCGCTTGCCGTTTTGCTTTAGCTTTTCGGAAATAAGCGCGGTTTGAAGTCTGCGAAATCCATTCCTTCAATAAATAATTGCATTTTCGGGGGTTAACGAATGAAGTACGAGAATCTGATTCCTACGATGGACTACTGCAACTACCGCCGCAATACGCCGGACTGGAAAATCATCGAATCCGTCGTCCACTTTTATGATGTCACCTATGTTGTAGGCGGCAAAGCCACCTATTGGATTAACGGAAGGGAGTATTCCGTTTCCGAGGGCGATATCGTGATTATTTATCCGGGCAGCAAGCGCAAGGCGATAGGCGACCCGCAGGACCAGCTCGAGTGCTTCTCAAATAACTTTTACCTCAGCGATAATACCGAGGGAATGCCGCCTGCCGGCGTTTTCCATATCGGAGTTCGGGACGAGCTTATAAAGCTTTGCATGGACATTTTTTCGTCATGGACGCACAGAAGCGAGGTTTATCTTTTAAGAACCCGTGCGCAGCTTATGCTTCTTATCTCCGAGCTGATTGGGCTTACGCTGCCGGGCGGACGCTCCGCCCCGATTGACCCGCGCGTCCGCGAGGTTGAGCGCTTCATTCTCAAAAACTATATGCACGAATTGAAGGTGCAGAATATGGCAGACCTTGTGCGCCTTCATCCGTCTTATCTTTCCTCCCTTTTTCATAAGGAAACGGGGCTTCCGATTGCGAAATATCTTCTGTTTTTCCGCCTCAACCGCGCCGAGGATTTTCTGCGCGAGGGCATATATTCCGTCGGCGATATAGCCAAAATGTGCGGCTTCAGCGATATTTACTATTTCAGCAAGCAGTATAAGCGAGTCAAGGGAATGTCGCCGAGCGAGGCAAAGCGCAGGGCAAGGCTCGCGACAGCCAAGCTGTAATTTTATTGGTTTCGCGCAATGAAACTCATGCAATATAAAGCACGCCGGAGAATCGCTTTTCCGGCGTGCTTCTGTTTTTTATTCAGGCTTTGGCTTTACAAACCGCGGCTTTATGAACTCAACGCCCTGCGATAACGCATAATCAATCAGCTTCTCATAGTACCCGCTCAGAAACGCTTCGGTTTCCTCCATATCGTGCATGAGAACTATGTTTACGGAACTGTTATCGAGCAGGTAACTGCCCATCTCCGGCTTTGAATCATGAATGCGGCTGACGATTGTATCCCATGTAAATCCGTTCATCCAGCTAAGCTCGTATTCCAAGAAATCGAATGACCAATGCATATTGATGTCCGTATCAAGGTGATTCTCCTTCCAGTACGGAAAGAGGACTTCCGAATCGTCGAGCCTTTCAAAGCCGAATTCGTCCCGCAGCATTTTCTGAATTTGCGCCTCGCGCGCTCCGCCCTTGTCGCCGTAGGGGAATCTGAATACCCTGTGCGCTATTTCTGCGCCCGCCGCCTTGTAAACCCCGTCAATCGCGTGTTCGGTTTTTTCTATTTCGTCCCTGCATTCGGAAAGCTCCAATTCCGAAAAGTTCGGGTGCGTGAAGCTGTGATTTCCTATAACAATGCCGTTTTTTGCAACGTAAACGGCTTCGTCAAAATGCTTGTCAACCTCGCAGCCGATGAAATTTATAACCGGAGTTATTCCCTTTGCTGAGAGATAGTCAATAATTTTCGGCGTTAGCTTTGTCGGCGCGTCGTCGATTGTGAGTATTGCCTTGCTCATGGTGTTTTCCTCATAATTTCCAAATAGCGCCTTTTACAGCCGCCATTTAAATATGTTTACAAACCTGTTGCCGCTTTTGTATAAATCCGTCCATTCGGGAAGCTCCGCCTGCCGTAGAAAGGTAAGATGGAGCTTTTCGCAAACCCTGCGCGACGCACTGTTGTGAATTTCGTTGGTTATAAGGGCTGTCGTCATTTCGTGCGCCTCAAGAAACGGAGCGAGCATTTTAACCGCGCGCGGCGCATAGCCTTTTCCGCGGTGCTTTTCAAGAATGTTGTAGCCTATATTGCCGCCGTAGTACAGCCCCTCCGCATATCCTATCCGAAGGTCGGTTCCGCCGACGCGCTCGTCTCCGAGCATGATTGAGAATTTGTATGCGGGAACCCATTTCTTTTCCGGAATGGCAGGGGCTTTCTCGTCGGTTCTGAGCCATAGTTCCCCGTCCCTCGGCACATAGTCGATAAAGCCGTCAAAGCGGCAATGACTGCCCAAAAACCTGTCTATTTCGGCTTTAAGCCCATTGTCCGTCATACTGTTTTTCTCCCGACGAACATCGCGTGCTCTCCCCACGAAAGCATTTCCGGTCTTTCCGCAAGCTTTTCTGCAAAGTCGAGCCAAGCGCTGACGATGTTTTCCGGCTGCGACATGATATTCTTTTCGCAGGGGGAGAGGATACCCTCCTGCGCAAACAGGAACAGCTTTTCAAGCGGGAAGCGCCGCATGAACGGCTCAATTTCGCCCTGCGATATGAAAAACGCCTTCGTGAAGGCGTCGCCGCCGTAATTATCGCCGTCAAGAACTGCGCGGCGGCATTCAACCTCCATCGGTAAATCGGAAACAATCAGCTCCGGACAGTTTTTCATTTCAAATATGATTCCCGAAAACATCAGAATGAAGGCGCTCCAGAGCGTTCCGCCGTTTTTGAGCAGCGACAGCGCTGCGTTTACCGCCTTTATCCTGTCCGCCTCCTCAAGCAGATGGTAGAGCGGGCCCATGAGCAGAACGTGGTCGAACTGCCCGTCTATCAGCTTGTCCGCGTCTCTTGCGTCGCCGCAGACGGCGGTAATATCAAGCCCGCTTTCCCGCGCCTTTTCCCTTGCAAAGCGCACATTTTCCTCTGAAAGGTCGCATAGCGTAACCTTGCAGCCGAGGCGGGCAAGCCAATGCGAATATATTCCGGGGCCGCCGCCTATATCCAGAACGGAGTCGCCGCTTTTTATAACCCGCTTCATAAAGCGCGTTGTTATCAGGAATTCCGGTCTGCCCGAAATTCTTTCGTATTCTCCCTGCGGGTCGCTGTCGTAGTATTCGCGAACCGTTTTGATGTCGCTTTCCGGCATGGTGTCATCTCCTTTGAATATAAAAAAGCGGCGGGGTATATGCCGCGCCGCTTTTATTGCTTAAAAAGGCTACGCGGCAGTAAACGTCTCGGCAAAGCACCAAGACGCTCCGTTTGCGATAAAGCAATGCATTGCCAAATCAGCCGCCTCCTTGTAAAATAATTGGGGAGATGATAACACTCTTTGACTTGCTTGTCAACCTTATCTTTTTTCGCCGGTGAAGAACAGCGCCATAGTGCCGGGACCGGAATGCGCGCCGATGACGGGTCCGACGTAATTAATGAAAACGTCCTTTACGTGGAGGCGCTGCTTAATCTGCTCCGCAAGCCTCTGCGCCTCGTCCTCGCAATCGCCGTGGCTGATGAAAATCGTCTGGTTTTCCGGCTCAATCGCGAGCTTCTCCATTTCGTCCGGAAGCGCGGTTATTGAGCGGAGTCTGCCGTTTACCTTGCTTACTGGCACAAGATGGCCCGCGTCGTCAACGTGCATAACGGGCTTGATTTTGAGCAGCGTTCCGAGCATTGCGGCGCTTGCCGAAACCCTTCCGCCGCGCTTGAGGAAGTTCAAATCGTCAACAGTGAACCAATGGCACTGCTTGAGCTTGTTTTCCTCAAGCCACGCGCGCAGCTCGTCGATTCCCATTCCTTCTTTTTTGAGGTTTGCCGCCTTGTACACGAGCATACCCTCGCCGAGGGAGGCTGCAAGGGTGTCAACCGTCAGCACCTTGCGCTCGGGATACTTTTCGCGAAGCTGCTTTGCGGCGGTTTCGCCGGAGGCGTAGGTCGCGGAAAGACCGGAGGAGAAGCCAATATAAAGAATATCCTTGCCGGAAATGAGAATCGGCTCCATCGCGCCGAGAAAAGCCTCGACGTTGACGGCGGAGGTCTTGCTCATTTCGCCTTTGCGAAGGCGGGCGTAAAAATCCTTGAAGCTGATTTCGCTTCCGTCAAGCAGATTGCGGTAGTTTTCGCCGTCGCCAATCGTCAGCGTGAGCGGCAGAACGGTTAGCTCAAGCTCTTTTGCCATAGAGTCCGTAAGGTCGCAGGAGGAGTCGGTCATTATAATGTAGTCGTTCATCCTAAATACCTCTTTCGGGCTGATTTTCAGCCGATGATAACAATGTTAACCTCGTGATTATACCTTCTGAGCGTGCTTTTGTCAATCCCTTCACAAAAACCGCAGAAAGACGGCTGCGCACATTTGCGCTGAATGACGCTTATCATAATAAACAATATTTTGCCGCCGCGATTATTTCGAATAAACTTTATCGAAAGCTGTTTTCATACTTGACATATTGATGAGCGTTTCTGTATAATAGGCTCAATTTCACACGAGCGATGACGGGGAACGCTTGCGCGAATGCCTGAAAGAGAGCCGCCGGTTGGTGAAAAGGCGGAGGCGGACGCAATGGCAGCTCGCCCCTGAGCATATGGCAGCGGGATTGATTTTCCGCTCCTCGCACGCCGGCGTTATCGGCGCTTGAGCGGAAACCTTGCAGGTTTCAATGGAAGTGGTACCGCGGAAGTTATGCTTTCGTCTTCGATTTATGAGGACGAGGGCATTTTTGTTGCCGTTTCGTGTGAAGGTTTGAAAGCGGAGGTATTGTATGCAGCATGATTTGATGGAGAGAACCCTTACCGATTGGCTTAAGGAGAATGCCGCAACGCATCCGGACAACGAAGCTGTTGTCGCGGTTGAAAGCGGCGTGCGCTACACGTGGAAGAGCTTTGACGAGATTACGACTCTGTGCGCGCGCGGGCTAATGGCTATGGGTATCGGCGCGGGCGACAAGGTGGCAATCTGGGCTACGAACAAGCCCGAATGGCTCATCCTTATGTTTGCGACGGCGAAAATTGGCGCGATTCTCGTAACCGTCAACACGAATTACAAGCAGTTCGAGCTTGAATACCTTCTCAGGCAGAGCGATACCAAAATGCTCGTTATGATACCGAGCCTCAAGGATAATATATATACGGAGCATCTGCGCGGAATCGTGCCCGAAATCGATTCTTCCGAGACGGGCGAGCTGAAATCCGCAAAGCTGCCCTTCCTCAAGTATGCCGTTATTATCGGCTCGAAGGAAGAAACTCCGCGCGGCTTTATGAATTTCAGCGAGCTTTATGCGGCAGCCGAGCGCGTCAGCGAGGCGGAGGAAGCAAAAGCGGAAAGCCTTGTCGGCTGTCATGACGTAGTCAATATGCAGTATACGTCCGGAACAACCGGCTTCCCAAAGGGCGTTATGCTTACGCACTATAACGTAACCAATAACGGGCTTTTCATGGGCGACTGCATGGCGTTCACTCCCGAGGACAGGCTGCTCATCGTCGTTCCGCTTTTCCATTGCTTCGGTTGCGTATTGGGCGTTGAAACGAGCCTTACGCACTGCACGACGATGGTTCTTATGGAGCGCTATAATCCAATCAAGGAAATGAAAATGCTCGAAAGCGAGCGCTGCACGGCGGTTCACGGCGTTCCGACGATGTTTATCGGAATGCTGGAGCATCCGGATTTTGAAAAGTATGATTTTTCGCATCTGCGCACGGGAATTATGGCAGGCTCGCCCTGCCCAATCAAAACGATGCGTGATGTAACCGAGAAAATGCATCTTCCCGAGCTGGTCATCACATACGGGCAGACGGAGTGCAGCCCCGGAATGACCATGAGCCGCACCGACGACCCGCTGGAGCTTCGCGTAACAACCGTCGGCAAGCTTTTGCCGCATACCGAGGGCAAGATTGTTGACCCCGAAACGGGTTTTACCGTGCCAAACGGAGTTCCGGGCGAAATCTGTACGCGCGGCTACCATATCATGAAGGGCTATTACAAGATGCCCGAGGCTACGCGGCAGGCGGTTGATGAGGATGGCTGGCTGCATACCGGCGATATCGGCTCGATTGACGATAACGGCTATTTTAAGATTACGGGCCGCCTCAAGGATATGATAATAAGAGGCGGAGAGAATATCTATCCGCGCGAAATCGAGGAATTCCTCTATACGCATCCGGCGGTAAGGGATGTTCAGGTTGTCGGCGTTCCGGACGAGAAATACGGCGAGGAAGTGCTTGCTTTCATAATCCTGCGCGAGGACGCAAGCGCGACCGAGGAGGAAATGATTGAGTTCGTCCAGAACGGACTCAGCCGTTTCAAAGCGCCGCGCTATATCCGCTTTATCGACGCTTTCCCGCTTACGGCAAGCGGAAAGATTCAGAAATTCAAGCTCCGTGATATGGGCGTAAAGCTCCTGCATCTGGAAAAGGCGGCAAGCATAGAAACCGCCTGACGCCGGATTGCGGCAAAAAAACCCGCGTCCGCTGCCCTGTATCGGGGAGCGCGGCGCGGGCTTTGTTGTTACGGCTTATTTAGTTTCGCTCTGCAAAAGCTCAAGCGAAGCGATGAATTCGAGCATCTTCGCGGCGTAATCGTCGGTTATCTCGCCGTCGAAAACGAAGCGGTATATTGCGCTTCCGCTCTTGCCGAGCAGGGTGGCGTAGCACTGACGCTTTTCAGCGTCGCGGTAGGTTACGAACGGAACGGCGTATTTGGTAATCTGGTTTACGCGGTTCATCGCCTTGCTTGTGTCGTCCGTAAGGCGCGAAAAGCTGAGCGGGCTTTCAAGCTCTTCCTTGATTATTGTCACGCCGGTTTTGGTGCTTTCGGAGTAGTATCTTGCCAAAGCGCCTTCGCCCGCCTCCTGCTTTTCCCAGAAGTAGGGGAGGCTGATTGAGAAGCCTTCATCCTTGAAAGTTATGCTGTCGCAGTATACCTTTTGATAAAACGCGAGCGCGTTCTTCTGCGTGTAAAGCTGGATTACGCTTGAGCCTTCAACCTGCTCGTAATACCAGCCGCCGTCAACCGGAAGCGTAATCTGGCTTACAAATCCAAAGCCCTCCCGCGCCGCGTTCTTCGGCATATCGGTAGAAAGCATTCTTGATACGATGTCCAGAATCTCGTTGAGCGAAAGATTCGTCTTGATATGCTCGTTCACAACGTCGAGAGCCGAAAGCACTGTATCGAAATCCAGATGTGATGAAAACCTGTTGAAAAGCGCGTTCATCAGCGCCCTTTGGCGGCTCGTTCTCATGAAGTCGTTGTCAAGGTCGCGGATTCTTGCGTAGTTGAGCGCCTGAAGCCCCTCGCAGTGCTGAACGCCGTCGCGCACCTCAAGCGGCTCGCCGTTAAGCTTGAAATCGACGCTTTCAAGATTGATTCTGTTGTTGATTGATTTGCATTCGGCGGCTGTAAGGTTAAGGTCGATTCCGCCAAGCGCGTCAACGATTCCGACTACGCCGCTGAACTTAATGAGTATAAAGCGGCGAATGTTCATCTGATAGGTGTTGTTGATTGTCGCAACCAGCTCGTCATAGCCGCCTGCGTTGAGCGCTGCGTTTATGCGCCCCGATTTTCCGCTCTTTGCGTATTTCATGTAGGAATCGCGCAGAATCGAGGAAAGCGTGATATCGCCGGTTACCGTGTTCAGCGACAAAACCATCAGCACGTCCGCAAGCCCCTTGTCCAATTCCTGATTGCGCGTGTCGATTCCTATAAGGAGAATGTTGATAACGTCCTCCGGCAGGCTTTCGTTAACCCGCAAGCCCTTGTCGGAAAAATCCTCCTTGGATAAATCTATGTCGATAATATCGCTGCTGTATGTGGCTATAACTTCCTCCTCGCTTTCGCCTTCGGAAAAAGCGGAAAGGGAAACGGCAAGCAGCGCCATAATCAGCACAAGCGCCGTGATTCTAGATAATGCCGAACTTTTCATAAATCGGGTTATCCTCCTTAATCTAGGATGTAACAGATGGATTATAACCTTTATTTTCACTTCCTGCAATGAAAAACGAGTATTTTCGCCGCAGCTCTGTTAAACCGCCGCCTAATAGGAAACGTAAGCGACGCCGTTTTCTATCCGCCTCTGCGGGAGGCAGAATAAAAACTCAGCAATAATTGATATATGTAATTAATACGTGCGAATGCTTGTGTTTTCATTATGTTCTGGAATCGGAGAGCGCACGCGGAAGGCTTCGGCGCGCTTTACGGCGAAACGTTTTTCGTGTATAATAATCGCCATACGACATCGTTAAAACGGAGAAATTCCGGAATTGCCGAATAAAGCGGCGGATTTGAGGAAGTTGTAATGAAACGTTTTACTCTCACAGTACTCCTGATGTTGATTCTTGCTCTCGCGAGCGGCTGCGCATTGCTTCCCACGGAGGAAGTCTTTGAAAAAGCGCCGGTTGACGACAGCGACGATACGCTTCCGTATACGTTTGTAACGGTTGAGCGCGGCGACTTGGCGCTCACCCAGAGCCTTTACTGCGTTTACGGCTCTGTCCGCACGCAGAACCTAGCCTTCCCGATGGATGGAGGCAGGATTGTTTCCGTGCTTTGCACGGCGGGGGACGCGGTTACGGAGGGTCAGCTTCTCGCAAGCGTTGAGCTGGAGCCGGTTTACGAGCGCCTCAAGCAGATTGAAACGGAGGAGCGCGAGCTGGAGCTTTCGCTCAGCTATATAGACGTATATGAAAAGATTGAAATAGAGCGCGCAAAAATTCTGTACGCGGGCGATTCTTCCGGCAAATCGGACGCGCTTACCCAAATAAGCGAGGAATACGAAAGGCAGCGCACCGCCGTTTATGACAAGCAAAGCTGCCTTGAAATCGAAAAGACGGAGAATAACGAGAAAATCAAGCAGGGCGAGCTGCGCGCTCCGTTTGACGGAACGATAACCTACGCGAGGGCAAATGCGGAGGAAACGCTTACAAATAAGGAATACACAATGTTTACCGTCGTCGATTCCGCCCGCGCGCTTTTCAGCGCAGATACCGAATACTGGGATTATTTTACCCCCGGGCAGCAGGTGCAGGTGGTCATGCTCAGCGGCTCGCCGGTTTACGACGCAACCGTTGTAAATGAAGCGGAGCTAGGAAAGCCAGAAACGGAAAAGGTTCACGGGCAGAAAGCGATGGTATATTTCGAGCTTAACGAGCCGGTATACAATCTTGAGTATGACGACCATGCGTATGTGGAGCTTACGATTGATTCAAGGCAGAACGCCTTGATTGTCAACACCCGCGCGCTTGTCGATATGGGCGATAAAAAGATTGCTTACTACATTGACCCTGTCGACGGGCTTAAAAAGTACAAAGTTATTGAAATCGGGCTTGTTGCTTCCCTGCGCGCCGAGGTTATTTCGGGGCTTGCCGAGGGCGAGCAGATAATTCTGAAGTAAGGGAAAGGTAATGTGATAATGAAGCATAAGGCGCTTGCGTTAATCGTTTTGGCAGCGGTTCTGTGTTTCCCCGCGGCGCTTGCGGAGGATGTGCCGGAGCTTGTCGCGCCTGCCGACGCGGCGATGAGCAAAACTCCGGTAATCCGCGGCGAGATAACAAAAATGCAGCCGTATTCCGCAACGGTCGTTCCCGAAATTTATCCGCTCGCGTTTCCGCTTTCCGGCATTGTCGGCAATGTATACGTCATTCCCGGGCAGGCGGTCAAAAAGGGCGAAATAATAGCGGAGCTTGACGTTCAGGATACCCTTGAGGCAATCGAGGATTTGAAGGAAGACGCGGAATATTCAAAGAGCGCCTACGAATATCAGCAGCGTATGCGCGAAATTGATATTCAGCTTGCCGAAATGGATTTGCGCGCCATTGAAAACGAGGCGGAGCGCGCCGTAAAGGAAAACGATATTGAGCTTCTGAAAGCGCAGGCAAACGAGGCTTACGACACGTATATACTAAGCAAAACGGCGCTGGATGAAAGGCTCAGGGAGCTTGAGGAGAAAACGACGGGAACTGCGATTATCGCTCCCGTTGACGGCGTAATCGCCGCTATGCGCCCGCTTGTTTCGGGCAGCGGCGTTTCTGATAAGGACGATGTGGTATGGCTCGCGGATGATTCGGTTTTGTATGTTCAGTGCGATTTTCAGAAAAAAGAAAAAATGGACGCTGTCGTTTCCGTTTACGCTTTGATAAACGGCAAGGAATACGCGTGCGAATATGTGCCGATGGAGGACAGCGAGTATGTGGCGCAGACCCTGATGGGCGGCGCGCTTTACTCGCGCTTTTCGCTAAATATGGCAGAGGTTTCCGGTGAGATTCAATCGGGAATGTCCGCCGCAATCTGCGTCGTAACGCAGAAAAAGGACGATGTGCTGATAGTTCCGTCAAATGCGGTTTACAGGCTCGGCGCGGCGCGCTTTGTGTATGTAATCGCAGAGGACCAGTCGATGTCGCTTCGTAGCGTCACAATCGGAATAAACACCGATTTGCTTACCGAAGTAACGAGCGGGCTTGAGGAAGGAGAGCTGATATATGTCAAGGATTAAGCGCTTTTCGGCTGTTTTATGCGCGCTTATGCTTTTCCTTCCGTGCATAGCGCGCGCCGACGATGATGATTTGTATACGGGCGCGGTAGTCAAATATGAAACGGATACCGCCGAGTACGGCAGCGTCGGAATGACGATGCTCGGCAACGCGGAGCTTACCTTTCCGCGCGAGGCAAACGCGCGCTATGAGGGCGAAGTTTCCGCTTCCTTTGAGCGCTTCAGCGTAATAAAGGACGCGCGCGTCAAGAAGGGCGATGTGATTGCCGTTGTCCGCGGAATGGTCAGCAAGGCGGATGTTGAGCGCGCAAGGCTGCAGCTTCTTAGGGCGCAGGAGGATTACGAGCGCGCTGCCGAGGCAAACGAGCTTCTGATTCAGAACATGACAATAGAAATGCGCGCGACGAAAAACGATACCGATAAGGAGCGCGCAAGGCTGCTTATCGAAAAGCAGAAGCTCACGAGCGAGCTTTATTCCCTTACGGCGCTCAGGACAATCAAGGGGCTTGAGGAAAATTACGATAAGCTGCAAAAGCAGGACGCGCTTATTGAAATTCTTTCGCCGGTTGACGGCGTCGTTAAAAACACGCGGGATTACAGCTACGGCGATACGGTCAGCCCAAGCGCTGTGCTGGCAACCCTGTACGTTACAACGGATATGCTCATTCAAGTCAACAGCCGGTGGGGAACGCCCGCCTACGGCGTAAAGGTATCAATAAAGCTGGGTACGGGCGGCACCGCGCGGGATTTAACCGGAACGGTCGTAGCCGCCGATAATATGCTGAACTCGCAGGACAAAACAGGCAAAACCTACGTCCGCATTGACGGCGGCGAAACGGCGGAATACGGGCAGTCGCTTTCGCTGTATTTCCCGCTGTTTGCAATGGATAATGTGCTGCTTGTCGATTCAAAGGCTGTTTATTCCGACGGCTCCAAGAATTATGTCTATCTGCTGAAGGACTCTGCGCGGCAGAAAAAGTATGTGACAATTGCGTTCTCGAATTCAACTGACGCTTGGATTCTGGACGGCTTGGCGGCGGGCGACGTCGTTACATTACATTGATGGGGGCGCTGGAATGCTGAAGGTTGTTTTCCGAAAAATGATGGCGAAGCGCTGGATGATGCTCGCGCTTTTAATCGGCAATATTATGCTGGTGGGAATCGCGGCAGGCAACGCTATGTACAGCAAGGCGGTTTTGCAGCGCACCCTGAAGCGCACATTCCAGCAGACGATGATTGAAAGCGGGGAATATCCCGCGACAGTCGCGCTGCACGTCGGCAAGGGCAAGGCGCAGATTCCCGATTTCTTTACCGTAAGAGGCTACTGGGACAGCGTTGAGGAGCGCTTCGGCGTTTCCTCGCTTGAAAAGATTGAGTACCTTTATCTTGCCCGCTCGGGAATCGACATGGAGAATAAGCGCGGTGATTTCAAGAGCAAGGAAGCAATCGTCGGCTGCATTTCGGGGCTAACGGAGCACGCGACCTTTAAGGGAAGGGCGTATTCGGATGCTCCTGATGAAAACGGCATTGTCGATGCGGTTCTGAGCCGCGCCGGTCTTGATGAAATGAAGCTGGTTGTCGGCGATATAGTCGAGCTGAAAAAGATAACCACTCCGGACGGAAGCCCGCTTCGCCTTAGGGTTGTCGGAATGGTTGAACGCGCCGATTCGAGCGACCCGTACTGGCTGAGGACGCCCGACGATTTCAAGAACGAAATCTTCATTTCGCCCGTTGTCTTTAAGGAATACTATGTGGCGGAAAGCCCCGAGGGTATGTCTCGCGGCGTAGGCGCGGACTGGTATACGCTGCTTGATTATACCCAAATCGACACGGATAAAATTGATATGCTTACCTCCGGCGTGCAGGAGCTTGACGCGGAAATCGAAAGCGACAGGAACAAGAGCGTCGAGGTCAACTTTTCCCGCACAATCGCAAGCTACCTTACCGTTTCAAAGTCAATCAGCGTAACGCTCATGGTGATTCAGGTCCCCGTGTTCGTGCTGCTTTTCGCCTTTATACTCATGGTTTCGCGCCAGCTTATGCAGATGGAGCAGGGCGAAATCGCCGTTCTGCGCAGCAGAGGCGCGAGCAGGGGAGAAATCTTCTCAATTTACCTTATGCAGAGCGGAATCCTTGCCGCTGTGGGCTTCCTTTTGGGAATGCCGACGGGGGTATTCCTATGCACGGTTCTCGGCTCGACCGATTCTTTCCTTACCTTCATCAACCGCACTGGAATGAGCGTCGGAATTAACGGAACAGCGCTCATATACGGCGGGGTTGGCGCCGTTGTTTCAATGCTGACTATGGTTCTTCCGTCCGTCAGCTATACGCGCAATACGATAGTCAACCATAAGCAGAAGAAGCACGGAAAGCACGCAACTCCGCTCTGGCAGAAGCTTTTCCTCGACGTAATCGCCGTCGGAATCGCAATTTACGCGCTGTATACCATGAACGGTCAGAAGGCGCTTCTTGCGCAGAAGGTCGCGCAGGGCGAGCCGCTTGACCCGCTTCTCTTCCTTGCAAGCAGCCTGTTTATGCTCGGCGCGGGGCTTTTCGCCGTTCGCCTGATACCGATACTTGTTTACGCGGTTTACCGTCCGTTTAAGAAATTCTGGAGCCCCGCAATGTACGTTTCCTTCCTCCGCGTTTTGCGCGAGCGCGCAAGTCAGGGCTTCATAATCATTTTCCTTATAATGACGCTTGCTCTGGGCGTGTTCAACGCAAAGGCGGCGCGCACCATTAACAGCAACGCCGAAGAAAACCTTGTATACACCGTCGGCGCGGATATTGTGCTTCAGGAAAAGTGGAAGGATAACAGCGGCGCAGTCGAGCAGCATACCGCCTCCGCTTTTGCCTATACCGAGCCGGATTTCACGCGCTATCAGACGATTGAGCACGTTGTAAGCACCGCGAAGGTGTACAGAAACGACGGGCTTACCGCAAAAAGCCGCGTTGAGGACGACGCGGCGGAGAATCCCGCGCCTTACGGCGGCGGCGACGACAGGAAAACGGTAAGCGGCGTAACGCTTATGGCAGTCAATACGAGGGATTTCGGAAATACAATCAATATGTCCTCCGAGCTGCTGCCCAAGCATATCAACAATTATCTCAACGCCATGGCGCCCGACGTTCAGGCGCTCATAGTTTCCTCCGGCTTCCGCGACGTTCTGGGCTACAGAATCGGCGACGTGCTTGATTTCTACTATGTCGACGAGGAGCAGAACGAGTATAAGCTGGACGGCATTATTTACGGCTTTGTCGATTACTGGCCCGGCTTTATGCCGCGCAGCTATACCGCCGGAGCGGACGGAGTTTACACGGAGCGGCAGAATTACCTTATAGTCGCGCATCTTTCGCGCGTTCAGGCAAACTGGGGAACGCTGCCCTATGAGGTGTGGCTGAAAACGGACGGCGCAAGCGGCTTTATGGCTGACTGGGCTATCGACAACAAGGTTACGTTTACAGAGTATACCGATATGCGTGAAAAGCTTGCGGACACGCTCGGCGCTCCGCTAATCCAGAGCGCGAACGGAATACTCACGGTCGGCTTCATCGTTGTGCTCGTGCTATGCGCCGTCGGCTTCCTGATTTACTGGATTCTGTCGATACGGGCGCGCACGCTGCAGTTCGGTATCTTCCGCGCAATGGGAATGCTCATGCGCGAGGTTATCACAATGCTGCTCAACGAGCAGGTGTTCATTTCGGGCGTTTCGATAGCCTTGGGAACGCTCGTCGGCTTCCTTACTGCAAGGCTCTATATGCCGCTCATTCAGCTTGCGTATACCGCCTCTGACCAAGTGCTTCCGCTCAAGGTTGCCGAGGCGGCAGGGGACATCGGCAATCTGTTCTGGGTAATCGGTAGCGTTATTCTCATCGGTATGGTAATACTCGGCGTAATCGTGCGCCGCATGAATATCACGCAGGCTCTTAAGCTTGGCGAGGATTGACGGGAGGCGCGTATGGAAAACAGCAGGAATATAATCGAGGCGCGTAATGTAAAGCGTCGTTTTAAAACCTCCGGCGGCGAGTTCTGGGCGCTCAAGGGCATTGATATGGATATCGCGACGGGCGGACTGACGATTCTGAAAGGGCGCTCCGGTTCGGGAAAAACCACCTTGCTCAACATCTTGAGCGCGCTTGACAAGCCGACAGACGGAAGCGTTATGTTTCTCGGGCGCGATATTGCAAAGCTTGACGAAAAGGAGCGCACGCTCTTGCGCCGCCGCGAGATAGGCTTTGTATTTCAGAGCGTCGCGCTTGTGCCGATGATGAGCGCTGCTGAGAATGTTGAGTTCGCGCTGAGAATGGCAGGCGGTCATGGGGATAACGCAAAGCGCGCCGCCGAATGCCTGCACATGGTCGGGCTTTCAAACAGAATGACGCATCTGCCGCAGGAAATGTCGGGCGGCGAGCAGCAGCGCGTAGCGATTGCCCGCGCCCTTGCGCATAACCCGAAGGTTATCTTTGCCGACGAACCGACGGGCGAGCTTGACACGATGATGGCGCTGCATATAGTGCGCATTTTTCAGGAGCTTACCAAGGAACAGGGCGTTACAATCGTTATGACGACGCATGACCCGGGGCTTATGGATGTGGGCGACGCGCTGTACGAGCTGGAGGATGGTGAAGTAGTGCATGAGTGAGGTTAAGGAAGCCGCACCGAAGGCAATCGTCTGCGAAAACCTTGTAAAGATATACAAGACGGCGGACAGCGAGGTGCTTGCCCTGCAAGGGCTTGACCTTGCGGTTGAACGCGGGGAAATCATGGCGATTATCGGCAACTCCGGCTCGGGCAAATCGACCCTCCTTAATATGATAGGCGGGCTTGACAGACCCTCGGCGGGCAAGCTTTGGGTTGACGGGCTTGACTTGTTCAAGCTTGACGAAAAGCAGCTGGTTGATTATAAGCGCAAAACGGTCGGCTTTGTATGGCAGAACAACGGGCGCAATCTGCTGCCGTTTCTAACGGTGTGGCAGAATGTGCAGCTGCCTATGCTTCTCAAGCGCGACAGCGCTAAAAAGAGCGCGGCGCTTGACTTGCTCGCGCTTGTCGGAATGGAGCATAAGCGCAACAGCCGCCTGCTCCAGCTTTCCGGCGGCGAGCAGCAGCGCGTTGCGATAGCGATAGCGCTTGCGAATAACCCGACGGTTCTGCTTGCCGACGAGCCGACAGGCTCAGTCGATGTAAAAACGGGCGAAAACGTGCTAAACGTGTTCAGGCAGGTCAATAAGGAGCTTGGAACGACCGTTGTAATCGTAACGCACGACAGGCAGCTTGCCAAAAAGGTAAACCGAGTCGTTTCCATACGCGACGGAAAGATTGCGTCTGAGCGCCTGATGAAGGAAAGCTATCGCGACCGCCTGAGCGAAATCACCTCGCTTATCGAAGAAGAAAAAGTTCAGGACGAGTTCGTGGTTATCGACCGCGCGGGAAGAATCCAGCTTCCGCGCGACGCTCTGGAGCGAATCGGCGCTACGGACAGCAAAATGATTATGGAAGTTGAAGATAACCGAATCGTGCTGAAAGGCACAAACCAAAATGAAGAGTAGCTTGAAAGGTGGCTTTCCAATGAAAAAGGCAATCGCGCTGGTTCTGCTCGCAGTAATGACGCTTTTATGCGTCCCGTCCGCATCGGCGTCATGGCTGACCCTTGCGCAGGATGGCGGCGCGCAGGACATAATTCTGTCGGCGTCCGGCTCTGCTCAAAACCTCTCGGCAAAATTTTCGCCCAGTATCTGCGATACTGACGAAATCGAGAAGTTCCCGTCATTCAGCGAAGTGGACGGCGTTTATACCGCGCGCTCGTATGCGGCGGATACGGCTCTGCGCAGTCTCGTTTCCGGCTCGTCAAACGGCTGCTTTTTCACGGTTGAAGTCAGCGGGGTAAAGGAGCTTGGAATAATCGAGCCGGTTCTGACCGCTTATTACCGCTCCTCGCAGCCGACGAACGCTGCCGCAATAGCGATAGCCGCAGGCGGAAAGCAGTTTGTTTTTAAGGCAAAGAGCGAAATGCAGGCAATCGGCAGGCGCTATGTCGAGGTCGTAAAGGCTCCGCTTACCGCAGAAGGGCTTGCCTTTATCGCGTCGCTTTCATCTGCCGAAAGCGTAAACCTGCGCCTTTGCGGAAGCAGGGTGTACACAACGGAAATCAAAAGGGGCGCGGCAAACGGAATCGCACTTGTTGAGGCGCAGTCGCTGAATTCCTCAAAGGCGGTTTTTGACATTATAAGCCCGCTCATGACAGGCGAGTACCTGCTCTGGGATTTGAGCGCAGGCTGGTGGGAAGCAAAGAACGGCTTTGCTCCCGAGTATGAAACCGCCGATGTGATTTCCGGCGATGATTACGGAATAAAGTATGACAAGCTCGGAATGCTCGCCTACGGAGATAATACTTCCGCGTCAAGGAGCCTTCAAACGATGCTTGTAAGCGCGGGCTTCATGTACGGAACTCCCACGCAGAATTTTAACGAGGAAACCCGTACAGCCGTTCTCGGCGCTCAGAGCTACTTTGGCTTTATCGAGTCCGGCTGCGTAACTCCCGCGCTTGTTGCGAGCATAAGCGGCAAACCTGCGGAGAAAAAGGCGGATGAAAGCGCCGCAAACGACGCTCAGTCGTTTGACGGAAAGCTCGCCGTGAGCATTGCGCGCGCATGGCTTGCAAAGGGCGCTTCGCCGGTTTTCGGCGGTGACGCCGCCGCGCTCAAGCCAATCAACAGCGATAATCTGCTGCTGATTGCGGACGGAAGGCTCGTCAGCGCCGTTCTGCCGGAGCTAAGGCTTTACAGGGATTTGTCGGCGTACTTCGTCTGCGGAGATTATAAATTTGAGGCGTCCCTCGTCTGCGAGGCGAACGGCGGCAAATCGCTCATAACCGAGGCGCTCCCGCTTTCCGATACGCGCCTTGTCATCTATTCGGAAATTCCCGCTCCCGCGGCAAAGCTCGCGGGCTGGAAGCTGGTTATATCGTACGGCGATATTGAAAAGACTTGGGAGCTGAAATAAGCGTATACGCCGCGCCCGTCCGACTTGCAGCCGGACGGGCGTTTTTATGTGAAGCTTTCAGCTGCCCTGCTTAACCCTGTCGTAAGCGGCGCGCGAAAGGCGCGGCGCATTCCTGCCGTTTCCTGCGGGCGGCTTTCTGATGGATGAATCGAGAGCGCTTCGGTATGTCGCGATTGCCTGCTCGCGCATTGTATTGCTGCTTTCCGCCGCCCGCGGTCTTTCGCCGGGAAGGTAGAAGGTTACGAACTTGATTGAGAATATGTCGCAGACAATGTAGGTTCTGCTCGTTTCCTCGTAAAGCACAAGGTAGCTTATTCCAACCGAATACAGCGTTCCCGCCCGCTCCTCCACAAGCGCCGTGCCTATCAGGGATTCGATTACAACATAGCTGCCCAGATTGTCTGAGAGTATCTGCTGCATTGAGCCTTCAAGGGATGTGTTGTTGAAATCTTCTTCAGCCGGACTGTTGAAGCCGTTCCCGTTGTCGATGGTTGTTTCGGACATTTGCGCGTCATCCTTTCTCAGTTAGTTATGTCGAGGCGTATGCGCTCGTAGGGTTGTAAAAGCAATGATTGCCAACACGAATAACAAAGTAGCCTACGGCGGAGGGGAAATTGTTGCGGCAGTTTACGGAATATGGGTTGAAAAACCACAGCGCCTGACCCAGATTCGTCAGGCGGTTTCCCGCGATTGCCCATGATGCTATATTGTAATGCTCCTGCGTCGGGTTCATGTTGTATACGTTCTGCGCGTTATAGCTTCCGCCGAGGGTCAGCGCCGCGCAGTTGAACTGCCCCGGCTGAAATACGATTGAGTTTACCGTACTCCCGACGCGCCCGTACTCGCCGTAGGTTATACGCACTCTGTTCATCACCACGGAGGCGACCGCCTGCATACCGTTTTCTCCCTCGCCGCCCGCCTCGCATTGCACAAGCCGCGCAAGCAGCTCCACATCGGACAAAAATAACACCTCCCCGCAGACCGGTGCTTATGCCGCTAGAGCATATGCGGGTCGCGGGGAGGATATTACAATTTGTTATTGTATGGGGAATTTGCGCCAATCAGTCGGCAGGGCTTGCGGCGCTTTTGCCGGCAAGCGCGCCTGTTGAAAAGGCTATCTGAAGGTTGTAGCCGCCCGTATGCGCGTCAAGGTCGAGAACCTCGCCGGAAAAGTAAAGCCCGCGGACGAGCTTGCTCTGCATGGTGGAGGAATCGACTTCCTTTACGCTTACGCCGCCGCGCGTAACGATTGCTTCCTCAACGGGTCTGAAGCCGTCAATCGTTATGGGAAGGCGCTTGAGAAGCTCGCCGATTCTAAGCCTGTCCTCCCTTGTAATCTGTCCCGCCTTTACGCTTCCGTCAAGCCCGAGCAGCGTCGGAAACAGCTCAGCAAGGCGGGAGGGGAGCAGGGAGGGGAGAATGTTGTCAAGCTGCCGCCTTGGGTTTTCGGCAATCTCGCGAGAGAGCCGCGCGTCAAGCTGCTCGGGGGTGAGCGCAGGCTTCAAATCAATATAAACGCTCAGATTATCGGTGTCGCCGCCCGCAAGCGCGCTGCTTGCCTCCAGAACGAGCGGACCCGATATTCCGAAGTGCGTAAACAGCATTTCGCCAAGCTCAGAAAAAATGGTTTTTTTGCCGCGCTTCACGTTCAGCGTTACATTCTTGAGGCTGAGCCCCTGAAGCGCTTTCGGCCATTCTTCCTTTGTGATTATCGGCACAAGCGAGCCTACGGGCGTTACTATCGTATGCGAAAAGCTTTCCACAATTCTGTATCCGTCGCCGGTAGAGCCTGTCGCGGGATAACTCAGACCGCCTGACGCGATTATAACCGCGTCCGCGTCTATGCTTCCGCCGCCAGAAACGGCGATAGTAAAGCGCCCGCTTTCGTCCTGCCTGACGCTCTCTGCCTCCGCGCGCAGCATTATGCGCGCTCCCGCCCTTTGCGCGCGCTCCGTAAGCGCCCTGATAATGTCGCTTGAATGGTCGCTCTGCGGAAAAACGCGCCTTCCGCGCTCCGTTTTGAGCATAACGCCGCTTTCCTCAAAGAATGCCATTGTATCTGCGGGTGAAAAATTCGAGAGCGCAGCGTAAAGAAAGCGCGGGTTTCTGGTAACGTGGCGCATGAACTCGTCGCAATCGCATTCGTTCGTCACGTTGCAGCGCCCCTTGCCGGTTATGTATATTTTTTTGCCGGTTTTCTCGTTTTTGTCAAGCACGATGGTTTCAGCGCCCGAAGCGGCGGAAAAATACGCCGCCATAAGTCCGGACGCGCCCGCGCCGATTATAACGGTTTTCTTATTTTTACTCTTTTCCGATATAAACACTGTATTCGTCCCATATTCCTTCCAGCTGCTTAAAGTGCGCGCTCACGTCGTCCCGCCTGTGCAGACCGAGGGAAACAATCAGCGCGTTGATAACGGACAGGGGAGCGGCAAGGGAATCGACAAAGCTCGCCATATCCGTGCGCGCGGCGAGGCAAACGTCGCTCGTGTCATGAAGGGGCGACATCGGGCCGTCCGTAATCCCGACAACCTGAGCGGAGCGCGATTTTGCAAAGCGCATAGCCTCAAGCGTTCTTGTGGAATAGCGGGGGAAGCTTATGCCTATAAGCACGTCCTTTTCGCCGATTCTGCTTATCTCCTCAAAAACGTCCACGGCGCTCGTTGAAACGACGATTACGTGCTCAAATATAAAGTGCAGGTAGTAGCCGAGAAACTGCGCAAGCGGCGCGGCGGAGCGAACGCCCATTACATATATGGTTTCAGCGCCGAGAATGCGCGCAACCACATCGTCAAATACGTTTTCGTCAATTTCCTCAATCGTCGTGCGAATGTTCTGCATATCGGCTTTCAGAACCGTGCGCAGCACGGCTGTCGGGTCGATTTCGGAGGACATTTCAAAGCGCTGCACGGCGGTAAGGCGGTGGCGCACAAGCTCCTGAAGCGCGCGCTGAAGCTGGGGATAGCCCTCGTAGCCAAGCGCAGCGGCAAAGCGGACAACCGTGCTTTCGCTTACTCCGACCTTTTCGCCGAGCTTGCTTGCGGTAAGGAAAACCGCCTTGTCGTAATGTTCGACTATATACTGCGCAATCAGTCTATGCCCCTTGCTAAGCCGCTTCCCGCTCTGGTTAAGGCGGCGAATCATATCCTGCATATCCTTAACGTCCTGCATATCCTGCACCTTAAATCGCCTCCACGCCGCTTAATGCGGCAGAAAATCAAGTAAATAAAGCCTGACCACAGCGTTAGTATACCCTTCAAGCGGGAAAAATGCAAGATTGGGTTTGCAATTATTCATTGCCGACAAGCCGGAACGAATCCTCCGTGCCGAGGTCGGTTATAACGGAAAGCGTCGGGCGGCGTTTCAGAAGCCAGTAAACATCCGAATCGTCGTCAGGTTTTTCCGGCTCGTACATTGAATAGGTATAAAGATAAACATCGCCGTTTTCAAGCCTTTCGCTCTTCATTTCATCCATAATAAAGGATTTGTCAAGCTTGCATATGACGATTTCTCCGCTTGCGTTTTTGGGCATATTAAAGCTCGCGACAGACCTTGCCGGCAGGCTTGTCAGCAGGTGCTGAAGTTGCGGAATGACAAGCTCGCAAAGGCGCTTCACAACATCCTCTGAGCAGCCGAAATCGCAGGACAGGGCGACGGACGGAATTCCGAATATTGCGCCCTGATGCGCCGCGCCGAAGGTGCCGGAGTAGTATACACAGTCGCCCGTGTTGTACCCATCGTTGACTCCGGAAATAACCATGTCCGGTTTTTCCGTCACGATTCCCTCAAGCCCGAGAAGCACGCAGTCAACGGGCGTTCCGGCAAGCGAATAGGCGGTTACGCCCTCCATGTAATCGGGAAGGTATTTCGCGGTTATCTTGGGGCGTATGCTCAGGGAGTGCGAGTAGCCGCTCTTCTGGCAGTCGGGAGCGATAACCGTAATCTCATGTCCCGCGTCCCTCAGCGCGGCGGTTAGGGTTCTGAGGTGCGCCGAATCAATTCCGTCGTCGTTTGCCACAAGAATTCTCATAATCATCTCATCCTTTGCGTAGTATTTTGATAGAAAGAAGGCGGTTTTCTATGCGCAGGTACTTGCGCCTTGCGGGGCAAAGCGGCACGCTTGGGCGCGCCGAGCTTGAAATCGGAAGCGGCGGCGGAAAGATTCACGCCGAGCTTGATTCTCCGCTTGACGCGCGGCTGTATGTCATAACAGCCGAGGCGGAGTCGCAGCCTGTCGGCAGCTTTTCGCGCGGCAAAACGCGTCTGTCCGCCGAGTATTACATAAGGGCAGCTTTTGTCGCGCTCGTTGCCGATTCGGGGCTGCTCGCATATTCCGCGCTTTCGGAAAGCAGCGATACAGGCGCGCTTGAGCGGCTTTTCGCTCCGCTTGAGGAAAATGAAGCGGAAACGGCGGAGGAGAGCGCCGAGGACAGCTCTGCGGGTCTGGTGCAGGATAATGCAGAGCATTCCGTAAAGGAAGCGGCAGTTGCAAAGCCTGAAACGGCAAAAAGCGATGAAGCAGAAATGCCGGACAGCGCTTTCATGCTTGAAGCAATCGAAACCGGCGATTGCTCAGAGGGCGATGAAGCCATGGCGGATTTACGCAAATATCCGTTTGCTCCTGCGGAGGACGCTCGCGCGCTTCCCGTTTCGCTTTTGCCTACGCTTTCTTTCCCGCACGGCTGGGAAAGCGTAGGCTCGCTTCTCTCAACGGAATACGGAATAGCGGTTGACGTAAGGGACGGCTGGAGGTTTTGCAAATCGCCCGAAAATCCGCGCCTTGCTGTCGGCGCAAAAATATCGCGCGGCAAGGCGGTCGCGGTTGAATGCGCCGAAATCGAGGGCAAGCGCGGGGGAACCTTTATAACATCGCTTTAGCGGCGTCAAGGAGCTTTTCCTTCTCGTTCGGAAGCCTTCCGTCAATAACAGCGTCCAAAAGACGGGAAAGTATTTCGCCCGTCTGCTTACCCTTTATCCCGCAGCGTCCGCAAAGCTCGCTTCCGTTTATATCGAGGGCTTTGAGCGTGTAGCATTCCTTCCTGCTTAAAATCGAGTCTTTCAGCGCGTTTGCGCTTTCCGTTCTGCTTTTTCCAAAAAGGGCTTCGTTTATCGCGGCGGCTTCATTCCAAACGGGAAGCAGCTCGTCAAGCTTTCTTTTGAGCGTGCTTCTTTCCTCCGGAATGGGGCGCTTTGAGGACTCGATAAGCTTTAACGCCGTTTTCCGTATATCGTTTGGCGCTTTCAGCTCCCGCAGCGCCGCGTCCGCTTTTTCCTCCGTAAGCCCTCTTAAAAGCGCTGCAAGCCTTACGCACAGCTCGCGCGGCAGCTCGCCGATAAGAGCCGCCGCATTTTTAATGCTTTCGCTTTCAAGCTGCGGAATTGCGGCTGCAATTATATCGCTGAAAGACGCGAGCGTTTCGGCGGCATATTCGCCGCAGAGCAGTTTCCGAATTTCCGTGTATATCCTCTCGCGGCTCACCTTATCAAGCGTGCTTTTTAGCGCGCGGGCTGCGTTTGCCGTGCTTTCTTCGATTTCAAAGCCGAGAACGGCGGAAAACCTGACCGCGCGAAGAATCCTGAGCGCGTCCTCCGAGAAGCGCTTTTCCGCATTCCCGACGGCTCGCAGAATTTTTTTTGCCAAATCTATTTCGCCGCCGTAGTAATCGCGCACACAGCCACGCGCGTCTGCTGCCATCGCGTTAACGGTAAAATCGCGCCGCATAAGGTCATCGCGCAGCGAGCGGGTAAAGCTTACGCTGTCCGGATGCCGCCCGTCCGTGTAGTCACCGTCAATCCGGTATGTGGTTATTTCAAACGGCTCGCCCTTGCACAGAACCGTCACCGTTCCGTGCTTCAGCCCCGTAGGTATCGTTCTGTATTCTGAAAAAACCCCGAGCGTTTCGTCGGGCGCGGCGCTTGTGCATATGTCCCAGTCCGCAGGCTCCTTGCCAAGCAGCTTATCCCTTACGCAGCCGCCGACGCAGTACGCCTCATATCCGGCGCTTTCGAGCCTTAGCATAATCTCGGCGGCGCTGTCGGGCAGACCGTAAATATATCCCATTTCAGCCGCCTCCCTCAAAGTAATGTATATAGAATACCACCGCGCGGAAAGAAGGTCAATCGCGCCTCTTATTACTACTGGAATTTATAACTGAAACCTGTTATACTACTTGCGAATAGTATCAGCGAATAGGGGTGCGGTTTATGGGTCTTAGGTATCGCAAGACGATTAAGCTTTTCAAGGGCTTGAATCTGAACCTCAGCAAGTCCGGCGTCGGGCTTAGCTTCGGTATACCCGGTCTGCGCCAGAGCGTCAACACATCCGGCAAAGCCGTAACAACCATCGGTCTGCCTGGCACGGGACTATCCTATGTCAAGCAGACGAACGTCAAAAAGCTCGGAAGCAAGCTGAAGGGAATGATTGGCGGAAAAGGCGAGCAGGAGGAGGAAGCGGTTTCTCCGGCAAAGCCCGCTTCAAAGCGCTCCAAAAAGGCGGTTGCCGTTGCCGCCTCAGCCGCTGCCATAAGCGCAGATGAGCAGCCTGCCGCTCCCGCGGTGCAGGAGGAAACGGCGCCGATGTTTGTTCCCGTGCATTCGCCGCTTTCGTCGCAGCCGTTTACTCCGCTTGAGGAGAATATCACGCTGACTCCGGAAATACTCAGAACGATTCACCGCGTTGCGGACGACCCTGTGCCGTGGGAGGAAATCAGCAAGAATCCGCGCCCCACGAGCGATTTTTACAGCCCGATAATCTGGAGCTACCTGCATTCGCAGGCGGACAAGATTCTCGCGGGCGATATCGACGCCTATCTTCAGGTAATCGGCGACGTCAATCCTCTTGACGATTTGCTTCCTTTCGGCAGCTCGTTTGAATTCGGAACTGACAGCCCGAAAATGATAGACGTTGAGTTTCAGGTTCGCGAGGGCGACGTTATGCCCAAGAACCTTTCCAAGGTCGCGTACTATGATTTGCTGCTTGATTACGTTTCGTCCATAACCTTGCGCGTCGCGCGGGATATGCTTTCGCTTCTTCCCGTCGATAAGGTTGTCGTTCAGGCGGTTGAAGGGGAGAACACGCTGCTTTCATGCGTGTTTGACCGTGAAAAGATGGCGGCGATTCCTTTTTCCTCCGCAGACCCGAGCAGCGTTATAACGCGCTTTGAGCATCAGATGAATTTCAGCCCGCTGAAAGGCTTTCTGCCGATTGAGCAGGGCTGATAAACCACGCAAGTAAGAGAGAGGCTTTTTTCTGCATGGACTTTATACTATTCGATTTGGAATGGAATCAGCCGGTTTCATATCATTCCAGCGCCTATCATGAAATAGGCAGGAAGCTCTTGTTTGAAATAATCCAGATTGGCGCCGTTCGCGTTGACGCGGAGCTTAACGTTCTTGACACCCTGCTTTTGGATGTGAAGCCGCAGTATTACAAGCGCCTGCATCCGAAGGTACGCGAAATGACGCATATCACGCAGGAATCAATGGAAAACGGGCTGCCGTTTGACGAGGCGATGAAGCTGTTCTTTGACTTTATCGGCAAGGACAGCGCGCTTGTGACATGGGGCTGCGACGATGTTTCCGTGCTTGTGCAGAACATGGCGTGCTATGATTATCCGGAAAAGCTGCCGCCGGTTTATGACGCGCAGAGGATGTTCAGCGAGCAGGAGGGGCTTAACAAAAGCCGCAAATCGCTTAAGGACGCTATGGAAATGATTGGTATAGAGCAGGAGGAGAGCCGCGAGTTTCACAACGCGCTCTGCGACGCATACTATACCGCGCGCGTATTCGTCGAAATGAAGGAGCCTTACGCGATTACCGGCTACGAGCAGAAGCCGAAAGTGCTTTTGCACAGCGATAACGCAAAGCGCACCGAGCCTGTTTCCTTTTCCGCAGAAACTGATATTTTTGCGTCGGAGCAGGTTAAAACGGTCGTCTGTCCCGTATGCGGGAAGAAAATTCCCGTTACAATGGGCTATTTCTCTCAGGGCTCGGGCAAGTACATTGCTATGGCGAAATGCCAGACGCACGGCGAAATGGCGGTTCGCGCAAAGGTTACGCATCCTGAGGGGCATAAAATCTATATGTATAGGAATGTAAAAGCGCCCAGCGGCGAGGAAGCGGCGTATATCCATACGAAGGAGTATATGCTGAGCGCCGGAAACGCCGAGTGAGTCTACAGTCTGGAGTGATAGAATGAAGATAGAATCGCAGGGGAAAACTATATATACCGCTTCGCCGATAAGTGCGGAGGAGGCGGCAGTCCGGCTTTCTGACGATAAGGGCTTTTCATGGCTCGCCTGCTTTGCAAACGGCAGGCTGATTGAGCTGTCGGAAACCCTTGACTGCGATTCGACGCTTGTTCCTCTTACCTATTCCGATGAGGAAGGGCGAAGGATATACGAAAGAAGCCTTCGGTTTGTTTTCCTGCTTGCCGCCGAGCGCGTTCTGCCCTCTACGGGGGTCAGAATCGAGTTTTCGCAGGGCTATGGAGTGTATGGCTATTTCAAGTCAATAGACGTAAGCGACGAGCAGCTTCATGAAATCGAGAGGGAAATGCGCTCGATTGTTGACGCCAATCTGCCGTTCACAAAAGAGATTTGGAGCAAGGATGAGGCAATCGGGTATTTCGATTCATTGGGGCAGAAGGACAAGGTTCAGCTGCTCAAGTATCGTCCCTATCGCTATTTCCCGATATACCGCTGCGGCGAGCTTTGCGAGTATTTTTACGGCGCAATGCTCCCTTCAACGGGCAGGCTCAGGGCGTTTTCGCTTGTAAAGGAAGCGCCGGGATTCCTGCTTCTCTCGCCGTCGCCGCTTGACGCTTCAAAGCCAGCGCCGTTTATACGCCGCGAAAAGAATCAGCGCGTGTTCCGCGAAAGCTCCCGATGGTGCGAAATTCTCGGTTGCGTAAACGCCTCCGATTTGAACGCAATGGTAATCTCCGGCAAGCTCCGCGACTTTATCCGCGTTAACGAGGCGCTTCATGATAAGCAGTTCGCCTCCGTAGCTGATATGGCGGTCAAAAACGGCTCGCGCTTAATCCTGATGGCAGGGCCGTCCTCGAGCGGAAAAACGACGAGCGCAAACCGCCTATGCATTCATCTTAGGGTCTGCGGTCTGCGCCCCGTGCTCATATCAATGGACGATTTTTATCGTGACCGCGATAAGCTCCCGCTAGGCGAAAACGGTCATCCCGACCTTGAAACGGTTGAGGCGCTTGACCTTCCGCTGCTCAGCTCCTGCCTTGAGCGCCTGCTTGCTGGCGAAACGGTCGATATGCCAAGGTTTGATTTCACCGTCGGTAAGCGCAGCCCTGAAACGGAAAAAATGCATCTCAGCCCCGACCAGCCAATCGTTATGGAGGGAATCCATGC
>JAQWCW010000018.1 GCA_028705775.1 Eubacteriales bacterium
CGTAGTGACGCTTCTCCGTCTCATACTCTACGTGCGCGGTGTTTATCGTGATTCCGCGCGCCTTCTCTTCAGGAGCCTTATCGATTTCGTCATAGCGCATCGCCTGCGCTCCGCCGTGCTTCGCAAGAACCATCGTGATGGCCGCCGTCAGGGTCGTCTTGCCATGGTCGACGTGCCCTATCGTTCCGATGTTGACGTGTGGCTTGTTGCGTTCAAACTTAGCCTTTGCCATTTTGAAATCCTCCTTGATTAACAATACTCTGCGCATATGCGCTTTGGTGCAAATGGAGCGGGTGATGGGAATCGAACCCACGTAACCAGCTTGGGAAGCTGGCACTCTACCATTGAGTTACACCCGCAGGGCAACAATCCCTAATCGCAGAAGGACACCTTGCGCCCCTTTGCTTAACCGCCGCTTGAGACGCTTTCGCGCCCGCGCCGTTTAAGGCGGCTAAAGACAGCTATCATTGTACTTTGTTGGTTTCTTTTTGTCAACTGGTTTTTACGTGATTTGCGCATCCTTTCCTCTGCTGCCGCGACTTCGAAAGTCAAAGATTTTTTCAAGGCGAAAAAATTACTGTTGACAGACTCCTGAGCGCGGTGTATTATACTGTCTGTTATATAACAGCAGGCATGAAAGGAGGGGGCTTATGCCGCCAAAGGCAAGAATATCGAAGGAAATGATACTTGACGCAGCGTTTGAAATCCTCAAGGAAAGCGGAATTGAGGGCGTGAACGCAAGAGCGCTTGCTGCGCGCCTGAAATGCTCGACCCAGCCGATTCTTTACTATTACAAGACGATGGACGAGCTGAGGGAAGATTTATACGAGCGCGCAGACGATTACCACACCAAGTATATAATGGGCGAAAACATGAGAAATCCCATGCGGGAAATAGGTCTTGCCTACATCCGATTTGCCGCGAAGGAAAAGCATATATTCCGGCTGCTTTTTCAGTCTGACCATTTCGCGCGGCAGACGATTCCGGATTTAGCCGACAACGACGCGCTTGCGCCCCTAATCGGCGTGCTTACAAGGGAATCGGGGCTTCCGTCAGAACGCGTCAGGGACGAGTTTCTTCAGCGGTTCATGCTGGTTCACGGAATCGCGAGCCTGATGGCGAACAACTCAATGAGCTATGACGAGGAGAACGTGAATCGGCTGCTCGAAAGAGCGTTTCCCAAAAGCGCAGGCGGCGGAAAGTAAAGCCTCGCGGCTTCCCCTACCCAAATCAACAAAACAAAGCGAGGATGAAGAAGATGACAGAAGAAAAAAGCGGCGCGGAGCGCGGGCGCGATATAATCGCGATTGACCATCTCTGCAAAAGCTTCGGCAGCGTAAAAGCCGTGCAGGATTTGAGCTTCCGCGTAAAGGAGGGCGAGCTTTTCGCATTTCTGGGAATAAACGGCGCGGGCAAAAGCACAACGATTTCGATTATGTGCGGGCTGCTTAAAAAGGACAGCGGAAAGGTTGTTATCAGCGGCGAGGATTTGGACGAAGGCTCGGATAAAATCAAGCGCGATTTGGGCGTTGTATTCCAGAATTCCGCGCTCGACAAGGCGCTTACCGTGCGCGAAAATCTGCAATGCCGCGCGGCGCTTTACGGAATAAAGGGCAAGGAATTTGAAAAACGCCTTGCGAATTTGGCGGAGAAGCTTGACTTTGCGAATCTTTTAAAGCGCAACCTCGGAAAGCTTTCCGGCGGGCAGAAGCGGAGAATC
Source organism: Eubacteriales bacterium (assembly GCA_028705775.1). Lineage (GTDB taxonomy): Bacteria > Bacillota > Clostridia > Christensenellales > Aristaeellaceae > STF2-37. The sequence continues at coordinate 1,721 of JAQWCW010000018.1, forward strand.
GACATAGCGAGAGCGCTCATTCACGAGCCGAAAATTCTCATTTTCGACGAGCCGACAACGGGGCTTGACCCGCAGACGCGCAAGCTGATTTGGGACACGGTATCAGAGCTTCGCAAGGAAAAGCGCCTTACCGTATTCCTCACCACGCACTACATGGAAGAGGCCGCGGACGCGGATTTCGTTGTGATTCTGGACAGCGGAAAGATTGCCGCGGAGGGGACTCCCTTAACGCTCAAGAACGCGTACACCGGCGATTTCATTACCCTTTACGGGACAAGCAAGGAGCGGGTTGAGGCGCTGAAGCTTCCTTATGAAACGATAAGGGACGCATACAGGGTAGCCGTTCCCAACACGGCAGCCGCAACGGAGCTGATTGTCAAAAATCCGGAGCTGTTCAAGGATTACGAAATTACAAAGGGCAAAATGGACGATGTTTTCCTTGCCGTAACCGGCAAGAAGCTGATTGGAGGCGCAAAGGAATGAATGCTCTCGGAGCTTTGACGCTCAGGAATATACGTCTTTTCTTCAAGGATAAGGGTACGCTCGTTACGTCGATGATTACGCCGATAATACTGCTCGTGCTTTATGTGACCTTTTTAAGCAACGTGTACAAAAGCAGCCTGCTCTCCAGTATGCCCAACGGGCTTACTCTCCCCGACGGGATTGTGGGAAGCTTCGTCGGCGGTCAGCTCATTTCATCCCTTCTGGCTGTCAGCTGCGTCAGCGTATCCTTCTGCGCAAACCTGATAAGCGTTCAGGATAAATACCTCGGCGCGCGGAATGATTTGAGCATCTCCCCCGTCAAGCCCTCATGCGTGGCGCTCAGCTACTACCTTGCGACGCTTTTCAACGCGCTGCTCGTATGCTTTCTCGCGGGCGGAGCCTGTATGCTCTACGCCTCCGTTACCGGCTTTTATATGTCGGCGGACGATATTCTGCATCTTATTCTCGACATCGTTATGCTCGTAATGTTCGGAACCGCTCTGTCAAGCCTCGTCTGCTCATTCTTGTCAACCGAGGGTCAGCTTTCGGCAGTCGGAACGATTATCAGCGCGGGCTACGGCTTTATCTGCGGAGCATATATGCCGATTTCCCAGTTCGGTGAAGGTCTGCAAAAGGCGCTATCATTCCTGCCCGGAACATACGGAACATCGCTCATGCGCAACCATGCGATGGGAGCCTCCCTCAGGGAAATGGCTGCAATGGGCATTCCCTCCGAATTCATTGAGGAAATCAAGAACGCGTTTGACTGCAATGTATATTTCATGGGCAACCGCGTCGCGATTCCGACGATGTATCTGATTCTCGGCGGCAGCATTCTGCTGATTATGATTATCTATCTTCTGAGCAGTATGCTAAGGTCGCGCAAGCGCGCGGCATAAGCATTTTCTGACGCGGATACAGAAAATAAAAATAAAGCTTGCAAACACGTACAAATGATGTTATTATACTGCTGTTTGATTGTCTTTAGCTCCAAAGGAGGTGTGCCCTATGGGAAAGTTTTGCGAAGTTTGCGAAAAAGGTCTGATGCACGGCAATCTGGTAAGCCATGCTCATAATCTTACCCATCGTACTTCCGCCCCGAACACCCAGCGTGTTCGCGTGCTGGTAAACGGAGTTCCGCAGCGTCTTAACGTCTGCACCCGTTGCCTGCGCAGCGGCAAGGTTCAGCGCGCCGTCTGATTACACTAAATCGCGCCGCCTCTGCATACGCATACAAATGACCGGACTTCTTTTCCGAGAAGTCCGGCTTTGTTTGTGCAAAACGCGATTCAGTACAGCGCGGAGCGAACTTCCGCCCCGCCGTGCGTAAAGACGCGAATGCGTAACGCGCAGATACATATTTATAAAATAAGAAGCGCGCCGCGAAAAGCACGGCGCGCAGTCTGATATATAAGCTTATCGGAAAAACCGGCTTACGCCCAGTACATTCCGCCCCTGTCCTCAAAGGTCATGACCTGCTTGAGGAACGATATTGCCTTTTGCAGACCCTCGTTTCCGCTCATCAGGCTGTCCTCGTGCTCTATCGACATAACGTCGTCATAGCCGACCATGCGCAGGTTTGAAACAATATCCTTCCACAGCTGCATATCATGACCGTAGCCGACGGAGCGGAACACCCACGAGCGATGGATTTCGTCGCCGTAATGCTTCGTGTCAAGCACGCCTGTTCTGCCCGTATTCAGCTCGTCAATCTTCGTATCCTTGGCATGGAAGAAGTAGATTGCGTCGCCAAGATAGCGTATTGCGCTGACGGGGTCAATCCCCTGCCAGAAAAGATGGCTGGGGTCAAAGTTTGCGCCAAGCATCGTCGATACGCTGTCCCGCAGGCGCATCATGCTTTCCGGATTATAGACGCAGAAGCCCGGATGCATTTCGAGCGCGATTTTTTGTATTCCATGTTCGCCCGCAAACCGGACGGTATTTTTCCAGTACGGAATCAGAACCTCGTTCCACTGATAGTCAAGTATGCGCGAAAAATCATCCGGCCAAGGGCAGGTGACCCAGTTCGGGGTTTTATCCTCGGCGCTTCCCCCCGGGCAGCCGGAGAAGGTTACGACGCGCGTAACGCCGAGCTTTTCGGCAAGCAGAACCGCGTTTTCAAAATCGCTCTGGAAGGACGCGGCGACAGCCTTATCGGGATGAACCGCATTGCCGTGAACGCTGAGCGCCGCAAGCTCTATTCCGCTGTTTTTGACGGTGCTCTTGAACTCGTCAAGCTTGGAAGCGTCGGAGAGCAACACGGAAGGGTCGCAATGCGCCTTCCCCGGAAAGCCGCCGCAGCCGATTTCCACAGCCTGAACTCCGTTCTGCCTGAGATAATCAAGCGCTTCTGCGAGCGGCATTGATTGAAGAACGACGCTGAATACCGATAACTTCATAAATACACCTCCGAATTATTTGCCCAAAACCTTTGCGATGCCCGCAAAGCTTTCAGAAAGCGTTTTTACTTCCTGACGGGAGAACTCCTTGCTCCAGTCCGAAACCTCGCCCGCAAGATACTCCCTGACGCTTTCAAGGACTTCCTTTCCGGACGGAGTTACATACACGTTGACTGCGCGGTGGTCGCTTTCGTCGCGCCTACGCAGAACGTAACCGCTTTTTGAAAGGCTCTCGACAAGAGGAGTAACGTTCGGCTTGGCGATGCCCATGCGCTCCGAAATGCTGCTTACGGACATTTTACCAATCTGCTCAAGCATAGCGATTATCTGAACCTGGGAAAGGCTTAGCCCGAACCTTTCCTTAACCGAATCCATATGAAAAGTCTTTTTTCTGAAATACGGCAGAACAAGCAGCATATTTTCAGCAAGAGCCTTTATAAGCTGGTCGTCGTCGTATGGTTTTCTCGCCACTTTATAATCCTCCTTGTCATTATGCGCCTAACGCATATCGGGCATTTCTTGCACTAACAAACAGTTGTACCGGATTGACGGGTTTGCAGTCGTTTGCCATCATAGAATGAAATGAAAGTTCATGTTTTTATTATAACCAATACTTATTCATAATGCAACACATTACCAAAAATAATGACACAGTTGCACGATTAGACTCGTCTTGCGCGTTTTATTATTGGTCTATGGCGTTTACAAACCGCGAAAAGCCATATATAATCAGGTATACTGTAATTACAGAAAGCACGGGAGGAAAGCAATGTTTCAGGATATATTGGATTTTATCATCAACAAGCTGCCCGAATTCCTTATTTATTCGCTGACGGTAATCGTGGCAATAACGGGCTTTATAAAGTGCATATTCCCCCTTTCCCGCGCGTCCCGCAGGCTGATGAAGGCTTCCCATGCCATCGAAACCGCCGCGATGAAGCAGGGCGATTCTGCAATATGGCAAGACCCGCTCTTTCTCGGCAAATCCATGCAGAGCAGCTGGAGCGCATTTCTGCGCTCCGCTCAGTCAATCGGCAGGCAGGGAAGCACTCTCGACGTATCCGGCTATATCAACGAGGTGACGGTTATTGACGCAGTCGGGCGCGGAGCGCTTGCAGACGTTGTTCCCGGTTTTCTTACCTCGCTCGGTATTCTGGGAACGTTCTGGGGGCTAATGACCGGTCTTTCCTCGCTTGACACCTCCGATACATCCGCAATCCTTACCGCAATCCCCACGCTTATAAGCGGAATGAAATTCGCTTTTGGCACCTCCGTTGTCGGAATATCCTGCTCCCTGCTGTTCAATTTTATTTACAGGATGCAGGTCGGGCGCGTCCAGAACGCCCTCAGCGATTTCCACGACGTTTTTCACGCGATAGCGATGCCCGACCCGAATGAAATCGACGTTATAGCCATAAACGAGCGCGCGCAGAACAACGATTATTTCCGCGAGTGGTCGGAGCAGTTTTCGATGCACCTGCCCGGAATAATGGAAAATGCCGTCGGAACGGCTGTTCAGCCCCTCTCCTACTCGCTTGACCATTTTGTTATGGCGACTACGCGCGAGCAGCTTGCGGGCGTTGACAGAATCGTGACCAAATTCGTCGAATCCATGAACCTGTCTATGGACGGGCAGTTCCGCAGGCTTGCCAAAACGATGAGCGATATTTCAACCTCGCAGAGCTACGGCTTTTCGACGCTCAACGACGCGATTAAGGCAGCGCAGGCGCTTGCAGGCAACGTGAGCGGCATTCAGCAAACCAACGCGGCGATAACGCAGCGCCTTGAGGGATTCCTTTCACTTATTGAAAGCAGCCGCGCGCAGGACGAGGATTTCAAAGCAAAAATGGCTGCCCTGCTCTCCTCCCTCCACGAATCCTCCGCCCAGCAGGCGCGCTGCCTCGGCTCAATGCAGGACTATCAGGCAGCGCTGCAAAGCACGCTCAAGGAATACACGGCGTTCAGCGACAAGCTGCTTTCGGGCGTTCGCGGCGAAGCGGATAAAACGAAGGAAATTGTCGAGGCGGCAACCGCAAAGCTTGACGAGAGCAGCAGAAAGCTCGCGGGAAGCTACAACGGCTTTGTCGAAAGCGTGACCGAAGGGCTTTCGCGCTCCCTGGGAATGTTTGACGAAAGCGTACACGGCGCAATGAGCGCGCTTTCGGAGCAGCTCAAAAAATCCGACATGGGCGGCGACGCGAAGCTGCTCAGCGCGATGAACAAAACCACCAGCGAGATAAAGGAAATCCTGTCGGCGCAAAAGGAGCGGTGATATGCAGAAAAGTAAGTATCGCCGCCGCCGTGGCGACAATGGTTCATACTGGATATCATACTCGGACATGATGGCGGCGCTTCTGCTCGTTTTCATTCTTGTGCTGCTTTCGAGCCTGTACCAGTATTTCATGATGCTGCAAACCAAAACGGACGAGTTGAGCGCAAAGGAAAACCAGCTCGTAGTTCAGCAAAGCACGCTTGACGCAAAAGAAACGGAGCTTTCGGCGGCGCTTCAGCTTCAGGCTGAGCAGCAGGACAAGCTGAACGCGCAGGAACAGGCGCTTGCGGAGCAAACAGGACTGCTTGACGCGGCAAAGCTGGCGCTTTCGGCGCAGGCGGACGACTTGGCGCTTGCGCAGTCCGAGCTTGACGACAGCCAGAAGCAGCTTGCAGACCAGCAGAACAGGCTTGACGCTATGTCGCTGCTGCTAAGCGCGCAAAAGGAGCAGCTTGAGAATCAGCAGCTGCAGCTTGAGGCGCTCGTCGGCGTTCGCGCAGAGATAATTCAGGAGCTTTCGGCGGCGCTCAAGAATGCGAATCTAAAGGCGACCGTTGATACGAAAACCGGCGATATCCTGCTTGAAAGCACAGTGCTTTTTGAGCTTAATTCCTCCGAAATAAGCGGCGGAGGTCAAACGCTTCTGGATAAATTCTTGCCCGTTTACCTGAGCGTGCTCTTGCAGGACAAATACAAGGACTATCTTTCCGAAATCATCATCGAAGGTCATACCGATACGCAGGGAAGCTACCTTACGAACCTGAAGCTTTCGCAAGACCGCGCGCGCTCCGTTGCAACGTATTGCTACGAAACGGTGAACTCGCGGTACAGGGACAAGATAACGAAGCTGATGACCGCAAACGGAAAAAGCTTCTCGAACCCAATCTACTTCGACAACGGCTCTATCAACAGCGACGCGTCAAGGCGCGTTGAGTTCAAGTTCCGCCTGAAGGACGAGGAAATGATTGAGGAAATGCGCGCGCTGCTCGCGGGCGGGGAGGAATAACATGAAATACGCTGCCGTTGTGCTGATTATAATAACCGTGCTGTGCCTCGGCGCAGTCGGATACACCTTTTTATCAACGGGCGTTGAGGTGCTGTCAATCGACGTTGAAGCCGTTCAGCCAATCGAAAACAGCGCCGCAATGGGCGTGTTCGACACGGCTAAAAAGGATATGGAGAACGGCTCATATGTCGGAACGATTAACAGCACGGCGCCAATCGGGGACGCGCAAAGATACATTTTCTTTACCTATACGCTTGAGCTGAAGAACAACTGCCCGATAAATATGGACATGATTGAGGTTAAGGTTCTGCCCTCCTCCGGCGACGTATTGCAGCTGCCTGACGAAAAGGCAAAGCACCTTTCCTCCTTTTCAAAGGGCAGAACCACAGCCACAATCCTTGCTCCGATAGGCTCCTCCGCCACAAGAACGATAGAGATTACCTATTACATATGGGGCAGGCAGTACAAGGTTACGACAAGCTACTGATAACGGAATAAACTTATACAGAGAAGCAGCCCGCCGCGAAAAGCTCACGGCGGGCTCGTTTATTTATGTAAGCTGATAATGCCAAAAATCGTATCAAAGCCCGTTTTGGCAGATGAACATTCCGTATTCCTTAGGAACAGTGAGCTTTCCGCGAACCATTTTGCTCTTTATTACAGCCGTCAGTTCATCCCGCGTAAGCGTCAGGGCGGAGCTTATTCCGGAAAGGGACAGTATGTAATCCGTCAAATCCTCCGCGCACGTGACCACAAGCGAATCCTCATAAAGCGCTTTTCTTACTGACGCGAAATGCGCGCGAAGAATTCCTTCTCCGTTTTGAAGGGTGAAATTCAGATTCTGCCGGAAGTCGCAGCCATAGGGCTTCAGCATATCCGCAACATAAGAAGCTATGCCGTTTTCCCCGAATGTCGCGGCATACAGGCAGCCGCCGCGCGAGAGAACGCGGGCAATTTCCGAAAGCCCCCTGCCGATATCGGGAACGTGATAAAGCATAATATTCGCTATAACCGCGTCAAAAGAGGCGCTTTCAAACGGGAGCGCCTGAACATCCGCCTTGACGAACGAAAGGCGCTCGTTTTCGCCCAAAGCGTCCTTTGCCGCGGCGAGCATTCCGTCCGACAAGTCGGTGAGAACGAGCTTTGAAAGCGTGTCGAGCGCTTGAAGCCTGCCCTTCCATGCCTCGCCGTTTCCGCAGCCGACCTCCAGCACACGCATTCCGCTTTCAAGCTTATACTGCGAAAACAGCCAGTTTGAAAAGCCCAGCTTGTTGACGGAATATTTATTATGGATGGAAATGCGCGTGTTGAGATTCTTGGGCGTTTTGTACTGCTGCAAAGCTCCGTTTTCCTCATTGCTCATTTGCTTTCACCTCTCGCAACATCCCAAAGCATCGGCATATCAAAGCCGCATTTTTCGTAAAGCGCTCTCGGACGGCAGCCTCCGGCGTTTCCCCCGCCTCTATTCCGACGCCCGGAAGCGAATAAAGATTGAACCTAGCCGTGCAGATAACAGCAATCCTGTTATCTGAGTCAAACAATACGGCTCTTGCGGCGCGGCGCGGCTTTTTCGAGCTGAGACCCGTTTCCCCGCCCACATCCTTTTCGGTTATACGCGCTGCCAAATTCATCTTTGCTTCCTCCTGCGCAGTAATATGCCTTTCTGCAAAAGCGCCGCCGCACCCGAAAAGGCGCGGCGGCAACAATAGATTGCAGGTTACAGATTAAGCTTCTTTTCCCCGTCCTCAAGAATCTTCTCCAGCTTCTCAACGTTTTCCTGAACGGCGCCGCTCGTGAAGGGGTTATCAAGGCGCGCAACCTTCAGAAGATCGAAATAACCGAGGCTTCCGCCCGCCTTGCAGAGATTGAGGTAATCCTCCCACGCCTCAGCGCGGTTATCGCGCATTTTCAGGTAAAGCTGATGCGCGCAGGTCTGCGCCAGAGCGTAGTCGATGTAATAGAAGGGATAAAGGAAAATGTGCAGCTTCTGCATCCAGAATCCGCCCTCCTCCATGAAGGCGTTTCCGTCATAATCGCGCCACGGCATATACTTCTTTTCAATCGTCTTCCATGCGGCACGGCGCTCCTTGGCGGTCATGTCCGGCTTTTCAAACACGCGATGCTGGAACTCGTCAACGCTTACAAGATAGGGAATCGTCGCAAGGCTTGAAGCAAGATGCTGCTGGCGATACTCGTCCGCCCTCTTGCCGAAGAACTTATCCATCCATGGATAGGTGAAATGCTCCATCGTCATCGAATGAATTTCGTCAATTTCAGCCGTTGAAGCTACATAGCTGTCAAGCACCTGACGGCGGAAGGAAAGATACGCCTGAAAAGCGTGGCCCGCTTCATGCGTAAGCACGTCCACATCCGCGCTCGTTCCGTTGAAGTTGGAGAAGATGAACGGCGCCTTCATCGCGGGGAAAGAGGTGCAGTAGCCGCCCATGCTCTTTCCGGGGCGCGTTTTCAAATCGAACAGCTCATACTCCGTCATGAAATCGAAGAATTCCTTCGTTTCCGGCGAAAGCTCCGCGTACATTTCCTTAGCCCAGCCGACCATTTCTTCCATAGTTCCGTCAGGCTGAGGATTGCCGAGCGGATAATACATCATTTCGTCATAGTAGCGCAGCTTGTCAACGCCTAGGCGCTTTGCCTGACGCTTGAGCATCCTGTCAACGGCGGGAGTTACATACTTTGCGATTTTCTCGCGGAACTCCGCCGCTTCCTTCGCGCCGTAATCATAGCGGCCGCGCGCGGGATAGATATAGTCGATATAGCTGTCAAAGCCGAGATTCTTGGACTGCTGAACGCGAAGGGAAACCAGCTTGTCATAAATGCCGTCAAGCTTTTCGGAAATTCCCTCGTAAAGACCCGCAAACGCCTCGAACGCGCGCTTTCTCTTGGCGCGGTCGGTGCTTTCCATTGCCTTGAGCAGCCCGTAGAAATTGCAGTCCTCGCCGTCAAGCTCGACATGGCAGCCCGCAGTAATCTTCTGATACTCGGCGCAGAGCTTCTGCTCCTCAATCATCAGCGGAATATTCTTTTCGTCAAGCAGGCGCTCGTCGATTTCCGCTTCTTTAAGCGCTATTTCCCCAAATTCCTTATCAAAAGAAGCGCGGAAGGGAGAATGAACCGCCGCGTGCTTGAGGCGCTTTTCAACGGGGGTGAGCTTTGCGCTCTCCTCGTCAAAATACTCGCGCTCCTTTTCATAATACTCGTCCTTGGTATCCATAGTGTTGCGCACATAAGCGACGGACGCCATCGTTTCCGAATCGCGGGTAAGCTCTTGATTGTCAAGATAAGCCTTGCGGAATTCCTCGTAGCTCGCGGCGTTTTCCATGCGCTCGGCGTTCTTTTCCATGCCCTGCTTTACAATGGCAAGGTCGGGACGCTCGTACTTTATCCGGCTGAATTTTTCCATGAATGCAAACCTCTTTTCAGGATATTATGCTCACATTGTAGCGCCAAAGCGCTGAAATGGCAAGAGCGCGGTGTTTCAAAAAAGCGAAAATGGTGTATTATATGAATAGGCAAATCTATTTGGAGGCAGTGTATGCGGAAGTATGCGGTAACAGGAATGACCTGCACAAGATGTCAGGCTCACGTTGAAAAAGCGGCGGCGAAAACAAAGGGCGTTAAAAACGCGCGGGTTGACCTTATGCGCGCGCTGCTTACCGCCGACGTTGAAAGCGACGAAGCCGAAAAAGAGCTGATAAAAAACGTAACCGATTCCGGTTACGGCTTGAAGCCTGCCGATACGCAGAAGGAGCAGCAGCAGACGGAGGAAAAGCGGGTAAAGAAGCGCCTTTTGCTGTCCGTTATCTTCCTCGTTCCCCTTTTCTACATCAGCATGGGGCATATGATGGCATGGCCGCTGCCCGCATTCCTTTTGGGGGCTGAAAACGCGCTCATTTTCGCATTTGCCCAGCTTATACTGCTCGTGCCCATCCTTATTCTCAATTTCGTTTACTTCACGCGCGGCTTCAAGGCGATAATCCAGAAAAGCCCGACGATGGACAGCCTTATAGCCATGGGCGCGAGCGCTTCCGTCATATACGGGCTGATAACGATAACGCGGATGATTGGAATGGCTTCGTCGGGCGACCTTACGCATATGGAGCACGCGGCGATGGAGCTGTATTTTGAAAGCGCAGGAATGATACTTACGCTTGTCACAATCGGCAAATTCCTCGAAAGCAGGCAAAAGCGCCGCACGGGCGACGCGCTGAGGCGACTTATCGACTTATCGCCCAAAACCGCCAGAATCGAAATAAACGGCGCAGAGGAAATCGTTCCGGCAGAAAGCGTAAAGCCTGACGATATACTTATCATAAAGGGCGGAGAGCGCGCCTGCGCCGACGGAATCGTAACCGAAGGAAGCGCGCATTTTGACCAGAGCGCAGTTACGGGCGAAAGCCTGCCCGTCAAAAAGCAGGCGGGCGACACCATAATCAGCGCAACGGTAAACACCTCCGGCTATGTTAAGGTGCGCGCAACCCATACAGGCGCCGACTCGACGCTGCAAAAGATAATCGCGCTGGTTGAGGACGCGGGCGCGACAAAAGCGCCGATTGCGAGAATCGCGGACAAGGTGAGCGCGGTATTCGTTCCGGTCGTCACCCTGATTGCGCTTATATCGCTCGGCGCGTGGCTCATTTCCGGCGAGGAAATCGGAACGGCGCTGGGCTACGCGATAAGCGTGCTTGTAATCTCCTGCCCGTGCGCCTTAGGGCTTGCTACGCCCGTTGCAATTTCGGTTGCGACAGGCCGCGGCGCAGAATACGGAATACTGATAAAGAGCGCGGAGGCGCTTGAAACCGCCGCAAAAGCGGACGTTATTCTGCTTGACAAGACGGGCACTGTAACCGAAGGAAAGCCTGCTGTTGTCGGAATATATCCCTGCGGCGATGAAGGCGAGCTTATAAAATATGCAGCGTCAATCGAGAAATACAGCGAGCATCCCCTTGCAAAGGCGATAAACGCCTACGGCGAGGAAAACAGGATTGAAACGCTTTCAATGAGCGGTTTTTCGTCGCACGAAGGGCGCGGAATCAGCGCGGAAAGGGACGGAGACACGGTATGCGGCGGAAACGCGCTTTATATGAAGGAAATAGGCATAGACGAGCGCCCGATAAATGAAACAGCGCGAAAATGCCCCGATGAAGCGACTCATCTGTTTTTTGCGAAAAACGGCGAGCTGCTCGGGCTGATTGCGGTAGCCGACCCAATCAAGCCGTCAAGCCGCAGCGCGGTTGAAAAGCTTCGCGCGATGGGCAAGCGGGTAATCATGCTTACCGGCGATACGAAAAAAACCGCCGAAGCGATAGCGGCAAAAGCCGGAATAAGCGAAACCACAGCCGGAATCATGCCGGACGGCAAGGAAAAGAAGGTTCGCGAGCTTCAGGGCGAGGGCTTGAAGGTTATAATGGTGGGCGACGGAATCAACGATTCGCCCGCGCTTACAAGGGCGGATTTGGGCGTTGCGATAGGCGCCGGAACGGATATTGCCATTGATTCCGCCGACGTAATACTGCTAAAAAGCGACCTTGAGGACATTGTTACGCTTTCGGAGCTGAGCCGTAAAACAATCGTCAACATAAAGGAAAACCTGTTCTGGGCGTTCTTCTACAACTCAATCGGAATTCCGATTGCCGCAGGTGTTTTCTACTCTTGGCTCGGTCTGCGCCTTGACCCTATGTTCGCCGCCGCCGCGATGAGCCTCTCCTCTGTCTGCGTTGTTCTCAACGCTTTGAGGCTGAGCCGCTTCAAGCGCGATAGCAATAAAACGCTTCCCGCACAGGGAAACCAAAATTTGAAGGAGGAATCCACTATGGAAAAGACTGTTTACATTTCGGGAATGATGTGCGCGCACTGCGCCGCTCACGTTGAAAAGGCGCTTGGCGCAATCGACGGAGTTACGGCGAAGGTGGAGCTTGAAAACAAGCTTGCGAAGGTAAGTATGGCAAAGCCGGTAACGGACGAGCAGATTAAAACAGCCGTCGAGGGCGCGGGCTACGAGGTAACGAAAATACTCTGACGATATAAAATTTCCCGCGCGAAGATTGTTAATTATTTATCGTTCGCCGCTTGCTTTCCATGCATGATTGGGCTATACTAGTATGCGGGTCAGATTTTGTCCGGCGGGGACATTTTTCCGCCGACTGGAAGGAGCGCCGATACGATGGAAGAAACAAGCCTTTTGTCGATTCAGCGCTTGGCTCCGGATTTGATGCGCGAGCTTGGGCTTCGCGCGCTCGTGCTGGAAAGAATCGCCGCGCTTCAGCCTGTCGGAAGGCGCGCGCTCGCTTCGCGGCTTCGTATGCCGGAAAGGGAGATTCGCGCTATCGCCTCATCTTTGAAGGACGCGGAGCTGATTTCCCTTGACGCCGCCGGAATGTCTTTATCCCCTTTTGGCTTTGAGCTTCTGCCGACTGCCCGCGAGCTGTCAAGGCAGATGCGCGGAATAACCAAGATGGAAAAGCGCCTTTCGGACGCGCTGGGAATCGAGCGGGTAATCATCGTTTCAGGCGACGCGGACGAGGACAAGCAGGTTTTGCGCGAGGTCGGCAGAGCCGCGGCGGCAAAGCTGCGCTCCGTGCTGAAGGACGGAATGATTGTTGCAATAACCGGCGGAACGACAATGTCCGAGGTTGCGGCAAACATTTCAAGCCAGACGCCGATGAACATAATGATTGTTCCCGCGCGCGGCGGAGTCGGCAGAGCCGTTGAAACGCAGGCAAGCACGCTTGCAGCCGAAATGGCAAGGCGTCTCGGCGCTCACCACCGCCTTATGCATCTGCCCGACCATCTTGACGCGGGCGCTATGAGCGAAATGCTGAAATTGCCGGAGGTTCGCGAAACCATCGAGCTGTGCCAGAGAGCCGACATCGTAATACACGGAATCGGCAGGGCGGACGATATGGCACAGCAGCACCGCCTGAGCGGAGCGTTTGTAACCGACCTTGGCAAAAAAGGCGCTGTTGCGGAGGCGTTCGGCTCGTACTACGACAAGGACGGAAACGTTGTGTGCGTAGCATCCTCGGTAGGCATTGACCCGACGCGCCTGAAAAGCGGCGCAAAAATGGCAGCCGTCGCCGCCGGCAAGCGCAAGGCGGAGGCTATGACGGCGATTCTGCGGCGCTTCCCCCACGCGATTCTTGTAACTGACGAGGGCGCTGCCGAGGGAATGCTGGAGATTATCGGCGCTAACTGATTAAGCCACCTATGCCTATACGGCATTTGTGATATTAAACCCAGACAAAGGAGTGCTGTCACCGTGAATAAGAAGACCATCAAGGACATCGACGTATCCGGAAAAAAGGTACTCGTGCGCGTTGATTTCAACGTGCCAATGGATGAAAACAAAAACATTACCGATGAGAACCGTATCGTCGGCGCGCTGCCCACCATCAAGTACCTGATGGAGCATGGCGCAAAGGTTGTTCTGTGCAGCCACATGGGACGTCCGAAGGGCGAATTCAACATGAAGTACTCCCTCGCCCCTGTTGCCAAGCGCCTCAGCGAGCTTTTGGGCAAGCCTGTCGCGATGGCTGCCGATGTTATCGGCGACGACGCCAAGGCAAAGGCCGCCGCGCTCAAGGACGGCGACGTGATGCTGCTTGAAAACCTCCGCTTCCACAAGGAAGAGGAAAAGAACGACCCCGAATTCGCCAAGAAGCTTGCCGAGTTCGGCGAAATCTATGTAAACGACGCTTTCGGAACCGCGCACCGCGCGCACGCTTCCACCGAGGGCGTAACCCACTACATCAGCACCTCCGTTGCCGGCTTCCTCATCGAGAAGGAGCTGCGCATCATGGGCGGCGCTCTTGAAGACCCGAAGCGCCCGTTCGTCGCCATTCTCGGCGGCGCCAAGGTTTCCGACAAAATCGGCGTTATCAACAACCTGATTGACAAGGTTGACGCTCTGCTTATCGGCGGCGGTATGGCTTACACCTTCCGCAAGGCTCTGGGCGGCGAAATCGGCAAGAGCCTGCTCGAGGCTGACAAGGTTGAGCTTGCCAAGGAGCTGCTTGCCAAGGCGGAGAAGAAGGGCGTAAAGCTGCTTCTGCCCGTTGACACCGTATGCGCGGACAATTTCTCCAACGACGCCAATTCCAAGGTTGTCGAAGCCGGTCATATTCCTTCCGATTGGGAAGGTCTTGACATCGGGCCCAAGACCTGCGAAATCTTCGCTGAGGAAATCAAGAAGGCAAAGACCGTTATCTGGAACGGCCCTATGGGCGTTTTTGAATTCCCGAAGTTCGCCGTCGGAACCAAGGCTATCGCTCAGGCGCTTGCCGACAGCGATTGCATTTCCATCATCGGCGGCGGCGACAGCGCGGCTGCCGTTGAGCAGCTCGGCTACGGCGAGAAGGTAACCCACATCTCCACCGGCGGCGGCGCTTCCCTCGAATTCCTTGAGGGCAAAGAGCTTCCCGGCGTTGCGGCGCTCAACGACAAGTAAGATATTACATCGTTTCCCGCCCGCAAAAGGGCGGGAAACTCAATCTAACGGAGGAAGTATTTATGCGTAAGCCAATAATTGCGGGCAACTGGAAAATGAACAAAACCCCTTCCGAAGCCAAGGAGCTGGTAACGGCTCTCAAGCCGCTCGTCAAGGGCGCGTCCTGCGACGTAGTAGTCTGCGTTCCCGCCGTGGATTTCGCCGCGGTCAAGGAAGCCGCAAAGGGCTCGAGCATCAAGCTCGGCGCTCAGAACGTGCATTTCAAGGAGAGCGGAGCGTATACCGGCGAGCTTTCCGCGAAAATGCTCAAGGAATGCGGCGTTGACTATGTTGTTATCGGTCACAGCGAGCGCCGTCAGTATTTCGGTGAAACCGACGAAACCGTAAACCTTCGCGTAAAGGCGTGCGTTGCAGCAGGCATGACCCCCATCATCTGCGTAGGCGAGAAGAAGGAGCAGCGCGAGGCGGGCTATACCAACGCCCTCGTAAGCTACCAGACCCTCATTGCGCTTGAAGGGCTTACCGACAAGGAAGTTGCCAAGGCTGTTATCGCCTATGAACCCGTCTGGGCTATCGGCACCGGTCTTGTAGCCACCGACGAGCAGGCAAACGAAACCATCGGAGTTATCCGCAAGGCGATTGCCGGCAAGTACGGCAAGGCGACCGCGAACAAAACCCGCATTCAGTACGGCGGAAGCATGAACCCGAAGAACGTTAAGGGGCTTATGGCTCAGAGCGAGATTGACGGCGGCCTTATCGGCGGCGCTTCCCTCAAGGCCGAGGATTTCTCCAAAGTAGTCGGCTTCGACAAGGAGTAATGCAGATGTCAAAGAAAATGACGGCGCTCATAATCATGGACGGCTTCGGAATCAACCCGCGCCACGATGGAAACGCCATTTATCAGGAGGGTACGCCCAATATCGACGCCCTCGAGGCTGAGTATCCCTATACGCAGCTTGGCGCAAGCGGAATGGACGTAGGTCTCCCTGACGGTCAGATGGGCAACAGCGAGGTCGGTCATACCAATATGGGCGCGGGCAGAATCGTATATCAGGAGCTTACGCGCATAACCAAGGATATCAGGGACGGCGAATTCTTCAAGAACGAAGCGCTCGTATGGGCGATGGACGAGGCGAAGAAGAACGACAAGGCACTGCATCTGATGGGGCTTGTATCCGACGGCGGCGTTCACAGCCACAACACGCACCTTTACGGTCTGCTTGAAATGGCTAAAAAGCGCGGGCTGAAGAAGGTATTCGTTCACGCTTTCCTTGACGGACGCGACGTTCCGCCCTCCAGCGGCGCGGATTTTGTAGCTGAATTGCAGAAAAAGTGCGAGGAAATCGGCGTAGGCGAAATTGCGACCGTTATGGGGCGCTACTGGGCTATGGACCGCGACAACATATGGGAGCGCGTTGAAAAAGCGTATGACGCGATTGTGCTCGGCAAGGGCGAGGACGAGGCTTCCGACGCGGTAAGCGCCGTAAAGGCGTCCTACGACAAGGGCGTTACCGACGAATTCGTTCATCCCACCGTTATAACGAAGGGTGGAAAGCCCGTCGGTATGGTTGAGGAAAACGACTCGGTTATCTTCTTCAACTTCCGTCCCGACCGCGCGCGTCAGCTTACCCGCACCTTCATTATGCCCGATTTCAACGGCTTTGAGCGCAAGAAGGGCTTCTTCCATGTCAACTTCGTTTCAATGACGCAGTATGACGAAACCTTCACGGGGCTCAAGGTTGCGAATCCTCCCGAAGCGCTCATCAACACCTTCGGCAAGTACATTTCCGAGCTTGGGCTTACGCAGCTGCGCATAGCCGAAACCCAGAAGTACGCGCACGTTACCTTCTTCTTCAACGGCGGCGTTGAGGAGCCGAACAAGGGCGAGGACAGGGAGCTTATCCCCTCCTCCAAGGTTGCCACCTTCGACATGAAGCCGGAGATGAGCGCCTACGAGGTAACGGAAAAGGCGGTCGAGCTTATCAACTCCGGCAAGTACGACGTGATGATTCTCAACTTCGCCAACTGCGATATGGTCGGTCACACCGGCATAATGGAAGCCGCCGAAAAGGCCGTCAAGACCGTTGACGAGTGCGTAAAAACCGTTGTTGACGCAATTCTCAAAAACGGCGGACGCGCGTTTGTAACGGCTGACCATGGCAATGCCGACCAGATGGTTGACTACGAAACCGGCGAGCCTTTCACGGCTCACACCACCAATCCCGTTCCCTTTATCATGGTCGACCCCGCAGCGAAGGATAAAAAGCTCCGCGCGGGCGGAAGGCTTGCCGACATTGCGCCGACAATGCTCGACTCGATGGGCATTCCCGTTCCGAAAGAAATGACGGGCAAAACGCTTATCGAAAAGTAACACGTAAGCGGGATAAATATTAGCGCATTAAATACCGCGGGCAGAAATGCCCGCGGCTTTTTATCGGTTCGGCTATTCCATGCACCTGTAGTTTATATGCGGGAGCGCTTTTGAAACGGCGAGCTGAGTCCTTACTTCCTTTGGCAGAGGCTTAGCCAGAGAAAGCCTTCTATTCTCTATGACAGCCGACGTTTTTTTGATAACCTCGTCCGGCGCTGCCTTCGAGAACTCCGTAATAGACGAATAACCCGCGTCAAGGTAAAGCCGCGCCCGTATTCCCTTTACCCCGGGAAGGCGCATCAAATCAAAAAGAGAGCAGCACTCGCGCAGAACGGTTTCCGATATTCCGGTGAGCGCGGATATTCGGGAGGAGGGCAATTAGCGGCAAAGGTATAAATAATCAAAGGAATTCCTTATTCCGGCGCTTCTTAAAAGGCTTACCAAATCTGCGTTCAGGCATTCCGCTTGAGATAAACTGCGATTTTTGAAATCATAAAGATGAAAATAACGGAAAAGCATCAGGAGCGTATCAGCGTCAATTCCTGTTCTTTTCTTAACGGCTTCGGAGTCTTCGGAATACTGCTCAAGAAAGGCGTATTTTGTATATATTCCGGACAGCGCGAGCCGCTGCGCAATCTCGCCGCATTTATCGCAAAGCGGATAGTAGCGCTCAAGCACGCAGTCCTTTTTAAGCAGCTCCGGAAGCGATTCTACCGAAAGCTCGTCAAATTCTCTCATTCGCCTGCCGCCTTTTTCTGTTGATGTATATGATTATAACCATGACGCGGGAGCTAAGCAAGCTGTACAAATTATGTTTTACGTTTCGGGGTATTGACATGGGTGTATAAATATCATACAATCACAGCACGATATAGAAATTTATCTATATCAAGCGACGAAAGGAGAACCACAAATGGAACTTTGCAGGTCAGCCGAGCTTTTCAAGGCGCTCGGCGATGAAACCCGCCTGAAAATACTCCAGATGCTTTCTCCCGAGGGCAGCGAGGCGTGCGCTTGCAAAATGCTTCACGCGTTTGACTGCACACAGCCGACGCTCTGCTATCATCTGAAATACCTGAGCGACGCGGGGCTAATCCTGTCGCGGCGCGAGGGGTGTCAGGTTTATTACAGGGCGAACACGGAAATGCTGAGGCTTGTTATGGAAATAGCGTCGATTTCAAACGAAAAAAGCTCCGACTGATTACTTATATGAAGAAGCGCAAACCCGCTTCGCGCATAAGGAGAGCATAAATAATGAGCGAAACCATCCCACTGTTGCAGCTTGAAAATATCTCAATGACATATTCCGGCACGGAGGTGCTCCACAGCATCAGCCTTTCCGTAAGGAAGGGCGAGTTTCTTACGCTTCTGGGCCCGAGCGGCTGCGGAAAAACCACGACCCTGCGCATAATAGCAGGGCTTGCTCAGCAAACGTCGGGAAGGGTTTTGCTTGACGGCAAGGATATAAGCCAGCTGCCGCCCGAAAAGCGGGAGGTTAATACCGTTTTTCAAAGCTACGCGCTCTTTCCGCACATGAGCGTTGAAAAAAACATCGCCTACGGTCTGCGCCTGCGCAGAACCCCTGCTGCCGAAATCAAGGCGCGCGTTGCCGAAATGCTCTCCCTCATCCGCCTTCCCGAATACGGAAAGCGTATGCCGTCGGAGTTGTCCGGCGGTCAGAGGCAGCGCGTTGCGATTGCACGCGCGCTTATTCTCCGCCCGCGCGTGCTTTTGCTCGACGAGCCTTTGGGCGCGCTCGATTTGCAGCTGAGGCGGCAGATGCAGCAGGAATTGAAGGAAATACAGAAGGAAGTCGGAATCACTTTTATATACATCACGCATGACCAAGAGGAGGCGCTCAACATGAGCGACACCATCGCGGTTATGAACGCGGGGCGCTTTGAGCAGATTGGCAGCCCATCTGAAGTGTACGAAAGCCCTAAGACGCTGTTTACAGCGGGTTTCATCGGGCAGAGTAATCTGCTTGAGTGCAGCGTCAAAGCCGCTGAAAACGGCGTTGTAAGCCTTGAAATGGACGGCGAAGCGCTTCCCGCCATGCCAAACAGATTTGATTTCCGCGCAGGCGACAGAGTTAGGCTCGTTTTGCGCTCAGAGCGTATAAAATGCTGCGCCGAAAAACCGGACGGCTTTTCCATTCCCGTTACGCTTTCCGCGCTTAGGTATGCGGGAAGCTCGATGCGCGCGATACTTACAACCGGACAGGGGCGCGAAATAACAGCGCTCGGGCATGAACCGGCGCGCCTTGCCGGTATGGAGGGAAAAACCGTTTACATCGCCTTCGACGCAGACGAGGCTTGCCTTGTGCCGGATAAGAAGGACGTGGACGAGAAATGAAAAACGCGTCTGAAACGGAAAGCAGAAAAGGCAGAAAGAGCGATTTGGCGCAGGCGGCGCTCATATCGCCGATGGTTCTGTGGACGCTCATCTTTGTCGGGCTTGCGTTTCTGTACATTATCGGGCTTAGCTTTATGACAAAGGACGCGGAAAACTTCGGCGTGAAGCTCGAATTCACGTTTGACAACTACGCAAAGCTGTTTCAGCCGATGTACTGGCAGGTGCTGAAGCAATCGCTGCTGCTCGCGTTTTACACGACTGTCATCTGCCTGCTTCTGGGCTATCCCTTCGGCTACCTGATGAGCAAGGTTTCGGTAAAATGGCGCGGGCTGATTATGCTGCTTGTTATAGTCCCCTTCTGGACCAACGCGCTCGTCAGAATTTACGGCTGGCGCATTCTGCTTCTTGCGGACGGGCCGATTAACAGCCTGCTGAAAACCCTCGGCATCATCGACAAGCCGCTCAAGCTTTTGGGAACCTACGGCGCCGTGCTGCTCGGAATGGTTTACGCGCTTATACCCTTTATGATTCTGCCCGTATACACGAACGTTGAAAAAATGGACTGGAGTGTTGTTGAGGCGGCGCGGGATTTGGGCGCAAGCCCTATAAGCGCGTTCATTACGATTACGCTGCCGATGACCGTTTCCGGCGTTCTGGCAGGCTGCGTGCTGGTTTTCGTGCCGAGCATAGGGCTGTTTTTCATCAGCGATTTGCTCGGCGGAGCGCAGGATTTGCTTGCAGGCAACCTAATCCGCGACCAGCTGCTCAAGAGCCGCGACTGGCCGTTTGCCGCCGCGCTATCCGTCATGCTGCTGATTATAACCAGCGCATTGCTTTGGCTCTACCGCAAGGCGGGCGGCAAGAACGATATGTCGATAATGTAAGGAGGCGCGCTAAATGAAGCGAAAAGGCATCGGCGGCGCGCTGTACATCGCGCTTATCCTTCTTCTGTTGTATCTTCCGATGATAATCGTTGTGCTGTATTCCTTCAACGCAAGCACGAGCCGCTCAAGCTACGCGTTCACGGGCTTTTCCTTAAAGAACTATACCGCGCTGTTTAACGACACGCGCGGGCTGCTCCCCGCCCTCGGCACAAGCCTTCGCCTCGCCCTATACTCCTGCGGGCTTTCGCTCGTGATAGGCACTTTGGGCGCTGTGGGAATGGTACGCAGGAAGTTCAGGCTGATGGGCGCGTTTGAAAACCTCAGCACCCTGCCGATAATGATTCCCGAAATAATCCTCGGAATGGCGTTCATGTCCCTTTTCAGCTTCATGGGGCTGCAAAGCGGAATGCTGACCCTTGTAATAGCGCACACGACCTTCTGCATTCCTTATATTTACATAATCGTCAAGGGAAGGCTTGCGGAAATGGACGCATCAATACTTGAGGCGGCACGGGATTTGGGCGCAAACCCGCGCAGGGTTTTCTTCGATATTACGCTGCCGCTGATAACCCCCGCGATTCTTTCCGGAACAATGCTCGCATTTGCGATGAGCATGGACGATTTCGTCATCAGCTTCTTCGTTACGTCAACAACAACGACGCTGCCGCTGAGAATATATTCGTCGGTCAAGATAGGCGTTCCGCTGACAATCAACGCAATCTCGACGCTTATGCTCGTTGCCGTTTTCCTCGTCGTCGGTTTGCGAACGCTTATAACCCCGAAAAAGAAGCCGACAAAATGATGCACTGCGCCATCCGGCGCTTGCGATAAACGACCGAAAGGAAGATAACAATGAAAAAGCTAACCGCGCTTCTCCTCTCCCTCGCCCTGCTTCTTCTTGCAGTCCCCGCCTTGGGAGAAGAAGAAAAGGTAGTCAACATTTTCACTTGGGCGGACTATATCGACTCCGAAACGCTCGACGGCTTTGAAAAGGAAACCGGAATCAAGGTCAACTTCTACAACTTTGAGGATAACGAGTCAATGCTCCTCAAGCTGCAGAACAGCGCCGGCGAATACGATTTGGTGCTGACCAGCGATTACACCCTCTCCGCCGCGCGCAAGCTCGGCTTGCTGCTCCCTCTTGAAAGGGAGAAGCTGACCAACTTCACCAACATCAACGAGAAGTACCTCAATCAGTTCTTCGACCCTGAGAACGTTTACAGCGTTCCCTATGCCGTCGGAGTTCCCACCATCGTATACGACCCTTCAACGGTCACGGGCGACCTCAGCTCGCTTAACGACCTTTGGGACGAGCAGTTCACCGACGCGCTTTGTATTATTGACGACGCGCGCGTTATGATTGGCGCAGTCCTCAAGACGATGGGTTACAGCTACAACACAACGGACGACGCACAGCTTGCCGAAGTGAAAGAAAAGCTTTTCAAGCTCCGCAAAAACGTGCGCATAATGGATTACAACAATCAGCAGTTCTACCTGCTCTCCGGCGAGGTTAAGGCTGCTTATATGTTCACTCCCGCCGCCGTGCTTGCGCAGATGGAAAACCCGAACCTCAAGGTGGTTTTCGTATCCGAGGGCCTTGGCTACGGAATCGACTCCCTCTGCATTCCTGCCAACGCGAAGCATCCCGAATGCGCAACGGAACTGATTAACTACATTCTGCGCCCCGAGGTTGCGGCGCACATTGCCGAATACCAGTGCTACGTAAACCCGAACAAGGCAGCGGAGCCGCTTATTTCCGAGGACTACAAGGATTACACCGCGCTCAACCTGCCTGAGGAGCTGCTCGCGACCTCCGAATTCATTCAGGATTTGGGCGATTACGAGGCGGTATATCAGCAGATTTGGGAAGAATTCAAGCTGCAGTAAGCAATCAACACAAGCAAAACGCGCCGCCGACATCAATTTGTCAGCGGCGCATTTTATTATATGCAAGGGGCGGTTTATACCTGCGTAAAGTTCCTTGTTCTGCCGTCGCCCAGATACTTTGAAAGCTTGCCAATGTTTTCAAGCACCATTCCTGCGCCCATAACGGTTGCGGACGCGGGGTCTTCTGCAACCTTGCAGGGAATCTTCAAAGTATCGGCAACCGCTTCCTCAAGCCCGAACAAGAGCGAGCCTGCGCCGGTAAGGGTTATTCCGTCCTCAAAAATATCGGAGGCAAGCTCCGCAGGGGTATGCTCAAGGACGGCGTGAATGCTCTCGATGAGCTGAGAAACAGGCTCCTCAAGCGCCTCCTGAATATCCTCGCTGGTTATGCGCATGGTTTTCGGCAGACCGTAAACCAGATGCCTGCCCGTGACCTCCATATACAGCGTTTCAGGGCGGGGAACTGCCGCGCCGATATGAATTTTCAGCTCCTCGGCTGTGCGCTCGCCAATCAGCAGGTTATGCTTGAGGCGCAGATGGCGGATAATCGCGTCGTCAAAATAATAGCCGCCGTTCTTTACCGAGCTGCCGACGATAACATGACCCATTGAGATAACTGAAATATCCGTGACTCCGCCGCCGATATCGCAGATTAGCGAGCCGTAAACGCCCTCGATATCAAGCCCTGCGCCGAGCGCGCTCGCAAGAGGCTTGTCAAGCAGGCGCGTAGAGCGGACGGAGGCGTCCATAAGGCTCGTGATAAGGCTTCTGCGCTCCATTTCGGTAGCGCCCGCAGGAAGGCACATGATACAGGCGGGCTTTCCGAACATACGCTTTCCGACAACGTTCCGTACGAAATAATGGAGCATTTTCTCCGTGCTGCGGAAATCCGTTATCGTTCCGTCCTTCAAGGGATAAATAATAGCCATGTTTCTAGGCGTGCGCCCTATCATGCGGTACGCCTCGCTGCCGATTGCCATAACGGTATTTGTATCAACGTCAACCGCCATAACGGATGGCTCGCGAAGCACAATGCCCTTGCCTTTCATGTAGATAAGGGTATTCGCCGTGCCTAAATCTATGCCGATATCGTCGTTAGCCGCCATTTTCTCTCCCCCGTTTGCATAAAACAACGTGGAATCCGACTCGGATTCTCCACATTATACGCCCGATTTCGCTTACGCAATCATATTATACTTCTCCGCGCGATTCTCATTTCCTGCTTTTTTCCTTTAGCAGCGCAGTATTTCTCGCGGGTAGCCTGTCCGCCGCGCAGATGGCGGACGCTTTTGTGATACTGGAGTATATCCCGAACCTCGTTATAAAGCCCCTCATGGATATACTTGAGTCGGCAGTCCATATCCTTATGCACCCCGCTTTTGGACAGCGTAAAGTGCCTCGCCGCCTCGCGGACGGTTGCGCCCGTATCAATGATATAGCGCGCTATCATAACGCACCTTGCCGCGATATAATCCTGCATAGCTCTCTCCCCCTTTGGGGTGAGTGTATGCGGGACTGCGCCGATGATATGTCACCGTGAGATTACTCCGAGAACTCCCCGACGATATTCCTCATCAGCGTTTCGCGCGGATTTTCGCTTTCAAGCGCCCACATCATTTTGCATACCGCCGCCTCCGTTGTCATATCTCTGCCGCTGATGACGTTTTCGCGCATCATTTCGCGCCCGACCTCATACACGGAAAGGTCAGCCTTTTCGTAAAGGCACTGGCTTACCACAAGCACGATTATTCCCGCCGCGCTAAGCTCCGAAAGGCATTTGACAAGATTGCGCCGTATATAATGCAGGCCGCCCAGCCCGAACGTTTCAAGCACAACCCCGCGATAGCCCGCAGACTTTACAAAGCTGAAAATATCCGGCGAAAGCCCGGGAGTAAGCTTTATGAGCAGTACGCGCGAGTTAAGGCGAGCGCGGAGCGCGTAGGGAAGCGACGAGCGCTGAGGATGGTCAAAGCTTACTCCAGCCGAATCAATATGTCCGGCGCAGGGCGCGTTGACGCTTGAGAAGGCGCTGAGCGCAGTTGTGTGCGTTTTTACGGCGCGAACGCCGGAGATTATGGACGTATCGAAAACGACATATACACCGCCGACGCCGCTTGCGGCGGCAAGAAGAGCGCGCGTCAGATTCTGGCGCGCGTCGGAAATCGGCGCGTCAATAGGAAGCTGCGAGCCGGTTAAAATGACGGGCTTTTCGCATCCCGCAAGCATGAACGACAGCGCTGCGGCAGTATACGCCATAGTATCCGTTCCATGCGTAATCACAACGCCGTCGCTTGATTTGATTGCAGCGTCAGCCTCACGCGCGAGCGCGCGCCATTCCTCCGGCTGAATATTACTGGAATCCAGACGGAAAACATCCTTTGCGTTTACCTCAAGCTCCAAGTCCACGCCAAGCCTCGGCGCAAGCTCGGAAGCGGAAAGAGTGGGAGCAAGTCCGTTTTTTGTTTGTGTGCAGGCAATGGTTCCGCCTGTCGCCAACAGCGCAATTTTCTTCATAGCAACGCCTCCCGAAACAGCACAATACCATTTCTGTATTGCAATGTCAATCAGGAGACGAAAACGAGAGCAAAACGCTCAACATAGCCTAATTGAAATTCCACGCTTTATAAGCGTCAATAAACCTTTTCACGGTCATGACAAGTTCGCCGCACGAGCAACCGACCTTCGGATATACATAGTCCTCCACTCCGTCTACCTTGACGCGTATTCTGGGCAGAATATAGCGATAAGCAGGAGTCTTGTCAGAGGTAAACTCAATCCCGATATAGATGCTGTACGCGTCCTCCGTAACATTGACGACTTCGTATTCTGCTTCCAAATCAAGGTCAAAGCCCGCGTAGCTAACATGATGCGCGTCCTTGCGATAGTCGCAGTCAAGCTCGTCCACAGCCGACGACGCCTGAGCGGTTCCGTACGTGAAAAGCACGTCGCAGTCATCATCGTCAAAGACCTGAATTGAGCATCTGCCAATCGGGAATACCTCGCTTGTACCGTCCTTATAGCTTATAGTAACTTTATCAAAAACATAGTTTCCTTCTTTTTTGAATATTAAATAAGTCCAAAGGCTTTCGTAATGGTATCCGTCCTCATAGCCCTCCATCATCTTCCAGTATTCAATGGCAACAACGTCATCGCAGCCAAAGCTGATTTGCGTGATATTGCGGCTGGTTATCGCGTTTTTCCGCTTCGATATTGCAAAAAAGCTGAAATTCAACTTATCCCCCGTTTTCGCTGCCAGATAGCTATCCATCTGCGCCATAATAACATCCGGCATTACATTTTCTTTGCTCTGCTCCGCGGAATCGGAAACCGGCAAATCCTCCGCAATACAGGAGGAAAGCAAAAGCACGCTAATTAAAACCAACATGGATAATACCTTGAGCAACGTTTTCATCTGTTCAGCCTCTCAGTCAACCGCATTATTGATACACTACCTGAAGCTTAAAAGCAGACGGATTGTTTGTCGCGCCGTATTCCCATTCATCGCTCACCGTTACGCCGTTCACTTGCGTTAATTCCTGATGCTGAATATCATTATGCACATATTTAACGAATAAGCCCAGCCTGCTGTACAGCTCTGGATTTGCATAAAGGGAACCACTGGCAGAAGCCGTAGACATAGAATAGTTAAGACCATAATGGTCCACAACGGCTCTTTTGAGCGCATAGCTTATGCTGCCGGAATGCGACCACGAAATCACTTTTGACGTGGATACCGTATATCCGCTTGTCTTTATCCATGAGGACGTCACATACTCCTTGAACTGCCACGGAGTCGTGCTTTTAGTGGAATACAGGCGCTCATAGTAATCAGAGCTGCCAGATAGTACAGAATGCGTAGACCAGATAAGCTCCCTGCCGCGCGGCACAATGGACGACGAGAAAGGAAGATAGGCGTATACGCGATTTCCGTCGGCATCCGTAAAATAGGCTCTGTCGCCCTCCCACGTAAGCGGAATCGAGCCGGACAAATCCGGCGCAGCATAGTTTTCAGCGCTTAGCGATGATTCAAGCTCTCTCTCAAGCAAACCCGCTTGTGCGTATACCGTTCCGGAGGCAAACAAAGCAAGCAGCAGAACAACAACAAACAACTTTTTCATTCCAATCCCTCTTTCATTTCATTATAGATTATTCAGTTTTGACAAGAAAAGCTGTAAAACATATCCGTAAGCAGCAGTTCCGGAATGTTCTTCCCTCCCGCAGCGCCGGCTGCTTTGCGGCGCAGAATTTGCTTTTTTATAAACGAAAAGGAAACGCAAGAACCTCGCTCTCGAAAAATCAATACTTAATTCTAACTATTCCCATAAGAATGTCCCTGAACTCGCTTTCGGACAGCCCCTCTGTTACAAGCTCAAGCACATTCACGCCGTCAATCCAGAAAGCGGTGAACCTTTTCCACCTGCTTGCAATAAAGCAATCGTTGCCGCGAATAGTTTCGTTCCACTGCCTAGCGCTATTGAGGTTTACGTCTATATTTACCACATCCGAATCGGATAAGCACAAATCATATCCGCCGCGAACCGTAAAAGTAATCTCATAGAAAATATCGTTATCAAGCCTGAGCTTCACTTCATCAAAATTATCGTCCTTATGCTTAATTTTCGCCAGCTCGAAGCCTTCCGGAATATACGAAAGATAGTAGCCGCCCTTCCATTCCTCCGGAACATTGAGGCGCACATTCATATTCCTTGAAATCTCGATGGACGACCCTGTATTGCTTGACACAACCGTCATTTTCAGGGGGTTGGTTTTAGATTCAATGCCCGCCGTTACAGCGCTGCTTACAAGCACGAGAACAGCCGCAAAGACCACGGCGACGCGCGAAAACACAGCAACTCTTGACAATGCCTTTCTTCTGCGCGGCTTTACTTTTTTAAGAATGAGGCGGTAATGCTTTTCCTGATTTGCTTTAAAAAATCTGTCAGCGTCCGATTCGCCGCCTTCCTTCTTTTCCTTGGCTATTTCGGACTGCAGGCGCTCGGCTTCCTTTTCAAAATATTCGCGCATAAGCATATCATAAGCCAAATCGCTCTGCGTTCTGAAATCTTCGCTCGGTTTATTTCTGCTGTTCATTGCTTTTACCTCCCTCCGTGCGCCTGCCAATCGAGGCAAGCTTGGCTTTTGCCCTCGAAAGCGCTGTTCTGACCGCGCCAACGCTCATGGACAGCTCCTCCGCCATTTCGGAATAGCTCATCATATCAATATGCCGCATACAAATAAGCTCTTTATCCCTCTGACTGAGGCTAGGGAATGCGGAAAGGATATCAACGGCGTCGGTTCTGCCGAAAACCTCCGTGTGTACGTCAAAATCATCCGGAAGTTCAGAGAATTCCACGTTGTCAGCGTAATCTACGGGCGTACCGATGCTCCGCGCCCGCTCACGCATAACGTTCCTGCAAGCATTCTCTGTTAATATGACAATATAACTCGCCCTTTTGTTACACTCTAAGTCCCTTATTCTAAAATAATTTTTGCAAGTGCGCTCCAAAGCGGCAGAAAAAGCTTCCTCAACCTCCGCCGTGTCGATTTTGAAGAAGCTTCTGCACACTTTATATATGAGCAGCTTGTATTCATCGTAAATACCCAAAACAAAGCGCCTGTCATCCTCTTGCGAAAAAGAAAGGATTGCAGGAATCATAAGCGCGCCGATTTCAAACAATCGGGAGGCTTCGGGAATCAAATTCATCGTTGCAATAATCCTCCGTACAAACCAATAGATTATTTGCCAAAAATAATTATAGTACAACTACTTCAATTTGGCAAGAATTATAGCATTGACCTGAACGCTGATTTGGTATACTATATGTATGAATTCGGACAATGCGGAGGGTTAATACCGGAAATGAGAATGTAAGCGTGCGAGTAATCATGTACTGACCCGCAGATGTTGCGGGCTGTGTTTCGCGCGCTGAATTTCCGGCAAGTAACCCCGAATGTATTTTTGGGGCTGCCGCTTCACGCGCGCGCGTGAGGAGGTTTTTTTAATGTCTGAAACACTTCTTAGGGCTTCTTCCCTTTTGTGCGAGTACGGTGAAAGGGAGCTGATAACAATCGACGAATGCGCCGTCCATCGCGGCGACAGAATAGGTCTGATAGGCGAAAACGGCTGCGGAAAATCAACGCTGCTTGAAACCCTGTATTCAGGCGGCAAGCATTTCGGAACGGTTACGCGCCGCTGTGAAATAGGCTTTTTGAGGCAATTCGGAGACAGCGATGCAAGCACTTCGGAAATGAGCGGCGGCGAGGCGATGAAGCTTCGGCTTGCCGATTCGTCCCTTCACTCCGCCGACCTTATCTTCCTTGACGAGCCGACCTCGAATCTGGACAGGCAGGGAATATTTCTACTGCGCGAATTCCTTTCGGCGCGCGAGAGCTACATTCTCGTAAGCCACGACAGGGCGCTGCTTTCGGATATGTGCGACATTATTTGGCTTATAGAGGATAAGAAGCTCAAGGAATACGCGATGGGCTACGAGCAATTCCTTATAGAGCGCGAAAAGGAAAAACGCGAGCAAAGCCGCAGATACGAAAACTACATAGACGAAAAGCGGCATCTTGAAGCCGCAATGAAAAAGCGCACGGAGCTTTCAAAGGACATTCGCAAAACGCCGAAGCGCATGGGAAACAGCGAGGCGCGCCTTCACAAGCGGCAAGTCGGCGAGGTTGTGGAGAAGGTTAGCAACGCAAGGCTTGCAATGGAAACAAGGCTCGAAAAGCTCGAAAAGGTCGATAAGCCGCGCGAGGAAAAGCTGATAAAGCTCGATTTCTCCCTTACAGAGCCGTTCAAAAACAAATATCCGCTGAAGGTAAGCGGGCTTTCGGTAAGCTACGGGCAGAAAAACGTGCTTTCCGGCTGCGGATTCATGCTCGAAAACGGCTCAAGAGTTCATCTGAGAGGCGAAAACGGATGCGGAAAAACCACGCTGCTGCGCAGGATTTACGAGGGCGATAAGTGCGTGTCCGCCGCGCCGAAAGT
The DNA here is from genome assembly GCA_028705775.1 of Eubacteriales bacterium. Taxonomy (GTDB): domain Bacteria; phylum Bacillota; class Clostridia; order Christensenellales; family Aristaeellaceae; genus STF2-37. The sequence goes on from JAQWCW010000018.1 coordinate 30,836, forward strand.
GCGCTTCGGATATTTCGCGCAGGATTTATCGCTTATAGACGAGGATAAAACCGTACTGCAAAACGCGCTTGACGGAAGCGTACAGAGCGAAACCGTTGTAAGAACGCTCCTGAGCCGCCTCCTGTTCTCCCCCTCCTCTCTCGGCAAAAGCGCGGGAGCGCTCTCCGGCGGCGAAAAGGTAAAGCTTTCCCTTCTCAAGCTGTTTGTCGGCAAGGTAAACTTCCTTCTGCTCGACGAGGCGACGAATTACCTTGACATCAAAAGCCTTGCGGTTATGGAGGAAGTGCTTGCGTGCTATGAGGGAACGTTAATCTTCGTCAGCCATGACGAGCGGTTTGCGGAGGAAATCAGGACTCATACCCTTACGCTCAGGGACGGGAAAGCGGAGCTTAAAAAGGTCGAAAAGCCGCGAATCGACGACGGAAGCATTGAAAGAACGATTCTGGAAATGCGCAAGGCGGAGCTGATTGCCCGCCTTTCATCGGGCGCGGGCGACAAAGAAGCGCTGGAAAGAGAGTTCAATGCGCTTTGCGAAAAGCTGAGAAACGCCTAAAAGCAAGCCGAAGGCGCTTTGCGATAAGCTAAGACACGTCTGAAAATCTACTCGAGCCGTCCGACAGAAAACTGCGGGCGGCTCGTTTCATATTAATAATTTATCGTTTTTCGATATTTTTATATTGACATTCAAGTTTGAGCGGTGTATGATACGGATATTCAAAGGAGGGATATAAATGGAGCAGAAAAAAATTTCTGTCTGGCTCAAGGCTGTGGTTGTTGGGTTTGGTATATGCGGAATCCTTTTTTACGCGGTGATTCTGCCTAAGATGGCAGGAGGGCTTGTAGAAAGGCTTCCGGAGCTTCAGAGGCTGTATCTGCCGTGGCTTATTCTCGCTTTGCTTACCGCCCCAGCCTGCTTCGGCGCGCTCGTTCTCGCCTACATCATATTCGACCATATCGGGCGCGACCAGAGCTTCGTAAAGGAAAACGTGCGGGCGCTGACGCTCATAGCATACCTTGCGTTTGCCGACACGGGGCTGCTGTTTGCCGGCAACGTAATCTACCTGATTCTGGGGCTTTCGCTTTTGCCGCTTATGGAGCTTTCGGCGCTGTTATGCTTTATCGGCGCGGCAATCGGCGCCGCCGCCTACGCCCTTGCGCGGCTTACCGAAAAGGCGATTGAGCTTCGGACGGAAAACGAGGCGTACATATGATAATAATTAATATTGACGTAATGCTCGCAAAAAGGAAAATGAGCGTGACGGAGCTTTCCGACCACCTAGGGATAACGATGGCGAACGTATCAATACTGAAAAACGGGAAGGCAAAGGGCATCAAGTTCCAGACACTGGACAAAATATGCGAGCTGCTGGACTGCCAGCCTTCAGACATTCTCGAATACAGAAAGGATAAATAATGAAAAGGATTATCGCGCTTGCTGCGCCGGCAAGCGGCACACAACCCGAAAAACAGCCTCTCTCCGATTCGCTAAGCTGAACAGATAAATGAAAGCCGCCTCCCGTGTTTTTACGGAAAGCGGCTTTCGTTTTGCTATCTTGAGTAAATGCCGGTCAAAACCTCTTTGATGTACGATTCCTGATGCGGCAGATTGCGGTCATGCCTTGCAAGCTGCGCCGCAGCGTCGTTATCATACGGAACGGCGGGAAAAACGAAATCAACAGGCGCTTTTTCATGCGAATCAATTTCGCCGTCGATTATGAGATAATGCACGTTCGGAACGCCAAGGCTGTTGCCTACGCTGCCGGTATTCATAACGTAAGCGCCGTGGACGACGCGCAGGAAGGGTCTGTGGCTGTCCGCGCATATGACGCCGGAGAAGGTTTCTATTCCGTCCGTCAGGGTTGACTTGAGAAAATCGGAGCTTGCGTCGCCGCATATAAGCTCCGTAACGGGTCTGCCATGCAGAAGCCTGAAATGGATTCCGCTAATCCATATTCCAAGCTGCCCGGGAAGGGACGAAAGCCAGCTCATCCGCTCATCGCCAAGCTGCTCCCAGAAATAATTATCCTTCGGGAACTGCTTTTTTGAAATGCCCCAGTCCCAGTTGCCGCCGACGCACATTGAGCAGTTTTCCCTTACCCAATCGCAGGTTTCAGCGTTTGACGGGCCTTTGCCTATCGCGTCGCCGAGGAAAACTATCGTGTCAATTCCGCGCCTCTTTATATCCCTGTCGAGCGCCTCGACCGCCGGCATATTACCGTGCAGGTCGGCAACAAACGCAATCTTCATACAACCCCTCCGCTCGATAAAGTATAGCAGAAACCGACACAAAAGGAAAGCCCGAACGGTTAACGCCGTTCGGGTAAAAGGTCATCAGTTTGACTCAGCCGTTATCTGCAAGAACCTCGACATTGCCGGAAACCGTGCTTGCGCGGACAACAACGCTTACTGCGCCGGCGCAGTCCTTGAAGGCGTTGCGCACATTGCCGGACAGGCTCTTAGCGTGCAGCTCGACTGCGCCGATATCGGCGGGAAGCTTCACGCGGACATTTCCGCTGGTTGACGTTGCGCTCACATTCGTCAGCTCGTTGCCGAGATTACGCAGCTTTACATCGCCGCTGACGGACTTTGCGTTGATTTCATTCGCGTGACCCTTGAACTTGACATCTCCGCTTACGGAAACGATATTCAGGCTGTCGCACTCGCAATGCGCCTTAATCTCGCCGCTCATCGTTTTCGCGTTTATCTGGGTGGCCGCAAGCTCCATTATAACGTCGCCGCTCGCGGTATTCAGCTTTGCATTCGACAGCTTCATGGAGATTGACGGAACAAGCTGAATATCACCGCTCGTTGTGTCCGCGCTGATTTGCGTAAGCGCTACGCCCTGAACGGAGAAATCGCCGCTGGTGCTGTGAAGCTCCATTCCGAACGCCTTATCCGCCGGCAGGGAAACACGGATTTCACCATCGCCGCCGAATTCGGAAGCGAACAGTTTGCCAAACCCGATAAGATTAGAAAGATTCAGATTGTTGAAGTTGAAGCTGCGCGTTTCAATCTTGTTCTTCACAATTCTGAGCTTTCCGTTTTCAAGGCTTACGTCAACATTCTTGACTTCGCCGCAGTCTACATGAACCAGATTGTCTGAAGACGCATCACACACCAAGTCAATACTTCTAGAATCATAATAAACTTCCTCCACTTCCGCAGCAGCGAACTCATAAGATTTGCTTGCTTGAGCGCTGCCGTCCTCGTTATCGTCGTCAATATCAATGCCAAGCTTCACCTTTACCTGCGCCTGCTTGCGCGGGTACTGCGAGATAACATCCTCCATGCCCTTCAGGCTGTCCATAACGCAGCCGATAGCGTCGTCCGCAGTATGACCCTGAGCAACCAAATCGCTGAAGCGCTCCTGGCAGTTAGCCATCAGCTCGTCATGCAGCGCCTGCGCTTCCTGATTCATCTCCGTGTTCTGAAAAAGCAGCTCAATCATTTTCCTTACAGTTTCATTCATAATTCAACCCTCCAACAGCTTGTCGATTATAAGCTTTGTTTGTTCCCAGCCATCGCGGCTGTCCGAAAGGGACGCCCTGCCCTCATCGGTTATTGCGTAATATCTGCGCCTCGCGCCGCTGTTCTCATCGCCCCAGTAGGAGCGGATGAAACCGTTCTGCTCAAGGCGGCGGAACGTGGGATAAAGAGTTGCTTCCTTGAATTCAAATTCCCCGCCCGTTCTCTCTGATACGCGCTTGTTGATAAGGTAGCCGTAGCAATCCTCATCCGCAAGCTGCCGCAGGATTATCGCCTCGGTATATCCCCTAAGCAGGTCTGCCGACAGTGTCATAACCTCACCTCCGATGTACATTATAATCGTCAATACATCGCCTGTCAAGGTATTGTGCGTAATTATTTATAATTTTCTTTTTGGTACATTTTTTGCAGAGATACTTAGAGAGTAGGCGACAGAAAAACGCGGCAGCTATTGCTGCCGCGCCTATGAGTTATAGTGAAGTATTCGGGAAGAATAAACTGCTGCGAGCCTTAAGCCTTCTTGGGCTGCTTCTTTGCCTTTGCAGCCTTATGTGCAGCGCGCCTCTCGCCGTACTTGTCAAGCATGAAGCTCCACACGAAGCCGCTGAGCAGGCTGGAGGAATACGCTCCGGCAAGGATACCGATGATGATGGGCAGAGCGAACTCGCGAATCGAATCAACGCCGAGAATGTAGAGCGTTACAATGGTGAACAGCGTGGTGATGTTCGTATTGATTGTGCGCCCGAGGCATTCCTTGACGGAAATAACTACGCGGTCGGCGCTGTCAAGCGCTTTAAGCTCCGCCTTATGGTTATTTTCGCGGATACGGTCGAAGATAACGATTGTGGAGTTGATTGAATAACCGACAATCGTGAGCATTGCCGCGATGAACGAGCTGTTGAGCTGAACGATGGAGCTGAGTATGCCCATGAAGCAGCACATGATAAGCACGTCATGCACAAGACCCGCGATAGCGGCTATGCCGCTGAAGAAATCGAAGCGAATCGCGATATAGATGAGCATGAGCGCCGCGGCGATAAGCACAGACCAGATAGCGTTGGAAATGAGCGTGCGGCTTGCCGTTGCGCCGACCATCGTGGTTGAAACATCGTTAACATTCATGTCGGGATAGCTTTTCTTGAGTGACTCGTCAAGCCCCGCGCGGATAACCTGAACCTCGTCCTCAGTCATATCCTTGATGCGAAGAACAAGCTCGTCCTTGGCAACGCCCTGAACCGTTACGGTGAAATCCTTGATTCCGTTAGCCTTGACAGCCTCGGAAACGACTGCGGAATCCACTACCGCGTTCATTTTATACTGGATTGAAAGACCGCCCGTAAAATCAATACCGTAGTTGATTCCATGGCCGCAAAGCGCCATAACAACCGCTACGACAACAATGATTAGAGGGAGAGCGAAGTAATACTTTATATACTTTTTCATGCCGCCGCCTCCTCCTTAACTTTCTTAGTTCTCACAAAGAGCTTGGGTTTGTCTGCCGCAAGATTGGCAACATGCTTGAGAAGGAAGCGGGTTACGGTAACGGCGCTGATAAGCGAAACGACGACGCCGAGAAGCAGCGTGTTCGCAAAGCCGCGAATCGAGCCTGTTCCGAAAATCATAAGCACGATAGCCGCGATGATTGTGGTGACATTGGAGTCGATAATCGCGCTGAACGCATTCTTGAAGCCGGTCGTAACGGCGCTGCGGACAGAGCGTCCCGCGCGTACTTCTTCTTCAATGCGCTCAAAGATGATTACGTTGGCGTCAACCGCCATGCCGATGCCAAGCACGATACCTGCGATACCGGGCAGGGTGAGCTGAATCGTGCCGATTACGCCCATAAGGAAGAACACGAGCCAGATGTAAAGAACGAGCGCAACATCCGCAACGATGCCGCAAAGACGATAGCGAAGCGCCATGAACAGAAGCACGAGCGCAATGCCGATTATTGCGGCAAGAACGGAGGTAGACAGCGCGTTATCGCCAAGGGACGCGGAAACGGTGTCCGCCTTATCCTGCGTAAGCACGAGAGGCAGAGCGCCGGACTGAATCTGGATGGCGAGCGCCTGAGCGCCTTCAAGAGTGAAGTTGCCCTCGATGAGTCCTTCGCCGCCGGTTATGGCGCTGTTGACGGTGGGCGAGGAAACCTCCTGCCCGTCGAGATAGATGCTGATAGCTCTGCCGATATTATTGCGGGTAGCCTCGGCAAACTTCTCGGTTCCCTCTCCGTCAAGCCTGAAGGATACGGCGTACTTACCTTCATACATTGTGGCAGCAGCCGTTTTTACGTTGTTGCCCTTCAGAATTACGTTTCCGGAAGGGTCGCGGAACTCAAGCTCCGCAGGCGAGCCGATAAGGGACAGAACCTCAAGCGGGTCGGTAACGTCAGGAATCTCTACGCGGATTCCGCTTGTGCCGTTCTGGGTTACAGTCGCCTCGGTAAAGCCCTTCTGGGTAAGGCGGTTCTGGATTACTCCGATTGTGTTTTCAAGCAGAACGGAGAAATCAAGGCCCATATCCTCGGCTTCCTTGGCGATATACTCAACGTACACGCCGCCGCGAAGGTCAAGACCAAGAGGAATCGCGCTGGGCCACTTTTCCACGTTGGTGGTGGGAATGAAGTTCTTGAGCTTGTAAAGCCCGCGGCCGTCCAGGTTAAGTCCGGTGCAGCCGATGATGAACAATACCGCGATTATGACGACGGTAACGGCGAGCGTTATTATGCTGCGCCTTGCGGTTATCGCCTTCTTGCGTGAAGGCGCTACTCGTTTAGCCATTTTGCATCCTCCTATTATTTATATAAAGCGAAACTCCGAAGGACGCTATATCGGCAAATCCCCGGGCGGGAATGAGCGCGAAAGCTCGCGTATGTAAGCGCCGCTGACAACCCAGTTGCCGTTGGCGTCCGTAGGCGCAATCCGAGGCGCAAAAAGGCGCTGACCTCTCTCCTCCGCCTTTGGCTGCGGCTTTTCGCCGCCCGCGGTCTTTTTCGCAGCCTCGGCGTCGCCCTGATTGGTTTCATTGACGGGGAGAACAAACATTGCCTGCGCGAAAATTCCCGACTCGTTTTGCTCGGGTTTTTCGGCGCTTTCGGGCGTTTCAATCAGCAAAAAAGCGCACAGAAGAACAAGGCTTATAACGCCTACGCCCATCAGTACGCGCCGCAATAACGCAAAACGCCGAATCAAAGTATCACCTTCCGCCGCGAGCAATTTTCGACTATTATACTTTATATTGTGCCTTACGTCAAATAAAAATTGCACAAAGCGCAAAATGTCGGTTCAGGAGTGAATAAAGCCATTCTTTTATCCTCGCAAGTGGTGACTTTAGGCTCGGTTTAGGCTATAATACAAAAGGTATTATGTTTATGGATTAAAGGAGCAGCAGATAAAATGAAGCTTGGCGTAGTCGGACTTCCCAACGTAGGCAAAAGCACCCTTTTCAACGCGATTACAAAGGCGGGCGCGGAAGTGGCTAATTATCCCTTCTGCACAATCGAGCCGAACAGCGGCATAGTTCCCGTTCCGGACAAGCGGCTTGACGCGCTTGCAGATATGTACAGCCCCAAGAAAAAGACGCCCGCCGTTATTGAATTCACCGATATAGCCGGTCTTGTAAAGGGCGCAAGCCACGGCGAAGGGCTTGGCAACAAGTTCCTTTCGCATATAAGGGAGTGCGACGCAATCGTACACGTCGTCCGCTGCTTTGAGGATGAAAACATCATCCATGTTGACGGCTCGATAGACGCAAAGCGCGATATGGAAACGATTAATCTTGAGCTTATCTTTGCCGACCTTGAAACCGCGCAGAAGCGCGAGGACAAGGCAAAGAAGCTGATAAAGACGGGCGACAAGCGCTATCTTGACGAGGCGAACCTTGCCGAGCGCCTGCGCGTGCATCTCGAAAGCGGAAAAAGCGCCAGAACCCTTTCGGTAACGCCTGAGGAAAAGGCAATGCTGCAAGGCTGGTTCCTTCTGACCGACAAGCCGGTTATTTACGCCGCCAACATTGCCGAAAGCGACCTCGGCAAGGATGAGGACTCCATTGAAATGGTGCGCGAGGTCAAGGAGGCAGCCAAAGCCGAAAACGCTCAGGTAATGGTTATTTCGGCGCAGATTGAGGAAGAAATCGCTCAGATGGAGGGCGAGGAAAAGCAGGAATTCCTTGCCGAGCTTGGAATTGGCGAAAGCGGACTTGACAGGCTCGTTACCGCCTCCTATTCCCTGCTTGGGCTTATTTCCTTCCTTACGGCAGGCTCGGACGAATGCCGCGCATGGACAATCAAGAACGGCACAAAAGCGCCGCAGGCGGCGGGCAAAATACACAGCGATTTTGAGCGCGGCTTTATCCGCGCGGAGATTGTGCCGTTTGAAACCCTTTATTCCGAGGGCAGCATGAACGCCTGCCGCGACAAGGGTCTGATTCGCTCCGAGGGTAAGGACTATGTTATGAAGGACGGGGACGTTACCCTGTTCCGCTTCAACGTATAAACGTATAAGGGAGGATTTTGAAGTCAATGAAGCTATCGTATGTGGCAAAGCGCATTGTCAAAATGGACTACAAGCGTATGTGGGACACGACGAAGATTCTGAAGGCGCGCAGCGGCAAAAGCCGCGCATGGCTCCTGTGCGATATGCTCGCCTGCGCCGTCAAATACAACGCGGGCTATATGGACTATAAAATCGCCGCGATGTATTCTCTTACGGACGCTCAGCGCAGAACCGTAATCACGCGCGGAATCAGTAACGAAATCGTGCGCCGCATGAACGACAAGGCGTACTGGCATTTCTTTGACGACAAAACGCAGTTCGACAAGCTTTTCGCCGCGCAGGTAAACCGCGAATGGATGAAGATTGACGATAGCACAACCGCCGAGCAGCTTGAAAGTATGCTTTCCAAATGCGAGGATATTATCGCAAAGCCGCTTGAAGGCTCCTCCGGCGTGGGAATTTCCAAATACCACAGCGCGGACTGGGCAGGAAAAGCCGCCGAGCTGCTTGAAACGCTCAGAAAGAACGAAACGGGCATAATCGAGGACGTTGTAAAGCAGCACCATCTTATGTCCTCCCTCTGCCCCACCTCAGTTAACACAATCCGCATAGCCACCCTGATTGGCGACAAGGCAGAGGGCATCGTTTACGCCTTCCTGCGCATAGGCAACGGCAAGGTTATGGATAACGTTGACTGCGGTGGAATGGCTGCGCGCGTTGATTTGGAGAGCGGAAAGCTGCTCACCGTCGGCGCAGACAAGGCGGGAAACACGTACGAAAAGCACCCGATGACCGGAACGCCGATAATCGGCTTCACCATTCCCTATTGGGAGGAAGCCAAGAAGATGGCGCTTGACGCGATGAAGGTTGTTCCTCAGGTCAGATTCGTAGCATGGGATATAGCGATTACCGAAAACGGGCCTGTGTTCATTGAGGGCAATAGCTTCCCGAGCCACGCTATACCCCAGTTTGCCGCGCATTATCCTGACGGAATCGGAATCATGCCCGAATTCCGCAAATTCATATCCAACATCTGAAAGTGAGCTGCGAATGAAGAAAAGACTTCAAAAGCCAAGCCAAAGTCAAGGCACGTCGGACGCTTTTGAGTTCACTCCCGAAGAAAAGCGAATGATAGACACCTTTACGCGCAACGAGCATCATTCAATGCGAATCCTTTTCAAGATTTTGAAAGGGCATTACTGGAAGCTCATCATAAGCGCGCTTTGCTTTGTAGCCAAGCATTCGCCCGTATGGGCGCTGCCAATCGTTATAGCGCGCATAGTGGACATCGCAACCCAGCCGCAGGCACATTCGACCGGCGAAATATACGTCTGCGGGGCTATAATGGCGCTGCTCGTTATTCAGAACATTCTCACCAACTACTGGCACACGCGCCTGTATTCGCAGACAATACGAAGCCTTGAGGCTAACCTGCGCGGAAGCCTGATAAGAAAGCTGCAGCAGCTTTCGATTCTGTTTCAGAAGGAAATACAGTCCGGAAGGCTGCAAAGCAAAATCATGCGCGACGTTGAAAACATCGAAACGATGGTTCAGCAGGCGTTCACGAACCTTGTTTCCGTGCTTACGACGGTTACGGTCGCGCTCATAATAACCGTTACAAAATCGCCGGTCGTATTCGCGTTTTTCATCGCGTCCGTTCCGATAGCCTGCGCAACCGTTATTTTCTTCCGCAAGGGAATAAGAAAGCGCAACACGGAGTTCCGCCGCGAGATGGAAAACACCTCCGCACGCGTGCTTGAAATGGTCGAAATGATACCCGTAACGCGCGCGCACGCGCTTGAAAAGAACGAGATTGGCGCTATGGACGCGCAGATTGGCGAGGTTGCGGACAAGGGCTATAAGCTGGACATTGTTCAAAGCTTTTTCGGTTCGGTAAGCTGGGCGGTTTTCCAGCTGTTCCAGATAGCCTGCCTCTGCTATACCGGCACGCTCGCCTTTATGGGAACAATCACCGTCGGCGATATAACGATGTACCAAAGCTATTTCACTACGGTAATCAACAGCGTTTCCTCCGTCGTTAACCTTCTGCCCGTTCTCTCAAAGGGAATGGAGTCAATCGACTCCGTCGGCGATATACTGACGGCGATGGACGTTGAAAACGACAGCGATAAAAAAGCGCCCAAGGATATTCAGGGCGCGTTTACGTTTGAAAACGTGTGCTATTCATATCCGGACGACGGACGGGCGGTTCTTACCGATTTCAGCCTCAATGTGAAGGCGGGAGAAACGATAGCCTTCGTAGGCGAGAGCGGAAGCGGAAAAACCACCCTGCTCAACCTGGTAATCGGCTTTTTGCATCCGACAAGCGGCAGGATTCTGCTTGACGGCGAGGACATGAGCGAGCTTTCCATGCGCGAATACCGTAAGCATCTGGCGGTTGTTCCGCAGGAGAGCATAATGTTTGACGACACCCTGCGCAAGAATATAACCTACGGGCTTGACTCCGTTACTGACGAGCAGCTGAAGGACGTTATCAGCCGCTGCTGCCTCAGCGAAGTAATAGAGCGGCTGCCTAGCGGAATTGACACCAGCGTAGGCGAGCACGGCGGACGGCTTTCCGGCGGTCAGCGCCAGCGCGTTTCCATCGCCCGCGCGCTCATCCGCAAGGCGAAGATTATTATCATGGACGAGGCGACATCGGCGCTCGATTCCGTATCCGAAAAGCGCATACAGGAGGCAGTAAGCAACCTTACCAAGAACGCGACAACCTTCATTGTTGCGCACAGGCTTTCCACCATAAAGAACGCCGACAGAATCGTTGTCATTCAGGACGGCTCGGTGGTCGAGCAAGGCTCATACGACGAGCTTGTGCAGAAGCGCGGCGCGTTCTTCAAAATGCGCGAAATGCAGCAGTAAAGCGAAAGAGAAAGCGATTTAGTATAAAGCATATTGGATACAACAAAACCGCTCCGATATTTCGGGGCGGTTTTTGCGCGGCGAGAAAACGGGTTCGCTCTGCGGAGAATACGGAGTTGGTTGCGTGGGTGAATTGATTGAAGATGGGAACCAGAACAGGTATATGGTTTACAATCATTCTGATACTACGCAGGCGTGGCGGTAGGGTTGTTGAAGCCTGTTTTAATTGTAGAGTATATATCAAGGGTTACGGACAATCCTTCAGGCGCTCCGCGCCAGCTCCCTTTACTACATACGAGCCTCCTTTGGTAAACCGTCTGCATACGCAGACGGTTTATGATGTAACTCTTTCGCACCTGAGTATCATATGTAACATCAACCGCTGACCAACACCAAACGCTTCCCCTACACCCCTGCTTGCTCAGAAATCGTCTATCGTGAGATACAAGCGCAGACGTGGCAGGAGTTTGCTCGGGGGGGGTAAATGACCGAGCCATTTTGCGAAGTCGACACCGCAGACGGAGTGTTTTCAGCGAGCAGATTACAATATTCCTGCGTTTTCGCGCTTTACCGCTTCTTCCATTATCGCCTCAGTCGCGCTGACTCCGAGACGGTCGGCTCCGGCGGCGATGTATTCGAGGGCGGCGTCAAGGGTTCTGATTCCGCCGCTTCCCTTTACGGAGAGCCTGTTGCCGACGGTTTCGCGCATAAGGCGCAGGTCGGCGGCGTTGCAGCCGCTTTTGCCATAGCCTGTGCTGGTTTTAACAAAGTCCGCGCCCGCTTCCTCGGAAAGACGGCAGGCGGTTTTCTTCTGCTCATCGTCAAGATAGCAGGTTTCGATAATGACCTTGAGAATCGCGCCCTTGCTGTGGCAGGCGTCCGCAAGAAGCTTGATTTCATTCCTTACATAGTCGAGGTCGCCTTCAAGAAGCTTTCCGAAATTGATAACCATGTCAAGCTCCTCGCAGCCGTCCTCGATTGCCTTTTCAGTTTCAAAAAGCTTTACTTCCGGAAGATTCGTTCCGTGGGGAAAGCCGATAACCGTGCAGGGCTTTACGCCTGAGCCTTTGAGCAGCTGAGATACGAGCTTCATGTCCTCAGGGCGCGAGCATACCGTGGCGCAATGCCACTTCTTTGCGATTTCGCAGCCCTCGATAATATCCTTTTTTATAAGGAAGGGCTGAAGAGTTGAATGGTCCAGCTTAGACGCTATTTCCGACGCTTTCATAATTTACTCATCCTTTCAGGTGTATCTATGCCTATATTATATAGTATCAGGGCAGATTTGCAAGCGAAACGGGCAAATGAAAGCCGCCTCCCGCGCAAACGCTGCGGAAAAGCGGCAATGCATTTTGTATCCTTTTTCAGCTTTCGAGATTCTCCAGATACGCCTCCAGCTCGCCAAGGGATGAAAACGCCATTCCGGAAATCAGTTCCCTCTGCTTATCCTCGCCGAGCGCGGAAAGCTCGATATCAAGCGGCGATACAAGCTTCATCTCGTTTCCCGACTCGTTGCGGTAGATTCCCGCTTCGCCGTTTCTTGACATCAGAACGGTATGCTCGGCGCAGAATACCGGCATTTCCATCTCCATAGCCACGTTAAGAGGCATAAAGGATGTTATCTGCCAGTCCGGAAACTCCTCCGCAAGGCGCTCATGGTTCATTCCCGCATACTTATCCGTATCGCTCAGGCGAATCACGACCTCATGGCCGCATTTATCATAGCGAACCGTCTGCGTGAAAACCGCGCCCTTCATCAGCGAGCTCTGCTGCTGCGCCGCCTCGAGGATTCCTTCTCCCCTGCCCGCGAGCGCCTGCGGCTCGCTGTTATCCTGAAAGATGAAGATACCGCCGACTATCAGCGCGGCGGCGACCGCGATTACGGCGACCCTGAGCCATACCGAGCCGCCTTTGCCCTTTTCTTTTACGTCCTTATCGTCCATGCATATCCCTCCCAAGCGAGAGTATTAGCAGGAAGATTAAAGACTATACGCAATATTTATCAGGCTTTTTCGATTGCGATTTCTCCCGCCTTCTGGAGAGCAAGCTTGGTGATAATCGGGCCGGTAAGCTCGTAAACGAGCGTGGCGGAAAGGATTACGGTGTTGATAACATCCGCATATTCCGGCATCATCGTTTTCGACATCTGCGCCATTCCTATCGCAACGCCCGCCTGCGGTATAAGCGTTAAGCCCATATACTTTTTAACGGTCGGGCTTTGCTTGGAAATTGCGGCGCCGACAGACGCGCCTGCCCACTTGCCGATTGCGCGGACAAGGAGATAAAGCAGACCGATAACGCCGACGGAAGGCAGGATTGCCAAATCCAGATTCGCTCCGGAAAGCATAAAGAACATAAGGAAGAGCGGGGCGGTAAAGCGGTCGCACTGCTCAACCAGCTTGTCCGCCTTATTGCAGCAGTTTATCATGACCGCGCCGAGCATCATGCATACAAGCAGCGAGGACAGCCCCCACATGGACGCAAGGCCTACGGAGAGCAGAACGAACGCGATTGAAAGCGTGAGCATATTTGCGCGGGAATGGAAAAAGCGCGTTACAAAGGTAAGCGCAAAGCCGAGAGCCGCGCCGAGCAGAAGGCTTTCCAGAATTTCAAGCACCGGCTGAAGGAGCATTGAGTACAGGGTGACCGTTCCGCCGAGCATTCCCTTGGCGATTGCCGTCGAAACCGCAAACAGCATAAGCCCAAGCGCGTCGTCCATGGCGACTACAGGCAGAAGAATGTTGGTTACGGGGCCTTTAGCCTTATACTGCCGCACAACCATCAGCGTTGCGGCAGGAGCTGTCGCGGCGGCGATTGCGCCGAACATGAGCGCTTCGGGCACGGGTGTTCCGATTGCGATAAGCACTGAGTCGACAAGCACGGTTGCAGTAAGTCCCTCAAAAAGCGTTACGATATACGGGGCTTTTCCTATCTGCTTGAGAAAGGAAATTTTGAACTCGCCGCCAATCGAATAGGCAATGAAGCCGAGCGCAAGCTCCGTAAGAAAGCTGAGGCTGTCAAGCCCTTCGGAGGTGATTAAGCCGAGTACGCACGGTCCTGCCACAAGACCCGCGACAAGATAAGCGGTAACATTGGGCATATGAATGTATCTGATAAGCCGCCCTAAAAGAAGCGCAACGCCTACGGCGAGCGCCAGCTGAACGAAAATATCCATCTGTTATTTCGCCATTCCTTCCACTGTAAGCGCCGGAACGGTAAACGCGATTCCCGTATCCGGCTGATTCAAGCCGCCGACAACATCATTGACAATTTTCCTGACAACAGCGACCTGCTCATCCTCCAGCACGATGAATATCGTTTTGTTCATCTGGCGCTCAGGGTTGAGCATATGCCGTATCATAGCGAACATCGGCGCGTCGTCAAGGGATTGAATAAGCCTTGCGCCGCCCGTAGAATCAATGACAGTCGCGCCGTGAACTCCGCTTTCAGTAAGCTTTTCCAAAAGCTTTTCAAGGCACTCGGTCTTGTTCAGAACCAGCACATAAACCTGCATAGCGATTCCTCCTTAGCAACTTGGAATACCAAAGACAGATTATAATGAGGCGGGCGGAAAATAGCAAGCGAACAGGCGCGATAATCGCAAAGCGACTGAAATTATTCGATTACCTGTATTTTATCGCGCCCGAAGATGTCGGAAAGCTGCTTTAGCTGGTCGTCGGCTTTCTTCTGCGCTCCGGCGCTTTGCCGCGAGCCTTCCAGTATAACGTCAACCTGCGCGGGCGTTCCTCCCGCCTGAGTGAGCGCGTCTGCAAGCGGCTGCGCCTTTCCCTCCGTGCTAAGCAGGTTATAGAAGATTTTTTTATCCTGCGGGAAAACAAGCTGATACCTGCCGTTTTCAACTCCGCCGAGATGACCGAACATAAGGGACGAATACAGGCGCGGGTCGCCGCGCTTTATGCTCAGCATTGCCTTATCCCACACCTCGCGCGGAAGCATATTCGGCGCAGAGCCTTTTACCGCGTCCGGTTTCTTTTCCGGCTCGGTTATTTTTTCCTTGAGCGCCGCCGCGAGCGATTTCGGGCTTTCCGGCTTTTCCTCCCTGCTTACCTTCTGCTCGAAGGCTCTGCGGATTACGTCGCCCTCCGCGTCGTCAAAGCCGGGCAGCGGAGTCATTTTTACGCTTTTATCAAAGGAAGCCGCGGGAGCGGGAGCGGGCGCTGCCGGCATTTCAGAGCTTACGTGGGCGGAGACTCTTACGCCCTGCTTTTCAAGCCTCTCAACGCGCTCCATAAGCGCCGCAACGTTCTCCTCCTCCGGAAGCAGGCAAGCCCTCAGCGATACGATTTCAAGCAGTATTCGCGGCTGAGCGGCATAGCGCATATCGCTCTGCGCGCGCGTAAACAGCTCCATAACGCGAATAACCTGCGCCTGCGACGCTTCCCCGCTCTGGCGCTTATACTCCTGCGCCGTATCCGAGGTTATGTCAAGCAGGCTCTCAATATCGTCAGGGCAGGAGGCGGCAATCGACAGTGCGCGGAAATGCTGCGCCATATCCTTCATAAAGATTTGCGGCTCGCGTCCCGCCGTGATAAGCTCCTCGATAAGCAGCATTACCCCGCGCTTATCGCCGGAAATAATCGCCTGAGCAAAGCGGAAGCAGAAGGAGCGATCCGACGCGCCTAGCACGGAGCGCACAAGCTCCTCCGTTATTTTATCCTCGCCGCGCCCCAGGCACATATCAAGGATTGAAAGCGCGTCGCGCATTCCGCCTTCGGCTGCGGAAGCAATAAGCATCAGCGCCGAGCGCTCCGCGTCCGCTCCCGCGCCCTTTGCCGCTTCCTCAAGCCTTCCGGCAATTTTGCGCGCCGGAATCCTGCCGAAATCAAAGCGCTGGCAGCGGGAAAGAATAGTGGCAGGCAGCTTCTGCGGCTCCGTTGTGGCAAGCACAAAAACCACAAACTGCGGCGGCTCCTCCAGCGTTTTCAGAAGCGCGTTGAACGCTCCGGCAGAAAGCATATGAACTTCATCAATAATATAAACCTTATATTTACTCTGCTGCGGCGGATATTTTACCTTCTCGCGCAAGTCGCGTATCTCGTCAACGCTGTTATTGCTCGCCGCGTCAATTTCGGTTACGTCCATGCTGGCGTCCGAAAGCAGCGTTCTGCAGCTTTCGCACTCTCCGCAGGCATCGCCGTCCTTGGGGCTTTGGCAGTTGATTGCGCGCGCAAGGATTCTGGCGGTGCTTGTCTTTCCCGTTCCCCTGCTGCCGCAGAACAGATAGGCGTGAGCTATTCTGCCCGTTTTAACCTGATTGCGGAGCGTTTTCATTACGGCTTCCTGCCCAATCATCGACGCGAAATCATTTACTCTCCATTGACGGTACAGCGCTTGATACACGGTCTTCACCCTTTCTTCTACAACTCATTATCGTACATACTCGCATTTTTTTCAAGCGCTTTTGGGGCTATAAAACAAACAGGCGGGGCGCACAATATGCGCAGGTTGATTTAGGGAGGAATGCTCATGAGCGCATTTTGGAAGGCGGCTCTGGTTCTGATTACCGGTACGTTTCTTTTAGTCGGCTCGGCAATAGTGTACTACGCGATAACAGGCTCATACGCTGCGGGCGATTATGAATTCGTAAGGGCGGAATTCAAAAAGCCGAGAACAGCCTCCGCGTCCGGAAGGGTAATAATTTCCGAGGATGTAGAGGTTACCGCTCCGGTAAACGGGGACGTAAGGCTTGCGCCGCTTAAAACGGGCGCAAACGTGATTCAAGGCGAAATCCTGATGGTATACGCCCAGACGCAGAGCGACGCCGCTTTCAGCGAAAACTGCGAAAAGCTGATTAAGCAGGGCGAGCTGATGTCGGAGCTGAAGCGGCTTGCAACGGGCGCGTTCCCATTCAGCATAAGCGAGGAAATGCTGGAAGCCGTCAAGGCTCAGCATGACCAGACGCTTAAAAGCATTTCCGAATACGGCGAAATACAAAACCAGAGAGTTCTGCGCTCGCCCGTAACCGGAACGATTTCGTCCAAATCCGAGGCAGGCAGCTTCAGCGGCGGCGAAACAATATACACAATCAAGCCGGCGGAGCGCTATCGCGCAAGCCTGATGATTGACGAAAGCGACATACTCTACTTAGGCTCGATGAGCCTTTCGGCAGCCCTCGACGCGCTTTCCGGAGAAAGCTTTCCGGCAAGAATCGTTTCCATATCGGATAAGCCGCGATACATTTCGTCCCGCGCCGCCTATCCCGTTACGATAGCCTTTTCATGCCCCTATGAGCTGTATGCGGGAATGACCGTAACGGCGTCCTTTACCGAAACCGAGCCGCAAACGCTGCTGACCGTTCCCTCAGAAGCCGTCCTTAGGGCGGGCGAGGAAGCGTTTCTGCTGCTGCCTCCGGGCGAGGCGGAGATATTCCCCCGCTATATCGAGGTGGAAACGGGCGAGGAGAAGGACGGCAGAACGGAGATAACGGAAGGGCTGGACGAGGAATGCGCGCTCGTTCTTCCATCCTCCTGCAAGGAGGACTGCGATTGGTTTTTGCGGCGAATGGGCTATAATGCGGCAGAAACGCCTGCCGAATGATTTTTTCGGAAAAGGGCTTGACCGGAACGCTTGTTCGCGTTATACTTGTGCTGTAATAAACGCGAACAAGCTTTCGCATAGGGAGAGGTAAGGGCAATGTGCGGCAGATATTATATCGCCTCTGAGGACAGCGACGAGGAGCTGCGGGCTTTGATAGAAAGCCTTAACCGGCGCGACGCGGAAAAGGCGGCGCAGCTGTCCCTCGGCGAAATGCGCCCCGGAATGCTGCTGCCCGCCGTTATAAAGGACGGAGCGGCGGCGCTGAAATGGGGCTTTTATGTAGGCGGGGAGAAGAACGAGAGCGGAAAAAGAAGCGGCGGACGGCTGATTATCAACGCCCGCGCCGAAACCGCCGCCGAAAAGCCGCTTTTCAAATCCGCCTTTGCCTCCGCGCGCTGCCTTTTCCCCGCGAGCCTTTACTACGAATGGAACGAAAGCAAGGAGCGCTTCGCCTTTAATGACGGCGGCAGGATTTTTTACATGGCGGGGCTTTGGCGCGTGGAGGACGGAACGCCCTCCGCCGTCATTCTTACCCGCCCCGCAATACCCGAATTTTCCGCAGTTCACGACAGGATGCCGCTGATAATACCGAAAGGACAGCGCCGCCGCTGGCTTATGGGCGATAATCCCGATGCTCTTTTGAGCGTGGAATTGCCGCCGCTCGGCATGGCGCGCGGGTAAGCGGTGAAAAGAAATGGAAAGGATAATACTTCACTCGGACGCGAACTCCTTTTACGCGAGCGTCGAGTGCCTTTACAGACCCGAAATACGCTCAAAGCCCGTCGCGGTATGCGGCGACCCTGAGGAGCGGCACGGAATAGTGCTTACAAAGAACCAGGTTGCAAAGCGCTTCGGAATACAGACCGGCGAGGCAATCTGGCAGGCGCGGCAGAAATGCCCCGAGCTTGTGGTCGTTCCCCCGAATTATCCGCTATACCTGCATTTTTCCGAAATGCTGCGCGAAATCTACGAGCAGTATTCGGACAGGGTGGAGGCCTTCGGGCTGGACGAAAACTGGCTGGACATATCGCAGGAGGGGCGCTCGTTTGAGGACGGAGTGGCGATTGCCAGCGAAATACGGGAAAGAATCCGCGAGGAGCTTGGAATCACCGTTTCAATAGGCGTTTCCGACAACAAGATTTTTTCAAAGCTCGGAAGCGACATGAAAAAACCGGACGCCACAACCGCGCTGCCGCAAAGCAGCTACGAGGAAAAGGTGTGGCCGCTTCCCGTATCAAGCCTGCTCTACGTAGGCAGGAAAACGACCAAAAAGCTGATGCAGGTTGGGATTATCACTCTTGGCGACCTTGCGAATTCGGATACCGAGGCGCTGCATTCGCTGCTTGGCAAAAACGGGCTTACCCTCAAGGCGTTTGCGCTGGGGCTTGACCATTCCCCCGTGATGCGGCTAACTGCCGAGGCGGCGCTTAAATCCATCGGCAACAGCACTACCCCGCCGCACGACATCGAAAACGCCGACGACGCGGAGTGCATTTATTACCTGCTTGCCGAAAGCGTAAGCGCAAGGCTGCGCGCGCACGGCTTTACGGCTAAAACGCTCTCGATATCCATAAGGGATACGGAGCTTCGGACGGCGTCCTGCCAATGTCAGCTCTGTCCGCCGAGCAATATTACCGATGATTTGGCTAAAACCGCGCTCTGCCTTTTCCGCGCGCGCTTTTCCGCCTCATTCCCCCTGCGCAGCGTCGGCTTGAACTGCTCCTCGCTTATGCCGGACACGCTGCCGCGCCAGCAGGATTTGCTCGGCGTAAGCGCGAGAATGGACAGGCTTGAATCCCTTGAGCGCTCGCTCGATTCCCTGCGAGCCAGGTTCGGCCATCAGATAGTGCAGCGTGGGGTCGTCATGCGCGACAAGGCGTTCGCTTGCGTAAACCCGAAGGAGGACCACATTATTCATCCGGCGGCGTTTTATATGGGCTGAAAGCAAAATCAGCCGTTCATTGGAGGTGTTTTAGATGGAAAACCAATATAAGCTCATGGTTAAGGTCAACGCAGACCACGAGCTTGGCGGCGAGATACTTCCGCGCTATATCGTTCTGCCCTCCGGAAACAAGGTTGCAATTGACAGGGTTCTGGACGCGCGCCCCGCGCCGGCGCTCAAGGCGGGCGGTCAGGGAATGCGCTATACGCTTTCCGTGCGCGACAAAACAGTTTATCTGTTCCACGACAGGCTCGATTGGTTCATCGAAACAAACGGCGACGGCGAGGCGGAGCTTTCGGCAGAAACGGCGTAGGAGAAAAAGCGTAATGCTATCGCCTGTTCCCGTTTTCGTCAAAGGATTTTTTAAGGGCGTTTTCCGTCGGAATAACAGTGCAGACCAACGGTATCAGCTCAAAAACGCAAAGGACGCCTCCGACGCACCCGATAACGGCAATCGATTTCCCCGATACCAACAGCATTACTGTTATTATCAGCGGCAGCGATATAAGTCCGCATTTATACCATAGCTTTCCGCAGTAATTATGAGCATATTCCCAAGTATCCCTGTTTTTCATTGACATTACGATTCTATATCCAAACAGGGAGTTTATCCTCTTTGGCGCCGCCTTCATAAAGCGCCGTCCAAAGCAGATTAAGCCAACCGGAATCAGCAAATCCATGAAAAGCATAAAAGCCCAGAACAATGCTGAAACCTCCTTTGCAAACCGATTCGGCAAGTCTTTCGGATTCCAAGAATCAGACTATATATTTTAAGGATTTCTATATGCGGCATAGCTGCATTCTTTTTAGCGTGCGATTCTGCGCAGCCGCTTTGCGTCCGTGTCACTCATATTCCGGTTAGCGGTTTGTCCGTTTTTGGCATCTATATTTTCCCTATAAATCATGCTCGCGCGCAAAGGCGCGCCAAATGCGTCAATGCCCGCGAAGGTCAGAGTTCAGAAGCCATTCCCAAAACGACGTTTCGGTGCCGACGGCGGAATCCTTCGACAAATTTACCTGATAGGCGGAAATGCCGTCTGTAAAGCCGTCAAATTTCACGTTTGCCCCATCAAAGATATACGGGGTTTCCTGACGCGAAACGCGCAGAAGACAGCCGTCCTCCGGAGAGAGCGCGGCGCTGTAATAATCAAGCAGCTCGTCCCTGTCAAGCTTGCTGTTTATGAGAAGAACGCCAAACCACTGCATTCCGTTCCCGTTTCCCTCCATTTTTCCCGCAAAGGAAGCGGAGTCAATTAGCTCGGTTTGCTCAGGAAGCGGACAGGCTTTGAGCCGCCGCTCAAGCTCATGGGAAATGCGGTTATTCGCAATAACAACGCAGGTATAAAGCAAAAGAAACAGCGCCGCTAAGCACGCCGCAACAGTAAGCTTGGGATGCTTCATTTGTTATTCTCCTTTGAATACGTTTCCGCTTTGCCCGACGCCGGCAAACGCCACGTTGCTGCCCGCGAGCATAAGCGCAGTTACCGCTCGCGCTTCAGATAAACCATATCGACAAGCTGCAAGCCGTCCTCAAACATAAGATGGTCATAGTTATCCGTGAAGAAATTCTTGATTCGGTGGGAATCCGCAAAGCCGCAGCGGTGATAAAAGCCGAGAGTTGATGGGACATCGCCCGTTCCGACAAGCATCGTTTTGCAGTCCTTATAGTAATTGAATACATAATCAATAAGCCGTTTGCCATAGCCTGCGCGCTGAAACGCGGGGTCAACGGCAATATTTTTCAGCTCGTAAACTCCGTCATCCTCTTTTGTAACGACGCATTCCGCCTTTACGCCGCCGTCGTCAAGCACAAACATTTCCCCGCGCTCAAGATACTTGTCAATCATGCTTTCCTGCTCGTCGGCAAGCAGGAGAAGCTCCATATACTTCTTTTTATCTCCGGTAACTTTCTGTATGTTCATAAAAATTCTCCTTTAACATCCGCGAAAATTTCGGCGCGATACGTATCCTTATCGTTTGTGCCTATACATTACATACTTTGCGCCGCCGCGCGCATTTTGGGTCTTGTTAGCATAATTATGCCAGACAATGCCCGTTACAGCCGGATTTGCGGCAAGCAGCGCAGCGAGCGCCGCAGAGAGAGCCAATCGCATTTTGCCCACGCCGTCCTCCGTATGCAATCCTGCTCAATCATTATACGCTTTGAAAAGCCCGACCCGCAAGCAATTATTTGATTTCAACGGTTTTTCGGTTTGACAAAACCGCAGTATTGTTCTATAATCCCTTCATCGCCCGATGAACGGGAACGGGTATTCCTAGGCTGACATAAGAGAGCGGCGCAAATGCTGAAAGCGCCGTGAGCCGAAGATACCCCGCTCGCCCGCAAGAGCGCCGGAAACGGCGGGTAGCGCCCGATACAGCGCAAGCAAGCGGCCGGAAACGGCAAACAGAGTGGTACCGCGGAACAAACGTTTCGTCTCTTATTGAGATGGAGCGCTTTATTTGTTTAAGGAGGATGCGCATGGACGAGCAGAAAAACGCTTATCGCCCGTCGGAAATCGAGAAGAAATGGCAGGGCATATGGGAGGAAACCGGCTGCTTTGAGGCAAAGCAGGAGTTTGATAAAAAGAAGTATTACTGCCTTGTGGAATTCCCCTATCCGTCCGGACAGGGTCTGCACGTAGGTCATCCGCGCTCGTATACCGCGATGGACATCATCGCCCGCAAGCGCAGAATGGAAGGCTACAACGTCCTCTATCCGATAGGAATGGACGCATTCGGTCTGCCTGCCGAAAACTACGCAATCAAGAACCATGTTCATCCGAGCATTGTTACCCAGCAGAACATTGCGCATTTTTATCAGCAGCTGCGCTCCTTGGGCTTCTCCTTTGACTACTCGCGCAAGGTTGACACAACCGACCCCTCGTACTACAAATGGACGCAGTGGATTTTCCTTCAGCTGCTCAAAAACGGGCTTGCGTACAAGGCTGAAATGCCGATTAACTGGTGCCCGAGCTGCAAATGCGGGCTTGCGAACGAGGAAGTTGTCGACGGCAAGTGCGAGCGCTGCGGCGCGGAGGTTGTTCGCCGCATAAAGAAGCAATGGATGCTCAGGATTACCGCCTACGGTCAGAAGCTCATCGACGGGCTTGACGATATCGACTTCATCGAAAAGGTCAAGACTCAGCAGCGCAACTGGATTGGCAAGAGCGAGGGCGCGGAGGTCGACTTTGCAATCAAGGGCTGGAACGAAACCCTGCGCATATACACAACGCGCCCCGACACGCTTTTCGGCGCGACCTACATGGTTATGAGCCCCGAGCATCCGATGCTCGACGAAAACAAGGACAAAATAGGCAATTTCAGCGACGTTATCGCATACCGCGAGGCGGCGGCGCGCAAGAGCGACTTTGAGCGCACCGAGCTGGCAAAGGACAAGACGGGCGTTAAGCTCGAGGGTGTTTTCGCAATCAATCCCGTGAACGGCAAGGAAATACCCGTATGGATTTCCGACTACGTTCTGATGAGCTACGGCACGGGCGCTATAATGGCTGTTCCCGCGCACGACACGCGCGACTATGAGTTTGCCAAGAAGTTCGGCTGCGAGCTTATCGAGGTCGTCGCGGGCGGCGATATCGAAAAGGAAGCCTATACCGACATTGCGGAAGGCACAATGATTAACTCAGGCTTCCTTAACGGAATGAGCGTAAAGGAAGCCAAGAAGGCAATAATCGAATTTTTGACGGAAAAGGGCTATGGGCAGAAAAAGGTCAACTTCAAGCTGCGCGACTGGGTTTTCTCCCGCCAGCGCTACTGGGGCGAGCCAATCCCCGTTGTGTTTTGCGAAAAATGCGGCTGCGTACCCGTTCCCGAAAGCGAGCTGCCCGTCGTTCTTCCCAACGTTGAAAAATATGAGCCGACCGACAGCGGCGAAAGCCCGCTTGCGCATATGACGGAATGGGTAAACACCACCTGCCCCTGCTGCGGCGGAAAAGCGACGCGCGAAACAGACACAATGCCGCAATGGGCAGGCTCAAGCTGGTACTTCCTGCGCTACTGCGACCCTACCAACGATAAGGAATTCGCCTCAAAGGAAGCGCTCAAATACTGGATGAACGTTGACTGGTACAACGGCGGAATGGAGCATACCACCCTGCACCTGCTTTACAGCAGATTCTGGCATTTGTTCCTGCACGATATAGGCGCAGTGCCCTGCTCCGAGCCGTATCAGAAGCGCACAAGCCAAGGCATGATTCTCGGAACGAACGGCGAAAAAATGTCCAAATCGCGCGGAAACGTTATCAATCCCGACGACGTTGTAAAGCAAATCGGCGCGGACGCTTTCAGGCTTTACGAAATGTTCATGGGCGCGTTTGACCAGGCGATTCCGTGGTCAACGGACGGCGCTAACGGCTGCAGGCGCTTCCTTGACAGGGTATGGAGATTGATGGACTCGCTCGTGCCGCAGAAGGGAATCCGCAAGGAGCTTGCCTTTGCCGTCAACTCAACCATCAAGAAGGTAACCGAGGACGACGAAAAGATGAAGTTCAACACCGCGATTGCCGCGATGATGAGCCTTGTCAATGAGCTGTACTCAAACGGCGGAGCGACAAGGGACGAGCTGAAAATCCTGCTTGTGCTGCTCTCCCCCGTAGCGCCCCATATATGCGAGGAAATGTGGAAGCTTATCGGCTGCGACGGCTATGTGCATGAGCAGAAATGGCCCGAATACGACGAAAAAGCGCTCGTGCTTGACGAGGTTGAAATCGCCGTTCAGGTTAACGGAAAGCTGCGCGGACGCATTCGCATTCCCGCCTCAATGACAAAGGACGACGCGGAATCGCTCAAGGAAAACTCCGAGGTTAAGGAAATGCTTGCGGGCAAGGAAATCAAGAAGCTGATTTTCGTTCCCGGAAGGCTTCTCAACATCGTAGTAGCGTAATCAATACCTTTTAATCACAGCGGGCGCGAGGCAACTCACGCCCGCTTTTCTGTTTGGGCTATCCTGCATTGACGCTCAATTCGGATACATTGACGCACTACATACAAATATGCGTAAAAAAGCGGCTTCGATTATATGTCGAAGCCGCTGATTTTTTATGAAATTACCACGAATACTTGAGCGCGCGCTTTACGCAGGACTGATGCTGAGCGTCAACCTTCTGTGTTCCGTGGGTCTTGCTGCCGTAGAAATGGATGCAGAAGTGACCGTCGAAATCATTGTTGATTGTCGTTGTTCCGTGCGGCATTCCGTTCATCGAGCCGGCGTAAACATGACCGTTATACTTAACCAGCACCGCGCGGCGAGCCCAGCTCCACGAACCGCCGTAAATCTTCTTCATTATGGCTGTATCGTCCTTGGTGTACGGCTCGGCGTCGATATGATTAGCGCCTGCCCAGCGGCGAACCGTGAAGGTTTTGCCGGTAAGGCAGTCCTTTACTTCAAACACAGCGCCGCGCGGAATCACATTGGCTCCGCCGTTAAACCAGTCCAAGGTTTCCGTGGTATAGGTTTCCTTGGAATTGTTAGAGCCGAAAAGCGCCTTGATAGTGCTTCTGCCCGCAACGCCGTCCTGCGAAAGCCCCTTCTTTTTCTGGAACTTCTTTACCGCAGTAACGGTAGCGTCGCCGTATTTTCCGTCAACCTTGCCGCTGAAATAGCCCTTAATCTTCAGCGCCTGCTGAAGCTTTTTGACCTTTTCGCCGCTGTCGCCGCTCTCGCTTGAAAGCGGAGCTTCACCCAGAGCGGAGATGGTTTTTGCGGTTGTTATCGCGTCAAGCACCTCGGGCTCGTCACCGAAAAGCACCTTTATTGTGCTGTTGCCTGCAACGCCGTCAGCGCTGAGCTTGAAATCCGACTGGAACGCCTTGACAGCTGTTTTCGTAGCTTCTCCGTAATATCCGGTTGCGTTTCCGGAGAAGTAACCTGCAATTTTCAAAGCCTTTTGCAGTTTTGTAACATATGTATTCTTATCGCCGAACTTGGACGCCTGCGGAATCGAGCCGAGCGCGGCAATTTTCTTAGCCTGAGCCGTCGTAATCTCGCCGGAGGTGCCTGCCGGATACTTGCCGAAAATCGCTTTTATTGTTCCCCTGCCGGCAACGCCGTCCTGCGTGAGCTTCTTGGCTTTCTGATACTTCTTTACCGCCTTGACGGTCGCCTCGCCGTAATCTCCGTCGAGCGCTCCGCTGTAATACTTTAGAATCGTGAGCGCCTTCTGAAGCTTGAGAACGTTCTTTCCGCTGTCGCCTTCCTTGGTGGGCTGAGGCGGGTCGCCTAAGTCGGAAACCTTCTTTTCGGTCATTTTCTCGCCCGAATCAACCGAAAAGATTGAGTCGATGGTGTCCTTGCCCGCAACGCCGTCCTGCGTAAGCTTCTTTGCCTTCTGATACTTCTTTACCGACTTGACGGTAGCGTCGCCGTAATCCCCGTCAAGCGCTCCGCTGTAATACTTTAGAATCGTGAGCGCCTTCTGGAGCTTGAGAACGTTCTTTCCGCTGTCGCCCTTTTTGGTGGGAGAGGGCGGATTGCCAAGCTCCGAGATTTTGGTTTCGGTCATCTTCGTTGTCGTTGTGGACGACTTGACCTTTACATATTCGGCGGAAACATAGCCGGATTTCCCGTCATACTTGATTTTATACCAGTCTCCGGACTTGGAAACTATCGTAAGCTCCGCACCCTTCGGCGCAACCGCTACGCGGGTTGACGTTGCGGACGCAGATTTGCGGATATTGAGCGCTTTTACGTTAACCGTTGCGGTATCGGCAAGAGCCGGAACGCACAGCAGAACCATGCAGAACAGCACGCACAGAAATACGGAAATTCTCCTCGAACGATTTGATTTTTCGGGCATTTTCCGTTCCTCCAATCGATATGTCTAAAGCAGGAAGCCGATTTGCGTTTCCCGCCCATTCAGCATTCTCTTTGCTTCTATAATATATTACAAATTTGTTACCGTGTCAAGCTTTTTCTTAATTTTTTGCGTCAAATAAGAAAATTTGCGCGCCGCAATGATGTTATTCAAAATCAGGAACACGATTATACGCTCATAAGCACAATGATTATGATGGAATAAGAGAAACCGCCGCGAAATTAATCGCGGCGGCTTTTTGGGAAAGACAGAACAAGCCCATAATTATTCAAGCAAAACCCATGTTATATAAGCACGTGCAGGGAGTTTTCGCCGTTTTCATAGCTGTGCTTATGCTCCTTGACGATTCTGCTCAGAAGCTTCAGCGAAAGTTCATCGCCGAGAACGAACGGGTCGTAATCCTTCACATCATACTTAAGCTCAAGCTCGACGCTTCCGCTGCTTTCGTCATACTCGACGATGACGCCGAGATTGAAGCTTTCGCCAAGCGCCGGAATGATGTTCTGCGAGCAAAGCTCCTCAAAGCAGCTTATCATTTCATCCGTCCGCTTCTGCCCGAACATATGCTTATCGCCGAACTGCTGGAAGGATTCCTTTACGGCGATGAAGTCATAATCGGGCGAAACGATGGTCGTTTCCATCAGCTTCAGGCGGCGGACAAACGCGCGGGTGCGCTCGCGCTTCGGCGAATCAAAGATTTGCTCGGGCGTTCCGTCCTCGTAGATTTCGCCTTGGTCCATATAGAAGATTCGACTTGACACGTCGCGCGCGAATTTCATTTCATGCGTGACTATCATCATCGTAAGCCCCTCGGAGGCAAGCTTTCTGATAACCGAAAGCACCTCGCCGACCATCGTCGGGTCAAGCGCGCTCGTCGGCTCGTCAAACAGCATTATTTCCGGCTTCATTGCAAGCGCCCGAGCTATTGCAACGCGCTGGCGCTGACCGCCGCTCAGCTCGTCGGGATAGGAAAACGCCTTTTCGGCAAGTCCGACAGAGCGGAGAAGCCTCATTCCGTTTTCATATGCTTTCTGGCGCGGCTCTTTCCTGAGCTTTACCGGCGCAAGCATGATGTTTTCGATAATCATCAGGTGCGGGAACAGATTGAAGCTTTGGAAAACCATTCCCATATGCATACGCGTTTTGTTGATGTCGGTCGCCTTGCTGCTCATATCCTGCCCGAGAACGGTAATCCTGCCCTCGGTGGGCGTTTCAAGGCGGTTGACGCAGCGAAGGAGTGTTGACTTGCCTGTTCCTGAAGGCCCGATTACGGTAACAACATCACCGGAGTTTATTGCGGCGTTCACGTCCTTGAGCGGCGTTACATTCGGATATACCTTTTTTAAATGCTCAATCGTGATGACCGCGCCGGACTGCGGGCGCTCCGATTCCCCTGCCTCCGCGCTTTCCTCCGCCAGATTTACGCCTTTAAGCTCCCTCTTGCGCTTCTTGGGGTCAATCTTCGCTTCAAGCATGGAAATCAGCGAGGTAAGCGCCCACGAGAGTGCAAAGTAGATAAGCGCCGTTGCAATAAGCGGGAAGAAAGCGTCATAGGTGCGGCTTCTGATTATATCGCTGACCTTTGTCAAATCCTCAACCGCGATATAGCCGACAACGGAGGTCATTTTAACCATAGAAATGAACTCGCCGCGATAAACGGGAAGTATATGCCTGAGCGCCTGAGGCGCTATAACCTGCGCGAACGTGCCTGAATGATTGAAGCCGAGCGCCGACGCCGCCTCCCATTGCCCGATGTCTACCGCGTCGATTCCCGTGCGCATCATTTCGGAAACATACACGCCGAAGTTGATTGAGAACGCGATTACCGCAACGAAAAGCCCGCTTATGTTAGGAGAAGTGAAAACGAGGTAGTACATGAGCATAAGGAGAACGACAATCGGAACGCCCTGAATCAATCGGACAATCACAACGGCAGTTTTGCGGAGGGCTCCGTAGCGGCTGCGGCGCATAACGCAGATTCCGAAGCCTATGACAGTTCCCAGAATCGCGGAAAGCACGGAGATTATAAGGGTAATGAGAAGCCCCGACAGCACGAGCTGCCAGCGGTTCTCGCGAATGAAGGTTTTTTCAAAGCTCGCGGCGATTGATGCGAGGAAGCCGACGCTTTCCGTCTTTACCACTCCGCCCATATCGGAAACGCGAAGTACCATAACAGTTCCGCCCTCATAATCCGGCATGGAGAAATTGACGGACTGCTTTCTTTCCTCCGTAATTGATATGCAGGCGCATCCGAAATCGGCTTTTTCCGTCGTAACGGCGGGAATAATCGAAGCAAAGGTCATGTCCGTCAGCGAGAGCGAATAGCCGTACTTCTTGCAGAAGCCATAGGCAATTTCAATCTCATAGCCGGTAACCTCGCCGTTTTTCATGAAGGTGAACGGCTCGCTGAGCGATTCGGTTGCGAGCGTGAGCGCTCCGTTTTCGCCCGTAAGCGCGGACAAATCGAAAATTTCTGCGTTTTCAGAGCTTCCGCTGAACCATTTTTCCTCCATTTGCTTGATTGAGCCGTCAGCCATCAATTCGGAAAGATATTCGTCCATCTGACCGCGCAGTTTCGCGCCCTTGTCATTCAGATTGAATATAAATCCATAACCGATTGGGTATAGAATATCCTCGATATAGCTAACCTTTTCGTTTTGGATGCGAAGGAGCTTTGCAACAGGCTCATCGCACATGAATGCGTCAATCTTGCCCTTCAGAAGCGCCTGAAGCTGGTCGGGAACGCTGTTGTAGTAAAGGATTCGCGGCGAACTAAAGATTTGGCGCGCCTGAGCGTCAAAAACCGTGCCTGTGCCGATTCCGATTCTATGCCCGTCCAAATCGGCAACGGTATTGAAAACGGCGCTTCCCGCGTTATCGTTTCCGCTTTTGACGACAAGGAGTGTGGTTATTTCGGAAATCGGGCTTGAAAAGCTTATGCTCTCGCGCCTTTCGGGAGTGTCGAACAAATTGGAAAAGGCGAAATCAACACGACCGGACGAGCAGGCGGCAATAATGCCTGCCCAGTCAAAAACCACATACTCAATATCGGCGTTCAGCCATGCCGCAAAGCGCCGCGAAAGCTCAATATCAAAGCCGGTAAGCTCGCTACCGACATAATAGGTGTACGGCGCGGCAAGTCCGGTTGTTCCGACCTTTATTTTCATCGTCGGGTTCTGCGCAGGCTCTATCTTCGGCATTTCCGCATTGCCGTCGACTATCCAGCGCTGCCACATATCATCGAGAACTCCGTTGCTGCGGACTTCCTTTATAAAGGCGTTAATCTTATCCTCCGCGCCCTCGATTGACGCATTGGGGCTTATACCGACTGCGAACTGACCTACATCTCCGATAGGCCCGCCAAGAGCTTCAACGCCGATAAGCCCGAATTTCAAAGCGGTATCAAAGCTCGTTTTGTCCACCGCATAAGCGTCCGCTTTTCCGGAGGTAACGGCAAGAAACCCCTCGGAAAGCGAGTTAACATACATATATGAAGCGTCCGGAAGAACCTTTCTTGCCTCTGTTTCGGGTATCGTGCTGGTTTCAACGGCGATTACCCTTCCCTTGCTGTTCAAATCGGATATTTCAGCGGGTTTATCCCCTGCCGCAGACCCCGAAAAGCAAACGGATATCAGCATTACCAGCACCAGACATACAGCATGAATTCTTTTCATATTTATCCTCCGTGTGCATTTCGGCGCGTGATTTCCGTAAGCCGCCGATTAAGTATACTCCCGAAAACAATAGACTCTGTCGGTTTGCGTGTTTATTGACTTTATTATAACAAACAAGGTTTGATATTTCAACCTTGCGGTTATGGCGATGAATATTCAGCATTCATGCGCAATGTGACTATGCGGATATAAAGCGAGATTCATAAATAAAAAAGAAGCGGCTTTTGGAGCGTTCACACAGGGATTAACGAAAAAACTTGAGTGAACAGCTTCAAGCGGCGGCAACAGGAAAGCGACCATGTAAGAGCATTATGCTCCTGCATGGCCGCTTTTTTGCGTTTTAAGAAAATCCCTAAGTTTACCGCGCTGATGGCGGTACACCAGTGATGTAGCTCGTTTTAGTCCTTGACTGCGCGGAATTCAGAAACCTCTGCCGCGGACATATCATAGTATATCACACGGTTTTCGGCATCGTACTCGCCCACGACCTTATAGCGTTTCTTGGGCTGGTAAT
>JAQWCW010000019.1 GCA_028705775.1 Eubacteriales bacterium
TTTGGTCAAGCTGGCACAGGATTTATATCCTTGCTCCTGTTCTCTTCCGCTGGAGAGAAAGAACTGAACGGCAGCAAGTGTCTTGGGGCCGACCTCAGTGGCCCAGAAGGCAAATTCTTCAGAATTGCAGTTAAGATATTTTCTATGCTCCGGTGTCATATGCTCCGGATTGACAACAGGATCCCGCAGAACCCGGTTTTGCCGGAGATGACTGGCAATACGACTTCCGTTGAAAAACGCTTCCACCATATTGCGAGTCAGGCGAATGCTGACCTCCTTCCCAATGACATCGAAGGGAACGGAATACCTGTTCTTTCCATCGCTGACGAGATAGTCGTTCCCGACCGTCTGCTGCAGCCACACAGCCGGTTCATAGGGCATGACAGGAAGCGGCTTCATGAAGTCCTTTTCTTCATTGAGATAAGCAGAACGTCGGGAGCCGGGACGCTTCTGGAAAGGCTTATCGTTGAGCTCCTCCAGCTTTTCGGCTACAGCTTCATGCACTTCGCCCACAGAGAAGAACTTCCTGTCACGCAGAGCTGCAATGATCCAGGTCGATGCAAACTTGACAGTTCCTTCGGCCAGACTCTTGTCCTGTGGATGCCGGATACGGGCAGGTACAACAGCAGTGCTGTAATGCTCCGACAGTTCAAGATAACTCCGATTCAGAACGGTCTCGTAGCGGGTATTGGCGCTAACACCGGCCTTGAGATTGTCCGGAATAAGCAGCCTGGTCACCCCGCCGAAGTAGTTGTAGGCATGAATGTGACAGAGTAGCCAATTCTCCGTCCTCATATCGCCGCAAGCTTCAGCATAGGCAAAGCAGCTGCATGGAAGGACGGCAATGAACACATAGGCCTTGGTCACATCGCCCGTCACTGAATCATACACCGGGATGGTGTTCCCGGCCCAGTCGACTTGCATGGCTTCGCCAGGCTTGTGTTGGATCCGCATGGTTGCCTTCGTTAGCTTGGCCCATTTTCTGTACTTGTCGCAAAACTGCGTCCTCATGTAGGGGACCGTTCCGGCGGTATGACATTTTTCGCTATACTCTGTCCAAAGCAGCGTAAGCGTCACACCCGGCTTTGCCAGTTCCCGGTGGATCCATGCATAGTCAGGATCGGCATGTAGGGAAGCTGCGATGTACCTCCCCGGGAAGAAGGTTGCCTGTAGCATCTCATGGGCGTTTGATTTTGTTAACGATCACGCGCATGCATTCTTTATGGATAACTGCGCTTGGAGTGAAACTCCACTTGAATGAATGACGCTAGCAGTAGCTTGTGTTACTATCTTTACACGATTCGCCGTTTCAGAGTGCACCCACCCCCGATTGTATCAACAATATCAGCATTTCCCATAAAAAGCGACTTGTTTTAACAGGTCGCTTTTTTCTATAGAATCTTTCATAAAAACGGCGGCGAACCGAAGTTCGTCGCCGCCTTTGTTGCAGATAGTTTACCGCATATGGAATTACTTGATGGTAATTCTTCCGGCAGGAGCAGCGTAGGTTTCGCCGATTACGCCGCCGAGCACTTCTGCGGTATAGTTGACAAGCGCATCCTCAAGCGGGATGGTGGTGTCATAGCCGGTCTGGGAATAAGCATAGCCGAAGCAGTAGTACGTATCGCCGCCCGCCGCGGTGAAGTTGTTGGTGGCGATAACATAGTCCTTTTCAGGGTCAAAGGCTTCTCCGCCAACGGTAGCAATGGTTACGCGGCTGCCGGGATTGGCAGGAGCATAATAGGTGGTGTTGGGATACTGCTCGCCCTTGACATACTCAACAGAGGTGTCAACGGTGAACTCGATTCCGCTTACCTGCGGGAAAGCACCCAGAGCGGTAGGAGCAGCGCTGGTAGCGGCCTCAACAGCCTCAAGCAGCTCGCTACCCTTAACGGTCAGAACCGCAATGGTGTTGCCGAACGGGAAAACAGTCTTCATGTCCATCATGGAGATGTCGCCGACATCAATGCTGGCACGGATTCCGCCGCCGTTGGTGATTGCGGCAGCAACAGGCTGAGAATATGCGTTGTTGGCAGCCCAGAGGATAGCGTCCGCGGCAAAGTCGCCGAGGTTGGTTTCCTGAGTGCGCACGCCGGGGTCGCGGTTGCCATCGAGCATAACTTCAGTCTTGGCGAATACGCCGGAAAGCTGAGCGTTGATTTCATCGTTGACAGCTGCAACCATTGCAGAAACTTCCTCATCGCCGAAGATGGTGGGAACAACTGCATTGGAAGCGGGAATCAGCGTAGCGGTGAGAGTTTCGCCGTCAAACACGATTTCTCCGAGGTTCTGGGAATAGCAGCCGGTGCTGATGAGCAGAGTGGTGTCAGGAGTTTCCTGACCTTCAACTGCCTTCTGGTCAACGGTCTGTACGATTTCGCTGTGGCTGTGGCCGTCAATGAAAAGGTCAATGCCATTGGTGTTGGCGATAACGTCAAGGCTGCGGTTTCCGGTGGACTCATCATCAATTCCGAGATGGCCGATGCAGATGATAAGGTCGCAGCCGGCGTTTGCAAGCTCGTCAACCTGAGCCTGAGCGCAGGCATAAAGCTCCTCGTTCATCGCGATGGAAACGCCCTTCATGAGAGCGGGGTTCGCCTTGGTGAGCGCTTCGGGGGTATCAAGACCGAACACGCCAATCTTCCAGCCATTCTTTTCAAAAATGGTGTTGGGAGCAAAGAAGGTGGTGCCGTCAGCCGTGCGGGTGATGTTGGCGGCAAGAACCTTGAACTCGGCGGCGTCGGCAAGCTGAAGCAGATTGTCGATTCCGCAGTCAAACTCATGGTTGCCGGGGCACATTGCATCATAGCCTACGGCGTTCATGAACTTGACGGCGTCGAGACCCTTTGATAGATTGATGATGGGCTGACCGTACGTAGCGTCGCCTGCGTCAAGCAGCAGCACTTCGGCGCCCGCCGAGAGAGCCAGCTTCTTATAGGCGGCAATCTGCGCATAACCCATCGAGGGCACGGACGTATCCGTGATGGCATAGCCGTGAACATCGTTAGTATTGAGGATAACAAGCTTGCCGGACAAGTCCACCTTCTGGTCAGCCAGCGCGACGGGCGCGATGGAGCAGACAAGAAGAGCGATGGCAAGCAGGATTGACAGCTTTTTTCTCATTCCAGTTTCCCTCCCATTAAATGATGAATACCGGGGTTATTAGTATTATAACAGAAACGCCGGCTATTCGTCAATTAACCACAAATGTCTGAAAAGCCTTGACGTGCTTGCGTTTGCGGGGTTTTAACGACGATTTTACGATAAGGTTATAGAGAATTAACCTCCTAATATATTATAAATTATATACCCTGCGCGATTGACAAAACAAAAACGCGGACTTACACTTGAAATTGTCAATATTACGAATGATTATTTGAGGTGATAATAATGGGAAAAAAAACGGGAGCTGCAATAAAGAAAGCTCGCCTTGCAGCTGAGCTTACGCAGGAAAAACTAGCAAAGAAGATTGCCGGACTATCGGCAGCCGACCTTGGTAAAGCCGAGCGCGGCGAGCTTGAGCTGACAAACGAAACGCTGAAGCGCATTGCGAAGGAAACGGGCGTTACGCAAACCTCGCTTCTTAATGCCGAAAAGAAAACAGCGACGAAATCCGCCGCAAAATCAACAAAGACAACTGCGGCAAAAGCCCAAAAATCGGGCGTTTCAGCCGTTAAGCTGACCGCAGCCGAAAAGAGGCTTGTCGAGGCATACAGAAACGCCTCCTCCGATGACAGGAAGCAGGCAATCAACATTCTTATCGGCAAGGACGAAGCCGAAGGCTTTGATTTGGGCGATGTTCTCGGCAACGTTCTCGGCGGTCTGGGCGGTCTGGGCGAGTTGCTGGGTCAAAAAGGAAAGTAAAGCAAGGATAAACGCTGCGGGCTTCCGCGTTAAATTATATGAAGCGATTCGCTTGCCAAAAGCTAAATTCAGGCGCGGCGCGCCCGCATAGGGGGAATACATTTTGAAGAAAATTATTGCCGTTCTTTTCACGCTGATGCTCGTGATGGCTGTTTCGTGCGCATCGGCTGATGAAACGACGGCTCCCAAGGAAGACCTTACGACCGTTACATCCGCAACCGGAACTCCGGCTGCCGCCGAGCCTACCGCTACGCCTCTGCCCTACGTATCCATGAAATACGGCGACGACGGGCAGAACGTAAAGGATTTGCAAAAGCGGCTGAGCGAAACCGGCTATTACAACGGAACGATTTCGGGACGCTTCCGCGAAGGAACGCGCGCCGCGATAAAGAAATTCCAGACGGACTACGGAATGACCCCGACGGGCGTTGCGGACGAGGAAACGCAGGCAAAGCTGTATGCGGTAAAATACAAGACTTTGCGTTACGGCTCGACAGGCGACGAAGTAAGCGAATTGCAGAAAATCTTTGTAACCCTCGGCTACTATAACGGACGCGTCAGCGGAAAGTTCCTTGACGGAACGCAGACAGCTCTCAAAAACTACCAGAAGGACAACGGGCTTGAGCAGAGCGGAGTTGCAACCTCCGATGTGCTTGAAATGCTGTTTGCAATCGACCTTTCGGCATATGTAACGCCCTCCCCGACTCCGTCGCCCGTGCCCGATACGACGTATCAGCGCGAGCTGTCGTACGGCTTGACAGGAAGCGACGTTCTGACAATGCAGAACAGGCTGTACGAGCTTGGCTTCTATTCAAACGCCCTGAGCGGAAAATTCCTCGGCAACACGCGCAGAGCCGTCAAGAGCTTTCAGGAGCACAACGCGCTTGAGGCTGACGGAATAGTGGGCGAAAAGACTTGGACGCTTCTTTTCTCCGACGAAGCGCGCTCAGCAACAGACGACGCAGCGCCGACTCCCGAGCCGACTCCCGTTCCCTACGCGATTACCGTTGACGTTAACAATCAGCTGGTAAGAGTATACGCAAGGGACGACGACGGCAATTATACAACTCCCTACAAGACCTTCCTCTGCTCCTCCGGCACAAGAAGCAATCCAAGCCCCGTCGGTACGTTTGTGCTTAACGGGCGCACGGCTCGCTGGTCGTTCTTCCCGACTTGGGGAAGCTACGCGCAGTTCTGGACGAGAATCAACTCAAGCGTTGCCTTTCATTCCCTCATTTACAATTCCGTAAGCACGAGCGATTTGAGCGTAAAGAGCTACAACAAGCTCGGCTCAAGAGCCTCCCACGGCTGCGTAAGGCTTACCGTTGCGGACGCGCGCTGGATTTACAACAACTGCGGCGCGGGAACCGTAGTTACGATAACCGAAACCCTTCCCAAGGACGAGGAGCTTGTTAAGCTCTCAAAGCCCGGCTCGCTCAACAAAAAGAGTATGCTCCCCTACGTTACGCCCGTTCCCGAGGTATATCCGGATTACGACTCCAAATTGCAGCCCCCGCAGCCCTTCCGCACCCTCAAGACCGGCGTAACCGGCGAGGATGTATATTGGCTCCAGTGCAGGCTCAAGGAGCTTGGCTACTACGCGGGAACGATTACCGGCGGATATTACGCGGGAACGACCGCCGCGGTTAAGGCTTATCAGAGGGATAACGGACTCAAGGTTGACGGAATTGCAGCAACAAAAACGCTCGAAAAGATATACGCCGAAGCGCTGACAATGCCGACAATCGCCGCAACAGCCGCTCCGACCTTGGAGCCTTCCTCCACTCCCTCGCCGACGCTTGGTATGATTCCCGCCGAAACTCCCGCGCCGACGGAAACGGTTGACCCCGAGGATATCGAAATCGCCCCCGACGGCGACGGAAACACGCAGGGCTGACGCCTTACAGAATATAAGCAAATCAAATCCCCGCCTTTGCTGAAAACAGTCAGGGCGGGGATTTTCATCAGGGAATATCATTTATATGAGGGGCTCGGGACGGTCATTGCTGCTCTCAGTTATTCAGCCAATCGAGACTGTCCTGTCCTTCAAGAGTATAGCCGAATCCGTTTTCTCCACACCAAAGCTCGGCATAAGAGCCTGCCTCGACAACAAAGGTAGAACCCTTCACAAATGCGTCAACCGCAATATCGTCAAGCGAAGGGCTGAGCTTGAAATCAGTTACTACGCTGAGGTATGCCTGCGAAGCTATCGCGGTTACAGTATCAGGCAGCAGTCCCTTAATGCAGAAGCCCGCAGGAATAGTATTCAGCTTTGCGGAAAGAGAAAGCGTCAATGTCGGGAGCGTACGATAGCCGGATGCGTATTCATACCACGCAGTTTCCTGTTCATCCGGCGGAAGCGTTGCCATATATGCTTCCAGAGCCGCTTTGTACTCATCTCTTTCAGTGTTTACTCCGCTCGCAAGACTTGTAAAAGCATAATCTCCCCATACGTCGATACTGTCGGTATGCGCCCATTCCACGTTTGCAGCGTCGAAGAACGCATATTATCCAACGCGGCGTATCCTGATAGAATTTACGGCAATCGAATCTTTGCAGCCGCGGAAGGTATCCTCGTCTATCTCAGTCAAAGATGAGTTTTCCGAAATAATGATTTTAGTTATTTCTTCGCCGTAGTCATAAAACAGATTACTATTCCTGAACGCGGCTTTACCGATTGTCGTTACTCCGTCAGGAATCACGATATCCTCACGACAATAGCCGACTGCGTTTTCAAAAGCCGATTCGCCGATGGTTTTCAATCGCTCCGGAAGCACTGTTTCATTATCAAACCTAAAGCCGCTGAAGGCAAAATCACCGATTTTCGTTATGGTCGAAGCAAAAACGACTTCCTCTATATTAAATGTATAATTACTTTTGTAGGTTGCCGCCTTTTCGCCCTCGACATCGCGGTAGAAGGCATAATCGGCTATTGAGAGAATCCCTTCCGGAATCGTGTATTTATAGTTCGCATACTGCTTATATCCTTCATCAAAATGCGTGTAGGCAAGCAGCTCCTTATTACTCTTGGAGTAAAGTGCGCCGTCTATAACGGCAATGTACGGATGCGAGCCGCTTAGCTTATACTGGATTGTCGGATTGCCGACGAAAGCGCCGGCTCCGATGTTTTGAAGCCCGTCCGGCAGATTTATGGAAGAAAGCGTCGCATTCCAGAACGCCTTTTTACCTACGCTCTTAATTCCCTCGGGAAGAGTGAGCGAAACGGTTGCGAGCTGTTTCAAAGAGCGACGGAGATGCTCGCACTTGAATGCCTCGTCGCCAATCGCGGTTACATTATAGCCGTCAATCATTGTCGGAACGAATATATCGCCATCATTTGCCTTACAGTCAAAGCCTGTGATGGTGATGGTACCATTCCCCTTGATTTCGTAGGTATACAGTCCGCTCGTTCCGCCTGCCGCCGCGAGCGCAGGCAGGGACGCGAGCAGAATAATTAAGAACATGATAAAACAAAGCACACGTTTCATTATAATCTCCTCCTGAAGTGATATATTGATTTTATTACATCAGCCGCTCCTCAGCATTTCAATGCGGGCAGCAAAACAACCATATAATGGCACGTACACTGTTTATGTATTTATAGTTAAATAAGCCGTATAAAAAACATCCTCCGCGATGTGCGGAGGATGAAAGCAGATATGATACTGTCAGAAAGCCCCCAAAAGGCTTACACGCGCCTTAGCATAAGGCAGGCGTTATGCCCGCCGAAGCCGAGCGAAATCGAGAGAGCGGCGTCTATTGCGCGCTCCTTTGCCGTAAGCGGGGTGTAATCAAGGTCGCATTCATCATCCGGCTCATTAAGACCTATCGTGGGCGGAATCAGCCCGTCCCTTATTGCAAGCGCCGAAATCAGGCACTCTATCGCGCCGGCTGCGCCCATCATATGCCCCGTCATGGACTTTGTTGAGGATATGCTCGCGTCATACGCCTTTTCCTTCAGCGCAAGCTTAACCGCCTTGGTTTCAGCCGTGTCGTTAAGCTGCGTTCCAGTTCCATGGGCGTTGATATAGAGGGCTTCTGTGCCGTTATAACCGCCCTCGGAAAGCGCCTGCGATACAGCGCGCGCCGCGCCCTTAGCCTCGGGGTCGGGCGCTGTAACGTGATATGCGTCCGCCGTGTTGCCGTAGCCGACGACCTCGCAGATGATATTCGCATTACGCGCTTTGGCGTGTTCGTATTCCTCAAGCATCACGATTGCCGCACCTTCTCCGAGAACAAAGCCGCCGCGGCGCTTATCGAAGGGAAGGGACGCGAGCGCCGGATTTTCCTGACAGGAAAGCGCGTGAAGCGCCGAAAATGCGCCGATTGCAATCGGATGAATCGGAGCTTCAGAGCCGCCGGCGCAGACTGCGTCCGCATAGCCGTGCTTGATTGCGTGAAACGCCTCGCCGATTGCATTCGCGCTCGTTGCGCAGGCGGTAACGACTGGCAGAGTCGCGCCCTCAGCTTTATAGGCGATGGATATATTGCCTGTCGCCATATTGGAAAGCATCATAGGCGCAAAGAAGGGTGAAATGCGCTCAATTCCGCGAGAAAGGAATACCTCGGTTTGCTGCGCAAAGGTGATTAAGCCGCCGATTCCGCTGCCGACGTAAACGCCGAGGCGCTCGGCTTCGATGTTTTCGCCGGATACAAGCCCGCTCTGCTCAAACGCCTGCTTTGCCGCCGCCATAGCGTACTGGGAATACAAATCCAAACGTCTTGCGGCGCTTTTATCAATTCCGTAGTCCGAAGGCGTGAATTCCTTTACCTCGGCGGCAACCTTGACCTTGTTCTGGGAAGCGTCGAACTTTGAGATTACATCAATTCCGCACTTGCCCGCTTTGAGAGCGTCCCACAAAGCGTCGACAGAATTGCCCAAGGGCGAAATAACGCCCATTCCGGTTATAACTACTCTTGCCATGTTTCCTCCCAAAAGTCAAATGTATAATCCGCCGTCAACCTTGATTACCTGACCCGTGATATACGCAGAATCCTCATCCGCGAGAAACGCGATGGTTTTCGCAACATCCTCCGGCTCAGCCATTCTGCCCAAGGGAATTGTTTTAACGAACTCGGCGAGCTTTTCCTGCGGAAGCGACGCGGTCATATCCGTTTTAACAAGCCCGGGAGCGACTGCGTTTACCGTGATTCCCCTTGAGCCAAGCTCGCGCGCAACGGTTTTCGTAAGCCCGATAAGCCCCGCCTTCGCCGCGGAATAGTTCGCCTGACCCGCGTTGCCCATCATTCCCGCAACGGACGCGATATTGATAATCCGTCCCTCGCGGCGCCGGAGCATATGACCGGAAAGATGGCGAATCATGTTGAACGCGCCCTTGAGGTCAACGTCGATAACCCGCGAAAAATCGCTGTCGCTCATCCTCATGCAAAGCCCGTCCTTGGTCATTCCCGCGTTGTTGACGAGAATTTCGACAGAGCCGAAATCCTGAATCGCCTGCTTTGCGAGCGCCTCGCAGGCTGCAAAATCCGATACATCCGCTTTATAGGAAATCGCCTTGACTCCCGCTTTTGCAAGCAGGGCAAGCGTTTCCTCCGCTGCGGCGTCGTTGCCGAAGTATACTCCGGCAATATTCGCGCCGCGCGCTGCAAGCTCCAAGGACGCCGCCCTGCCGATTCCACGGCTGAAGCCGGTAATCAGCGCGGTTTTTCCATTCAACATATTATGCCTCCCTGAGAGCTTTGAGCGCGTCCGCAAGCGACTCCGCGCTTTCAACATTCAGAACGCGCGCGGGAACGCCCGTCTTTTTAATAAGTCCGGATAAGGTGACTCCAGGGCCGCATTCGATGAATGCGCCTACTCCGCTGTCGCTCATCCTGCGCACAACCTTTTCCCAATAGATAGGATGGTCGATTTGCTTTTGCAGCAGCTCCGCTTCGCTCCCGAATTCGTATATATCGGAAGTGAAGTTTGAATAAACAGCCGCCTGCGGTTTCGCAAACTCTACGCCGGAAAGCGCTTTCCCAAAGGAAGCGGCGGCGGGCGACATATAGGGCGAATGGAATCCGCCGCTTACGGAAAGCGGAATCGCCCTTCCGCCCATTTCGCGGACAGCCGAAGAAAACTGCGAAACCTCGGAGCGCTTCAACGAAACCACTATCTGCCCCGGACAGTTGAAATTTGCGGGATAAGCCGCAAAGCGCTCGGCAACAAGCGCCGTATCGCTTTCGGAAAGCTTGACAACTGCCGCCATTGTGCTTTCTGAGCTTTCCGCGCACTCGT
Organism: Eubacteriales bacterium; assembly: GCA_028705775.1. Lineage (GTDB taxonomy): Bacteria > Bacillota > Clostridia > Christensenellales > Aristaeellaceae > STF2-37. The sequence goes on from JAQWCW010000019.1 coordinate 10,106, forward strand.
CCATAAGCTCCGCGCGCCTTACGACAAGGCGCAAAGCCGTTTCAAACGGCAGCATTCCGCTTACCGAAAGAGCCGCAAGCTCGCCAAGGGAAAAGCCTGCAAGCGCGTCGGGCTTAACGCCCGCTTCCATAACGGCAAGAGCGCACATTACGTCCACGGTCATAACGGCGGGCTGAGTGTTCACGGTGCGGGAAAGCTCCTCCTTGCTTCCGTAAAAGCAAAGTTCCTTGAGCCCCGGGAGCACCCTGTCGGCAATGTCCATTACTTCGCGCGCTTTTTTTGACGCTTCATAAAGGCTCTTGCCCATTCCGGTATTCTGCGAGCCCTGTCCGCTTAAAACAAACGCCGTCTTGAAGGCAGGCATCAGGCTACTGCTCCAATCGCGCTCATGATGTCGGCAACCGTCTTGATGCTTTCGTTCATCTCGATGGTAACGCCAAGCTCATCTTCCATATTCATAACCAGCTCCGCCATGTCCAAGGAATCAAGTCCAAGCTCCGCAAAGGTGGATTCCGGCTTAATCTGAGAAGCGTCGATGTCCTTATAATCCGCGAGAATTTTTGCTACATCCTGAAAGTTCATGATAGTTCCTCCTCATTCGTCTTTATCCGAAGATAGTGCGGCGCTGTCCCGCGCTTCATCGCGCTCGGCTTCCCTGCGCGCCTTTTTGCTGAGCAGCTTCTGCTTGCTTTCGTCCATCACGCGCCTGAGCGAGCGATTGAACGCGTGGATTGCTCTTGCCAACATCTGCCTGTCCGTGTCGTTCAGCCCGTCGTTTATGGATTCGAGCATTCTCTCTCTCCACTTACGATAAGCCGAATAGGTCTTTTTACCCTGATGCGACAGGGAAACCGTTACGGAACGCTTGTCGGACTCGCTTTTGACCTTTTTGACATAGCCCTTTTGCTGAAGCTTATTTACTGCGACTGTAATGGTCGGCAGCGTAAGCTCCAGCCGCGCCGCAAGCCCGCTGATTGTTGAGCCGCCGTTCTCAACGCCGATGGCGCGCAGAATGTGCAGCTCGCTTACCGAGATATCGGACAATTCAGCCTCGACCAAAAACTCCTCGTCCATGCGTCCCGCGCTTCTGTATGCATCGCCCAGAAGCTCGTTCAGCTCGGACGGAAACCTTTCCATAACGATTGCCTCCCTTCGCGCCGCCATGAAAACCGGCGGATAATTAGTTAGCCTATCAAAGCAAACATCGGTATTGTAGCATTGCCCCGCGCATATGTCAACACAATATGAAAACGCCTTCTGCTCATATGGGTTCACTTCGCTCTTATTATACTCTTACCACTGCCCTTCCAATGCCGCTTTTTTGCTTTAAGCGGCTTGTTTTCAGCGTTTTCGGTTGACACGAAAAGCGCGCGGAATTATAATGGTAAAAGCGTTTCTATAATAAGCGCTGCTGCGTAAACGATGATATTTTCGCAGTTATAAGTAAATGCAAGCGCATAACGCGCATAAAGGAGACTGGCGGATGAAAGCGATTAGCAGCACAGAATTAAGGCAGCTGTACAGGAAGTTTTTCGAGTCAAAGGGGCATAAGGTTATCTCCTCCGCTTCGATAATACCAGAAAACGACCCTACTGTTCTGTTCACAACTGCGGGAATGCACCCGCTTGTTCCGTATCTGATGGGCGCTAAGCACCCTGCCGGAACGCGCCTTACCGACGTGCAGAAGTGCGTCCGCACCTGCGATATCGACGATGTCGGCGACAACAGCCATCTTACCTTCTTTGAAATGCTCGGCAACTGGAGCCTCGGCGATTACTTCAAGAAGGAATCCATCGCTTGGAGCTGGGAATTCCTCACCAGCCCCGAATATCTCGGAATAGACAAGGACAGGCTTGCATTCTCCGTGTTCGCGGGCGACGACGACTGCCCCCGCGATGTCGAAGCTCATGATTTGTGGCTCTCCTGCGGCGCTGTTGAAGACCATATTTTCTATCTCCCCAAGGAGAATAACTGGTGGGGTCCTGCCGGAATTACCGGTCCCTGCGGCCCTGACACCGAAATATTCATTATAACCGATAAAGCGCCCTGCTGCCCCGACTGCTCCCCCGCCTGCTCCTGCGGACGCTATCTCGAAATCTGGAACAACGTTTTTATGCAGTACAACAAGCAGCAGGACGGCAGCTTCCTTCCGCTTGAGAAGAAGAACGTTGACACCGGAATGGGACTTGAGCGCACCGTATGCGTTATCAACGGCAAAAAATCCGTTTATGAAACCGACGCTTTCACCGGAATTTTTGCCAAAATCGCGGATCTTTCCAGCAAAGAATACGGCGAAACTCCCGAAATCACCAAGGCGTTCCGCATTGTAGCCGACCATATGCGCACATCAACGTTCATTATGGGCGACGACAGAGGCGTAAGCCCCTCCAATGTTGACCAAGGCTATGTGCTTCGCCGCCTTATCCGCCGCGCAACCCGCTATGCGATGAATCTTGAAATGGACGACAGCTTTACTCAGGAAATCGCGAAGGTCATAATCGAGCAGTACAAGGACGCTTACCCTGAGCTTGAGCGCAACAGCGCGTTCGTGCTTGAGCAGTTCAAGCTTGAGGAGGCGCGCTTTGCCCGCACGCTCAGGCAGGGCGAAAAGGAATTCGAGAAGGTTGTAGCCCGTCTTGAGGGCACGGAAATCGACGGAAAGAGTGCTTTCCATCTCTACGACACCTACGGCTATCCCGTTGAGATGACCGAGGAGCTTGCCAAGGAGCGCGGGCTTACCGTTGATATAAAAGGCTTTGAGGAGAATTTCAAGCAGCATCAGGAAAACAGCCATGCGGGAGCTGAACAGCGCTTCAAGGGCGGTCTTGCCGACCACAGCGTTCAGACCGCGCGTCTGCATACCGCAACCCATCTTTTGCAGGCGGCTCTGCGCCGCGTTCTCGGCGACGAGGTTCATCAGAAGGGCTCGAATATTACCGCCGAGCGCCTGCGTTTCGACTTCACCTTCGGCAGGAAGATGACCCCCGACGAGGTAAAGCAGGTTGAAACGCTTGTGAACGAATACATCAAGAACTCCGTTCCCGTTGTATGCACCGAAAGCACTGTTGATGAAGCGAAGGCTGCCGGAGCGATGGGGCTTTTCGAGAGCAAGTACGGCGAAAAGGTCAAGGTTTACACCATGGGCGAGTACAGCAAGGAAATCTGCGGCGGCCCTCACGCCGAAACCACCGGCGAGCTTGGCGGCTTCAAAATTCTGAAGGAGGAAAGCTCCTCCGCCGGAGTTCGCCGTATCAAGGCTGTCATTTTCCCCGCTGACGGCGAGTAAGAATCGGTTCTGCCGGAGCTGAGGCGCAAGCTTCAGCTCCGTTTTTAATCAAATGAATATTCACAAAGGAAGCTGATTCAAATTTAAAAGGTACGAAATAACGCGCAAGGTAATGATTTTCTGGACGCTCTTTATCGGTATAGGCGCGCTTGCCGGCGGAATAGCAATGCTTATAAAGCCTGACGGAAGCATATTGCAGATGCAGCCCCTGCTCCCCTACTTTCAAGTGCTGCCGTTTGCGGACGCGCTTTTTCAGGACTACTTTTTTTCCGGAATCGCTTTGCTTCTGGTAAACTGCGTTCCGAATCTGATTGCGGCATACCTGCTGATAAAGAAAAAGCCCGCAGGAATCAAGCTTTCAGCCATTTTGGGCGTAACGCTCGCGCTTTGGATAATAATCCAGTTCATCATTTTCCCGCTAAATTTCATGGATATAGCATATTTCCTGTTCGGGCTTATTCAAGCGCTTACCGGCTATGCCTGCTGGGTATTCTACCGACAGAGCATATGCGAGCCGAAGCTCAGCGACTATAAAAACATAGGAAGCAACAAGAGCGAGCTGGTTGTATACTTCTCGCGCCTTGGACGCGCAAGAAAAGCCGCCTATGAAGCGGCTGACAAGAGCGGCGCAGAGGTATTTGAAATCAAATCAAAGGAGCGCACAGAAGGAACGCTCGGCTTCTGGTGGTGCGGGCGCTTCGGAATGCACAACTGGGCAATGGAAATTGAAGCGCTGCCCGAAGCCCTCGAAAGCTACAAGAAGGTCACAATCGTTTCCCCTGTTTGGGTTTTCCATATCTGCGGACCTATTCGCCGCTTCTGCGAGCTTGCAAAGGGCAGAATTAAGAATGCCGACTATATTCTTGTGCATTTCCAGCCTGCAAAATATAATTCCGCAAAGAAGGAGCTTGACTCGCTCCTCGGCATCACGGGCGGCGCATTCACCAGCATTTGCTCGGAGCTTGGGCATAACAGAGTGATGTGAGGTAAGCGCAAAACAAGTCGCTGACGCAGCGCATAAACCCCAAAAAACGGATGCACGAAACGGGCATAAGAAAGCCGCCTTCCACCGATTATGATGGAAGGCGGCTGTTTTGATGCTTATCAGTCCTGATACTTCGGGCGCTTTACGTAGGTGGTGTGCAGCAGCTCGTGAGCCTTATGGCTATTGGGCTTGCCGAGGAACTCATCGTAAAGCTTCTTGACATCGGGATTCTCATGGCTCTTACGGATGGGCTTGTTCTCATCCTCGATATAGAGAGCCTTGGCGCGCTCGGCGCGGATGTCGCAATCGCCGCGAACGGTAGCGCTCACGATAGGCTGACCGCCGCCGTTTACGCAGCCGCCGGGGCAGCCCATGATTTCGATGAAGTGATACTTCTTCTCGCCGGACTTCACTGAATCAAGAAGCTGGGAAGCGCAGCCCGTGGAGGACGCGACGGCGACGCTTACGTCGATATCACCGACCTTGACGGTGGCTTCCTTTACTCCCTCAACGCCGCGAACCGCATTGAAGTTAACATTTTCAAGGGTCTTTCCGGTTACGACTTCGTAAGCGGTACGCAGGGCGGCTTCCATGACTCCGCCGGTTGCGCCGAAGATTACGGCAGCGCCGGTGGAGGAGCCGAGCATATCGTCAAAGTCCTCATCAGCAAGTTTCATGAAGTCGATTCCAGCCATCTTAATCATGCGGGCAAGCTCGCGGGTGGTGATGACTTCGTCAACATCAGGCTCGCCGGTTCCGGAAAGCTCAGGGCGCTTTGCCTCGAACTTCTTCGCCGTGCAGGGCATTACGGATACAACCTTGACGTCCTTCTTATCCCAGCCCATCTTATCGGCATAGTAGCTCTTGATGATGGCGCCTTCCATCTCGTGCGGGCTCTTGCAGGAGCTGAGGTTCGGGATGAATTCGGGATAGTAGGTTTCGCAGTACTTAATCCAGCCGGGAGAGCAGCTCGTAATCATCGGAAGCACTCCGCCGTTATTCATGCGGTCGAGCAGCTCCGTAGCTTCCTCCATGATGGTCAAATCGGCGCCGAAATCGGTATCGAACACCTTTTCAAAGCCAAGACGGCGGAGAGCGGCGGCAAGCTTGCCGGTGCAGGGCGTTCCCATGGGCATACCGAATTCCTCGCCGAGAGCGGCGCGGACGGCAGGCGCGGGCTGCACGATAACGTGCTTGCTCTTATCCTCAAGAAGCTTCCATACGTTGTCCGTGGAATCCTTCTCGCGAAGCGCTCCGACAGGGCAAACGTTAATGCACTGACCGCAGTTGATGCAGGCGGTTTCATTAAGCTTCATGTTCCAAGCGGGGCCGATGGTACTCTTGAAGCCACGGTCGCGAGCGCCGATAACGCCAATCTTCTGAACGTTATTGCAAACGGCGACGCAGCGGCGGCAAAGAATGCACTTGTTGTTATCGCGAACGATGGACGGAGAGAGGTCGTCGACCTCGTACTCGTTCATGCTTCCCTCAAACATATCGGTATCGTCAACGCCAAGCTCCTTGCACAGCGCCTGAAGCTCGCAGTTCTGGCTGCGGGTGCAGGTGAGGCACTTCTTCTCATGGTTGGAAAGAAGCAGCTCAAGGATAACCTTGCGAGCCTCGCGAACCTGCGGGGTGTTGGTCTTGACTACCATGTTGGGGCTTACGGGCAGAACGCAGGACGCCTGAAGCGCGCGAGCGCCGGTATCGACTACGCACATACGGCAAGCGCCAATCTGATTGATATCCTTGAGATAGCACAGCGTAGGAATGCGGATTCCGGCTTTCTTGGCTGCCTCAAGCACAGTAGTGCCGGCGGGCACTTCCACCTGGATGCCATCAATGGTGAGAGTAACCAGTTCCATGTATCGTCCCTCCTGACACTTATTTCTTGATAATTGCGCCGAACTTGCACTTTTCCATGCAAGCGCCGCACTTGATGCACTTCTTTACATCAATAACGTGCTTTTCCTTGACGGTGCCGGTTATAGCTCCGACAGGGCAGTTACGGGCGCACAGCGTGCAGCCGCGGCACTTATCGGTGATTTCAAAGTTAAGCAGCGCATTGCAATGATGCGCGGGGCAGCGCTTTTCCTTGATATGAGCTTCATACTCATCGCGGAAGTAATGCAGAGTAGAGAGCACGGGGTTAGGCGCAGTCTGACCAAGACCGCAAAGAGCGGTCGCCTTGATGTTGCGCGCGAGAGTTTCGAGCTTTTCGATATCTCCGTCCTCACCCTTGCCGCTTACAATGCGCTCAAGGATTTCAAGCATACGGCGGGTACCGATACGGCAGGGCGTGCATTTTCCGCAGCTTTCGTCAACGGTGAAGTCGAGGAAGAAGCGGGCGATATCGACCATGCAGTTATCCTCGTCCATAACAATCATTCCGCCCGAGCCCATCATGGAGCCGATGGCGATAAGGTTGTCATAGTCTATCGGAACATCGAGATGTTCCGCAGGAATGCAGCCGCCGGAAGGTCCGCCGGTCTGAGCCGCCTTGAACTTCTTTCCGTTCGGGATTCCGCCGCCGATATCAAAGATGATTTCGCGCAGGGTGGTTCCCATCGGGATTTCGACAAGTCCGGTATTGACAATCTTTCCGCCCAGAGCGAATACCTTGGTGCCCTTGGACTTTTCAGTGCCCATGGAGGCGAACCAATCCGCGCCGTTGAGAATAATCTGGCAGATGTTGGCGTAGGTTTCAACATTGTTAAGAACGGTCGGCTTTCCGAACAGACCCTTTACCGCAGGGAACGGAGGACGGACGCGCGGCTCGCCGCGCTTGCCCTCAACGGACGCCATAAGCGCGGTTTCCTCGCCGCAGACGAACGCGCCGGCGCCGAGACGGATGTGCAAGTCAAAATTGAAGCCGCTCTCGAAAATGTTCTTTCCGAGCAGTCCGTATTCGCGCGCCTGACCAATAGCAACATTGAGGCGCTTTACGGCGATAGGATATTCGGCTCTTACGTAGATATAGCCCTCGCTGGCTCCGATAGCGTAGCCCGCGATAGCCATAGCCTCGATAACGGCATGAGGGTCGCCCTCAAGAACGCTTCTGTCCATGAACGCGCCGGGGTCGCCCTCGTCAGCGTTGCAGGCAACATACTTCTGCTCGTTCTTGGAGTTATAGGCAAACAGCCACTTCTTGCCGGTAGGGAATCCCGCGCCGCCGCGACCGCGCAGACCAGAGCGGGTAACCTCGTCGATAACCTGCTCAGGAGTCATGGAAGTAAGAACCTTCGCCAGAGCCTTGTAACCGTCGAACGCGATGTATTCATCAATGTTCTCAGGGTCGATTCTGCCGCAGTTGCGAAGCGCGATGCGCTTCTGCTTCTTATAAAAGCCAATCTCCTCAAGAGATTTTTCGACATTGGACTGAACGGTTTTATCCTTGTATTCAAGGCGGGAAACGGGACGGCCCTTGAGCAGATGCTCAGTGACGATTTCCTCGACATCTTCAGCCTTTACGCGGCTGTAAAACGTTCCCTCAGGGTATACGATGACAACAGGGCCCGCCTGGCAAAGACCAAAGCAGCCGGTGCGAACAACCTTGATTTCCTTATCAAGACCATTCTCGGCAATCTTCTCCTCGAAAAGGCGGATAAGCTCTCCGGAGCCGGACGAGCTGCAGCCTGTGCCGCCGCAAATCAGTACTTGAGAACGAAAGAGTTCCATGAGTGATTTCCTCCTCTGCTTCCGTTATTTGCTCTGCTCGGCGGCGCCGATGGTATACTCATAAACGGGATTGCCGCCTATGATATGCTCCTTAACAATGCGCTCCACCATATCAGGCTTCATCTTTACGTAGGTTACCTTTTCCTTGCCGGGAACGTATACGTCCACCATCGGCTCAAGGCGGCACATTCCGACGCAGCCGGTCTGTGATACGGTTACGTTTTCTGCGCCCTGCTTCTTGACTTCCTCAACAAAGGAAAGAAGCACGGGACGGGCGCCGGCGGCGATTCCGCAGGTAGCCATTCCGACCACTATACGGGCGCCGTCCTTATCAACGCGCAGACCTACGCGGTCGAGCGTCTTTTGGCGAATAGCTTCAAGTTCCGCTAAAGTTTTCATTATTTGTCCCTCCCAGTATACTTACTAATTCTTCGTTTGCAGCTGAACCAATCCAGCTGATGATATCAGGCTCCGAAAGCGGAAGCGGGTCGACAAGGGCGCGAATCTGCCTCGTGTCGATTTCTCCGTCGCCGCGCTCGGAATGCGCGGTAAAATCAAAATCCGGCGATTCCGGATTCGCGATTATCAGGGACTGCACGGTAGCCGCAAGGTCGCCGAGCGGCAGGCAGTCGATATGGTCGGTATAGAACAGCGCGGTAAGCGTCGTCCCCCGCCCAATCTCGCTTTCAATCTTCACGTCCCCGCCCGTCAGCTGCGCATTCTCAGTTAAAAGAGGAATGCCCATTCCGACTTTTCTGGTGGTACGCGAGGTCGTAAACGGACTTTTGACATTTTCGAGCATTTCCTTGCTCATTCCGCAGCCGTCGTCGTCAACGACGATGGTAAGAGCGTTCCCCTCCTTTGAAAAGGAAACGGAAACAAGGCGAGCCTTTGCCTTTACGGAATTCTCGACAATATCAAGCACGTGAAGCGATATATCGCGCATAGCTTAATACTTCGCCAGTATGCCGGGTATATCTTCCGGAACAAGCCGGCCGTAAACCTCGCCGTTAATCATCATTACGGGCGCAAGACCGCACGCGCCGAGGCAGCGGGTTGCGTTGAGGGTGAACTTTCCGTCCGGAGTCGTCTTGCCAACGGGAACCTTCAGCTCTTCGGAAATCTTGTCAAGCACCTTCTGGCTGCCCTTTACGTAGCAAGCCGTGCCGAGGCAGACGCCGATAACATACTCGCCGTGCGGCTCGAGGGTGAACTGGGAATAGAAGGTAGCAACACCGTAAACCTCACTGAGCGTGCAGCCAATGCTTTCGGCAATGAACTCCTGAACATCCTTCGGCACATAGCCGAAAATGTCCTGAGCCTTTTGCAGAATCGGCATCAGAGCGCCCTTTTCACCGCGGTGCTCTTCAATAGCCGCCTTGAGCTGTTCGTACTTTTCATTCTGCTGAGACATAATGAAAGCGAACCTCCTTCGTTGTTTATGGAAGCGGAGCTTCCGTATTTACACACCGCGCAAGCGGTTCATGTAACAGTTTATAAGGGCATTTTGACCCGTCTGTTAGTATAACATAACACAGCCTTGTTTTCTACGATTTTTGAGCCGTTTTTCGTAAATTGTTAATAATTCTACATATGTTATCAGAACAGGGCGCGAAGAAAGTCAAAAACCCGCCTGCCGCTTACCCCGTCAACAGGCAGCTCGAAGCCTTTTTCCGCCATATCGCAAAGCCTGTGCGCGTCCGACGAATTGAGAACAGTTCGCCCCGCGAGTAGCTTTTGGTTGATTTTAAGATGCGGAGAAACCTCGACGACGGGAAGCTTCGGCGTTTCCGGAAATAAGCCGAGGCAGTTGAGCAGCCCGTTTCCTCCCCTGTTTATATGCGCGGGAACAAATATCCCGCCGAATTCGGAAATCTTATTGCAGCACTCCAAAAACGAAAGCGGAAGCGCGGATAGTAAAAGCTTATCCTTTTCCGCGATTATTTCGTCCGTTTCGTCCATAACCAGCTGCTCCCCGAAAAGCGATTTATCGTTTTCAACATCCGGCAGCGCGGAATAAAAGTACTCGCCCGCTATGAGCGCGTCGTCAACCGAACGGAAATACGCGAGAAGATGAACCTCCTCGCGCGTGCAAAGCTCCATTCCGGGCAAAAGCGCAACGCCGTATTCGTCGCACGCCTTTTTGACATAAGGCAGATTGAACGCGGCGTTGTGGTCCGTGACCGCTATCGCCTGCTGCCCCTTCAAATACGCCATTCCGGCAATGTTCGCCGGCGACATTTCGTTTTCGGCGCAGGGGCTGAGGCACGAATGGATATGCAGGTCGGCATACATTACCTTATGCCCTTCCCGTAGAGGATTCCGCTTACTTCAAACGCGGTTTTGTCGGTTGCAAGAACGGCGATTTTTTCGTCCTCCGCTTTGCGCAGGGCGTCCGGCTCAAGCTTCACGCCCTCCGGCAGAATAACGCAGCTAAGCTCCATAAGAACCGCAACGGCGATTACGTTCATGTGCGCCTGAACCGTCGACCAAGCCATTCCCGCCTCCGCGTTTGCCATAACCCAGCTGAGCATATCGCAGGCATAGCCACCGGTAACCTCCCTGTCAAGGTCGGCTCCGCTTACAACGGACTCAGCTCCGATAAGGTCAATTACATCCCTTACAGTCATCAAAAACGCCCTCCTGTTATTCTCTTTCGCTCTGCGCAAGCTCCACCATCTGCTGAGCCATTACGGAGAGCTGCTTTTTCATTTTGTGTATGCAGTCCATCTCACGGGCAAAGCCGCGGACTATATCCTCAGCAAAGGTGCGGCAGGTCGGCGAGCCGCAGCTTCCGCAATCGTAGCCCGGCAGCTCCTTTGTAATGTTTTCCATTTCTTCCATTTTGCGCATTGCTTCGAGCATATCCTCGTCAAGCTGCATAACGCTGTTCGGAAGGATTGGAGCGTCCATATAAACCGGCACTTCGTCAAGAATCTTTTCATCCGGCGGCTTGACGTCGCCCTGAGCAATACGGTTTTCTACTAGCTTGCGGATTGCGTTTCTGGCAATATACGGATTCTCAAAGCAAAGCGGCCCGCCGACGCAGCCGCCCGTGCAGGCGTTGCCCTCGACGAATTCAAGGGAGCGGAGCTTATTATTTTCAACGTCCTCAAGCACGTGAATCACGTTTTCGATTCCGTCCACCGCAAGCGCGTTATCGGAAAAAATGCTCTTGCTCTCTCCTCCGCTTCTCCCCCAGCCAAGCCCGAAAGCTGTTGATTCAACAAGGCTTTCGTCAACGGGCGCTTTCTTTGCCTGCGAGGAAAGCAGGCCATAGATTTCAAGCATTGATATTGCGCCGTCAACGGCGCTTTTCGTATGCCCGATTGGGGTTCTTATTGCAGTCATTTTCGCCGCGCAGGGCGTTATGAAAAAGCAGCCGACTTCCGCAGGCAAAACGCCCTTATGCTTTTCGCAGAATTCCTTTTTTGCAAGGCTTGCGGCGATTTCAATGGGCTGGCGAACGTCAATCAGATGGTCAATCAAATCCGGAAAGCGCACCTGAATAAGCCTTACTACGGCAGGACAGGCGGCGGAGATTACGGGGCGCGGAAGCGTTTTGTCCTTGAGCCTCTCGCGTATCGCCATCGAAGCTATGTCCGCTCCCCTTGCGACCTCGAAAACCTCGTCAAAGCCCATCTGCTTGAGCCCGTAAATAACCTGCGAAATGCTTTGAATGCCCTTGTACTGCCCGAAAAGCGAGGGCGCGGGCAGCGCGATTTTATACTGGAAGGCGCTTATCGACGAAAGCGGATCCGTCCGCGCTATTTTCGCATGATAAGAGCAGACCCTTATGCACTCGCCGCAGTCAATGCACCTTTCTGCAATAATCCTTGCCCTGCCCTGCCTTACGCGGATTGCCTCCGTCGGGCATCGCTTCAGGCAGTTGGTGCAGCCCTTGCATCTGTCCTTATCCAAATACACCGAATGATATCTTTGCTGCATATGTACCTCCGTGCCGGACGCGTCCGACAGGTATTATTTCGCAACGGCAAAGCGCATTACTATCTCCGTGCCGACGCCGACTGATGATTCGATGGAGAATTCGTCCGCATTGCGCCTCATGTTGGGAAGCCCCATTCCGGCGCCGAAGCCGAGAGCGCGCGCTTCCTCGGAAGCGGTTGACCAGCCCTCCTGCATTGCAAGGGAGATATCGGGAATTCCCGGCCCTCTGTCCTTTGAAATGAGGGTTACGGTTTTCCCGTCCATTTCCATTTTGAGCACGCCGCCCTCGGAGTGAATAATCAGGTTAAGCTCCACCTCATAGGACGCAACGGCAACGCGCCGCATTACGTCCGCGCCGACGCCGAGCTGCTTTAAGGTTCGCTTTATCGCGGCGGAGGCGTCCCCCGCCGTTACATAAGCTCCCTTTTCCACCGGAAAGCTTTCAACTATGCTGCCTGCCAATTCTTCTACCTCCCTTAAGCGTTTACCTGTCCACGCCGGGCAAGCCGTGCGTATACAGTATTCCGCTGCTGGTGTAAGACGTAAATTTTGTGCTGAGAACGATTATTCCGTTTTCTTCAGCCTCGTCCAAGATTTCCTTTTCCGGCACTTTTCCGCGGCTGAAAACTATGCAGAATATATCCAGCATTTCAGAGGTGCGAATAACGTGCTGATTGACAAGACCGGTTATCAGAACCGTTTTTTCCTGCACGAAGGCAAGCACGTCGCTCATCAAATCCGCGCCGAACGCGCTGTCAACCTCCTCGTCAAGCCTGTCCTCACCAAGAAGAACCTGCGCCTGCAATAGCTCCTGTATTTTTCGTATAGTCACTTAGGCTACCTCCCGTATTCTAATCATACCCGAAGCAAAAGCGCGGCGCTGCGGTATATGCTGCGGCTGCGCCTAAACGCCCTTGCCCTGCGGGTCAAGAAGAAATGCTCGAAACACGACGATTTGTTCTATGTAAGTATACTTTATTTGCGCGCTGATTTCTACATCTCCGGTTATATTTTTATCAGAAAGTACATCAATCGACTTTTTCAGGCTCGAAAGCGTTTTTTGAAGATTGATTACCGTTTTGCTGCCCGTTCCCGCAAACACGCTTTTCATCGTTGCAATTGCTTCGTCTACGCGCTTTGACTGCTTTTGCATTTCAACCTTTGCCTCGTTGCCCGTGATTCTGCCCTCATCTAGCGCGAAAAAGAGCGAATAGCTCTCGGAAAGTAGCGCCCCGGGAAGCGCAAGAGCGCCTGAAAGCGCGCCGAGCTGCGTTTCAGTGCCGGTTACGCGCATCGTTATCGGCGGAAGCTCAATGGTATAAAGATACGTTTCAACGGAATGATTATCCTTGAGGCGCTGCTGTACATTCCGCGCCTCTGCGCGGCTTGGATATACGCTAGCGAAAAGGCGGTTCTTACCCTCGAAAAACACATAGCCCGCCGCTCCGCGCTTTTTAAATTTTTCGGACTCCGCTTCGGCGCTCTGCAAATTGTCAAATGCGCCCAGCTGCAAGGCGGTATAGGTTGAGGGCGGCAGCGAAAGCTCGGAAGTATCCTTCTTTTCGGAGCTTTGAGTAAGGGCGTGAGGAGTCCCTGTCGGCATTGTTTCCACGATAAGACCGCCCGATGTGCCGCGTGAAAGCAAGAAAAAAGCGACCGCAACGGCGGCTAAGGAAAGGTATACAAGCTGCAGCCTGCGGCGGCGTTTTCTGCGCATACGAACGCTGCGGCGGCGCGGCGAAGTCTTTTCTGTCTGCATAAGGTTTGTCCCCCTTGGCGTTTGATAGGCAATACTATGCCGCCGCTCCCAAAAGAATTCATCGTTTACTCACACAATATGTGCTATAATCTATACAGAAATATTTCACGGAGGGCTTATGAACTACCATATAGATACAATACCGGTGCTGGACGCAATGAAACAGGGCGGCGAATGCCCGCTATGCGCAATCCGCAGGAAATCGGAGCTTCAGCAGATTGACAGATTCCTCGGTGCTTCCGTTATGGAGCCGGATGTCAGAATCAAGGTGAACGCAAAGGGCTTCTGCCAGAACCATTACCGCATGATGTTCGGGGCAAAGAATCGACTTGGGCTTGGGCTTATGCTGCTTTCGCACCTTAGCGATATGAAAAAGGACGTCGATAACAGCCTCAAGAAGGCGGAGGGCGGAAAGGGCGGGCTTTTCAGGCAGAAAAGCGACGACCCTGCGTCTGCCGCCGCCGCCCGACTGCGCGAAATCGGCTCAGGCTGTATGATTTGCGAAGCACTCGACGAGGGAATGAAGCGCTACGCATACACCTTTTTGCACCTGTATCAGAACGATTCCGAATTCAAGCGCCTTTTTGAAAACGGAAAGGGCGTTTGCCTTCAGGACGCGGCTCTGCTGCTTGAAATGGCTCCGCAGGCGCTGTCCGGCGAAAAGCTGCGCGCATTCCTTGCGGCGCTTCACAAGCAGGTTAAGGACAACCTTGAGCGCCTGTACGGCGACCTTGAATGGTTTACATTGAAATTTGATTACAGGAACGCCGACAAGCCGTGGAACAATAGCCGAGACGCAGTTGAAAGAACCATCAACAAGCTCGAAGGCTGGTGCGTCGGCGAAGAACCGAATCCCAAGGATAAGTAAAAAGAATCTCCGAACGCGTTTGCGCTCGGAGATTTTTCATTTACCGTAAAGGAGCTTGATTCCTTTTCTGTTGCGCTTCTTTTCCTCGCGGGTGACCGACTTTCGGCAGCTCGCATAGTCCTGATACGCGCCCTTAATCTTCAAAAGAACGGAATGCCTGTACGTGCGAAGCTTCTCCCTCTCGCTCATTCCGGAATAATCGGAGAAGGTTTTAAGCAGCTCGCGCGGCGGATTCATGCTGCTGAAAAAGCCGTGCGGGGACAGCAGACCTTTAAGCGACTGCATTGCTTTTCGATAAAGGGTAAGGCTTTCGCTTTCAAAAACGTTGTCGGCAAGAAAGCCGAGTATCTCCTCCTGCCGCGCGGTATACTTATTTCCCGAAATCCATGCGTCGGATATTTCGCAAAGGTGCTTCTGCATATAGTAGATTCCCGCTTTGCGAGAATTTCTATCAAATCCGTCCGCATATACGCGCCATTTTCCCGCGCGCCTCAGCGCCGCTATATCGCAAAGGAAGCGCAGTTTGAAGGAATAGCACATGATATGCTTATCCATATGAAGGTAAAACAGCATTTGCTCGTCAAGCGCCGTCATTTTATATTCGCAGGTTTCTCCGAGCCTTAGCATTCTGCTCCACACGTCCGAAAAATACGGGAAGTACTTGCCGCGCGAGGAAAGCGGAGAGCGATGCAGCTCAAGCACGACATCGTTTTTCAGCATAACCAGATGCAAATCTATGTCATGAATAGCGGCAAAGCCCGCTTTTTCCGCCTGAAGGACAGCGGCGTCCCACGAATCCGGCTCAATCAGAATATCAACGTCGCAGGTATCGCGGAGCATAGGCGCAGGATAAAACTCCTTTATACCCCAGCCCTTCAGCATACAGTACTTTACCGAAGCGCCCTCGAACATCGCAAGAAGCTCTTTTATCAAAAAATGCTGCACCGCCTCAAGATACCGCGCCTCGTTAAGCGCGCGGGTAAGGCGTTCTCTGACCGACGCGTCTATATCCGCAATCGACGAAAGCGTCGAGCGGGCAATAAGCGGAAGAACGTCGTTCCTTTCCGCAAGGTCAATCAGCGCGTCCCAATCGAAGGCAGCGGCGCTTTGCCTGACCGGCTCGCTCAAGAGCGCTGCGCGGCTCAAATCCATCAGCGCAAGCTCGCTTTTGTTAATCAATATCTTCCCTCCAAGCCGTAAATCAGGTTAATCAGCCAGAATCCGGCAGCCGTCTATGCGCCACCTTTTTGTCGCGTAACTCTGCGCGGCGGCTCTGTGCGTTATGAACATTACGCTCTTATCATCAAGCGCGCTCAGATTCGACAGGACTCTCTCCTCCGTATCGGCGTCAAGCGCGGAGGTCGCCTCATCAAGAATAAGGATTGGAGCGTCGGTCAAAAGAGCGCGGGCGATTGCAAGGCGCTGCGCCTGACCCTGCGAAAGCCCCTGCCCTCTTTCGCCAATCGGGCTGTCAAGCCCAAGAGGAAGCTTTTGAACAAACTCCTCCGCGTCTGAAAGCCGCACCGCTTCCGCAATCTGCGCATCGGTTCTTTCGCCTGAAAAGAAGGTGAGATTTTCGCGAATCGTTCCGCTGAAAACCATGTGATTCTGCGGCACATATGCGAAAAGCCCGCGAGCCGATTCGTCAAGCGGAATACTCTTTCCGCCCTTAGTCCTGAAATATATGCTGCCGGATGACGGCTTGTAAACGCCCAGAATCAGCTTAAAAAGCGTGCTTTTGCCGATGCCCGAACGACCCGAAAGCAGAAGAAAATCGCCCTTTTGCATTTCAGCCGAGGCGTTTTCAAGCACCTTTGTATCCTTATAATTAAAGGAAACGGAGTCGATTACAATCGCGTCCAAATCGCGGTAAAGCGACTTGACCTCGCCCGCCGTCATGCGCTGCGACGATTCATCGGGAAGATTTGCGACTTCAAGCAGCCTTTCGCCGGCAGCTTCGGATTTATAGAGGGACGAAAGCACGTCCCCGATATTGGAAAACGGGCTTTGAATCTGCCCGACAAGCTGCAGAATCGCCGTCATTGTTCCGTATGTCATAGCGCCGCCGAGGATAAGGAAGCTGCAGAACATCAGCGCCGCATAATAGCCGAGTTGAAAGAATGCGCTCACGCCCGTATGCAGAAACTGATTATAGCAAAACCACTTTTTCCACACGCCGAAACGCGCGTCCTCAAGCGCTTCCGCTTTTTTGCCCGCCGTATCCTCCGCGCCGAAAACCTTCAGCATAAGCGAATTGGACAGCGATTCCTGATAATAGGTATTGACCTGCTCGCTCGACTCAAGCAGGGAATGATAGCCGAGCTTTGCGCGCTTTTGCAGCAGCCTTCCGACAAAGCTCAGAAGCGCCCCTACCGCAATCAGGCAGAGCGGCAGAATGCTGTTCATTATGAAAAGCGCGCCTGCCGCGCTTATAAGCCCGACCAAATCGCCGATGAAATCCGGAACAACGCATACGGGAAAGCTGACAAGCTCCGCCGCATCGTCCGTTATCCGCTCAAGCAGAACTGCGCTGTGGTACTCAGAAAGCTTGTCCTGCCGCTTTTTGAGCAGTTTTGAATAGATTTTTCCGCGAAGCGAGATTATGACCCTGCGCTCGGTTGCGGAGCCGAGATAGCTCAGAAAATAGCGCATTACAACCCTGATTAAAACCGCGCCGAGAAGCAGCAGCCCGAAAAGCAGAAGGCGAGCTTTATCGCTGTTTTGCGCAGAGTCAATCAAATCGCGCGTAAAAAGCGCGTACACAAGATAGATTAAGTTTTCTGCCGCAAGCCCTGCGGTCAAAAGCGCAAGCCTTGAGCGAAATCCCTTTATGCTCTCAAGCATCAGCTTTTCGGCTTCGCCGCCGAGCCGCTTTATCGGGCGCATTTTTTCTCCCGCCTTCCGCGTATAAAAAGCTTAACCTTCCAACGAAGCCGCCATAAAAAAAGCCCAATCGTTCTGGGCAGAAGCGTGAAGCACCATAGCTGCGAATACGCTCTGTACAAAAAAGCCTGCGCCGAAACGAAGCGCTCCCCGCGATAAAATCCGGTAAGTACCGCAGCTGCGCGGCTTTCGGGCACGGGCGGGTCGCTTTTCAGCATTCCGTCGCCGCGAAAGACGATAACGCCGTTTTTATCGGACATGACCCTGTGCAGGATATACAGCCCGTCGTCGCGCTGATAAAGGGCAATGTCAAGGCGCTTGAGAGGCGTAAAGCAGCGCTCTAGCAGAACCGAATCCTTGCCCGGTCTGAGCAGCGGTATCATGCTGTTGCCGACGGGCGCGACTATAAGCCGTCCCTTGCTTTCAAGCTCCTTTATAAGCGCGGAGCTTATCGCGCTTTCCGCAGTATTTCTGTCTGCATTTTCCATCAGAGTATGGAAGCGGCTTTCAGCGTGCCGACAAATCTGTCAACGGAATCCGCCGCGCGAAACTCCGTGACCTCATACCTGTCCGTAAGCGCCTTTACAAGCTGCTCCTTGCTCGCCCCGATTCTGAGCATATCAAAAAGCATTGCGCCGGACTCGTTAAGGTTGATTACTCCGCGGAACTTTTTTGCCGCGCTGCCGAGAGCAACGGCGACATACGTTCCGGCGACGGAGCGAAGGGCGAAATCCGAGTCAATCTTCATATAGCATCACCTTCCAAAGCCCGTCTGTTGTTCTGACATTGCCGAGTACGCAAGCCTCGCTGCGTCCTCGGAGATATTGCACCTGAGCTTGAAAACAGGAACGCGGGAAAGCAAATCGTCCAGCATATCGGCAAACGAAGCAAAAGACTTCCTGCCGCGCGGGATTACGGACTGGCTCAAAAGAATATTGAGCGCGTCCGCCGCCTCAAGCCGCGTTATCGAGTTCTCCTTGGCTTTTTCGATAACGCAGATTGCCCGAAGCGGCGCTTTTACGTTCCGCTGCTCGTTTTCCTTGCCGTGCCACGGCGCGCCGCAGACGAAGAAGCCGCCGTTTTCGCGCACGATAAGCGGCTTATCATCGTTGATAAACGTGACCTCGTCATAGCCGAACGCCTGCCGCCAGAGATTGGCGTGAGTTGACTTTCCGCTTCCGGAGGGCGCGGTAAACATATAGCCAAAGCCCTTATACATGACCGCGGCAGAATGCAGATACATTCCGTCGTTTTTCGCAAGCCAGCCGCTGAACTCAAGAGCGAAAAAATAGTTTTCAATTTCCGTGCGGTACTCGTTTACAAAGCCGCGTGCCGCCCTGTCGAACTGCTTTTTACTCATAGTGAATTCACGTTCAGCCGACTTTTTGCCTGTATACGCGTAATCAGAAAGCGAATCCTTGATTTCGGAAAGCTCGCCCTTTATCTTAATCACATGACCCGCAATCAGATATTTGCTCATTTTCAGCACCTTCGCGCATAAGCGCTCACTACAAAGGGTACAGGCATTCATGTCTGCACCCTTCGTTAAAATCACGGCAGGATGTTACTTATTCTTCTTACCCTTGTTCTTATTCTTGTTTTTATCGGTGGTATCCCTGCCGTTGCCCTTGTTCCAAGACTTGGCGTTATGGACTTCCTCCAGCATTACGACCTCAGCCTTAGGCTCCTCAAAAACTTTCTTTTCCTTATCAGACATACAGGCTTACCTCCCTATTCTGTTTGAATGTGCTTTAAAGGATAAGCGTAATATACTATACATTTCCGCAAATGTCAATGTATAGATTGATTTATTGTTCCTCAGCGGCGCGGCTTGCCATTGCCGCAAGATACTCCTGACTGTTGAACTTTTCCTCGCCCTCAGCAATCCTGACGCGCTCGTAATGACCGTCCTCAAACATTGTCCACGCCTTTGCGTTATCCCTGAATTGCAGGCGGAGGATTGAAAGCACCTTATCGCGCACATCCGCGTCAAGCACGGGGAACATAAGCTCCACGCGCCTGTCAAGGTTTCTGTTCATCCAGTCCGCCGAGGAAAGATAAAGCTGCGAATCGCCGTTGTTTTCAAAATAGAAGATTCTTGCGTGCTCAAGGAAGCGCCCGACGATTGAACGAACCTCGATGTTTTCGCTCAAATCCGGCACATGGGGGCGCAGGCAGCATATTCCGCGAACCATGAGCCTGATTTTGACCCCCGCGCGGCTTGCCTCATAGAGAGCGGCGATAACCTCCTCGTCAACCAGCGAGTTCATTTTTGCGTCAATCGCCGCCTTGAGCCCGCGCCTTGCGTTCTCGGTTTCCCTGCGGATGCAGCGCAGAACGCCGTCGCGCAATTGGTGCGGAGCGTAAATAAGGCGCTTCATTTCCGGAGTATCGCAGTAGCCGGTAAGCATATTGAAGAAATTGCCGCCGTCCTCGCAAAGGTCATGATTTACGCTCAGAATGCCCATATCCGTGTAAACCTTGGCGGTAACATCGTTGTAATTACCCGTAGCCAGATGAATATAGCGGCAGATATTCCCGCCCTCGCGCCTGACGACAAGAGTTATCTTGCTGTGCGTTTTAAGCCCGACAAGCCCGTAAACGACATGGCAGCCCGCCTGTTCAAGGCATTTGCCCCATTGGATGTTGTTCTCCTCGTCAAAGCGCGCCTTGATTTCAAGCAGCACCGTTACCTGCTTGCCCGCCTCTGCCGCCTGCGCAAGCGCCGCGACTATAGGCGAATGACCGCTTACGCGATACAGCGTCTGCTTTATAGCCAGAACGTCGGGGTCGGACGCCGCCTGCTGAACAAAGCGCACGATTGGGTCAAAGCTCTCGTAGGGATGATAGAAGAAAATATCCTTTTTCTTTATGGCGTCGAAAATATCCTCGCCGTTTTCAAGCTCTTTAGGAAGCGCGGCGGTAAAAGGAGCGTAGCGCATTTCATCATAGCCTTCAATCGAATAAAGGCGCTTCATGAAAAAGTCCAGATTGAGCGCGCCGTCAATGAAATAAACCTCGTCCTCCGTTACCTCAAGCGCCTTTTCAAGGATTTTCAAAATCCTCTCGTCATAGCGCGAGGGAACCTCAAGGCGGATTACAGCGCCCCACTTGCGCTTGCGCAGGCTTTTTTCGATTTCCTTGAGAAGGTCGGCGGCTTCCTCCTCCTCGATAGTCAAATCCGCGTTGCGCGTTATCCTGTACTCCTGATGGCTCAGAATTCTTCTGCCCGCGAAAAGGCGGTAGAGATAGCGGGAGATGACCTCCTCAAGCATCATGAAGGTATGAACGCCCGCCTGCTCGGACGGTACTTCAACCGTTCTTGGGAGCATTGCGGGAATCTGGACTGTGGCGAAATCAATCTCGCCCTCCTCCTTGCCCTCAAGCAGAACCGCAATATTGAGCGATTTATTGAGCAGCAGCGGGAAATGGCGCGAGCCGTCAACCGCCATAGGCGTAAGCACGGGATAGATTTGGCTCTCAAAAAGGTCGTCAAGATAGGCGCTCTGGCGCTGTGTTACTTCTTCCTTGCGGATAAAGTAAATGCCGCACTGCCTTAGCTCCGGTATAATCTGCTCGTTGCAGATTGCATAGGATTTATCAATCTGCTCGCGAATTTTCGTTGTCAGAAGCTCAAGCTGCTTGCGCGGGCGAAGCCCCGACGGGTCTACTCCCTTATAGCCTGCATTGACTTGGTCCCGCAGCGACGCAACGCGAACCATGAAAAATTCATCAAGGTTCGTCGATACTATCGAAAGGAATTTCATCCTCTCAAAAAGCGGATTGTCGGGGTTTGCAGCCTCGTCCTGAACCCTGCTGTTGAAATCAAGCCAGCTAAGCTCTCTGTTGATATAGTGATATGGTTTTTCAAAGAAAATGGTTTCTTTGTTCTTCATCGTGTATACCACCTTACCGAATACGTCGCAATGATGCCAAAGCGGCGTTGATTTATGAAATGAGTATAGCATACTTTTGACGTTTTGAGAACTCACGCACGCATATCAAGCACAAATTTTACATTTTACCGCAAAGCTTACGCTTTAATTATCAATGCGCTGATGGTATACTGTAAAAAAGCGTTCAGGAGGATAGCATGGACAGACCGTTTTTCTCGATAATATATCCGGCGTTCAATGCGGGTAAAACGCTGAAAAGCGCAGTTATATCCATGCTCAGCAGCTATCGCTGCTCTTTGGAGGTAATAATTGTTGACGACGGCTCAACCGACGAAACCGCGCAGGCTGCCGAGGAGCTTATAAAGCTTTTCCCGACGGTTTCGCTGTGCAGGCATGGCGAGAACAGGGGGCTTCCCGCCGCGCGCAACACGGGGCTTTCGCGCGCCTGCGGCGAGTATGTGCTTTTTCCCGATTCGGACGACAACGTAAAAGCAGGCTGTCTTGCGGAAATACAAAGGGCGCTTTCAGAAAAGCCCGATATGTTGATTTTCGGCTTGACGGAGGAGTATTACAAGGGCGAGAAAAAGACGCACACCAATACGATTCTCCCGCCCGACGCTGCGTCTAAAAGCAAAGACGAAACGCTCCGCCTGCTGATGCCGCTTGAAGAAAACCTGCTTCTCGGCTACGCGTGGAACAAGGCGTACAGGCTCGATTTCATCAAGGCTAACGGGCTTCAGTTTGAAAACATAAGGCTTGTTGAGGACATACTTTTCAATCTTGCCGTGATAAGGGCGGGCGCAAGCGTCACCTGCCTGCCTCTGCCCCTATACAACTACGCGAAAAGGGAAAAAAGCATAACCGGAACGGATATGCCGGACTACTATCCTCTGCACAAAAGGCGCGCGGAGGAATTATGGAATACAGCTTTGGCGCTCGGCGGCGGAAACAGGGAGCTTTCCCGCGTCGCCTTGCGCTGGTCGCGATTTGTACTATCCGCAGTTTCGCGCGAAAAAAGCGGAAAGCCGCGCAGAAAGCTTATAAAAGAAATTTTCGCTTCGCCGGAATACGGGCGCTACGCGCCGCTTTTAGTAAGCGTTGACGGAAACCGCGCGGAAAGAACGCTTACGCGGATAATCAAAAGCAAAAACGAAACTGCGCTTTATATGCTTGCGGCTTTTACAAGCGCCGCAAAGCGCAATCAGAAACTGTTCACACGCCTCAAGCAGAAGCCGCAGGGCGAGAAAAGTGTGGTAAAATGAAGCAGTTGTCAATCATCGTTCCCGCATATAACGTAGAAAAATATCTTGAGAAAACGCTCGCGAGCCTTTCTGTTCACGAGCTTTCGGATAAGCTTGAGGTGCTTGTGATAAACGACGGCTCGAAGGACTCGACAGAAAGCATTGCAAGGCGCTTCTGCGAAGCGGAGCCGCAGATATTCCGCTTAATAGGCAAGGAAAACGGCGGACACGGCTCGGCGGTAAACGAAGGCATGAAGCGCATGGAGGGCAGATACGCAAGGGTTATTGACGGCGACGACTGGGCGGACAGAAACGCGCTTACGCGCCTGATAAGCGCGCTTGAAAGCACCGACGCAGACCTTATAATAGACGAAAGAACGGAATACAGCGAAAAAACCAGCATTGAGACCCGCTTTCCCCTGCCCGAAAAAATAAAGGCTAACGAAAAAACGGATTTCGCGCCCTATGCGGAGAAAAGCATGATTCCCTTTTACACCATTCACACAATAACGATGAAAAGGGAGCTTATACGTAATCGCAATATAGTACTGGATGAGGGAATGTTCTATGTGGATTATGAGCTTGCGCTCTGCGCAACCTCTGCCGCGCAGACTGTATTCTTCATGCGAAACGACGTACACCGCTATCGAATCGGAGTGAACACGCAAAGCGTCAGCAACGAAAGCTACGTAAGGAATTACAGAATGCACAGGCGCGTCGTCGCCTTTGCGGCAAGCTTTGCCGAAGCGGGTAATTATAACGAAAGCCGCTCCGAATACGTCCGCGCGTCCGTCGTTTCGATTATAAATATGCACCTCAATATTCTTTTGATTCTGGACAAGAATAAAAAAAGAGGCAGGGAAAGAGCATACGGCTTCATGCTTTGGCTCAATAAGAAGCACCCGCATTTTGAAAAAGCGGCAAAAAAAAGATACCTTGCCGCGCTTGCGCTGAACCTGATGAGCGTTGGCGGCAACGGGCTTGAGCGCCTGCGCGGGGTTATAAGCGCAAAAAAGCGCTGACAAATCGTCAGCGCTCAAGGTTTGTCAAAGTTTTTTTATCGGATGCCTTATGACGGTTTTTAGCTTATCCGGAGCGCATTTGCGCGCGTCCGAAAGGTATATTTCATGGTGCAGCCGCGCGCCGAGAGTTCCGTTTTTCAGAAGCGATACCGTATCCGGCTCCGTCATATCGTTCGCATACCCGTTTTCGGCAATATACCTATCCATTTCAGCAACCGAGGCAGGCTCGTCGTCATACGCGCCCGAATGCATAATCTGAACGCAAAGCCCTTCCTCGACGGCAAGCATCTGAGCGTTTGAGCAGTCGAGCTTCTTTTTGCGCTCCGCCTCCGATTTAGCCCAGTCAAAATCGCTTTCGGATACGAAATCGGGAAGGCGGATTACGGAAATCCAGTTGAAATCGCGCTTTCTTGAGTAGTCCATTCCGTCAGTATCCTTCTGCCACCAGAAGCCCTCAAGCGGCGGAACGACATAATCGAAAAAGCCGTCAAGCTTATGCCCGCTTTTTCCGCTCATCTTCAAGGTGTACGCAACGGCATAGAGAACGGAAAGCGCGCGCTGATACTCGCCTTTTTCACTGTTAGGGTCGCCTTTTCCCGAAACGGCGATGTAACTAAGCCTCGGAAGATTTACAATTTGCGCGCTTCGCGGCGGCATATAGAATTCCTTATATTCCTTCTTGAAATCAAACGGCATACTCATTCTCCCTGCTCGCCGCGAACAAGCGAGAGGTTAACCCACATAACGGGGCGAACCGACGTGGTTGTGTAATTCACGACATATCCCTCGCGCTCAACCGAGCCGTCCATGAGTATTCTTGCGGCATAGCGCTCGCTGTATCCGGGACTGCGGAGCCACCACGGCGCGTAGGATTCCTCATCGGCGTTCGCGCCCTGAGCTATCGCGTAAGGCGTGGCCTTTGCTTTCCTCGATTCGTCCGTGGTCATCATTTCGTCGATTTCCTGAATATTCAGGCAGAAGATTTTATCGTTCGTGTTTGAGCCGCCCTTTATGCTGAACGATGGATTCTTGGGGTTGGGTACGTTTGTGGTGATAATAGCCGCCCTTTCTGCCTTGGTGAACGCTGCTTTATAGAAATCGTCGTTCAGCCATCTGCGGAGGGAGCATTTCTCCCATGTCATGATTACATAGCCGTTGTTATACTTGAGTCTGTCAAGCAGGTATTCGGAAATGACAAGCGCGTTTTCGCCGTCTCTCCTGAGAATAATCCAAGAGATTGGCTCGGCGCCGTTTTCCTTATCGTTGTCCTGCTCATAGCTGCCATAGGTAAACATCCCGCCGACAGAATAGCTCGCTTCCTTATTCGCAAGCTCAAAAAGCGCTTGAGAGTCCTTATAATCCGTCATCGCGGAAAAGATTGCTGCCGCTTGCGCGTAATTTCCCGCATTAAGCGCCTCGCTCGCCGCGATGTACCGCTCCTCATAATATGCGGCGCTCTTTGTTTTCGCGTCAAGGTAATCGCCCGCAAGCTCGTATGCCCTGCGCGCCCTCTCCGTATCGCCGCCGTTTTCACAGTTTTGCGCGACAGCATAAATTTTCGCCTTTACGCTTTCGCTATCCGCTCGCGGCGCGCAGATTTCAAGCGCCTTATCTATATCGCCCATTTCAATATACTTATCCGCAAGAAGGAGCGCCGTTTGCTCAGCGCCCGAAGCGTTACCCGCCTTGCCGAGCCAAAGCTCCGCGTCCGCAAGGGATTCTGAAAGAAGCGCGCTTTCGGCATTTTTCGCGGCGCAGTTTTCAGCCCACTGCGCAGAGTCGCTGTAATCCGCAAGCGCTGTAAACGCGTCGTATGCCGCAGAATAATCCGCGCCGTCCTCAAGCATTGCCGCAATTCGATACGAGCATTCAAGCGCCATTTCAGCGCTTTTCGGGCTGTCCGTTATCGCTGTAAACGCATCGCGGGCTGCTTCATATTCGCCGCTTTCCAGAAGGAGAGAAGCAAGGGCAAAATCGCAGTCGGCAACTCTCGCGGCGCTGTCCGAGTAATCGCCAAGGGAGATAAAACGCTCGCGAGCCGCGTCTATGCTGCCCTCCGAAAGCAGCGCCTCCGCTATGAGGTAGTCGCATTGCTTTGCCTTGTCTGCGCTGTCCGAATAATCGCCGAACGCTATAAACGCGTCCTTAGCCTCCGAGTAATTATCGGCGTTCATCAGCGTTTCGGCAATTCGGTATTCGCATTCGTTCATCATGTCAACCGCGCCTTCATACGAGGCTATTCCGCTGAGCGCCGCCTCCGCTTCGGTATATTTGCCGTCGCCAAGCAGGCTCTTTGCTTTTCTGAATATTGCTTCGCTTGCAAACGCTTCGCTTTCAAGATAACCGTCAAGCGAGGAATACGCCTCTGCTGCCTCATCGTAGCTTCCGTCAGCAAGAAGCTTCGCCGCCTGCTTATAAACAGCCGCGCTGAGCCTGTCGTCCGAATCGTTATAGCCGGAAATCAAAGCGTAAAGACGTTTTGCGCCCTCAAAATCATCAGCGTCTGCGCATTCGGACGCCTTTTGGTAGATTGTTTCGCGCGCGTCCGCATAGTCAAGCGCCGGCGAAAGGATTGCCGCAACAGCGTCATAATCGCCGCTTTGCAGCATTTGCTTGCCAAGCACCAGATTTTTGTCAAGGCTGCCCTGATAATCGGGAACGGCAAGATAAAGCGCCGAAGCGCCGAGAAAATCGCCGGAAGCTGCCAAGGCGTCGGCATGGGAAACAACGAACGCATCCGCGTCCGCGTTTCTTCCTATCAAACGGTAAACCTCTGCGCCCGAAAGCACATCGCCCGCCGCCGCGCGGCTTTGAGCGAGCATATCATAAGCGCCGGAAACATATTCGGCAGAATCCTCATAGCCGGAAAGCTGTGAAAAAACAGCAACAGCCTCGTCAACTGCGCCATCCGAAAAGAGCTGAAGCGCGCGGCGGTAATCGGCTTCCTTGACCATTTCCGCGCTGTCGGAAAAATCGCCAAGCGCTATAAACTTCGCCTTTGCGCCGTCAAAATCCTTATTTTCAAGCAACGAAGCCGCCGCAGAATACTCGCTTGTAAACGCGCTGAACTGCGCCGCGCTGTCCTTATACGATGAAAGCTTTTCAAACGCCGCTGCCGCCTCGGCATTCCTGCCGGCGTTTTTAGCTATAAGCGCAAGCCGATAGTCGCACTCATCGAGCAAAGCCGCCGCTCCGTCATGCGTTCCAATACCTAAAAGCATTTCGCGGGCAGACTTTATGCTATCCTCGCTGTTTTCCTCAAGCAGTGATTTGGCACTGGCAAAGCGCAAATCGTCAAGGCGGCTTTCCGCCCCTTCGACATTCCGCGTTTTAAGGTTTTCGAGGAGCCACTCGGCAAAGATGCCGTCTCCTGCCAAAAATGCCTCGTCAGCCGCCGCAAGCGCTTTATCCGCGCCTTGCTTATCAATTAGCGAGTCAAGCTCCGAAAGCGCCGCTTCTTCTCCGTCTGCGGCAATGAGCCTTTTCAGCGTTTCATAGCTGCCGCCGCTTGCTGCAAGCGCTTCTGAGCGCTCCGCGCTGTCAAGGAAGCCATTAAGAGACGCGTAAGCGGTAATTGCTCCGCTCGTATCGCCGTATTTTTCAAGAAGCCGCGCGCCGCAGTATATATAGCGCTCGGAGCTGTCCATAAACCCGTCCATAGCAAGGAATGAGTTGGCGGCGGCTTCAAAGTCCCCGCTCTCCTGAAGCTTGATTGCGCTTATGTAGTTAACATACTTAGCGCTGTTTTCATATTCGAAAACCTTGGCGAAAGCGGTTTGAGCTTCATCATACCTGCCCTCGTCAAACAGCCTCCGCGCGTTTCCGTACATTGCCGTATCCTCAGAGCTGCTGCAGCCGCAGAGAAGGAAAAGCGACACGGCGCAGAGCAGAAAGAGCAGAATAATATGCAGGCGTTTATTCATGAAAGCAGCCTCCTAAGCCGATATTTTAATTAAAGGCGCGCATAAGCGCCGCCGTATGCAGATTATAACATACACGCACGGAAGGAACAACCCGCAGGCGAATCATACGATATCGCCCAGCCTGCCCGACTGAATCATCGGGATATTGCGCTTAATCTTTTCGTCATCCCAATCCCACCACCGCAGGCTCATAAGGCGCTCAACCGTCGCATCATCATAGCGCTTGCGGATTGGCTTTGCCGGAACTCCGCCAACGATGGTATACTCAGGCACATCCTTGGTAACGACCGCTCTTGCGCCGATGATTGCGCCCTCGCCAATCGTTACTCCGGAAAGCACTACCGCCTCATAACCAATCCATACATCGCTGCCGATTACTATATCGCCCTTATTATCCCACGAGGACGCGATATCGCGCTTATCAAGCCCCCACTGCTCAAAGAAAAGCGGGAAAGGATAGGTTGAAAGCGAGGAAAGCGTATGGTTGGCGCTTGTGAAAATAAACTTTGCGCCGCAGGCAATCGAGCAAAAGCGCCCGATAATCAGTCTGTCGTGATTTATCGGATAATGATAAAGCACGTTATTCTTTTCAAAATCCCTCGGGTCGCGCACAAAATCATTATACATCGTATAATCGCCGACGGTTATTGACGAATCGCTAATAACGTTTTTGAGATACACCGTCTGCGTATCGCCCGTGCGCGGGTAAATTCTATCGTCCATATTCCATGCCTCCCGAAAGAATCAAAGCACTATATCGCCGAAGCCAAAGCCCTTCGGCATTTCCTCCTCCTCAAGAAAAGCAAAGCTCTCGTCCCTGAGGATTGGCAGGAATGCCGCGAACGGCACGCGCTCGAACTCCGATGCATAGCTGCTCGAACCGAACCAGCCGCCCTCCTTTGCCCGAAGGTTAAGGTCGCGGGCAAACTTCGTTCTGTCAGAGCAGTCATGAACGGCGATATCAAAGCCCTCGTCATCCGCCTGCTTCATCAGCTTGAGCGTCAGGTTGCGGCTGTAAACAGGCGAAACATATCCATGCCTGTACATATACAGGTTCTCGCCCTCGTAATTGGCTATATTGTTGGGATTAAGATGCAATTCTGCGCAGTTGATGAAGTCCAGCTTGGTTGCAAGTATCGCGTCCTTCTTTTTCTGAAACGCCGAATAGAATTCCGGAGTCATCGGAGTTTCGATTCCGACCATCGGAATATACTTTTTTGCGATTGCGATATTTTTGATTACCAAATCGGACGTTCCGGACGCGCCTAAATTAAAGCGCAGCTCGTCAAGCCCGCTTTCACCGAGCGCGCGGAGGTTTTCTTCATTCGCAAGCGTTCCGTTTGTATAAAGATGCTGATAAACTCCCGCGTCCCTGAACGCCCTTATCACGGGATAATACTTTTCAATCTCCATGAACGGCTCAAGATATACATAGGAAACGCCCGTCGGCTTTTTCTGCGCCGAAAAAAGCAGCGGCAAATCCTCCGCGCGGAATTTCGTGCCGCCGATTTCCCACATACCCTCGCCGATTGGCGGCTGAACTTCCATCTCACCGAAATCGTAGCAGAACTTGCAGTTAAGATTGCAGCGATTCGTTTTTCTGATTGCGCAAAGCCCCGTTCCCGTAAGGCAGGAACGGCAGCCTTTTGGGAATTTATCGTCGCTGCCGACATAATAGGTGCGCCCGTCAAGGCTTTTGAGCCCCTTGATTTCGCTCATAAGGCGGCTGTGTTCATTTTCGACAGCTTCCTCTATCTGCGAGAGTACAGAAAAGATAATCTCCTGCTGATGGGGAAGAATTTCTTCCTCCTCGGAAAGCGACGAGAAAAACGAAAACCACGCAAGCGCGTCCTTTTTTGATATTTTCATATTGCAGCTCCTTTTGAAAAACGCTTTATAAGCGCATAACATTCGCCATGCTATTGTAACATATTTTCGGGAAAGCGGCATAGATAAAATAGATAATCGCAGGGAAACAAAGATAAAGTTTTGTGTTAAGCAGGAAACGCGATAAATTGCTAGAATCATACCGAAAAATGGCGTGTAAGCGCTTTGTTAGGAGGATATATGAAGAACTACTCGTGTACGGAAGCGCCGATAAAGCTCTACGGCTTATGCAAAGAGACCCTGCCGGAGCATTTTTACCGCCTTCCTGTTGCTCTTATGGACAAGCTCGGCGGCTGGATTAAGGACAGGGCGCTTCTCCCTATGGGCGGACGAGTCCGCTTCCGCACGGACTCCGAAAAGATTGTGATAAAGACAACGCTTAAAACCAACAAGATTGACTGGGCAGTGCCTCTCTCCTGCTCCGCCAATTCGACCGTGCTGATTGGCGAAACGAAGAATATGCGCCTTGCGGGGCTTGCAGGGTCGCACGATTATAGCACGCTGTATTCCGAAGGAACAATCAAGAAAAAAGCGGGCGTAATGGAGGATGTGACAATCTATCTCGAACGCAACGAAATACTCGAAAAAATGGAAATAGAGATAGACGACGGCGCGAGAATCGAAGAACCGACCCCGTATCAAATTGAAAAGCCGATTGTGTTTTACGGCTCGTCCATTACCGAAGGCGGCTGCGCCACAAGAACCGCGAACGCATATACCGCGCTCGTCAGCTCATGGCTTGACGCTGATTTTTACAACATGGGCTTTTCCGGCGCAGCAAAGGGCGAAATCGAAGTGGCGGAATACATTGCGAGCCTTGATATGTCCGCCTTCGTGTACGACTACGACCACAACGCGCCGTCGGCGGAGCATCTCATGAACACCCACGAGCCGTTTTTCAAATACATCCGCGCCGCAAAGCCGGAGCTGCCGATTCTGATGCTTTCCCGCCCCGGAATGGACGATTTCCCCGACGACACCAATGCGCGCGAGAGCATTATTCGCCGCACCTATGAAAACGCGCTGGCGGCAGGCGACAAAAATGTTGCTTTCATTCAAGGACGCGAGCTTTTCGGCGCGGGCGAGCGCATAAACTGCACGATTGAGGGCTGCCATCCGAACGACCTCGGCTTCATGCGGATGGCTAAGCGAATCTACCCTGAGCTTAAAAAGCTGATGAAAGCGTAACAGCGGCAATATCGCAAAGCTGCAGAGCGAGCAAACAGTTCGGATTATTGCGCAACAAGGCATTGATTCTAATACAAAGCAAGCGCCCGTCCGGCATTTCTGTCGGGCGGGCGCTTGTTTGCGGATTTAATTTAAGACCGATATTTGAATATCACAAATCAAATATCACGGCAGCCGACGGCGTTACTGAGCGGCGGGCGCTTCCGTAACGACAGCCTCGGTAGCAACGGTTTCAACCGCAGGAGCCTGCGCATTGGTCGTGAATGCCTGCATGATGTTGTTTACCATAACCATCGTATCCTCCGGAACAGCCGCCATGAAATTGGCGACGACGCGCATTACGCCAACCTGAACGGCATTCTGCAGCGCAGTCAAATCCTCGGCGGGAATTTCGGAAGAGAAGGTGATAAGCTTCATTTCAGCGGTATCAACGTTCGGAATGGTTTCTTCGGTAGGCGCTGCGCTAAAGAGCATGGACAGAGCGGTTTCGGTGGAATCCCCGATTCTGATGCCGACGCTCATATCAAGCGCGTTGTCCTTGAGGCTCAGATAAGCGGGCATTGAAAGCAGCTTCTGCGCCTTGCCGTCGGTTACTGAATACATGGCTTCCTCGCCGCTTATCTGCGCGACGCCGTCGGTAAGGTTGAGCATCATATCAAACTGCTCGGCGATGTTCATTCCGCTTACAAGCTCGTTATTCTCGTTAAAGGCGCCGATAGACACGTTGACGTTCACGGAAATATCGGAGGCGGAAATCACATCCGCGGTTGCGGACTTAATCGAGCCTTTGTAGAGCATTCCGCTTCCGTCGCGAATCATGCGGAAGGTGAAGTTCACGGTGTCGCCGTCAGTCTTTTTGGCGAAGCGGATGAATTCCTTATCACCAACAGAAATTGAAATGAAGGATACGCCCTCGCCGGAAATGCAGGTGAGCGTTTCCGTGAAATCGTATATCGCGCGGGTTTCCTCGCTCGTCCAGTACGCTACGATTTCATTCATCTTAGCCTGATATGCTTCGTTCGTTTTCATATCGGCGAAAAAGCCGCTTGAAACGATGAGAGCGCGGAGGTTTTCATCGCTTTCGGCGCGCTTTACGAGCGTTTCCATCAGCTCGCATACCTTTGCGCCGGGAAGCGCCATTGTTGTTTTGGTTGTTCCTGCGTCATACTCGGCATCCTCAAAGGTGCCTTCCTCGGTCGTTGCAAGCGAAGCGTTTGCCTGCGCCCAAGCGGTGCAATCCTCGATGTAAGGCGTAAGAACTCCTAGAATCTCATTGAGCTTTGCGAGAATCCCCTCAAGCGCCTTTTCGTCAAACAGGCTCTGCGCCGCAGACGTGTCAAAGACGAGCCCGATTTGGGAAAGCGCGTTGCTGGCAAGCAGGATTTTGTTATCGGTCATGTCAGCTTGCATGGTAAAGCAATCCTTGCTGTTAAGCACGGACTTGACAAGGAAGCTGTCCTCATCATACGAAGCCGTGAAGGAAATCGCGTCGATAAGCGCGCGGATGCC
This sequence comes from Eubacteriales bacterium, assembly GCA_028705775.1. Classification (GTDB taxonomy): domain Bacteria; phylum Bacillota; class Clostridia; order Christensenellales; family Aristaeellaceae; genus STF2-37. The sequence goes on from JAQWCW010000019.1 coordinate 42,179, forward strand.
CTTTTCCGTTGCTTCATCAAGGGAAAACGCGCTCAAATCTCCGGCTTTCATGGAAAATTGCAGCTTCATCCTGTTCGGGGCTTCCGGCGCGGCGATTGCCGCGTCCTCCGCAAAGGAAACGGAGGCGGTAAGAAGCATTGCCAAAGCAAGCAAGAGTGAAATCAGTTTTTTCATCAGGTTATGCCCTCCTATATTTTATATGCCTATGCAGAAGGCGGAATTCCTCCGGACTTCTGTCATACTTGGAATTATAGCGCAGCCTCTGCGCGTATCGGCGTTTAACCGCCTGAAGAATACAGTTCGGCGACCAAACTGTCACCGCGTTGCGCTCAGCGCCAGCGCAGAGTTCCGCGCGTTCTTACAAGATATTGATTCTTCTCGCCGAGTATTCGCGTTACGAGCGCGGGTTTCTGAAGGCTCAGGAAGCCCTTGTCCGGAACGCCGTCAATATCATATGCAGCCGAAAGCGCAAGCATAAAAGCAGCGTCGGCATTCGGAGAAGTCGGCTCCTCCGGAACGGGAAGGGCGAGCATTCGGGCGGGAGACTGCGGGTCAAGGATTAAAAGGAACTGCCCCTCGTCCTTTTCCGCGAGGCTCTTTCTCGCCTTTTCCGGCATATTCGCTTCGCCGTCGCGCAGCCCGAGCCGCACGGGGCTTCCGTTTGCCCGTACAAGGCATTTGGGCGTTTCGTCCTCAAGAAGCTCCTGAAGACCCACAGGAGACTCGCCTGCCATATACGCCTGCGCAAGGCGGATTGCCTCCTGATACGGGCTTGCGGCGGGGGCGCTCGGCTTTTCAGCCTCGCGGCGCGGGGCGCGCAAAGCGTCGATATCGTCCCTCAGGCGGCGCTGGGAAACCGCAAGCGAGGAAAGCTGCGAATTCAGGCTTTCAACTTCGCGCATAAGCTCGGCGCGAACGCGCGCCGTCTTTCCCGCCTGAACAAGCATAAGCAGGATAAGCAAAAGCATGAGCGCCGCAACAGCTATAATGATATAGAGATTATTCTCCGAAGCAAATTTCTGCGCTTCATTGATAAAATCGCTGCCCGCGGTTATTTCGTCAAGTAGCAGAGAAAGCATTCCGCGCCACCTCTTTTCACAAATATTATATCCTATCCACATATCAATAGCAAGGAGAACACGGGAAAAACAAAGCCGACTGAAAACCCGATATTGCAATGCCCGCTGTCATCTGATAAACTTTACTTTGTAGTCGGTCTCAAAGGAGACCACCGCGCGATTGCGCGGTAGTAGTATGGAAGGGTGGACTTACACATGGAATATGTCGTTTTGGTGCTGTACATTCTCATGCTCGTCGCTGTTCTGATAACAACGGCGAAAAAGAACCTTTCGCTCAATGAATTTCTTTTAGGCGGGCGGAATATCGGCCCGTGGATGAGCGCATTTTCCTACGGCGCGTCCTATTTCTCCGCCGTTATTATAATAGGCTATGCCGGCTCGATGGGCTGGAACTACGGAGCAGCCGCAACTTGGGCGGGAATCGGCAACGCCATAATCGGCTCGCTTCTTGCATGGAGATTCCTTGCAAAGCCCGCGCGCTCGATGGGCGAGCGCCTGTCGGTAACTACAATCCCTGAATTTTTCGAGAAAAGATACTCGTCAAAAGCGCTCAAGATTTTTGCCGCGCTTTTGATTTTTGTATTTCTGATTCCCTACTCCGCCTCCGTTTACAAGGGGCTTGGGATGATGTTCAAGATTGCGCTGGGCATTGACTACACTTGGTGCGTAATCGGAATAGCGCTGCTTGCGGGCGCGTACCTTTTCTTCGGCGGCTATAAGGCTACGGCGATAACCGACTTCGTTCAGGGAATAATCATGCTTTTCGGGATTATCGCCATTTTCCTTTTCGTAATATTCGGCGGGGCGGGCGGAATTTCCGCGGGGCTTGAAAAGCTCGGCGACGCGGCAATCGGCGGCCCTGAAATGAACACGCTGTTCTACGGCGGGCAGGATAAGTGGGGGCTGATTTCCAACATCATTCTGACCTCGTTCGGCGTATGGGGAATGCCGCAGATGGTGCATAAATTCTTCGCAATCAAGGATACGAAAAGCGTAAAGCACGCGACAATCATTTCTACGGTGTTTGCCCTCATCATCGCCGGAGGCGCGTACTTCATGGGCGGCTTCGGGCGCGTTATTCTTGCAAGAATAACCGACCCCGCTACCGGTGAAACCCTGCACGCAATGGTTGAAAGCGGCGCGATGGCAAAGGACGCGATAATGCCGACAATCTTCGTTTCCGACGTTGTCGGAATGCCTCCCGCGCTAATCGGTCTGCTTATCGTGCTGCTCCTTTCCGCGAGCATTTCAACGCTTACAGGACTTGTGCTTGCCTCCTCCTCCGTTATAACGCTTGACCTTGTCGGAAGCGCCGCGCCGAAAATGAAGCAGCAGAGCCTTACGCTGCTCATGCGCGTGCTCTGCCTCGTGTTCGTAGCGCTTTCGCTCGTTATAAACTTCACCATGCAGGATACGCCAATCATGAGCCTTATGAGCCTTTCGTGGGGCACGCTTGCAGGAGCGTTCCTCGCGCCCTTCCTCTACGGGCTTGTATGGAAGGGCGTAACAAAGGCGGGCGCATATGCCGGAATCATTTCCGGAGCGCTGATTTCCGTTGTTCCTCCGCTCATTATGGGTATGTCCGTCGCGCCCAGCAGCGGCGCAATAGCAATCCTTTCGGGGCTTGTCATTGTTCCCGTCGTGAGCCTGCTCACGCCTAAAACGAAGTTCTCCGACGAGCGTATGCGCGAAGTATTCGGAAAGTAACACAAATACGCACAAGACCCTCTCCCGCAGGCATATCCTGTAGCGGAGAGGGTCTTTTTATATCACGGACGGGCTTGCGCCGCGAGGCGCCGAAAGGAGCAAGATATATGTATAACGATTATGACGGCAGGCGGGAAAGAGAAAGATGCGATTACCCGCGCCAAAGAGCCGACTATCTATTACCCAGAATCGTATGGCGGCAGGAGGTAAGAGCGCACGAAACGGCGGTAGCGCTAAGCGGCATCGTCCTGCCGGACGGCTGCTGCTGCCCCGCAGCCCTTCGCGCAATCGAAACCCGCTGCGCCTATGCCCGCGCGGAGATTTCGGAGGGTTGCGGTGGCTTGGAGGTATGCTTCACAGCGCCGGTATGCCTGCGTGTTTGCTCATGCGACGGGCGTCAGTATGCGATAAACGCCTATGCGTCCGCCTGTATAAAGCTTTGCGCGGGAAGGATTCCGCTCCCGCAATGCGCGGAATATGCGATAGTCCCGTGCTTCCGAATTTACAAGCAAGTCGAAATAGAAAACGGCGAAACGGAGGTTTGCGCAAGCGTATGCGCTGAGCTTTTCGCCATAAAATGCGAGGCGACAGCCTGCGGCTGCAATCCCCCAAGACCCCGCTGCCCCGAACTGCCGCTTTACCCGCAGCTGCCCATGCCCGACTGCTGCGATAGAATCCCGAAAAGACCCGTTATATGCCCGCCGCCCGCAGTAAGGCGCTGCAGCGACAGCTGCGACGGATGCGAAAGACCTCAGCCGAAAAAGCAATGCTATACCGGCTGCCTTCGCGAGTTTTTCAGATAATCAGCCGACGAGGGATGAAATCCAGTTATAGACAGGCAAAACGAGCGCGGGCATAAAGATACCCGGAAGCATATCGCCGACGGGTATCTTTTCTTTGCGAATCTGAAGCAGATTAAGCCCTACGCCGATTATCATAATCCCTCCGGCAGCGCTCATTTCCGCTATCAGCTCCTGCGTGAATATAGGCGCAATCAGCTGACCCAGAAGCGCAATCGCGCCCTGATACGCAAGCACGGCAAGCGCGGAAAGCATAACGCCTATTCCCATAGAGCCTGCGAAAATCATCGCGCAGACTCCGTCAAGAACGGATTTTGCAATCAGCGTCGAGTTATCGCCGCGTATTCCGCTGTCAAGCGAGCCGACAATCGCCATAGCGCCGACGCAGAAAACGAGCGTTGCGGTTACGAAGCCGTTTGCAAAGCCTGAGCCTTCGCTGTTTCCGGCAAGCCTTTTCTGCGCGTATTCGCCCAAGCTGTCAAGGTGCTTTTCGATTCCGATTAAGCCGCCCAGAAGCGCGCCCAAGACGACGGAAATAATCGTAATAGTTATATCGCTCGTTTTAAGCGCGCCGGATATTCCGATTACGACAACGCATATTGCCGAAGCGGACATGACTGCTTCCCGAACGCGCCGCGAAAAGCCCTTGCCGATAAGACAGCCAAGGGCGGAGCCCAGAATAATCGCACCGACATTGATTAAAACGCCAATCATCGCTAATCACCCGCAAACAGATTTAAAGAAAAGCTGCGCCGAAAACCGGCGCATAGAGAAAAGCCGCTCAAAGGACAAGCCTTGAGCGGCAGTTAATTTTAGGCTTAATTACTGAGCGAGAGCCTGCTCGGCAGTCTCAGGATGGATGCTGACCTGCTTCTTGTCGCGACCAAGGCGCTCGAAGCGGACAATTCCGTCCTGCTTTGCGTAAAGGGTGTCATCGCTGCCAATGCCGACATTCAGACCCGGATGGATATGAGTGCCGCGCTGACGAACGAGAATGTTACCAGCCAGAACGAACTGACCGTCCTGACGCTTCGGTCCAAGGCGTTTGCTTTCGCTGTCACGCCCGTTACGGGTAGAACCAACGCCCTTCTTGTGAGCGAAGAGCTGAAGATTGAGTTTCAACATAGCGTTCTGCCTCCACTTTACAAATTCAGATAATCGATTCGGTATACCGCACATACTTTGGATACTCATCTGCGATAGACCTTACGCCGGTGAGAAGATAAGCCATAAGCAGCTTAAAGCCGCTTTCCTGCTTGGAATCGAGAGCTTTCGGCAATATCGCCCGAAGGAAGCCTTTTGCATCGTCCACGGTTACATCCATAACGATTTGAAGCTGAGCCTCGGCGGTATTGACAAGCGTTTGCGTCAGCACGGAAACCGCGCTGCATACAATATCGCTCCCCGCGCTTTTATAGCCCGAATGCCCGCTGCACTCAAAGCCGAGCGCTCTCCCGTTCTCATCACGGCAGCAAGTAAAAGTAATCATCAGCCGACGACAGAAGTGATTTCAACTTTCGTGTAGTTCTGACGATGGCCGGTCTTGCGGTCAAAATTCTTCTTGGACTTATACTTGCCGATATAAATCTTCTCGCCCTTTACCTGAGCGACAATCTTTCCCTCGACCTTAGCGCCGTCCACATTGGGGGTTCCGATTTTCACGCCCTCGTCTCCGCCGAGCATGAGAACATCGAAAGAAACGGTGGAATCATTATCCTGCGCAATCTTTTCCACATAGATTACGTCGCCCTGGGAAACACGGTACTGTTTGCCGCCAGTAGCAATCACTGCGTACACAGGCAGCACCTCCTTAAAAAATCTCGCCGAAGCCGGGCAGCGGCATTTAACCGCATTTGGCAGCCCTGTTCGAGCGGCTTACCGAAGAAAGATAACACAAGCCGAAGAAAAAGTCAATATATATTATCCCTTTTTGCTAAGCGTTTGCGCTGTTTTCGGCAATTTCAGGCGCTTATGCCGCAATATAACGCAAAAGCGCGTTTATACGCCGCTTGGGAGTGAAGGGAAACGCCCGCCGCAATATAAGCAAGCATAAAGCTCCTGCCCCGCTACTCCCGCCTGCTAAACCGTCAAAGCGGCGATTACATCCTCATAATCCTTCGTTACCGACGCCAACAGCTCGCCCGCGTTTTCAAGGCTGCCGCGCCTTAAAAGCTCGACAAGCGGGAACAGGTCGTCGTAAAGCCTACCGAGGCTCAGGTTTCCGACGATACCCTTGAGCGCGTGCGCCGATGAAAATGCCGCCGCCGCGTCGCCCTTGGCTATCGCCTCGCACATCAGGCTGAAATTTATATCGCTTTTGAATTTCATCAAAAACTGCTCGTATTTTTCCGCATTGCCGCCAAAGCGGGTTATTCCCTCGCTTACGTTAATCCCTGCTTTTGAGAGTTTGTATCGGTTCATTCATTTCCCTCAATTTTGCCACGCGCTTCTGCGCTCTGGTATGATTTTTATGCTTTGCGCCGTACATACGCTCGTCCGCGTGATGCACCATCGTATCAATATCTCCATAATCGGAATACCGCGCGTGACCGATTGATATACCGCTCATGATATGATGCGAGTCAACGACGAATTCCTTTTTGAAGCTTTCCTTGATGGACTTTTCGCAGGCGGTTATGTTCTTTTCCGTCGTGTCGCCCTCGCCTATCATCAGCAGCTCGTCGCCGCTCAAACGGCCAAGGAAGCGTATGCTGCCCTTAATCTCCCGCTTGAGCCTTTCGGCTATCAGCATAAGGAATTCATCGCCCGCGTCATGACCGTAGCAGTCGTTAATATCCTTGAAATGGTCTATATCCATGTAAAGTATAAAAAAGTCGCGCTTGGTATTCGCATACGCCTCCGCAAGCTCAGAAAGCACCTCAAAGGTTTTGCGGCGATTAGGAAGCCCTGTCAGCGTATCAATGTAGGCAAGCCGCCTGTACTGCTCCTGAAGCCTGCTCAAAAGGGTTATATCGCGAAGGGAGATAACCGTGCCGAGATAGTCCTTCTGCTTGTCGCGTATTATGGAAGCCGACATCAGGAGGCGTTTCTCCGCGCCTTCGCTGCCGACAGAAAGCTCCGTATCGTTCAGTGAATCGCCTTTTTTCAGCGCCTCGGCAATCGCCTTGCGGTACTGCCCGTCCCCGATATAGTCGGAAAGCTTTGCGCCTATCAGCTTATAGGTTACCGTTGAAAGCAGCTTTGCGCAGGCGTTGTTGCAGTAAAGAACCTCTCCGTCCTCGTCTATGACCATAACGGCGTCCGTAGTAAGCTCGATTATATCGCGGTCAGCGATAACACGGTTGACATTGAACAGGTCAAACCGAATGATTATAAGGAAATAACCCGCGCCGAAAACGCTTGTGCAGATACTTGCGACGGCGGGGAGAACAGGCGACGTGAGCGGAAGCAGCACGTCGGTAAGCGCGCCTAGAACTATCGTAAGCGCGTCAAGCAACACAAAGCCCATAGCCAGCTGCTTTTTCAGGCGATGCTTCACCTCGGACGACCAGCGCATGAGCAGATAAAAGGCGAAGGCGAAATACGAAACGAGATAGGTAAGATACACCCAGAGCGCCTGATTTGACGGGGTGTTTACATAAGTCCATTGCCCCGCCGCGCTGCTTCTTACAAAGCCGACGGCAAGGCTTGTCGTATTGCCGAACAGGTTATACGCAAGAATTGCAAGCGGAATTCCCCAGAATATGATTTGCGGAAGCGGCTTTGACATTTTTACGTTAATGCCCGTAAGAACGATGAAATAATACACCGTTACAGCCACAAAGCCCGTCCAGCCTATCGCGGCAAGATGATGCCAGAACCAAAGCGCCGCCTGCGTTTCGGCGCTGAAGAAAAAAGCATAGCAAAAATTCCACCAGCCGAGGGCGGAAAGCACGAGAAACGAATATAAATTAAGCTGCGATTTGCGAATACGCGTAAGGCAATAAATGCCGCCTATAAGGAAGGAAGTTGCAAGCGCAATCGATATTACAGATAAAGCGTTCACCGATTGTTCTCCTTTCCTGCAGCCTCGCAAGCGAGCGCCTTAATACTTTCGCGCCCATGCTGCTTATTCCTGCTTTATTTGAGCACATTTTCGAGCGTTTTATACAAAACCCGCGAATCAATGGGTTTTGCAATATGCCCGTTCATACCCGCGTTGAGCGCGGCTGCAACGTCCTCAGAGAACGCGTTTGCCGTCATTGCAAATATCGGAACGGACATGGAATCCGCTTTCCCCGCGCCGCGTATGGCTTTTGTCGCTTCATAGCCGTTCATATTCGGCATATTGATGTCCATCAGTATGCAGTCAAAGCTCCCCGCCGCGTTATTTTCAAAGATGTCTACGGCTTCCTTTCCGTCGCGGGCGCAGGTAACGGTAATTCCGACCATGTTAAGCAGCGTTACGGCAACCTCCATGTTAAGCTCGACATCCTCAACCACGAGCGCGCGCTTACCGGAAAAATCAAAGCTGTCCTTTGCCTGCCTGCTCTCAAGCCTCGCATAATCGCCGTCCGAAATGCGCATAAGCGCGTTGAAAAGTGTTGACTGGAAAAGCGGCTTGGCTATGAAGCTGTCCGCTCGGTTCGCTTTGCCCGACGATTCAACCTCGCTTGCGTCATAAGCGGAAACTATGATTATCATAGCGTCGTCGCCGTAGATTTCGCGAATTTTCTCAGTTACCTCGCTGCCGTTCATATCGGGCATCTGCCAGTCGATAATGCAGAGCTTGAAGGAATCGCCTGCGTCCTCCGCCTCGCCGAGCTTTTCAAGCGCCGCCTCGCCGGAGGTTACATATTCATGGCGCACTCCGAGGCGGTCAAGCAGAATTCCGCAGTACTCGCAGGACTCGGCGTCATCATCGACAATCAGCGTTTTGATATCTGCAAAGCAGGGTATTTTTTCGCCCTGCGGCTCGTTTTCCGCTCCGAAGGGAATATCGACGGTAAAAACGCTTCCCTTGCCCAATGCGCTTTTCGCGCTGATTGTACCGCCCATCATATCGACAAGATTTTTCGTTATCGAAAGCCCGAGCCCGCTGCCGCCGTGCTTTCTAGCCGTGGACGCAGACTCCTGCTCAAACGGACGGAAAAGGCGGGACATCATATCCTCGCTCATTCCGCAGCCCATATCGGAAACCGAGAAGCGGAACTGCACCTTATCATGGCTTCGGCTCGACTGGAGCGCCGTAAGCTCAATCTTTCCGCCCTCCTGCGTGAATTTGACGGCGTTGGAGAGCAGGTTCATCAGTATCTGGTTTACGCGCAGCTCATCGCCGACAACCGTTTCCTCCGTAACGCCGGAAAGCCGAACGCGGAAGTCGATATTCTTCTGCTTCGCCTGCTGATAGAAAACGGTTGTGATATTCGTAAGCATCTGCTTGAAGTCAAAGGGCGCCGAGTCAATTTTAAGCTTGCCGCCCTCGATTGCGGACATATCAAGCACATCGTTGATGATTCCCAGCAAAAGCTTTGAGCTGCCGTCAATCTTCGTAAGATAGTCGTCCATTTTTTCGGGATTATGGATTTCCGTTTTTGCAATTCCGGTTAAGCCGATTATTGCGTTCATCGGCGTTCGTATTTCATGGCTCATCTGCGCAAGGAAACGCGATTTTGCGCGGCTTGCGCTTTCAGCCTTTTCAGCCGCCGCCTCCAGCGAAAGATTTACGCTTTCCATGCGCTTTTCATTGCGGTGCTTTGTTGCAATCACAAGCGCAAGCAAGGCAAAGCAGGAAAAAAGAAGCGCGCCGATAATCGCGAACTGAATTCTGAAGCGATACAGGATATCGCCGACGGTATACTTGTAGGGCGAGGCGAAAGTATGTTTGATAAGGCTTGCGCCTATTGTTGCCTGACTAAGATTATCTATTGATTTATTCAGAACGGAAAGAAGCAGCTCGTTTCCCTTTCGCGGAAGCGCCATCGCCGTATGCTCCGTCATAAGCTGCACGGGCAGAATGCTCAAGCCTTCATACTTAGGCTCCTGAAGCATAAGGCTGAGCATATGCGTATTCTGCGCAAAAACGTCCGTCTTGCCCTGAAGAACCGAGTCAAGACCGTCGCGCCCGACGGTATAGCCGGCGATATTCAGATTCGGAAAGTTCGATTCAAGGCTTTTCTCAAGCGCTTGGAACGAAACAGGAATTGCGACAGTCAGATTATCGGAAAGGTCGATTTCCCTTCCCGATTTGCCTACCGGAACAACGGCGCTTTCCAGAAAAGCGTCCGTGGACGCATAAAGCTCGTTGGTTATAAAATTATCCCGCTCGATTCCGCATATGATGTCATAATTTCCGCTTTCCAAAAGAGCGACGCTCTTAACGCCAGGAGTCTGAACGATATACTCGAATTTCAAGCCGGATTTCTGCGAGATTTCATCAAGAATATCAACGCAGATTCCGCTGAACGTGCCGGTTTGAGCGTCATACTTGGCAAAGGGCGCTCTGTCCTCGTTAAGCCCTATGCGAAGCGTGCGGCATTCTGCTATAAACTCCTTTTCGGCGGTCGAAAACTGGAGCGTTGTTCCGGCAGCGCTGTCGTCATAATACTTATGATACAAATCAGCCTCAAAATCGGGATTCGTTTTTATCCGGCGAAGGGCGTAATTAACCATCTCCATCCACGGGCTGTTCTTATAGGATATGATGTAGTAAGCGTCCGCGCCGAATTTTGCAAGAAGCGTAAGCCCTTTATGATTCGCAAGATGCTCGCTGCACATTGCGTCGATGCTGCCGCCCGTCAGCGCCGCAAGCATTTCGCTTTCCAAATCATACTCAACCATTTCGCAGGAAAAGCCGTTTGCAAGGGCATACTCGTCAAACAGCCTCTGTATCGCGTTATCGCGGAGAACTCCGACGCGCAGACCTGTGAATTTGTCAAAATCCTCAAAGGCAATTCCGCAGTCCGGCGCGGCGTAAAGCAGCCCTTCCGTATAACCTATCGGATAATCGGAAAAGTCGTAAATTTCCGCGCGCTCAGCTGTGCGCTGCGCCATGCATATCAAATCAAGCTCTTTATTTTTGAGCATATCCGTTATTTCAGCCCATGTGCCGTACACATACTCATAGCGGCTGCCGGTATACTTTGCGACTTCCGCAAGATATTCCGCGCCATAGCCGGAGTAAGTTCCGTCCGACTGCTTTTCAACAAAGCCCCTGTAATCCATATAGCCGACGCGGAGCGCCGGTGCTGCCCCGCCCTCGGAAAGACCCATAACAGGCAGAGCCGTCAAAACCAGAGAAAGCGAAACAAGCACGGAAAACAATCTTTTCATTTTAAGACTTGCTCCCTTTTGCCGAAATCAAATCGCCCAAAGCCTTGTAAAGCTCGCGAGGCTGTATGGGCTTTGGAATATGCGCGTTCATTCCAGCCTTCAATATGTTCTCGACATCGTCCGAGTAAGCGTTTGCGGTTACGGCGATAATCGGTATATCAGCGGCGCTTTCATGATTGGAGGCGCGTATTGCTTTTGCAGCCTCCAGCCCGTCCATGACAGGCATACGCACGTCCATCAGAATCGCGTCATAGTATCCGCGGGCGGAGCGCTCGAACATCTGAGCGCCGATTGAGCCGTTTTCAGCGCATTCAGCCGCCGCGCCTGCCTTTGCAAGCATTCTGACGGTTATTTCGCGGTTCAGCGGATGGTCCTCGCAAAGCAGGATTCGCTTGCCGTCAAGGGAAAGCGTATCGCCTGCCAAAACCTTTTTTGATTCAATATACTTCTCAATTTCCTCTTTTGAGGGAAGCTCGCGCTTCATTCGGACGGTGAAGGTTGTTCCCTCGCCCGCCTTGCTCTTTACCTCGATTGTCCCTCCGGCAAGCTCGACAAACTTCTTGACTATGGTAAGCCCAAGCCCCGTTCCCTCTCGCGTTTCGCCGTACTTTGACGATTCCTGCGTAAACGGCTCGAACATATGCTTCATGAACTCCTCGCTCATTCCGCAGCCGTGGTCGGTTATCGTGGTTGTAAACATGATATGGGTATCGTCAACAGGCTCGTCCTCCGAATACCATTCGACAACTCCGCCCTTTTCCGAGAACTTGAGCGCGTTGCCGATAAGGTTTGCCAGAATCTGATGATTGCGCAATTTATCAAGCTTTACATATTCCGTGCTTGCCTTTTCAAGGTCACAGGCGAGCGTAACGCCGAGAAGCTTGCCCTGCGCCTTCATTTCCTCTGCAATTCCGCGCAGGAATTCGGGGCTGTTCACGGTTTCGCTGCGCAGCTCGGTTTTACCGCTTTCAAGCTTTGACGCGTCCAGAACATCGTTTATAAGCCCAAGCAGATACTCGCCGGACGATTCGATTTTATCAAGGCTGTCCTTGACGGACGCCTCGTTATTAATTTCGTTTCGCGCAAGCCGCGAGAAGCCGAGAACGGCGTTGAGCGGCGTTCTCATATCATGGCTCATTCTTGCAAGGAATTCGCTTTTTGCGGAAAGCGCCTTTTCAAGCGCCTTGTTCTGCTTTTTGCTTTCCTTTATGAAGGCGAGCATCAGCGAAATTGCGATTGCAAGCGCGAAAATGCCGCCGACCGTTATGGAAAACCAAATCGGCTCTTTATATATAAAGGCGAGAAGATAATCAGACTCCGGCTTGCGCTCGGTTCCGCGGATATACAGCTTGTTCAAATCCTCATTGTGGATGGAGGAAACAGCCTTTGAAAGCACGGAGGTGAGCAGCGGCTTTCCGTCCGAGGCGGCGAAGCAGTAAAGATGGCTGTACTCGCCAATCAGGCGCGCGCTCAGATTGCTGAACTGATACATTTCAAGATAGTATTCGGCTATATAGTTATTGATTACCGTTGCGTCCGCCTGCCCACGCGCGACAGCCTGAAGGCATTCCTCATAGGTATCGAAATAGATAAGCCTGTCCTCTCCGAACTTTGCTTTCAGGTATTCTTTTGTATAGTAAAACTTATCTATTGCCGCGACAGTGCAGGCGTCCTCGTCAATGCGCGTTTCTTTTTTCTGTATGAAGTAATAATTCGTATTGCCTATCGGAGCGGCTACCGCATAGCCCCTCTCCTCGGCATAATTCCTGTCATAATAAAAGCCGCAGTACACGTCCGCCTTTGCCTTGCCCGCAAGACAATCGTCAAGCGATACCGCGCGGAATTGTACGCCGAGCTTTTCGCACACTTCCTTAGCCTGCTCAACGTATATGCCTAAATATTCGCCGTTTTCATTTCTTGACAGATAGCCTTCGTTTTCACGGAAGGCAAAGGTAAGCGAATCAAGCGACGCCAGATAGCGGCTTTCCTCAATCGTAAACGGAGTCACCGTGCGCTCGGGAAACCACTTTGCGTAAAGCTCCGGAAGGAAGAGCGGCTCGTCAAGCTTGATTTGGCGGAGCGCGTCGTCAAGCTCGGCAAGCATCGGATTATTTATCTTCATTGTGAAATAGTTGGATATGCTGTTGAAGCGCGCAAGCATTTTCATATCGTCGTTCATATCCATTATGTTCGACACAAGCGCGTCAACCTCTCCGCTTTCAAGCTTGCGGAGACATTCGTTATATTCGGAGCAGAACACGAGCCGGTTTTCCGACACTCCCAGTCCGCTCAAGTATTCCTTTACTGCCGTACCCTTATAGAAGCTTGACGAAATTGCAACCTTCAGCGTTTTTATTGTGTTATAGTCCAGATAAAACAAATCGGCGCGGGTTTTAAGCGCGAGCATAACATGATATGTGTCGATAATGCTTTCGGAGTTATAGGAGAGCGTTTCGGACGGCGTAACCGGCTTTGAAGCAGGCATTCGCAAATCAGTAATTCCGTCCACAACCATTTGCTTGGTCGCTTCCCAGCTTTCCGACCTTACGTACTCGAAGCGAATGCCGGTATACTGGGAAATCTTGCTCAAAAGCTCAACGCCGTACCCGTTTTCGTTTCCCGCCTCGTCATACTCAAAAAAGCCGTCAAGCGGATAGAATGCGACTTTGAGCGTTTTGTTATTAACCGCCGGCAGCGCGTCCTCCCCCGCAGCGCAGGCAAGCGACGCCGTAATCAGCAAAGCGAAAACAACAATAAAAGCAAAGGCTTTCAAAACAGAACGTATAATCGGGCGAGCTTTACAAATCATGCTTTACCCCTTGTGCGAGGCTTTTTTGATACGGCGGTATTCGCGTTCGTTTACTGCCTTGCGCACATAGTACTCCACAACCTCCGCGTTATAGGGCTTTGAAACGAAGCCGTCCGCGCCAAGGTGAATTGCGCGCAGTTCTCCGTCCCTCCCCGCCTCGGAGGTGATAATAACAGGTATTTCTTCAAGCGTTCCTTCGCTTTTCATCAGGTCAATAAGCTGAAAACCTTCCATTACGGGCATAAGCAGGTCAAGAAGCACGCAGGACAGCTCGCCGCGATGCTTTGCAATTTCCTCGTGCGCCTCCTGCCCGTTACAGGCGGAAAGCACCCTGTAATCGTCCGAAAGCATATCTATGAGAAGCTCGCGGTTGCCCTCGATATCCTCGGCGACAAGCACAAGTGGCTTCCCATTCTGGCTTTCGTCATCAGGCGCGCGGCGCGTTTTATGCTTGGCGGAGCTTTCGGCAGGCGCTTTACTCATACACTTGTCCATATAAGCTTCAAAATCGGCTATCGGCATAGGCTTTGCGAAATAATAACCCTGAATGTAATTGCAGCCCATGGATTTCAGAAGCTCCATATCCTCCTCGGTTTCAACGCCCTCGGCAATCGTCGGTAGCTGAAGCCATTTTGAAAGGCTGACGATGAAGCCCAGAATGCTGCGGTTGTTCGTCTGCGCAAGGTCGTTGCCCTTCTGAACAAAGCGCATATCCAGCTTGAGCATATCAATCGGCAGCTCGGAAAGCATATTGAGCGACGAATAGCCTGAGCCGAAATCGTCCATTTCAATCAGGAAGCCCATATCGCGTAGGGTGGTTATTGCGGATATAATCTTCTTCGGATTGTCCGTATAAGCGGATTCCGTTACCTCGATATGCAAAAGCTCGGGCGGTATTCCGTATTTTTCGGTAAGCCCCGATATGAACTCGATAAGGTCGCTTTCGTCAAAATCGGCGCGGGAGGCGTTTACGGATATCGGAATCAGCGGCTTGTCCTCCTTAATCCACCTGCTGAGAACAATGCAGACCTCCTCCCAAACATATCTGTCAAGCTTTGATATAAAGCCCGTCCGCTCAAACAGCGGGATGAATTCGCCCGGCGAAATAAAGCCAAGCTCGGGATGAACCCATCTTACAAGCGCCTCTGCGCCCGCTATGCAGGCGGTATTCGTATCGTGCTTCGGCTGGAGGTAAACGACGAACTGCTTTTCGGCAAGCGCCTGCTCAAGATGCTCGCTCAGCTGATGCTCGCGCAGAAAGCTTTGGCGCATCGAATCATCGTATACCGCATAATACACGCCGTATTTGTGCTTTATTGTCGCAAGAGCGAGCTGGGCGCAGTCGCACATATCGGAAATGGGCATACTCCTGTCGTCAACCGGATAAAGCCCGTACTGCATGACAAAATTCTTGATTGGCGCGTTTTTATAGTTCTGGGCGTGCTGCTTTCCGATTTCCTCCTGTGAGCGCGGCGGAATCCGCCTGCGCAAGGCTACAAAGGTATCCGCGCCGATTCGTCCGCACACGCCCGTTTCACCGACGCATTCCATATCATGCTTCGCTATGCTCTTTAGCAGCTCGTCGCCGATATGTATTCCATATTTTGCGTTTATAATCTTGAAATTTACGATATTGCTGCAAAGAACATCATACTTTTCGTTCGGATTCGCGTCCAGAATTTCCTGAGCATGGCGATAAAAGAACTCGCGGGAATAAAGACCCGTAAGCCTGTCAATTTCAAGCTTGCCGATAAGCGCGGCGTTATCGCAGAGCCTTAATATGCTGCGGACGCGGTGGCATACGATGTCTGGCTTATAGGGCTTTACAAGGAAGTCTGTCGCCCCGCACTCAAGCGAGCGCACCTCCGCGTTTTCATCGTCGCTGCCCGTTGTGACTATTACCGGAATTATCGGCAGAAGCCCAAGCGAATTCATCTTTTCAAGCAGCTCGTAGCCGTTCATGACGGGCATTGTGATATCAAGCAGAATAAGCGCTATCGGTTTGCTTCCGCTCTGGAGAATTTCCAGCGCCGCTTTTCCGTTATCGGCTTCAACGGTATCAAAACCATCCGCCTTCAGAATGCGGGTCAAAATGCGCCTGTTGACGGTTACGTCGTCAACGACGAGTATAAGCTGCTTTCCCTTCACAACAGTCGCCCCCCCGCATATTTACTCCGCTTTCACGCATATTTATGCGTTCTGTGTTTGTCAAAGTATTTTTGGTACAATCTGATTCGCCGTTCATTGCTTTCCTCCGCAATTCAAAACGATGTGCTTTAATCGTGGAAAGAGTTGTCTTGTGTATCTGTAAAACTCAAGATTATTATAGCATTCAAATGCTCACAATTCAATACAAATCGGCGCTATATACTGTTTTATATACTAAACCTGCCCAATATGTTGTGCGTAAAAGGAAAGGCGCGGGCATTTTACGATAAATATACCCGTTAATGTCAGGAAAGCGCCTGCTTTTTTGCAAACTCCGCAACGCCGTCTGCAACCGCCGCGGCAAGCCGCCGCTGATATTCAGGCGAAATAAGCAGCGCCTCCTCGCGCGGATTTGAAATAAAGCCGCATTCTATTAGCACGGAGGGTATCCCAAGCCCCAAGACATAGTAATCGCCTGCCATTGCGACACGAACGCGCTCAGGCTCCAAGTTATTTACAAGCGCTTCCTGAAGCAGCTGAGCCAGCAGCATCGAGCTTTCGCTCCCCGCCCGAAAGAAAACCTGCGGTCCGCTCTCCTTTGCGCTTCTGTATTCGTTCATATGTATCGACAGGAACATCGCCGCGCCTGCTTCATCGGCGATTTTAAGTCGCGAGCTTAAGTCGCTCCGCTTTTTTCCGCTTCCGCTTACCGTAGCCAAATCCTCGTCCGAATCGCGGGTCATCACAACCTCCGCGCCCATATCCTCAAGCGAGGATTTGAGCAGCAGCGCCACCGACAGGTTGATTTCCTTTTCCCAAATCCCGCTTACCTTTGCGCGCGCCCCTCCGTCATAGCCGCCGTGCCCCGCGTCAACGGCTATCGTAAGCCCGTGAAGCTTTCCCTCGGCTTTTTGTATTTCCGGCGCTGCGCCGTTGCCTTCCGGCGCTTCCTTTCCGAATACAAGAAGTGCCGCAAAGCAAACAGAGATGAGAACAAGAACGGATAATATGCATTTTCTTCTTCGGCTTCCCGAATTCAGATACGGCACAGAAAATCACCTCACTGAAGAATATACTCGCAAGCAGAGCCATTCTATGCGCATTTCCGGCGCTCAAGCCATGAATCATCGGTGTTTCGAGCAGAATCAATGCATATTCACTCCGCAAATTGTTACAAACGCGCTTATTCATTTGCCGAGCCGAAAAACCGAAATCACCATTTTTTCGAAAGCGAAACGGTTTTAGTTTATCCACATTATCCACAGGGTTATCCACAGGTCATGCACCCCGAAAGCTCTAAAAAAGCTCGCTTTGACCCCGAATCAACATCGTTTTGCACGTCTAACCGAAAGTTATCCACAATTGAACGCCTTTTTGCGTTTTTTGATTTGTCAATAGAAAAAAGCGACCATTTTCGACATTCGAACAAATTTAAGCTTTTCGGGGTATTCGCCCGTAATATATTTAATATTTTTGTAACATATGTTCATCGCTTCGATACAATGCTTTGAAAACTTGTTCGGAAGCGTCGGATATAATGGTATTATGCCATATGCATACAGTTATTAGTCTACGAAAAGCACAGAAAAAACAGGCGGACGTAACAAGAATATAATTATATCTTTATGATTATATTCAATCACTTGCAGCGCATATTCATAATGTTCATTCCGACGCTCGTCCGCATTTCTGTATTCCATATTAAATACCAATATGATATAATGGTTTTGAATCTGAAACGAAAGGATGAATACTACCATGAAAAAGCTTCTCTCAATCGCCTTGGCGCTCTGCCTGACGCTAACGGCTACCGCTGCTCTCGCTGCCGGCAAGCTAAACGTAGTACAGGAGGATTTCCATGTAGTCGGCACCTCCTACGTATACGGCCATGCATATGCAAAGGTCGAGAATTCCGGCGACAAGCCCATCAAAATCAATTCCGGCGTTCTCGAAATCTATGACGGCGATGGCAACCCCATCACATCCGTCGATTATATGAACGCGTATGCAAGATACCTTGCCCCCGGCGAATACACCTATGTCAGAATGTCCTCCGACATCGCGGAAGGTCAAGCTGCAAACGTTAGCGACTATATGATGACGCTTGCCGGAAAGAGCGACAACTCCACCCACGATTTGCGCCTGCCCGTTGAAACTGCAATCTCACTCGGAGAAGGCGACAAGTGGTATACCCGCAACTACATTTACGCAACCGTAACCAACAACACCGAGAATCCCCTATACAGCATCTCCGTCGTGCTTGCCGTGCTTGATGCCGAGGGAAAGATTGTCTACATTGATGATGATTCCCTCTACTCCGACCGCGCCCTTATGCCGGGCAGCAGCATGATAATCAGGAAGGATATCAGCACCTCCTTCATGGATTATTTCGCTGCCAACAACATCGTTCCCACCACCGTTGACGCTATCGCGTACGTCGAAATCGAAAAAGAGTAAGCTTTAAGCTTGCGCCTTTTTCTGAAACCGCCTGCCGCATCAAGCCAAGTAAGCGTTTTGCAGTCTTTCGCCCGAAACCATATGCGGAAGCGGTCTTGAGCGCCAAAGAGTCTGATGTGCGGCAGGCGGCTTTTTATATTATTCTGCCTCTGACGATAATCGGGCTGCATTCTGTATACAGTATTCTTCTGACTAAAGCGGATTTATTTTCACGTT
>JAQWCW010000036.1 GCA_028705775.1 Eubacteriales bacterium
AATCCATGCGCTGAATCCCGATTTGCTCAAGGGCTATTCGGGCGCAAAAATAACGCGCCTGTTTGTTTCGGCGCTGACGTGCCTCAACCTTGACGACCATAACAGGATTAGGACGACGGACGTCAGGCTAATGCGCAGGATTGTGCGCGACAGCAGAACGCGCAATACGCCCGTTGAGGAAACCCTAAGGATGTGGAATTCAGTGCGCGCGGGCGAGGATAAGTGGATTTTCCCGTATCAGGAAAATGCGGACGTTTTTAACAATACCGCCCTGCATTACGAGCTGCCTTTTCTCAAAAGAGCGGCATATCCGCTGCTTGAGGCTGTTCCGCCCGCCTCGCCGTACTATGTTGTTGCGCGCCGGCTGATAAAAACGCTTAACTATTTTGTGCTTGCTCCGGAAGAAACCGCCAGCGAAATCCCGCCGATATCCATATTGCGGGAGTTTATCGGCGGCAATACGCTGTACGAGTAGAGCCTGCGGTTCTTTTCCCGCCTCGTTTTTCCCAATACATCAAATCGCCTTCCCGCGAGCAAAATAGCCGCGAGGAGGCGATAATTCTATGAAAAGGACGCTTAAGGATAAGGCGGCGCTGCTGCAAGGGCATAAACGGAGCGCGCTTTTCGGGGTGATGATGCTTCTGTGCGTTATGCTGCTGGCAGGCTGCGCGGGCGGAACTGCGGACGCCACCACGGAGGGCGGCGCAACCTCGTCCATGCTGCCTACGGATACCCTGATGGCTACGAACAGCCCTATGCCGCAAACGGAAGCCCCGACCGTAACGGATGATGCGGGAGTGAGCGCGGGCGCAACGGCGGACACCATTGAAAGCGCGCTTGCGGCGAGCGACGACGCGCGGACAGAGGTTGAAAAGCTCAGCGAGGTAAGCTCCGCTTACGTTGTTGTATTGGGCGACCAAGCGATTGCCGCAGTCGAGTTTGACGCCCAGTATAAAGGCGATTTGACGTCGCGCGTCGAGGAAATGGTCGTAAGCCGCGTCAAGGAAGCGGATTCGGCTGTCAGCGATGTCACCGTAACTGCGGACAGCGCGCTCGGCAGCGAAATCGAGGCGCTTTACGGCAAGATAAAGGATGGCTCAGTCACCTTTGTTCAGGCTCAGTCGCAGATGGAAGCGATAATGACCAAGGCAAAGGGAGTTAACGGTTAAAAGCCGCAAAGCAAAGCCTGCGGCTTGTTGAAAACCGGCTGTCGCTTATGTCGGTTGCAGGGCGGAAGGAACGGTTATATACCGAAAAGTAAACCGCTGTTCCTTCCGTTTCTGCGCTTTGCGAAAGACGCTTTATAGAGCTGCCGAAATATCGGCAAAAACTACCCGGACAGCAAAGCAGCCTGCGCGAGCAGACTGCTTTGTTATTATAGGCTTCTTTACATAAGGGAGCCGGCGCGCAGCGCCTGAGGGATTGTCGCCGTAGCTGAATAACTGGCTTGACTGCCCGAGCTATCCCTTAAATATACAACAGCCACCTTATGCCGTATTTATCGGTAAGGCTTGCCGCCATAGTACTGAAATCGCGCTTTTCGAGCGGATAATCGATGTCGGCGCTTTCGCTGAGCGTTTCATACGCTTTTTTGAGCGCAGTCTTTTCGTCTGCGCCGTATTGAATGCAGAACTGCATTTTGTCGCCTCTGTCGGTTTCGTGGTTCGCTTCGGCTATTGAGAACACTGCGTTTCCGAAATCGAACTCGCAAAGGGAATAAGTCCCGTCATCGTTGACAGCGCTTCGGCTTATCTCAATGCCGAACGCCTTTTCATAGAACAGGGCAGCCTCGTCGCTGTCGTTAACGTAAGCGTGCATTCTGATGCTTTTCATATATTCGTCCTTTCGTGCCGCTTGTCGGCGGTTTGTTTCTCAGCGCGTTTCGGCTTTTTCAAGCCGCCAAGTCTTGAGCGCCAGCGACTCTGCCATGCTCAGTATCTGCTCCTCAAGAATTTTGTCGGGGGAGTAGAGGCTGAAGCCGTAATCGCCCGCCGTCCATTCTATAAGGAAGTTGCCGCTTTCCGTAACCGTAATCGAAAGCCGGATTGTTTCGCTTTCGTTATCGCTCAGGGCTTCAACGTATTTCGTCGAGAGCGCCTTTTCATATACGCCGGAGGTGAAATCGACGGTTTTTCCGCCGCGGTAAACAAAGCTAAAACCGTCGTAAACAAAGGTAATCTGAGCAATCGTGCCGCCCTGAGCGGAGTAATCGGCTTTTTCCGCCTCCGCAGGAGCGGACATAGGCACCTTGAGCAGCTGATACGCCTCAAGCGGGGATTCGGTTGCTTCCGGAGCGCTCTTTTTACTGCCGCAAGAACATAAAGTTACCGAAAGAAGCAATATCAGTAAACAACAAAACAATCTTTTCAAGCTTAAACCTCCGTTAGTCCTGTAAAGTCCGTCTTTTCAGCCAATACCTCAACCAAGCCTTCAAGCCCGAGCCTGTCGCCTTCATCAAAGGAATCGTACCTGTCGCTGTCCAAATCGAGAACGCCGACGAGCGTCCCGCGCTGAATAACCGGAATTACAATTTCGCTCTTTGATTCCGCGTCGCAGGCGATATGCCCGGGAAACTTATGCACATTGCCGACGATGACGCTTTTGCGCTTTTGTGCCGCAAGCCCGCATACGCCCTTCCCGAAAGCGATTGACACGCAGGCGGGCTTACCCTGAAACGGGCCTAAAAGCAGCCTGTTGCCCTCTGCAAGATAGAAGCCTGCCCAGCTTACGGCGTGAACGCCCGAAAACAGAAGCGCCGAGGCGTTTGCCATAGCGGGGAGCGCTTTGCGCTCGTCTGCAATAAGGGCGGCAAGCTGCTTTTTCAGCAGCTCGTAATTTGCTTTCATTGCAGGGCTCCTCTCTAATCGCTTTCTACTATTATAAAGCTATAATAAAGAATCCGCAAGAAGTAATGGAGTTTTATATAAAGCAATAATTTTTTGAAGGTATGGAAGAAAGCGTTAACCTTGCTCGTTTCTTTATTATGAGACCGGAAAACCACCGGCTCTGACAGGAGGTTTGATTGATGAATAAGTCATTACGCGGTATCTTATCTTCGGCGCTCAGCATTCTTCTTGCTTTGGCGCTGTTTGTACCCGGCGCTTTCGCCGCCTCGACAGATTTGGATATTCCGGTTGTCGATGAAACGAAAGAAACCTATGCGTACGTTGATACGTTCACTGGCGACGGAACGAACGTATATGCGCTGCATTCCGGAAGTAACGAAGAAGGCGTATACTATTCAGCCATTGAAAAGTATACTGCTGGCGCTGCAAGTCATACCCGTTATGCGACCATTACGGACGGCGAGATGAGCGATGAAGAAAGCGAGCTGTACAACGAGCTTCGTCCTCAGAGAATCATCTTTTTTGAGGGTAAGCTTTACGGAATCAATACCGATAACGGCGCGCTTTGCGTGATTCCCGAAAGCGGAAATGAAGTCGCGAAGCTCCAGAAGGTGACCACCCTTGACTTCTCAAGCCTTATGGTTGAAGACGGGGATTACTCATGGATGCCCGGTTTCTACTGCACGTTCGTTGAATCCGGCAAGCTGTACGGTCTTTCAATGGGCAATGAAACCGTGGTTTCTTCCTTTGATATTGAGAGCGGCGACCTTGTAAAGACCTATGACCTCGAAAACATCCGCTCGATATTCCCTTATGATGAAGAAACGATGTTTGCTCTCCAGATGGATTACAATCAGGAAGTCAAGGAAGGCGAAATAATCGCTCCTACGCTTATGACCGTCAATCTTGAATCCGGAGAAACGGCTGAAATCGGTAAAATGCCCGCGGATAATCTCGGCTATTTTGTGTACGATGACAGTACCGACCTTATCTACTGCGTCGGCGGCGGCATCGTTTACGGCATCAGCCCCAAGGACGCTTCCGCGACCAAGGTCAACTACGTTTCGGGCGCTTACGGCAATAACAGCGCTTTGGGCGTAATGCTCGGAAAAGACTATGCCATTTACTCCTCTGTCAGCAATTATGCCAACCTCTTTATCCGCTCCACCGACCCGAGCCAGATGCCCGAAAGCGCGCTGTCCATCAGCGGCGGCTGGGCGGACGACCCGAGCATCAAGGCGGCTAAGGCTATCGGAAATGTTCCGCTTCTTTTCCCCGACGCGTATTATTCCACCGCCGAGGAAGTTGTTCAGAGCATGACCGGCTCGCAGAATGTAATTGATATCTATATGCTCTCTACCGGCTATTCCGGTCTGTCCGCTCTTATTGACAAAGGCTATGCCTATGACATGAGCGCCAATTCGGATATAACCTCCTTCATTTCCGGACTCTATCCCATCTATAGGGATTATCTCATGCGCGACGGCAAGGTTGTCGGAGTTCCTACCAGCTCCTATACCGGCAATGTTCAGGCATTCTCCTATAACGCCGAGGCGCTTGAGGCTGCCGGACTTACCGCTGCCGATTTGCCCACCACTTGGGAAGGTCTGTTCGACTTTATCATCAACTGGTGCGATAATCTGGCGGACGAGCATCCCGAATACTCCCCGATTGTTGAAACCTATACCGAGAGGGAAGTTACGAACAAGCTTATCAGCGCTTATGTAGACTATTACCAGTCCCATAACATGGTGCTTGACTTTGATACCGAGCTTTTCCGCACCCTGATTCAGAAGAAGGAAATCGCGTATCAGAAGCTTGTAAACAAGGGTCTCAACTATGAAATCAACTGGGAAGAAATTTACAGCGGCAACGGCGACGGCGAATATCCTTCCGCCCGCTTTACCCCTATCATCCTTATGAGCCAGGCCAGCCTTTTGCAGATTTACGCCGATTACTACACCGCGACCAACAGCGTAACGCCTTTTGACATCTCAATGGTAAGCGGCGAAGCGCCTTCATATCCCATGAACCTTAACGTTATGGTGGTTAATCCCGCTTCTCCCAACAAGGAGCTTGCCGCGAAATTCCTTGCCGAGTATGTGAAGAACATCATCGCCGAGAATCTCTACACCCTTACTCCTGAAAACAATGTCCCTGTTGAGAACCCGTATTTCGAGCAGAACCGCAAGTGGTATGTCGATTACATAGCTCAGCTTCAGGAGCAGCTCAAGACGGCGAGCGATGAGGACAAGGAATGGATTCAGCAGGACCTTGACTACTTCACCGACTATCTTGCGAATGATTTCGAGAAGTCCCGCTATCAGATTTCCGCCGAGTCCATAGAGAGATACCAGAGCGACATGAAGAAGGCGTATATTGCGGAGCAGAGTATCGTTTATACGTCCGATGATTTCTACGCCTTCATGGACCAGTACTCCAACAAGCAGATTACGCTTGACGAGTTCATCCAGAAGATTAATCAGAAGGTCAAAATGTCCCTGATGGAAGACGATATGTAATTCTCTGAAAAGGCGTGACGCTAAGTAATTTAAATCGCCCGTAAAGAAACATTATAATCGTTTCAGCCCGCCGCATCGAAATGAAGCGGCGGGCTGATTTTATGCCTGCTTGGGAAAATGGGCGTTATGCCTATTTCTTTGCTTTCAGGAATGAGCGAATGGTTATTGCGATGATTACGGCATATACGCCTGCGCTCGTCCATGCGGAAAGAGTCTGCATTTTGCCGTCCATTCCGTTGCTTGCGATAATCAGCGTGTTTTGCAGCGTCAAGAGGGCGACGAGCGCATCAGTCAGGTTTATCATTCTTAGCTCCGAAACGAACAGGTTTCCGCTCTTTGAGGATTTGCGGAAATGGATTATCGCCATTGTAATCCGGTATGCGGTGTATGCAGCCATTCCAATAGCGGGTATCAGTCCGTATGCAAAGCTTCTTTCGCCGAGAACCATAACCGCAATCGGAGCAATCAGGGAGATGTCCATAAGCAGAAGCAGCATGTGAGTACGGGTGTATACCTTCGTGCGGCGCGCTTTTTCCGCCTTCTGCCCGCTGTCTGTTTCTTTCCTTTGCTCGCTGACGAGGATTGCCCTTACTCCCGCTAAAAGCAGATAGTACACGCAGATTGAGCCGTGCCAAAGCGAGCGATACATGATTCCCAAAGCGCCGCTGAAAAGCGCAAAAGCGATGTTTACGAGCGCTGAAACGGCGGAGGAGAGGATTGTGCTTAGCCGGTAATCCCTTTTCCATGCGCCTATGAGCCTTTGCAGCTTATCTGTCATAAGGTTTTACTCCTTGTAGCTGTCGCCCTGAAGCCCGTTTTCTGGTCTGACGCAATGAAGAATAATCGCTGCGATTTCGTCGATGGATTCCTTACAGCCGCCGCTCAGCCACTCATTTATGATAGCCATGCAGCCGTGAATAAAGAAGGTAATCCAGTAATTGCGCTCGCTTTCGGGAACGCCGAAGCGCTTCATAATCGGGCGCAGAACGTACTCCGAAATGTTGCTGAACTGCTCGTTCGCCTGCATACTTGCGGGGTTTTTGTATATCGCCTTGAATACCGCTATGTGTTGTTTTATAAAGGAGAGATAAGGCGTCAGCATTTCGGAATTGACAAGCACAAGCTCGGAAAGCGGCACTCTGTCAATTCCCGAAATGAAGCTGTCCGGCTTTTGCGGGAAGGAACTGAGGAACTGCTTGTTGACATACTCGAGGCATTCCGCCAGCAAATCGTTCGGCGTTTCGTAATGCAGATAGAAGGTGGAGCGGTTGACTCCGGCTTTTTCGCAGATTTCCTTGATGGTTATGAACTCAAAGTCCTTTTTCTCAAGAAGCGAAAGCAAAGCCTCGTCCATTAAAAGGGCAGTATTGAAATACTTGCTTTCAGACTTGTTCATTCAATACTGCCCCCTTTCTTTCATTCCGCCGACTGGCTGATTTCCTTTGCGAGCTGTATAATCTCAAAAGCGTACTTCTGCTTCCCTGCGGAAAGCAGCCTTGTGTAGATGGGATAGTTAAGACCCGCTCCGACGATGCCGATAACACCAATCACGATTCCCGCCGCCATTGAAAGCGTCGTTCCGCTTCCGATTACGTTCATTGTAAGGCACATTCCTACGCCGAGCAGGAGCGCCATGACGACTCCGAACGAAAAGGCGAAGATTTCCGCCTTGCTCTTTGCTTTCCTGTCGAGCTTCTTCAGCGCGACTACCTTTGAAGTGTTTTTGGGCGCGTATTCGCTGGCTATCGCCTCTGCATAAATCTTATCCGTGTTCATAAAAACCCTCCTAATCATTATCTCAGCCGGTGCAGTGCGCATCTGCCGCAGCTGATGGTTTCATGATACAGTCAGGGAGGGCTAAATGGAACAACATAAACTTCGTTTTGTGTTGAATTAAGGAAAGACGTGAATTTTTTGTCCGGTATGCCGGATTACTCAAGCTGCGTGAGCCGCTTTAGACTCTGCCTGTTAAGAAATCTGCGCCATTTCGATTTCGTCAAGGGTTTCGGTAATCGCGTTTCTATTGCCCGTCGGCAAAAAGCCCTTGCGGGCGTACAGCGCTTGCGCTTCCTTATTGTTTTCAAGCACCCAGAGCGTCGCGCTGCTTTTGCATTTATCTGCGGCAAAGAGAAGAAGCGCCGTGCCGAAGCCCTTGCGCTGATATTCGGGAAGTACATACAGGTTTTCAATCATGCTGCCGAAAACGGTGACTATTCCTACTGCCTTGCCGTCCGAAAGACATATGAACAGCCTTTTTCCCGCCTTAATCTCGCCTGAAATATACTCCGTCTGCCTTTCGGGGGAGTGCAAATCAAGAAATTCAGGCGTGCAGAAGGCTTTGTGCGAGTCCCTCCACGAAATGCTGTGAATTTCTCCCGCTGTTTTTATAAGCGCGGTATCGTCGCCCGCCGCCTCGATAATCTCCATAATTACTTTTTCAATACGGAGATTGCGCTGTCGCAAATCAAGAACTTTTCGGCGTATGCCATCATGCTTTTGAGAATGCAGGCCTCAGCGTCCTTGCGCCCCACGGCGGGCTGAACCTCTGTATGCTTGCCCTCAAGCCCCTTGTATACTTCAAAGAAATGCGAAATTTCGCCGCAGGTGTGGCTGGGCAGCTGCTCCATTTCCGTATAGTCAGCCATGCTTGGGTCACCGAGCGACACGGCAATAATCTTTTCGTCGCAGCTTTCGGAGTCTATCATCGTTATCATTCCGATTGGGCGGCATTCAACAAGCGTCATCGGCTGGATTGGCTCTTGGCAAAGCACAAGCACGTCGAGCGGGTCGCCGTCCTCAGAGAGCGTGCGCGGAATGAAGCCGTAGTTCGCCGGATAGTGAGTAGAGGTGTAAAGCACCCTGTCGAGCTTCAGCATACCCGTTTCCTTATCAAGCTCGTATTTATTCTTGCCGCCCTTGGAAATTTCGATTACGGCAATAAAATTGTTATGTGAAATCCTTTTCGGGTTGATGTCATGCCAAATATGCGCCATTTTTCTTCCTCCTCATCTTTCGCTGAGCCTTATATCCCTGCCCGCGAAGTAAAGCTGCATTGTGCTTTGCCTGTCAAGCAGGCGGCTGGTTACGCGCTCCGTGTATCTTTCCTGCAATTCCTTGGGCGTCAGGTTCGTGCATACCGCCGTGTGCAGCCGCCTTACCGCGCGCTCGTTGAGCAGGTTGAACAGCTGGATTACCGTTATGTTCTCCATCATCGGCTCTGTTCCGAGGTCGTCAATAAGCAAAAGCTCAGCGTCAAACAGCGGCTGAAGCCCCGCGTCGTCGCCGTCCCTGTGCGCCCTGCGCATCAGCTCGAACATCCTGTATGCGGAGATTATCAGCACGGAATAGCCGCGCTCAATAACCCTGTGCGCTATTGCGTGCATTAGAAAGGTTTTGCCCAGACCCGACGCGCCGTAGAGCAGCAGATTGTCCGTCTGCGTTTCGGGAAAATCGTCCGCAAACTTTTCGCAGCGCTTCTTTATAACCTGCATAAGCGCCCTCTGCGATACTCCCGCGTCGGGAATAACCTCCTGCGGAAACACGGAAAGCGAAAAGGTCTGAAAGGTCTGCTTCTGCCTTTCGCAAAGCCCCATTTCGCGTCCGTAATCCTCGTATAAGCGCTTCTTGAGGCATTGGCACATCTCCTGTATTCCGTCGCCTATATAGCCTGTATCGCGGCATTTGTCGCACTCGTATACGGGCTGGAGATAGTCCTCCGGAAAGCCGTTTGTTTTAAGCAGCTCCTTCACGCGCGCGATAAGCGCCGCCATCTTTTCGGTTATGCTCTCGTCCGTTTTTTCCCCGAAGGTCGCGCGCCTGACGTTGTCCATAATAATGTCGCGCTTTCTCTCCTGGAGAATTCCGATTTCGGGGCATTTGCCGATTGCGTTTTGCAGCCTTATTTCGTCCTCCTGCCTGTCCGCCTCCTGCCTGCGCTGATAGTCGGACAGCAGCTCGCGCAGTATATCATTCTTCGATTTCAATTTCCTGCGCCTCCTTCAGCAGCTCTTTTGCAAAGGATGAAAGCTCCTCCTCGGTATAGCTGCGCTGGATATAGTTCGCCTCGCGCGGCGTTTTTCCTGTTTTTTTATATTGCGGGGAAGCGTCCTCTGCCTTCGCGGCGTGGGAGTATTCGGGCTTTTCCCTCGCGTTTTGCACAACCTTGAGGAAATACTGGAACGGCTCGCTCTTTCCCACGGAAAGCTCCGCCGCCTCCGCAAGCCTTTCGTCGCTGACGCCGGAGTCGATAAGCGCTTTTACGCTCTGCGTCTGCCTTGCGCTCGGGCGCGCGCCCAGTCCCATTTTTCCGAGAAGCTCCGCCGTTTTCTGCATCATCGCGTAATGCTCCGCGTAATATGCGGTAACGCCCGCGTTGTCGTGAATGCCTTTTGACGCAAGGTATTTGACGGTCTGCTCAAGCTCCATAAGCCGCCCGCCGTAGCGCGCCGTCTGCTGCGCGACCTTGAGAAGCGCTTCCTCCGGCAGCAGGGCGAGCATTTCCTTGTACATTTCGTCAATGGCTTCGGTAGGACGCGTCGTGTCTGCGCCAAGAACGTGCAGCAACTTTCTCAAACCGTCGTATTTTGATTTTTCGTTGCTTATCGTTTTGTCCATTTCCGCCTTTGAGCGTATTCCCATCGAGCCGCTCCTACGGTAAATTCCCTGCAAAATTCCGTCGAGGTATGCCATTGACGGCGTGCCCTTTGTCGTTTCGCGGCACGCTTCAAGAACTGCGTCCGGCGTGAAATTCCATGTGTAGAGCCACTTTTTATACAGCGACATTTCATCGTCGCTAGGGCTGTGGCGCTTTCCCAGCCTGCGCAATACGGCTTTCGTTCCCTCAAATATGGATTTGGAGCGGGAAAGAACCTCCTCGGCGTCCTCAATCGTGTTAACGCCCTCGTCAACAAGCTGCAAAGCGTCTTTTTGCGCGGCGCGGAATGAGAACTGCGGGCCTTTTGTCAGGATGAGCTGATTTATAAGCATCAGCACAACCTCCTGTTTAAGCCCCAAATCCTCAACCCATTCGTAGGCGAGCGCGCATTCCTTTCCGTCAAGCCTGCGCCTGTCGCCGAATGCGGCGTAAAGCTCCTCGGCAAAAAGCTGATACTTGCGCTGGTCTTCGGATTCGTTCTGGCGAAGCATCATCTGCTGCTTTGAGTTAAGATACCGGTATTCGGGAGGATTGTCCTTGACGCGCTTTACCAGATGCCTGCGCTCCCAATATCTGAACGCGCTTTCGATATCGCTTTCGCCTATTGAAAGGTCAAACGCCATCTGCTTTAGGGACATTGATTCCGTCGCGTGATACGAGTGCATAAGCCCGTAGAGGTATACCTTTACATAGTCGCCCTTAGCGTCGGGCAGGTATTCGTTTATAAAAAAATTCTCAACGGGCGTTACGTCGAGCATAGCGAAGCTGTCGTCAAATCCAAACATCATTGCGCGTATTCCTCCGAAAACTGATTCCTGTGTGCCTTCATATTGTAGCATATATCGGGAGCATAGCGATAGGCGCAATTCCTGTTCATTTCTTGCGGATAACTTGTTGAAAATTGCTTCTTGCATATACCGTGAAGGAAAAAGAATTCGCGTGTAGAAATGAGAATTCAGGTTTGTTAATTACTTATCCGCCGCCAGACGGACTAAACGAATGGAGTAGAAAAAGTATGATGACGCACGCGGAAGCCTTGATTAAGGCTAAGCAGCTTGTTGCCAAAATGTCATTGGAGGAGAAGGCGGAGCAGCTTAAATATGACGCTCCCGCCATTGACCGTCTCGGAATTCCCGCCTACAACTGGTGGAATGAAGCGCTTCACGGAGTAGCACGCGCAGGAACGGCTACCGTTTTCCCGCAGGCTATCGGGCTTGCCGCCATTTTTGACGACGCTTTCCATTATAAAATTGCGGACACGGTTTCGACCGAGGGCAGAGCCAAGTACAATGAGGCGAGCGCGGAGGGCGACCGCGATATATACAAGGGGCTGACCTTCTGGAGCCCGAACGTGAATATTTTCCGCGACCCGCGCTGGGGACGCGGCCATGAAACCTATGGCGAGGACCCGTATCTCACCGGCAAGCTCGGCGTAGCTTATGTTGAGGGCTTGCAGGGCAGCGGCAAATTCCTGAAAAGCGCAGCCTGCGCAAAGCATTTCGCCGTTCATTCCGGCCCTGAGGCAATCCGCCATGAATTCGACGCGGGTGCCGACAAAAAAGATATCGCTGAAACCTATCTTTATGCGTTTGAAATGCTCGTGCGCGACGCGGACGTTGAATCCGTAATGGGCGCGTATAACCGCGTAAACGGCGAGCCTGCCTGCGGAAGCCAGAAGCTGCTCGTTGATACTCTGCGCGGCGAATGGGGCTTTGAAGGTCATGTCGTCAGCGATTGCTGGGCGGTAAGGGATTTCCACGAGCATCATCATGTTACGGATACCGCGCCCGAATCCGCGGCTATGGCGATTAATCACGGCTGCGACCTTAACTGCGGCAATACCTATCTGCATATGATGCAGGCGGTCAAGGACGGGCTTGTGAGCGATGAAACCATAACCCGCGCCTGCGAGCGCCTTTTCGCTACGCGCTATCGCCTCGGGCTGCTAGGTCAGGATTCGGAGTGGGATGCGATTTCCCCGCTTGAAAACGATACCGACGAGCATAACGAGCTTGCGTATGAAGCGGCTGTAAAGTCAATGGTGCTTCTCAAGAACGACGGCGTACTGCCGATTTGCGGCTGCTGCGCAAAAACGATTGCGGTTATCGGCCCTAACGCGAACTCCGTTCCCGCGCTTGAGGGTAATTATAACGGCACCTCCTCGCGCTATATAACCCTGCTTGAGGGCATCCGTCAGGGCGCGCCCGAAGGCACCCGCGTGCTTTATTCCGAGGGCTGCCATCTTTTCAAGGACAGGGTCAGCAATCTCGGGCTCAAGCATGACCGAATCGCGGAAGCTGTTTCCCACGCGAAGATAGCTGATGTTACCGTTCTCTGCCTCGGGCTTGACGCAACGCTTGAGGGCGAGGAAGGCGACACCGGAAACCAGTATTTCTCCGGCGATAAGAAGGATTTGGAGCTTCCGGGCGACCAGAAGCTGCTGCTTGACAGCATAGTCGCCGTCGGCAAGCCTGTTATAACGGTTGTCTGCTCCGGCTCGTCTCTTAACGTAAGCGAGGGCAACGCGGTTATCGAGGCTTGGTATCCTGGTCAGGCGGGCGGACGCGCGCTGTGCGATTTAATCTACGGCCGCCGCGATTTCTCCGGCAGACTTCCGCTTACCTTCTACCGCAGTGTTGATGATTTGCCCGATTTTGCCGATTATGCAATGCGCAAGGGCCGCACCTACCGCTATTATCAGGGCAAGCCGCTTTTCCCGTTCGGCTTCGGTCTTTCCTATACCCGCTTTGAGGTTACCGGCGCGTCCTATGTTGCCGGCGAGGTTCAGGCGGATGTCAGGAATATCGGCGAGCGCGACGGCGAGTGCGTCGTTGAGGTTTATGTAAAGCAGAACGGAAGCGCTCTTGCGCCGGCGAATCCCTCTCTCTGCGCTTTCGGCAGGGTAGCGGTAAAGGCGGGGGAAACCGCGACGATTACAATGCCTATGGCTGAAAAGGCGCTACTTGCCGCTGATAACGACGGCAAATGGGTCAAGGACGCTTCAAGCTATACGCTTTATATCGGTCAGTGCCAGCCCGACACGTACAGCCTTGAGCTTTCCGGAACCAAGCCCGTTGTACTTGAGATAAAGTAAGCCTCAGCCTTACGAATCAAGCTGCCGCCGTTTTTACGGCGGCAGTTTTTATATGCGAAAAACGGGCTGCTGCATAAGCAAAGATTTGCAACAGCCCCTCGCCGTATGAACCGCGAAGTTTTAGCGAATATTCATCGTCAGTTTCGTTCATTCCTTCAGCGAGAGCGGCGTATTGTGAAAACATTGCTTGCCTTACCGGTGAACCTGACGTTTCAAAACATCAAAAACGTCGGATAGCTCCGTTGACTCTTACGTTACCGATATCGGCAGAAATCGAACATAGGAAAAGAAGTGAAAACAGAAGAAAAAGAATGATGACATATGAAAACGAGTGTGATAATATGAATATGCGGACAAAGTATCCGTCGGAAAACAGGATGTAAGGAGGAAATCATTATGCCGGAACTGGAAAAGCTGTACACGGTTGAGGAAATCGCTAAAATGACATCCCTGACCACGCGCACGATTCGCAATCATTTGCGTTCGGGCATCCTCATGGGTAGAAAAATCGGCGGTCAATGGCGCTTTACGGAAAAGGACATAGAAAGATTTATGGAATCGGGAGAAGCGTCGAAGGACATGGCAAACGAGCAAAAACAGGCGGTGCTGGATTTTATAGACGGTGTGAATACGGACGTCAGGGGAACGCTGCAAATCTGCTCCATCATTGATTTGTATGCGCCCGCCGACGAGGCTAAGCGTAAAAGCGACCTTCTGTGCGAGGCGATTAATGCCTCTCAGGGGGAGAGCTATCTCCAGTACAAGTTTGATTATGCGGAGTCGGAGGGCAAGGCGCGTTTCATACTATTCGCCTCGCCGGAAATAATCAAGCAGGCGATGGAGATTGTGAAATAACGTAAGGTTGGCATTCCGTAATGAGGAATGCTCAGGGCTGCGCAAGAAGCTTATGCTTCGATAAATAAACCAATACACAAAAACAGCTGCCAATCCGTTGAATCCGGCAGCTGTTTTTGTTTTTTCTCGCGGGACTTGTGCGGCAGTCCCTTTGTTTATTCCGGTTATTGCTTTGTGCAAGCTCTGTTTTGCTTACTTGATTGCGCCGCGGTTTTCCTTGAGGATAACGTCGTGAGCGCCACCCTCGACAATGCTCGTCGCGCTGACTAGGGTAATTCTCGCGTTGTGCTGAAGCTCCGAAATGCTCAGACAGCCGCAGTTGCACATCGTTGAGCGAACCTTGTTGAGCGAGAGGGTCACATTGTCCTTGAGAGGCCCTGCATAAGGAACATAGCTGTCAACGCCCTCCTCAAAGCTGAGCTTGCTCGCGCCGCCCATGTCATAGCGCTGCCAGTTGCGCGCGCGGTTGCTGCCCTCGCCCCAGTATTCCTTGACGTAGCTTCCGCCGATAACCAGCTTGTTTGTCGGGCTTTCGTCAAAGCGGCTGAAATAGCGGCCGAGCATCATGAAGTCCGCGCCCATAGCAAGCGCGAGCGTCATATGGTAGTCGTGAACGATTCCGCCGTCGGAGCAGAGGGGAATGTAAACTCCCGTTTCCTCAAAATACTTGTCGCGCTCCTTGGAAACCTCGATTACAGCAGTGGCTTGTCCGCGGCCAATGCCCTTCTGCTCGCGGGTTATGCAAATGCTTCCGCCGCCGATTCCGATTTTGACAAAGTCCGCTCCGGCGTCCGCGAGGAAGCGGAAGCCCTCCGCGTCAACAACGTTGCCTGCGCCGACCTTTACGCTGTCGCCGTATTTTTCGCGCGTCCATTTAAGCGTGCGGCGCTGCCATTCGGAATATCCCTCGGAGGAGTCTATGCAAAGCGCGTCGGCTCCCGCGGCGACGAGCGCGGGAATGCGCTCCTCATAATCGCGGGTATTGATTCCTGCGCCGACCATGTAGCGCTTGTTTGCGTCAAGCAGCTCAAGCGGATTCGCCTTATGCTCGGAATAGTCCTTGCGAAAAACCATATAGCACAGGTGCTGATTCTTGTCGATAATCGGCAGGGAATTGAGCTTGTTGTCCCAGATAATATCGTTTGCCTTCTTGAGCGTTACGCCCTCCTCGGCAACAATAAGCTTCTCAAACGGGGTCATGAAGGAGCTTACCTTTTCGGATACGTCCATGCGGCTTACGCGGTAATCGCGTCCGGTAACGATTCCGAGCAGCTTTCCGTTGGGCGTTCCGTCCTCGGTAACTGCAACGGTGCTGTGGTTTGTCGCCGCCTTGAGCGCAAGCACGTCGGCAAGCGACGCGTCGGGGCGGATGTTGGAATCGGAGCGCACAAAGCCTGCCTTATAGCTTTTGACCCTTGCGACCATAGCCGCTTCATTCTCGATTGACTGCGAGCCGTAGATAAAAGAAATTCCGCCTTCTTTCGCAAGAGCGATGGCCATTTTATCATCCGAAACGGACTGCATTATGGCGCTTACGAGCGGAATGTTCAGCGTTATGGGCGATTCCTCGCCTTTTTTGAATTTGCATAGCGGCGTGCGAAGGCTCACGTTGGTGGGAATGCAATCTGCGGAGGAATATCCAGGGATGAGAAGATACTCGCTGAACGTATGAGACGGCTCCTGGTAAATCTTTGCCATAAACGTTTGGCGCTCCTTTCACGCTTTGCAAGTTGTCTTGATAGTGTAATGAATAAAGGCGGGTTAACCGTCTTTATTTAATCTATTATACAGAAGACCGCGTTGTTTTGCAAGCAAACGTGAAAATAAATCCGCTTTAGTCAG